>NZ_AFQU01000001.1:1260000-1943250 GCF_000220065.1 Streptococcus sp. oral taxon 056 str. F0418 | reverse complement strand
TTACTGATGCACTTGTGCTTGCTGATACAGAGTTACTTACTGATGCTGAAGTACTTGTGCTTACTGAAGCGGAGTTAGATGCACTGATTGATGCTGAAGTACTTGCACTTACTGATGCACTTGTGCTTGCGCTTACTGAAGCAGAGTTAGATGCACTTACTGATGCTGAAGTACTTGCGCTTACTGAAGCAGAGTTAGATGCACTTACTGATGCAGAGTTAGATGCTTGCGCTTACTGATGCAGAGTTAGATGCACTTACTGATGCTGAAGTACTTGCACTTACTGAAGCAGAGTTAGATGCACTTACTGATGCTGAAGTACTTGCACTTACTGATGCTGAAGTACTTGCGCTTACTGATGCAGAGTTAGATGCACTTACTGATGCTGAAGTACTTGCACTTACTGATGCAGAGTTAGATGCACTTACTGATGCTGAAGTACTTGTGCTTACTGATGCACTTGTGCTTGCTGATACAGAGTTACTTACTGATGCTGAAGTACTTGTGCTTACTGAAGCGGAGTTAGATGCACTGATTGATGCTGAAGTACTTGCACTTACTGATGCACTTGTGCTTGCGCTTACTGATGCAGAGTTAGATGCACTTACTGATGCTGAAGTACTTGCGCTTACTGAAGCAGAGTTAGATGCACTTACTGATGCAGAGTTAGATGCACTTACTGATGCTGAAGTACTTGCGCTTACTGAAGCAGAGTTAGATGCACTTACTGATGCTGAAGTACTTGCACTTACTGATGCTGAAGTACTTGCGCTTACTGATGCAGAGTTAGATGCACTAATTGATGCTGACTCGCTCGCTGACACAGAGTTGCTTGCGCTAATTGATGCTGACTCGCTCGCTGATACAGAGTTAGAGGCGCTAATTGACGCACTTACGCTGTTGCTTACAGATACAGATGCGCTTGCTGAGTTCGATGCACTAATTGATGCTGACTCGCTCGCTGATACAGAGTTAGAGGCGCTAATTGATGCGCTCACGCTGTTGCTTACTGAGACTGATGCGCTGTGGCTTGCTGCAGTGCTACCACCATTACTCAAGGAGATAGAAACACTGTGGCTCGCACTAATTGAGTTAGATACGCTGATAGATGCAGATTCACTTGCACTTACTGACGCTGAGTTAGATGCGCTAATTGATGCACTCGCGCTGTTGCTTACTGAGACTGATGCAGATTCTGAATTGCTTACAGATACAGATGCGCTTGCTGAGTTAGACGCACTAATTGATGCTGACTCGCTCGCTGACACAGAGTTGCTTGCGCTAATTGATGCACTCACGCTGTTGCTTACTGAGACTGATGCGCTGGCTGAGTTCGATGCACTAATTGATGCTGACTCGCTCGCTGATACAGAGTTAGAGGCGCTAATTGATGCGCTCACGCTGTTGCTTACTGAGACTGATGCGCTGTGGCTTGCTGCAGTGCTACCACCATTACTCAAGGAGATAGAGACGCTGTGGCTCGCACTAATTGAGTTAGATACGCTGATAGATGCAGATTCACTTGCACTTACTGATGCTGAGTTAGATGCGCTAATTGATGCACTCACGCTGTTGCTTACAGATACAGATGCGCTTGCTGAGTTAGAAGCACTAATTGATGCTGACTCGCTCGCTGATACAGAGTTGCTTGCGCTAATTGATGCACTCACGCTGTTGCTTACTGAGACTGATGCAGATTCTGAATTGCTTACAGATACAGATGCGCTTGCTGAGTTCGATGCACTAATTGATGCTGACTCGCTCGCTGACATAGAGTTGCTTGCGCTAATTGACGCGCTTACACTGTTGCTTACTGAGACTGATGCACTTGCTGAGTTCGATGCACTAATTGATGCTGACTCGCTCGCTGATACAGAGTTAGAGGCGCTAATTGATGCGCTCACGCTGTTGCTTACTGAGACTGATGCGCTGTGGCTTGCTGCAGTGCTACCACCATTACTCAAGGAGATAGAAACACTGTGGCTCGCACTAATTGAGTTAGATACGCTGATAGATGCAGATTCACTTGCACTTACTGATGCTGAGTTAGAGGCGCTAATTGATGCACTCACGCTGTTGCTTACTGAGACTGATGCAGATTCTGAATTGCTTACAGATACAGATGCGCTTGCTGAGTTCGATGCACTAATTGATGCTGACTCGCTCGCTGATACAGAGTTGCTTGCGCTAATTGACGCGCTTACACTGTTGCTTACTGAGACTGATGCAGATTCTGAATTGCTTACAGATACAGATGCGCTTGCTGAGTTAGACGCACTAATTGATGCTGACTCGCTCGCTGATACAGAGTTAGAGGCGCTAATTGATGCGCTCACGCTGTTGCTTACTGAGACTGATGCGCTGGCTGAGTTCGATGCACTAATTGATGCTGACTCGCTCGCTGATACAGAGTTAGAGGCGCTAATTGATGCGCTCACGCTGTTGCTTACTGAGACTGATGCGCTGTGGCTTGCTGCAGTGCTACCACCATTACTCAAGGAGATAGAGACGCTGTGGCTCGCACTAATTGAGTTAGATGCGCTAATTGATGCACTCACGCTGTTGCTTACAGATACAGATGCGCTTGCTGAGTTCGATGCACTAATTGATGCTGACTCGCTCGCTGATACAGAGTTGCTTGCGCTAATTGATGCACTCACGCTGTTGCTTACTGAGACTGATGCAGATTCTGAATTGCTTACAGATACAGATGCGCTTGCTGAGTTCGATGCACTAATTGATGCTGACTCGCTCGCTGATACAGAGTTGCTTGCGCTAATTGACGCACTCACACTGTTGCTTACTGAGACTGATGCGCTGTGGCTTGCTGCAGTGCTACCACCATTACTCAAGGAGATAGAGACGCTGTGGCTCGCACTAATTGAGTTAGATACGCTGATAGATGCAGATTCACTTGCACTTACTGATGCTGAGTTAGAGGCGCTAATTGATGCACTCACGCTGTTGCTTACTGATACTGATGCAGATTCTGAATTGCTTACAGATACAGATGCGCTTGCTGAGTTCGATGCACTAATTGATGCTGACTCGCTCGCTGATACAGAGTTAGATGCGCTAATTGATGCACTCACGCTGTTGCTTACTGAGACTGATGCAGATTCTGAATTGCTTACAGATACAGATGCGCTTGCTGAGTTCGATGCGCTAATTGATGCACTCACGCTGTTGCTTACTGAGACAGATGCGCTGTGGCTTGCTGCAGTGCTACCACCATTACTCAAGGAGATAGAAACACTGTGGCTCGCACTAATTGAGTTAGATACGCTGATGGATGCAGATTCACTTGCACTTACTGACGCTGAGTTAGATGCGCTAATTGACGCACTCACACTGTTGCTTACTGATACTGATGCAGATTCTGAATTGCTTACAGATACAGATGCGCTTGCTGAGTTCGATGCACTAATTGATGCTGACTCGCTCGCTGATACAGAGTTAGATGCGCTAATTGATGCACTCACGCTGTTGCTTACTGAGACTGATGCAGATTCTGAATTGCTTACAGATACAGATGCGCTTGCTGAGTTCGATGCACTAATTGATGCTGACTCGCTCGCTGATACAGAGTTAGATGCGCTAATTGACGCACTCACACTGTTGCTTACTGATACTGATGCAGATTCTGAATTGCTTACAGATACAGATGCGCTTGCTGAGTTCGATGCGCTAATTGACGCACTCACGCTGTTGCTTACTGAGACTGAAGCGCTTTGACTTGCAGAAATCGATCCTGAAATTGATGCAGATACAGAGTTGCTTGCGCTTACTGAGTTCGATGCACTAATTGACGCACTCACGCTGTTGCTTACTGAGACTGAAGCGCTTTGACTTGCAGAAATCGATCCTGAAATTGATGCAGATACAGAGTTGCTTGCGCTTACTGAATTTGACGCGCTGATAGACGCACTCACGCTGTTACTTACTGATACTGAAGCACTTTGACTTGCAGAAATCGATCCTGAAATTGATGCAGATACAGAGTTGCTTGCGCTTACTGAATTTGACGCGCTGATAGACGCACTCACGCTGTTACTTACTGATACTGAAGCACTTTGACTTGCAGAAATCGATCCTGAAATTAATGCAGATACAGAGTTGCTTGCGCTTACTGAGTTCGATGCACTAATTGACGCGCTCACGCTGTTACTTACAGAAACTGAAGCGCTTTGACTTGCAGAAATCGATCCTGAAATTGATGCAGATACAGAGTTGCTTGCGCTTACTGAGTTCGATGCACTAATTGACGCGCTCATGCTGTTACTTACAGAAACTGATGCACTTGCTGAGTTCGATGCACTAATTGATGCGCTCACGCTGTTGCTTACAGAAACTGATGCACTTGCTGAGTTCGACGCACTGATTGATGCACTCACGCTGTTACTTACAGAAACTGATGTACTTGCTGAGTTCGATGCACTGATTGATGCACTCACGCTGTTGCTTACTGATACTGATGCACTTTGACTTGCAGAAATCGATCCTGAAATTGATGCGCTTACGCTGTTGCTTACTGATACTGAAGCGCTTTGACTTGCAGAAATCGATCCTGAAATTGATGCGCTCACGCTGTTGCTTACTGATACTGAAGCACTGTTGCTTGCAGAAATCGATCCTGAAATTGATGCAGATACAGAGTTGCTTGCGCTTACTGAGTTAGACGCGCTAATTGATGCGCTTACGCTGCTACTTACTGAGATCGATGCACTTTGGCTGCCTGAGATGGATGCCGAAATGCTGTTACTCAAGCTTGCTGAGTCGCGACGACTAGCCGATACTGAAGCGCTTTGAGAAAGCGATACAGAGTGCTGGCTGACCCAACGCGAGGTGTTGTTACTCAAGTTACGGTAGACACTGAGTGAGTTCCGCAGTGATGTCATGTCAAACTCACCTTCAGCCCCCGGATTTTGAGCATTATCACGGTTGGAAGCGGAGTTAAAGGTTTGACGAGTCACGTTACCTTGTTCATCAGTTACTTCGACCACAAAGCTGATATTTCCTGAGTTTCTCGGTGTTCCATGAATTCTGAAATAAGGAGTATACTGATTTCCATAATAACCACTAGCCTCAACTCCTGTTTCAAAGGTCAGTCCAAGAGCTGTCAGAGTATCACCACCGCTAACTAAGCGAATGGCATTCTGGGCAGCTGTTTGATTGCCCCAGTAATGACCACGGGTATTGTCCGCATCGTGGACATAAATTTTTTGATTATATGATTGACCGACCGTTGGATTCGGAACAACTGCATCATTTGTTGCATTAGATACCGTTTTATCAAAAGTACTAGCATGATTAGCTGTCGTTTTATCCGGTACATTGACATTGAAGCTAAAGATTTGATTCGTAACATTTCCTAATCCATCTGTCACTTTAACGGTAAAGCTGACGCGTCCTGAAGCCGTTGGAGTGCCTGTTACATCAATATATGGTATAAAGTTGCCTTCATATTTAGCTTTAATTTCTGCGGTTAATCCCACCGCAGCCAAACTAGCTAGTCCATCTGTTATGCTAACAGAATTTTTGGCTGCTGCCTCAGTTTCCCAGCCACCATAATAAAACCGCTTCCAAGTATAATATCCTGGATTATTTTGGTCATGGACATAGACTTGCTCTGATTTATTTTCTCCAACTGTACGATTTGTGAAAGAACCATCATTCGGACCATTCTGGCCTTCTGTTATGAGAGCATTTTTATCAAAGGTTGTTGGTGCATTAGGCTTATCTTGACTTGCCTTGTCTGGGACATTGACATTGAACTTAAAGGTTTGGAATGTAACATTACCCGATGCATCTGTCACTTTAACGGTAAAGCTGACTTGGCCTGAAGCCGTTGGAGTGCCTGCTACCTCAATATATGGTATAAAGTTGTTACCATATACTCCACTTTTAATTGTTGCGGTTAATCCCACCGCAGTTAAACTAGCTAGTCCATCTGTTATGCTAACAGAATTTTTGGCTTCTGCCTCAGTTGGCCAGCCACCATAGCGATAACCTACATAACCTGGCCTATAACTTACATTAATTGAATTATTTTGGTCATGGACATAGACTTGCTCAGATTTATTTTCTCCAACTGTACGATTTGTGAAAGAACCATCATTCGGACCATCCAGGTTTTCTGTTATGCCAGCATTTTTATCAAAGGTCGTTGGACGGTCAGCTACCGTTTCTTTTGGTGTCACCTTGAAGTTAAAGGTTTGTTTGGTTACATTGCCTTTTGCATCTGTGACTTGGACGACAAAACTGACATAACCTGAAGCAACTGGGTTACCTGTGATACGGAAGTATGGAACATAATTACCGTTACCAACGTGAGTCGCATCAACCTCAAACTCTAATCCCAAATCATTTAATTGATCACGCCCAGAAATGATCCTAACAGCCCTCTTTGCACTATCCTGTGAAGGCCATGAATCATAGTAAGAATTTGTCGTGCCTCCATTGTCCTGATCGTGTATATAGACCGTATCGTTTTTAGCTGTTCCAACGACACCATCTGAAACCAATGGTGTTGTAGATGGTGCTCGACCATAGTCATAAAGGGTTTTAGTGAAGACGCTTGGATGATCCACTTCATTTGCCTTGGTTTCGCCAGGATTTAAGATGTGGAACTTGAAGGTTTTGGTTACTTGGTTTCCTTGCTCATCTGTTGCTGTCAAATCAATGCTAGCAAGACCTGCCTGAGTCGGTGTACCTGTAATTCTAAAGGTTTTCAGTGCAGGAATCCATCTACTTGACAAGCCACTTGGTAAAGTACCACCGGTTACAGTAACAGTTGAGGCCTTATTCAGTCTAATATTGCCTTCATAATCTTGGTTCACAGTACCATTAGGGAGGCCACTATCACCAAACATATTATAAACTGTATTTGGCGCCACTTGGTCTTTCACATCACTATGAATCGCGACAACTCTCTTGGTAACTACTTTATTACCAGCCGAATCAACTGCTGTAATCGTAATTGGATAATCCCCCGCTTGGGTTGGAGTTCCAGATAGCTTAAATTGATTATTAGCCGCATCAAAGGTCGCAGTTACTCCTGGAGGCAGAGCACCTTCTGTAATCGTCACTGTCGCTGCACCCGTCACGGTCAGGTGACTGCTGTATCCTTCACCTTTCTTACCAATGGCAAAGTTTTCTGGACCAAATTTGATAGTTGACTTCGTAGTTTCTTGGTCAGGTTGAAGGATAGTAAGGTTTCTCTTCAAGGTCGCCTTGTTTCCAGCTTCATCGGTCGCTGTGATCATAAGTTCAAAGTTACCAACTTGCGTTGGAGTCCCCGTGAACTTAAACTGACCACTAGCCGAGTCAAAGCTAGCTGTTACACCAGACGGTAGCGTACCTTCTGTAATAGTAACAGTTTTTGCTCCATTGACAGTAATATAGGTGTTATATGGTTGACCCTTTCTACCGGTTGCTAACTGCTCTGAGCCAAAAGTAACTGTGCTCTTGACAGTTGGTTTCTCTGGCAGTAAGACCGTCAGAGTCTTAGTCGTACTAGTCTTATTTCCATTGGCATCTGTCGCTGTGATGAGGACACGGTAGTTTCCAGCACGGCTTGGAATACCTTCCACATAAACGCGGCCTGTTCCAGCGTCCCATACAGCCGTCAAACCATCTGGTAAGGTGCTGGCTTCAATCTCTGCCCTAACAGCGCCACCATTAACAGTAACATAATCGCTGTAACCTTGTCCTTGTCGAGCTGTTTTAAAGCCTTTATCGTCAAAGACAACATTGGTCGCCGCTGGCTTATCTTTTTCAATCAAGATAACATTGATATAGTAAGATTTACTTACTTGATAGCCATTGATATCTGTCGCCGTTAAGGTAAAGTTAAAGCTACCGTCTTGTTTTGGAATTCCTTCTAAATAGAAGCGCTTGTTATCATTATCCCATCGTGCGGTAATTCCTTCTGGCAGGACACCTGCTGTTCGTTCGACTTTAGCGATTTGAGCACCATTTTTGACATTGATGTAATGGCTGTACGGAGTGTCTAGAACGGCTGTACGGAAATCACCATCAAAGGTATCGCTTGTCAAGACAGGTTTTGGTTTATCTGTCCGTAAAACGGTTAGAGTCCGTGTAAAGGTCATACTTTGACCACTGGCATTTGTCGCTGTGATGGAGATTGGATAGTTGCCATCAGTGTCTTGAGCTGGAATACCAGAGATCTGCAGTTGACCAGAAGTCTGATCCCAAGTCGCAGTCAAGCCGCTTGGCAGAACACTATTAACCGTAGCAGTCGTCGCATTTCTTATAGTAATTGCGCTTGAATATGGCTGTCCAACACGAGCAGTTTGGTAAGCCCCCTGATAGCTAATCCGGCTAGTATTATCTGAACCACTGTTTTGATCTCTTTTGTTATCCTCAGGTACGTTGACCATAAAGCGGAATGTTTGGATAATCTTATTCCCTTTACCATCTTTAACCCAAACTTGGAAAGAAACTTCGCCAGATCGTGTTGGTGTACCTGTAATCTTGAATCCTGGTTTACCAACATACTTTGGATAGTATCGAAACCATCTTCTTTCACTTGGTGAGTCAGCGTTAGCTCTCTGCTCAGAGCTATCTTCCACCTTACGGACATCACCATAGGTCACTTCAAACCTTAGACCAACAGCAGCTAGACTATCTTGACCAGAGGCCAATCCAACATATTGACTAGCAGAATTTTTGGCATTGGTTTGACTAATATCTCTACCACTAGCATTGTCTCCAACATAATCTAAAAGAATCTCTCCTGGAAGCTTTGTCTCAGCATAGTGAGTTCTAAAAGAACTCGCGCCTCCTGTAAACCAAGATCGACTAGTACTTGTTTCATTATCCTGATCACGAATAAGCGTTGTATGATTATATTGTTGTCCGACAGTACCATTAGAAAAATTCGGATTACTAAAGGAAGTTGGATTATCTTTCCCTCTTTGTCCTTGCGGTGTTTCCTGCCAAACGATTGGACGATTGATTGTCATCGTGAAGTGTTGGGTCGTGACCGCACCCTTGTTATCTGTCACCGTCACATCAAAGTCTACATAGCCAGCTTTTGTCGGTGTACCAGACAGGTTAAACGTTAAAGTACCATTATTAGCTTTTTGTACTGCAAAGCGCAGACCGTACTCTCTCAGCTGGTCTTCACCACCGGTCAACTGAACCTGAGTCTGATAGTTGGTGATGCCGTCTGAATCATTAATTGTTACCGCTTCCGTATACTCTTTTTCGACAACGCCAGCTGCTAAAGCATCTTTTGAGAAAGTAGTAGGGTTGGTTTCCCCTTTGCTAGCTGGTGTGACAGAACTTGAATCACCAACATTGTTCAGAACAGTGACCGTTCGAGAAACTTCGACACTGGTGTTATTGGCATTGGTTGCCCGCACGATAAAGGTCTTAGAGCCAGCCTCAGTTGGAGTACCTTCAATATAAAAACGTCCCTCACTTTGGCTCCAGCGCGCTGTCAAGCCTGCTGGCAATTGTCCGACCGCTTCTACTCGGTTAGCATCGCCACCGACATTGATGAAGCTACTGTAAGGCTGACCTTTGACAGCATTGTTAAAGGTACCTTGAATAGCATTACTTTGAAGAGGAGTTGGCTTGTTAACCAAGACGATCGAAATCACCCGCTCTACTGTAGCTGTCATACCATCTGGGTTAGTAATTTTCAGGGTAAACTTATAATTTCCAGCCCGAGTCGGTGTACCAGACACTGTATAGGTCTGCGTACCTAAATCATAGCTTCCTGTCAAACCTGGTGGCAAGTTACCACTGATAACCTCAGCATTGACTGCTCCAGCAACTGTGATAGAGTCACTATAAGCTTCATTGACTTGACCTGCGATAAATTGACCATTGACAGCTGTCGCATCAATACCGGTCTTAGCTGCTGGGATATTAATGGTGATGCCACGATTTTGAGAGACGGTATTACCTTCTGCATCGGTCGCTGTGACTGTAAAATTAAAGTTTCCTGCTCTTGTCGCAGTTCCTTCAATATAGAGACGTTGTGTCGTTGCGTCCCAACGTGCAGTGAGGCCATCTGGCAGGTTGCCTGAAGTGACAGACATATTGGTTGCGCCTGCAGCCAACAAGAAGTCACTATAGCGTCTGTCTTTTTGCCCAATCCCTAGATCACCAACGATATCTTTGGCTTCTAGACCTTTCTTCGGTGTCTCAAGTGCTGTACCGCTGGCTGGATTAATGGCTAACTTAAAGGTTTGAGTACTAATCGCTCCCTTATTATCCGTAGTCTTCACAACCAAAGTCACTACTCTAGATTGAGTTGGCATACCAGAAATCGTAATATAGCGAATACCACCTACTGTCTTGGTTGAGAACTGAAGACCCGCAGATTCTAATTCCGTTCTTCCACTTATCAGTGTGATATTTTGTTCAGCGATACCATCTTCATCTTTAACCGCAATATCTTGATTATAACCTTGTCCAACTTTTGCATTTTTCAAAGTGCCTTCAAAAATTGTGGGTTTTTCCACACCGGTACTATCTGGTGTGATTTGCTTTGGCATAACACCAACTTCAAACATCTGGGTGGTTTTCGCACCTTTGTCATCAATAACGGTCACTTCAAAGCGAGCATAGCCAGATTGAGTAGGTGTTCCTGAAATCGTGAAAGCTCCCGGTTTAGAAGAGAATCTCAGTCCAAGAGCTGTTAATTGATCCCGACCGCTTGAGAGAGTAATAGCACTTTCTTGAACACCGTCTCTATCGGCTACTCTAATATCTTGTGAATAGCCAGCTCCGACTGATGCTGGTGCAAGCGTCCCTTCAAAGGTCGTTGGGTTAACTGTTCCGATACCTGTATCATTCCCGCCGTTCAAATCACGACGGTTACGCGCTGAGCGAGTCGCTGCATGTCCTGCCGCAAAGAAGGTGGTCCGACCAACAGCTGCTTGAGTATCAGCACGTTGGATACCCACTAGACCTGCTAGCTTAGACACAGCCGCATTTGGCTTCAGGCTGCTTTGTGGCGCTTGGCTAGAAAGGGAAATACTCGTGCTGGTTTGTTCGGTTTGAGAAGTTGCGACACTCTCACTTGTCTGTGCTGAAGCACTCACTACAGAAGTACTTTCACTTGATTGGCTAGCGTTGCTTGTGACTGCCTTGCTTTCTGCCTTGGCACTAACAGAAGTCACTTCTGACTGAGCTGAGGCTGAGGCGGATAGTGACTGACTAGCAGACACAGAGTTGCTGACAGACACACTAGTTGAAGTGCTAAGAGAAACTGAGGATTGCAGTGATGCTTCTTCTGCTACCTGAGAAGCTTGAATGCTGGTAGATACTTGAGCACTTTTTGCTTCTGCTTCCGCTTGGGCAATAATCGCATTTTGATTAGTTGCCTTAGCTTCTGGCTGCGCACTTGGTGCGATGACAGCCTTGTCTTCTGTTTGCTCGGTGTTTTCTTCCGCATAGACTGTGTTTTCTTGCGTTATTAAGAAACCACCGGCCCCGGCGGCTAGGATACCTCCTAAACCTGCTAGGGTTTTAAATCCTTTTGCATCATGATCCAGTTCTTCTGTCTGAGATAAGCCTGAGGAGACAACCTCACTCATGCCACCCACACGGAACAGATCCAACTGGGAATTCGATGCCTTAACCCAATTCTTACCCGACTTATAAAGCCTATAACGCTTTTTCTCGTCGACAATCTTGAAGTCTTTATTATAATCTTTACTTCTAAACATTGTTGTCCTTTCTTTTTCAAAAATAGGATGACTTTGTTAACCTCATGAACGCTAACAAAGAAACGACTTTTTCCTCTTCTTTTTAATTTCCAGGATTTTTGAAGAGGGATTCGGATCAAACCATAGACCTCACCTCCTTTAATCGTATTTTTTAGTCATTAACTCTATTTAAAGAAATGGCCTAATTGCATGACCAACGTCACGATGACTGTGATTAAAAAGAGAATGGCACCAAAAGCCGCAATGATACTAAATTCTTGCTTTTCTCTTTTCAATGGTTTTCTTCGATTTTTCAACTTCTCTTGAATATGCTCTTGTAGAATACTATTGTCTTTTTGCGACATAGCGTACCCTCTTTCTTTAAGATGGACTGGCTGTATGTTTAAAATGCAGCCAGACGGCGATGTGTCCAGCTGACTTCTGCTATTCTGTGATAGAAGACAGTGTCCACGTTAAAAAATAGATTGATACTGTTCTAAGCTTGCTTGATTAGCTACTTCTTTTTGAGTGGCTAATGCTTTTTCCATTTGCTCTGGCGCCGCCAGTACTTGACGAATCAGGCCAATCATTTCTTCCACGTTTTCAGGATTGTAGATATGACTTGGTGCTATAAAACGTCTATTGTGACAGGTCGCATCAAAGCTAAGGATGAGCATATTATTCTCAAAAGCTTGCCTACAAGCATTTAAAATTTCATCACTAATGTTGATGTCCAAGTAAATGTCACATTTCGTATACAATTCTTTGACCTTGCTTGGTTGAATATTTGGATACAGCGATACATTGCCATATTTATTCAAATCCATTAATTTGCTTGACATTTCTGTAATAGCACCAATATGGAAATGAACTTTTGGTAGAGAAGTCAGTAAGGTCTCAATTTGCTCAATTTGATCACTGTTGGTCAAGATGAGCGCTTCTGGATTTAGATTATTTAAACGCTGGTATTGATAAATATAGCCTACATTATAGATTTTTTGTTGCGCATCCGCAGGTGCCAAAGCTACTAGCTTTTCAAAAACTCTTTTGTCTTGGACGGAAATTTTAGTGTGCCGTGTTTGGCTTTGCAATAGGGCTACCATATTACCAGGAAGCTCTTCACCAATTTCTTCTTGCCAGAAAAGAATATCTTGAGCACTTCCATCTCTAGGTTCTAAATCATAGGCTACTAAAAATGGAGTGGCGAGTGAGTTATAAACAACTCGCTCTGTCTGATAGCCTCTATAGCGGATATAAAAGGCTACAAACTCTTGTTTTGATTTGAAAATATGTTGCTTTTCTCCGAGTGTCAAGAGAATATCCCCAGTAAGATGATTCTCCATAATGACCACAACACCATTTTGATCAAAGTAACAAGTATGGATAGCCTGCTGGGCATTATCGTATGTAATCTGTGCAAAAAGCCGACCTTTACGATTATAAATATCAGCCGTTCGTACGGCACCATTTAAATCCAGCCATTCCACCGCTCGTACACGGCGTTCATGAGTTGGCTGACGATAATAGATATTTGCGCGTTTTTGGCCCATATCTAGAACTTCCCCACTGGTGTTACTGGAACGGATTTCCCACAAATGTGGCACTTGAATACGATTGAAATAAAGCGGATAACCTTCAGGCGCTTCTAAATCACCTGTAAAATAACTATATGGCGATTCTACATCAGGCGCTAAGTAACCGTCATCCTGAACGACCACAACAGGACATTCTATACCTGCAAGTTTCAAGGAACGTAGCAAATCAAAACTAGCTTGATCATAGCGTTCAAATAAACAAAGCATGTATTGTATTCTCCTTTCTATTTTACTCTTTCTTTATCTTGAACAGACTGAGCTAATTGATACCATTTTTGAGCAATATGCTCATCGAGATAGGATTCTGCTATCTGATAAGATACAGCAGACAGTTCTTCCTGCGTATGCTCCGTAAACAACTTGACGATATATTGAGCATATTCATCTGTCATCTTTTCAATATCATCTGGTCTAGCTTCTGGAATCAAATAGCCATTTTCTCCATGGCGGATGAAGGTCGGATTCCCATAACGAACGTCAAAACCAATCAGTGGCAATCCTGAACCAACTGCTTCTAAAAGTGTCAGACCAAATCCTTCACTAGTAGATGCTGATAGATAAGCTGCGTAATCCTTATACACTTCCGCCATATGGTGATGCCCCATGAGACGGATATAATCTTCCGCCTGTAACTCTGCAATGAGCTTCGTCAACATAAGCTCTTCGCCACCTGTTCCATAAATATCAAATGTCAGCTGTGGCAACTGTGCGTGTGCTTTTACAACAGAACGGATCAGCCAGTCAATATGTTTTTCACTGGCCAGACGAGAAGCCGTCATCAAGGCATAAGGCTTCCTTGGACCCTCTGGATAACGCAGCTCGTCCAAGCTCCCAACTGGAATAGTCAGAATGTCCCTCGGCGTGATATCTGTATATTGGGCAAACTGCTCTTTCAGCAGTTCTGTCTGAGCATCGGTAGAATTGATAATATAGTCGACATCTTGCGCATACTCAAACTGATATTCATAGTAATTATTCCAAAGAATATACTGGGTTTCTTCTTCATTTTCACTAAAGTGATC
Organism: Streptococcus sp. oral taxon 056 str. F0418; assembly: GCF_000220065.1. Lineage (GTDB taxonomy): Bacteria > Bacillota > Bacilli > Lactobacillales > Streptococcaceae > Streptococcus. Next base: position 1,928,946 of record NZ_AFQU01000001.1, on the reverse strand, counting down.
CGCATGAACAATGACAGCTAATTTAGCCTGACCTTTATTCTCAAAAATCGCTTGACCGATGTCTGTCTCTCGATCTAAAATCACTAAATCATCTGATTGCAGTTGCAAGCTTCGAATGAAGTAAGCTACAAATTCTTGCTTAGAGTAAAAAACCTGCTTAGGAAAACGGTAGAGACAAGTATCATATTTCCCATCAACATCATCAATGATTTCGTCGTAAGCAACGCTTCCATCTTCATTGAGCCAACTACGCTGATGCAATTTAGCTCGCCCGTTTACTGGAGCATAATATTCCACAAACATCTTAGTATAGCTATAATATTCTTTTTGAATCAGACAGCCTCGAGAGACGATTTCAACTCGCTCTATTAATTCTCTGTCCATATCACAGGCGTAGCAAGTAATAAAATCTGCATTGCCATAGTCTAATCTGATAGTCTTATTCTCAGGATTTCGTATGATCTCCAGAGGCTGTTTTTCTAAATTTGCTAAGACTTGCGTCAAGGTATAAGTCGTTGGCGCAACCTTGATATCTGTGAAATACTGATAAAGCCAGATGATTTCTGAGTCGTAAAAACCGATATTCTGAGTGAGGTGCTGGATATTATCCGACGAGATAAAATCCATAAAGATAAACTTGGCATCCAGCCCTACACTGCGAAGCAATTTAGCACGATAAATCTGCGCATATTCGACACCGCTGCTAGCCCAGCCAATGCCTAAATTGATATTATAAATCGTCATAAAAACTCCCTACTGTAAAAAATCATCTTGAGGAATCCGAGATAAACGTCTGACCGTTTTATCGTTTTCCGCTTTTTCATCTTCTTTTTTCTTGAGCCGCCCAACATCAGTTTTAGGATAAGTAACTGGAACTGTGTCATCTGTCCCTGTTTTAGCTGTTTGTTTCTCAAAATTAAGAATGCTTGAAGTAGTCGTAGCTTCTAGTTTCTTCTCAAACTCTCGAATTTTTTCAACTTTTTCAGATTTTTTTTCTTTTTCACCAACTAATTCCACATTATCCAGAAGCTCATTGATCTCACATAATATTTCTTTAATTTTGCTCTTGCCGTTTTCATAAACATCTTCTGTATTTTGGCGTTTTTTGGTCAGTTCATCGATTTCTTTCAAGATTGAAGTTCGCGTGTCAAGATAATCTTTTTGAGCATCTTCTAAAACTCTCTGCGCTTCTTTCTCTGCTTTTTCATGCGCTTCGATGATAAGTGACTTAGCATGAACAATCGCTTCGCCGATTTCTTTTTCTTGATTTTTTGTAGCTTCAACTTTTTTATGGAGAGCCGCAATCTTTTCATTTTTCTTATTCAACTCTCTATCATGAGCTTGTTTTAAAACCTCAATATAGGCTTCAACTTCTTTTGCACGATAATTGCCAAATAATGTTCTTTTAATCCTCATTTTAACTTCTCCATCTAAAATTGTATATATTACCAATATAGAATTATAACATACTCTCTAGTTTTTTACCAGTTTTTACTAGCATTTTTACATATTCAATACATAATTTTAACGATTAACTAACGATTTATTTACAGTGATTTAGTTTGTCACCTACTTTTCTCTTTTTCCTCTATAATTTCTATAGTGGTTCAAATCACTGCAAGAATTATAGAGCCTATTTTATTGTAAAAAAAAGTCCCATAAGAACTATAATGAAAAGCAACTAAACTATCATTAGAAAAGCTCTTATGGAACAGTTAAATTTTATCACAAACTTACTCGGATTAAAATCACTATCTTGGATCATCTTGATGCTGGAACACATAAATAAATTCTCGCTAAGCTTGATTATCCCGCAGCCCAACTGTACAGGACAAATGACTAAATATGACTTCCAGAAAGAATCAAGAAAAACTTACCTAGAGCGTACGGGATATAAAAATCTCATTCACTTAAAGAAACGACGTTTTCGCTGTGAAATCTGTGGAAAAATGGCTGTTTCAGAGACTTCCTTAGTCAAGAAGAAGCACCAAATCATATCTATCAACAACCAAATCGCCAAAAATTAATCAAGAAAGTCCTCATGACTACCATCGCTGAAAGCTTAGCTGTCTCCCCATCTACAGTCATTCACAAATAAAAGGATTTTGACTTCAAGAGAAATCATAGCTATCTTAGATGGACAAACTCAAGTAACTATTCATAAGCATTTTTTCGCTATTCCAGACAGGTCCGAAATGAGGGTTGAAGTCATTACCACGGGCATGTTTATCCCCGCTACGACATCATTAAAGTCATTAAGCGAAAAGCTTTTTGGCTTCCGAATCTTTGAAAACTTTAAAACTAGAATCCTCATTGCTTTGAATATCAAAAAAGAGAGGACCATTTAGTCCTCTCCAAGCTCTAACTTTTCATCAACACACTATACCTATAATCCCCTGCAGCAGTTTAATCCACTATAGAAATTATAGATCTTTCTTGTGCTTTTCTTATTTTTTTAGATATCTAAATCAACCCAATGTAGAGGGGTATATCCTAACAAATCAATCCCATCAAACTCTACCGTCTTGATGATTTCCTGAACATTTTCTTTTAGATCTTCGGCATTTGTGCCATCGTTTAAAGCAAAAGAATTGTTTTCAACTACAAAAAGCGGTTTTTGATAGCGATCATATAAATTATTCATGACGACACGCAAACCAACAGGATCTATTTTTTCTTCACTGCTTGTTTTTTCGACATACTTGCTCACAAATACATCTTGAGAATTTGCAGATGGGTAATAACTAAAGGCAACAAAATCAATTGTCCCATCTTTTAGAACAAATAAATCATCATTATCAACATCTAAAACCAACTGTTCCCGCTCTAAACGACGCAAAAAGTGATTAGGATAATAACCGCGTACCTGGACATCCGTAAAGAAATAGTTCTCACGATTCTTCACTTCCGCTTCCATGGCATCAACAGCATTTTCAGTCTGTCCATAGGCCTGACTGACAACAAACATGCTGCCAATTTGAAAATCTGGATTGATTGTTTTTCCTAACCTTACAGCTTTTGCTGATGCAACTAATTGATAGTGGGCAGCCTGCCAAATTAACTGCTCACGATTTTCAACATTTTCCAAACATAAACCAGCTCCTACAAATGGCAAATGATGTAAAATATTCATTTCATTAAAGGTAATCCAGTATCTGACCTTATTTTTAAAACGTGAAAATACGGCTTGGCAATATTTTTCATAGAAAGTAATCATTTTTCTATTGCTCCATGCACCATAATTTTCATATAAATTCAGCGGAATATCAAAATGGCTTAGGGTTACAATCGGCTCAATCTCTCTTTTTAAGATTTCGTCAATGATGTTTTCATAGAACTTCAAGCCTTCTTCGTTCGGCATTGTTTCATCGCCATTTGGAAAGATGCGCGTCCAAGACAGGGAAAGAGAGTATGCGTTAAACCCCATCGATTGTAATAATTTGATATCTTCTATATAATCATTTTTACTTTGAAGAGTTTCACCAAATAAATCGTACGCCCCTAAAGGCACTTGTTTATAATCCAATTCGCCATTCATCACAGAAGCACGATAATCTCCTATTGGAAGAACATCAATTGTCCCCAGCCCTTTATCATTATTTGACATAATATTTCTAATCATGATAACTCCTTTAAATTTTAGTTTTCGTATTTGATATATAAATTTAGAAAAAGCACTATTTATCAAATTTATACATCACTTTCTTAGTTTTTGTAATTGATGCCAAATTAGATAAATCGCGTGTCATATTCTTAAATTCACGCGTCACTGGCTGTGAACTTGGCCTCATCAAGCGATATAATTGCTGCTCAGTCAATAGAGACGACCTATTTGCATTTACAAATTTCAATGCATTTTTAGTTCCCAAAGCAGATACCGATTTCCCAGTGATTGGAATATTTCTGATTTCTGATATCGGTCTATGCGAAGCATTCAATGAGTGAGAGCTTTGTTTAGAACAATTCTGACTGTAAAAATAAGAATCTTCTTCAACACGCTGTCTCCGATAGCGACCTAAGCTATCGGAATTCGAAAGCGACTCGCTTGAAGAATAGCTTTCTGATTCCAATTCACTTTGGCTTTCTTCTATACGTTGACTCAGAGACTCACTCAATGATTGGGACGCAAAAATGCTTAAAGAGACCTGCTCTGATAATATACTACTGTCATATAAAGAATCAGATTCACTTTGATTTAGTGAATAAGTTATGGATTCTGATTCTAAAATAGAATGCTCCCTCTCGCTTTCAGATAAAGAAACTACATAACTCTCTTCTTGACGGCTTTGTGATAATGAATACTCTAAGCTTTGCTCCTGTGACACTAGATCTGCGTGAGATAAAGACATACTGACTGATAGAGATGCCTGAATTTCATCATTTTGAAAACCATCTATACTTTGCGACTGAACAATTGAATCTGAGTCCACTGAAGTATCTGAGAGACTTTCTAACTCTGAAACTTCTGACTCGGCAATTTCCACTGAATGTACTGATTCACTTTGGCTGAGGGAGACCGACTCTGCCACTGACAAACTGATATCGTTCGAGCGCGACTGAACCTCAGAAATAGACTCACTCAATGAAGCAGCTACCACTGATATACTTTGGCTATGCGATAGAGATTTCGAATTCGATATAGTATTTTCTAACGATTCTGAAGCATCTGTTGAAAGGCTTTGACTCAGGCTGATAATCAAATCAGTCACTTCCAAGCTATTTTGGGACCGAATTTTTTTCAGAGCTTCTTTAAACGAAGCTGAGTCAGTCATATCCCCATTTTTGCTCTCTCCATTTGAAGAGGGGGGAGTCATTCTGATTACTTGTCGCAGATGAGGTTTTGCCTCCTTAGACTCCTTGCTGTCTTCTTTTTCAAAAATTAAATTTTTTAAACCTTCTTTAAAACGCTGAAATCCTGATGTTTTTTTATGTTTTTTACTCATATTTCCATTCTCTCCCAGAATGATTTTGTAATATTCTTATTATATTATAAAGCCTAAAGCATCATATGTCAAAATATTACCCAAAATATACTTCTAATCTTCCTTTTGAGTCCACATTAATATAGCTTAAAGCAATGTTTTTTATCGTCTGTAGTTTAATATCTTCGTTCATCTTCTGGTAGGATGCAAACGCTTCTTTATGAAATTCATACACAGGATTCTTTTGCGCATAGCCTTGACTGATAACTAATGATTGAAATTGTTGTAAGTAGTCCACTTGTTCTACCCAACAATCATCAACTGCTTTCAGTACAGCAATTCGCTGAAATTGACTAAATGTTTCAGGGTCTTTAATTTTGATTTTCTTTTGTTGATATTCATCAGCTAACAATTGAGCGACAAATTCTTTGATTTGTGCCAAGTCTGATACGTCTAAGCTTTCTGGTATTTCTTCACAAGAATAACTAATGTTATCTAAAATAAAGCGGAAGAAATCTGCCCGATTTTTAAATGGGTGCTTCTTGCAATAATAATCAAGCCCTTCTGACAATAATTCTAAAAAGTATTTATAATCAAAATCAGGATGATCAATAATTGCTTTTCGTCTGCTATAAATAATTTGTCGCTGAATACGGATGCTTTCATCATATTCCTCGGTAGACCTGCGTGAAGAAGCACCTGAATTATCACTATTTCTTTGCGCTTCCTCAATCGCATTTTTTATCCGCCGAGATTTCAACTCCCGTTTCTGCTTACTCTCTGGTTTAGCTACTTCTTTTTGATAATAATCATTGATCCACTTGCTGCCGCTTTTGGTAATGAGATCATCTTCCAATGAAACAAAGAATTTACTTAAGCCAGGATCACCTTGCCTACCAGCACGCCCCCTCAGCTGAAGATCGACACGTTCGCTTGACATTCTCTCTGTCCCAACAACCGCAAGGCCGCCTAATTCTGCAACACCATCTTCCAATAAAATATCCGTTCCACGGCCAGCCATAGAAGTAGCAACCGTTACGGCACCATATCGACCTGCTTGTGCAATCATTTCCGCTTCTTTTGCCGCATTGTAAGCGTTCAAAACATTATGAGCGATTCCTTCTTTTAAGAGAAGCATAGAGTACAGTTCAGACATTCCCACTGATCCAGTTGCAATCAAAACTGGCTGTCCCTTCTCATGAAGTTTTTTGATATAGGCAAGCGAAGCGTAAATTTTTTGAGGAGCTGTCAAATAAATTTCATCTGGGTAATCAATTCTCCGATTCTTCTTACGCGTAGGGACGACAACTACGCCCAAATCATAAACTTGTCGGAATTCATCCTCACAGACCTTACCTGTTCCCGTCATTCCTGCCAGTTTTGGAAACATTTTGAAGAGATTTTGATAGGTAATGGAAGCCATTGATCTTGTTTCAAGGGTGATTTTTACACGTTCTTTGGCTTCCAAGGCTTGATGCAAGCCTGATTGAAGCTTATTTCCCTCTAGCAAACGACCAGTAGATTCGTCCATCAATTTCACTTCTCCCCCATCAACAGTATACTGTCTATCTTTTTCAAAAAGTGTATTTGCTCGTAAGGCTAAATTAATCTGACGAATCAGTTGGAAATTATCTGGGGCATACAAATTTTTAACCCGAAAATAAACTTCAGCTTCTTTTACCCCTTTACGAGTCAGCCAAACAGAAGTTCTAGTAGAATCCAGGTTGTAATCTTCCGTTTCTTTAAGAGTTTTTATAAATTCATCACAAGTCAAATAAAGATTTGATTGTACCCTAGGTGAACCAGAAATAATGAGAGGCATTTGTGCGCTATCTAATAAAGCCGCATCTACTTCATCTACTAAAACAAAGTAAAACTCAGGCAGAAACTGCTTTGAATGAGAAGTGGCAAGATTTTCTTCTAAATAATCAAATCCTAAAGCACTGTGTGTCGTATAAACAACATCACATTGATAAATCCGTTGCTTCTCTGGAATTTTTATCGGTTTAGCTGGATCCTCTGGAACGGCAACACCAATGGTCATTCCTAAAAAGTTAAAAACAGGTGACATCTTTTCCGCATCGCGTCGAGCTAGGTAAGCATTTGCGGTTACTAAGATGACACTTTTCTCTGTTAAAGCGTTTAAATACAAGGGTAAAATAGCCGTTAGTGTTTTGCCTTCTCCCGTTCTCATCTCAGCAATTTGATTATCCTGCATGATTAGAGCGCCTAGGATTTGAACATCATAGGGATAGAGTTTTAAGATCCGCTTTGAAGCCTCACGTATTGTGGCATAAGCCTCCGGCAGGAGATCTTCCAGTGTTTCACCAAAAGATAAGCGATTTCGAAACTCTTGCGTTTTTGATTGCAATTCACTATCACTTAATGCCGCATATTCTTCAGCTAATTGGTTTACTTTACGTAAAATTTTCTCATAACGCCGCAATTTATACGAATTTATTAACTTAAATTTCTTAGATTTCATTATCCGTTATCCAATTTTCAACCTGTTCTATCTGTATTTTTTGAAGCAAAAATGATTTTTCTAATAAGTAATCAAAATTAGCGAACTCTGATTTTTTAGAGTCTGATTCAACATAATACATTACCTTTTGGGGATTAAACCGATGCAATAATAGTTCTTTAAAGACTGGATAGCGCACTCGCTTCCGATAGCGATCAATAACTGTTTGATACTCTACTTCTGTTAAAAAATCATCGGTGATTAAAGCATATGCATTTGAAAATTGCTTAGAGTAATATAAAGCTGCAATGTTCGAAATAGGACCATACCCAACAAATACCACTCTAGATATTCGATAGGTGTCCGCTAGGCTTTCAATTTGTTGTAGCAACATCTCAAAGAACTGTATTTCCATATACAAAAGAGCTCTTTTGTAGGAAGTATTCACCAGTAGGAGATTTGGAAACTGCTTTTGAAACGACTCTTTGATAAAGCCTGTGCGGTTGATATCCGGTTCAGTAAAACAAACATACATACTCTTATGTTCTTCATCAATATTCAGTAAATCAGAAATCCAGTAACGATCAACGGAGTACTCATTTGTTTCAACTTCTGAGATGTCAATGCAATCGAATAAAAAACGATGGCAGCCTGAACTAACTAACTGAATTTTATAATGATGTGTATTATCTGGAACGGTGACAGTCTGTATTTCATCTTGTTTAATAATCTGACTCAGAATCGTCTCATCAAGAGCATCCAGAAATTCAACCTTCAAATAACTTGAATTTTCAGGTTTTGTTTCAATAAAGACACATATTTTATATTGATGCCCACATTTTAGTTGTGGAAGTTGATTTGTATTTCTTGCTCCTTGATAATTAACAGCTGAATGCCAATCGTGAATCACTGTTCCAGAGGGCATAAATTGATTTTCATATAGTACTTGCCCATCATCCAAAATTTTGACAGATGAACCATATAGATATTGAAAAGCACTCTGCATATCCCAATAAACAGAATAGACTTCTTCTTTATATCTCAAGAATCATACTCCCTTCCAAAATCATTTTTCATCAAGGTTTTATACTGATTAAAAAACCACTCTACAATGCCTTGGGTATCGTCATTGTGTCGTCCTGTCAAACCTTTACTAATGACACTTACTTTATAATCTTTTTGACTCAATTTTTCCAACATATCTTGATAGGCACTGCCATCATAGTCATCATGGTACATATAGGACATTAAAAATTTCGTCTTTGAAAAATCTGCTTTATCAAATAAATTCCAAAATCGGTGATTTAATTGCTCAACTCCGCTATCAGAAAGCTGCCCACTCACTCGATAAACCAAATCTAAGGAAGTCGGAAAACCACCTGGTCTGATGGTGGATTCGTTTTGAGCCATATCTCCTAAACTTACTAATGGTTTCCCTACGATAATCGCATGAGGCTGGAGCATGGAACCGTAATACAAAGCCCCAAAAGTCCCCATTGATAAACCAGATAGAACCAATTGATCAGGTGTGAATTGAAGAGTGTTTAGACATTGATGAATCACATCAACAAGAGCCTGTTCTAATTCATCTGAACCTAGATAAAAGGCTCCACCTTCAGAACGAGGATCTCCTATCAATAAAAATGGCGACCCTAAATTATTCATCATCCAATAGCCTTCAAAGCCCTCTGCCGGCCGATATCCTGAAAAATAGATATTTAATGGTGGCTTTAAGTCACCAGGGTGAAAGAAATAAATGAGTTCTTCTCTATTTTTATCAACAATGCGCTTCCCGCCAACTAATAAATCGCCATAGCCAAGATGTGAATCACGGTAATGGAAAGGACCGATTTTAACAACACCTTCTCCTTTGGCCTGAAGTGTCACACTAATATAATAGTCCGCATCACTGTCTAAAATGAGAGGCTTGTCAAAACTCTCCTGATCATAAATCCATTCCTTCGTTTCACTGGCACTTCCGCCAACAGGATAAGCCTTTAATATATAACGAATGGAACACTGGCCATATGTGATAAACTCCGGCCATAATTCGATAGGAATTTCCTTACCTAAATAGATATTATATTGGTAAGTAGCCACAGCTTGATAATCATCACCGTATTCTCCGCACAATGATAAATAGCTAGTTCCTTCATAGTTGATTTCACCCGTAAAAGAGGGATTCACAGATAATTGATTTACACTTAATTTTGTACCACTTTGACTCGCATAAAATCCTCTAGAAAAAGTGTGAATCATTTGTTCAGGGTTTTCAAAGTTAGATTTCAAGGCCTGTTTTTTTAGTAAAAACTTTTCCATCGTTTGCGTCTTTACCAGACAACGTTCATGATAAAACAGCCGATAAACCTGAATCAAGCTATCCAAAACTGTAATATAATCTAAATGCTCTACTGTATCAACAATGACGACATCAAAGGGCTTGTTTTTTTCTTTTTGACATCTTCTTCCTCAGCAATGCCAACATCTTCCGGCAATAGAGACATAACATCCTGCGGAGTTACAAATGTCCACTCTAAATTATCAGGAATTATATATTGCTCTTGCCAATTTGTATCAGCAATTTGCAGTACACTAATTTTTTTCATTTACATTTGTTCCCTTTATGATATTCTTCCACATGTCCACAATCTCACCTTTTGTATATTGCTCAATTTTCTTAACAGAATGAACGAGAGATTGATTCCAATTTTGTAAATCCGTAAAATAGTATAAAATAGCTTGTTCTAATTCCGAAATTCCCTCTAATATCCATCCATTTTCGCCATGTTTTACATAAGATGAATCAGAAAGGTTAATTTGAGGGATTCCTACACTAATTCCTGCAATCTGTGTGAGGACATCGGCAGGATTCCCAAAATCAAGAATCAGTCTCACATATTTCAAGGCTTTCGCCATATCTGTATCACTATAAATACTACAGATATCAATTCGTTCTCGCAGTGGCTTTTCATCATCTAGGACAATATCTGTACCTTCTGGACCTTTTTTTACAAACTCTAACTGCTCATAATCAGGATTGTTAGAGCGAAATGCTTCAATCGTTTGCTTGATATAGGCTTCTCTGCCATATTCCTGACTCTGAGTCCCAACAACCAAATCAATCCATTCGTTTTTTAACATCAAGTCAAATAAAGTCGTAAAGATATATTGACCCTGTTCACTTGGCAAATTGTCAAAATTAAGATAAAGTATTAGCTCTTTTTTTCGCTGACTATGCCCTAAACTCAACTGAGTATTATACGGTGAAATCTCATAACAAGCTGGCAGCCGTTCTATGTCAATTGACTCAGATATTCTTTCCAATTTCTTAAATGTATCAACCACGAAAAACGGTGTCCCTTTTAAATCATTTATCAAGCGCTCCACATCATCTATCGGATAACGTTCCCCAAAAAAGGAATAGATAACCGAATGATGTTGTTTAATCTCTTGGAAGAAATAATTATGCTGAGAATCCGCTGAAATAATGAGTGAATCTTCTACGGTCAGAACCTTATCCAGATGTTCCACAATCTTTTCTTGCACTAATTCTTCAATATCATTATAAATTTCTTTTTGAAAAAGATGATTAAACTTTGAATTGACATGCACTTGATGATTTTCATCTAAGAGGTATTCTCTCAGTCGCCATTCGCCACAAAAGTCCAAATAATCTTGATAGTGAGCCTGCCCGTCATTAAAATAAATAATACTAGATACAAAGCCTCGATCGTCAAATATTAATTGATAATCTATTTTTCCCTCTTTGAAATAAGTGATATCATATATGTTGCCAACTTGGGAAAAATTTACTTGGGCATATTTTTTACCATGCCACTCAACATCTACAATAAAGGGAGTATAATAAAGTTCTGCTCCTTGGGGCCATTTTAAATCTGCTAATCTTATTTTTCTTTGGACAATATCCGTCACACCTTGAATTGTATCAAACAGGCTCCAGATATCATCCGTATCCATTTTTTGTTGGTAGAAAAAAGTGCGAATTTGAGGAGAATAATTTAATATTAAAGCAGTCGTTTCCTCATTAGATTGCTGAAACATTCTCAATAAATTCACCGCATCATCAAACATCATATTTTTTGATACGTAGAAAAAAGGCAGAGCATTCGAATACCATTTTCTATCTTGTCTATACCACGAAGGCACAAAATAAAACATTTTGTTTGTTTATTCTCCTTTTGTTGCTAATTCACTGTGATAGCGTGTTCCAATACGCAAAATTTTCACTTCTTCTCTCAGAGGGAGAAGCATACTAATTAAAATGACCAACATACTTGGTAAAGTTAAAAAGAATTTAGGAAGCGAAATAAAGAAATTAATAAAATAAGGCAAGCCAATATATAGTACTAGATATATTGCACCAATATGAGACTGAATAAACACATACCGTTTCAAGAATTTCAAGGTTGCTTTACCTGGCTGAACATAATCGAAATACTCACCTTGGCGCTGCAATCTTTTAGCTGTCTCTTCAGGCTCGAGATTAATATAAGCAAATAAAATTGCCAATATATAAATCGCCCCTAAATACACAATAAGACTAGGCAGCTTAGTAAAGTCAAATAAATTGCCTAGCTTAAAGGGTAAGATCCTGCCAAACCATTCTTGTAATAATTGAAACAGCATGATAACACTTGTTGCATACATAATCGGCATTCCGCCTGAGGGCACAAATTTAACTGGCAAATAAGATTTGTCATAATATCGGTTGCTGATTAAAATACGATTTAGAGGTAAGCGAATTTCTGCCTTTTCAAAAAAAACACCTACCAACACTAGAAACATATAGCATAGGATAGCACTGGCAAAAACCATAAAAGCATTACTCTTATCAATGTAATCACCAACAAGAAGAACGATTTGTTTCCCAAACTGCAAAACAATTCCAGCTATGATGATAATCGTTGAACCGCCAACTCCATGTTCTGAATTAAGGCTAGAAAGCCACATGATGACAAAACTTCCGGCAATTACTGTCATTAAAATACTTGCATTAAATATCCAATCATCAACCATCAACAGAAAACGAGCGCTCCCTGTCCGTACCATAAATATCACTGCGATCCCTTGTAATATTGCAAAAGCTAGTGTCAACAATTTTTGAACAAAATCCATTTTCTTAAAGGACCAAGATTGGATATTCCAACTTTTGTTCAGATTGACAACTTGCCATACAATCATGGCTGTAATCCATGGTCCCAGTCCCAATGAAAAAATAGATACTTGGGATAAATCTAGGCCCGCCAAAGCATATAAATATGATATTGGATTATCTGCTCGGGAAGTTCCAGAATTTGCACTGTGCATTAGACCTGGAAGCAAAATATGCCTTCCAAATATATAGAATGCTAAAATAAATACTGTAAATTTCGCTCGATGTCTAAAAATATTAATCCGTTTTTTCTTATTTACTCCGAAATGTTTCATTCTCGTCCTTTATTACTTAGGTTTAATTTAATAAAGCAAGTTCACTCCAATAAACCGTTTAAAAGGAATCAACCTGCTTTCTAAAATATTTCATTTAAGAAGTGTAGGTAAGCATACTTCTAATTCAAGTTGGATTTAATTCGCTCTATCATTTCCTGATAGTTCTCATGCGAAAATACTTCTTCTTGAATTCCTTCTGTTTGAACATTGTCAAAAGAATAAATAGGCTTATTTAATTCTTGAAATTGCTTCACTACATTTTCAAACTTTTGATCATAATTTATATCCAAATAAATGTCACTTTCTTTAATCAAATCATTTAAAGGATAAGGTAAAATAGATGGATGCAATCGAACATTCTCATAGGACATCAACTCAAGTAATCTATCAGACATTAAAGTATACGCAGCTATATGAAACAGACATTCTGGTAAGGCTGTAACTAATTCTTCAATTCGTTCCAACTGATCTGAGTTGGTCAAAGTCAAGAGTTGGCATTGATATCCTTCATTTCTTCTTTTTAACTCTTTCTCAAGATCTATCTTATCACCTGCAATAATCCTAGACCAATCAAGGAAATAGTAGAACCACCATACTTCACGCAAACGCATATTAGAAACTGTATTCCACGGCTTTTGACCTGAAATATAGTGAAGAATTGCCGGAAGGGGAGAAAGCGGAATTTCAAAAATCCAATCATGACCATCTAAGGCTGCACCCATATCAAAACCGATTTGAAAATTATAAGTATCTTCTAATTCTAACTTTTTACCTTCAAACATCATGTTCAAGATAGTCTGATCACCTTCAGGAATATTATATAATTCTCTATCTGTTAACTCAACTAACTTTTGTGACATATTATCTTCGCGCCAGCGTTTGTTGTTAAGCACCATCATACCAGAATTGAAACCAATTCCTGTCCCATAAGTTGCACGAGTTGTTGCTACATAATAATCATCCAAATCCATTTCAAAAAGATTATCTAGGTTTCGCGTGACCACAATATCACAATCCAAATACAATACTCTATCAGCTTCTACATAATCTGGAATAAAGTAGCGAGCGTACGCCATGTAATTGATATGTGGAAAATTTGCCGCTTCCCATTTTAATTTCAGCTGACTATTAAATAACTTAACATCCTGTAATTCACTACCAGCTTTCTGAACATTATGTCGCATGTAGTAGAACCATTCTTGCGGAATGTCTTGATTAAAAACATGAATTTTCAAGTTTTTATGGTGACTACAAAGAGATTTAATAGTAGTTTCAATCTGTCTAATATACCCATAATCTCCCGCAAGAACTACCGCTTTTGTTTTATTCATATACAATTCTCCCTTTTGAGTTTAATTATAAAGCACAGCACTTCACTAGTATAGCACATTTGACGGATTCATTCAAGTATCATCATCAAAAAGCATAAAAAGGGATAACTGCTTTTTACGAATTAGTATGTTTATCACATGAGATATCAAAACGATATGACTATATATTTATATTAAAGGCAAACGTCAAATTTGGAGGTTTGTCTTTTTTCTTTTCAAAAATATTTTCTTCACTACATAATACTCTATCCCAAAATCTGATTTAGAGAAAAATAAAGGGATATTCGCTATCCATTTCACTAATTTTTTGAAATTTAAATACACCAAAGTAAGCCCAAACTTTTCTTCCATTCTAAACTTTTCTTTCTCTCTGCTGTATCTCAAGTTATGGTACTCCTTAGCAGTCTCAAAGAAGCGTTCAATTGTTTCTTTGCGTTTCTTATAGAGCTCCTTCATCCCTCTTTGATACCGAATCTCTTCACAATATTCAAGGTCTTCTTTCCATAAATATCTCGTTCTTACCTTTGGAAATTCTACCTTCGGGTACAATTGGATAATAGAGGACAAATGACACCCCTTGGGAGTAAACTCATACTCACGATAGCCTTCTCGTGTCGTAGTGAGATAGGTTAACACCTAGTTCTCTGGACAGAGATAACAGTCATAGTAGTCATCATAAACAAAGTCATTGAGTCTTGAGTTTCCCTTAACTCCTTTGGGACGAGTATAAAAAAACAGGGATGATATTTCTCTTTAATAAAATACTGAGCAATAGCTAGGGTCTTGTAGCCTGATTCCGCAATAATGTAGCGGGGTGAGAAAAGTTCTAACTTTGAAAAAAGAGAAGAAAAAGCCTGGCTATCATGAACATGTCATGCTTCAACCGTATAAACCAAGGCACAACTATACTTATCACAAGCTACTTGGACAAAATAGGCAAATACTTCCTTGTGTTCCCCCTTGTGGAACCAACCACTCTCAGGATCTGTCGTTGAGATTTTCTTTTCCTTAGCCTCGCTTTCTTGCGCGGGCTTTAAGGACTTTTTTTCGTGTTTTCTCCTATCTAAATCAATCTCAATTTCCAATTGCTCACTCATAAATTTTGCTTGTTGGTCAACCATTTCCTTATGATACTTGTGACTGTTAGCTGCCGCTTTGATATGGGTACCATCCACAAATATTTCAGAAGGATCAATCAAACCAGCACATAAAGCTTGATGGAGTACTTGTGAAAATATCCCAGTAATCAGTTCTCTATCTTGAAAGCGACGACTGTAATTCTTTCCATATGTGGTAAAATGAGGCACCTTGTCATCCAAGCTTAGTCCAAGAAACCAACGATAGGCTACATTGACTTCAATGTCTTTAATGGTTTGGCGCATAGAGCGAATACCATAAAAACATTGAATCAAAGGGATTTTAACTAACATGACCGGATCTAGACTAGGACGGCCCTGATCGGGGCTATAAGTTTCTTCAACTAAGTCATAGATAAAATCAGAATCAATCTTCGAATCTACATAATCTTTTGGGACCAATTTATCTAGCGTGTAAAAGCCATATTGGCGACGAGTGGCGCTTATAATCAATTTTTTCTTTGTAAAGGCTAAGGAACAACCCTCAACTCTTCTTAACTCTATTATATGATTTTACATCAAGAAAAGCCCTTAAAATCTTGTTTTCTAAGGACTTTATCTTTAATCTGATATATATTAAGTGTTGTTTTCTACATCCATTTTTTTCGTGCAAATTCCATCCATGTCTTGATTCAAAAGTATTTCTTTGGTGTTAAGAAGCTATTTCTAAATCACTTCCTTTGTTTGTTTAGTACAGGATTAAAACTACGTTTAGAGAATTGTACTCAAAGAATATTTATAAATTCGGGAACAAATAGCTTAAATTGACTAGCAAAATATAAGTATTTATGTTATACTTGGCTTAATCATTTTTGCATAAAAAGAAAGGTTAAATATGAACAAAGCAATCGCCTTTGGTGCAGATAACGCCTATATTGATAAGGTCACTACTACAATTAAATCTATCTGCGCTCACAATGATAATATAACATTTTATCTTTTAAACGATGATGTACCTTCTGAATGGTTCAGAATCATGAATCATCGTTTAAAAACTATTAATTCTAAAATTGTGAATGTAAAAATCACGGAACATCCTTTAAAAGAATATAGTGTTCCCGATGCACAACGCTTAAATTATGCAGCTTTCTTTAGATACTTCATCCCTCATTACATCCATGATAGTCGTGTCCTTTATCTTGATTCAGATACTCTTGTCACTGGAAATTTAGATGAATTATTTACAACAGACTTAGAAGGATTACCTTTAGCGGCTATTCAAGATTATTCTTCTTGGGGATGGTTAACAATTTTTAATTCTGGCGTGATGCTAATTGACACTGATAAATGGCGCGAAGAAAATGTATTGCAAAATTTAATCGAATTGACCAACGAGCATCATGAACATGTTTATGGTGACCAAGGTGTTTTAAATATGTACTTTCAAAATCGTTGGAAACACCTTGACAAAAAATATAATTACATGGTTGGTCTAGATAGCATTGTACATTCTGTTGCGGATGGTGACCAAAGCTGGTATGATCAGTCTATAGAAAACAAAAACCCACATACATATATGCCAAAAATCATCCACTATACTGCTGGTAAACCTTGGCAAGCACTCAATGCGAATCGTTATAAAGATGTATGGTGGTTCTACCATTCATTAGACTGGTCTGACATTTTGCTCCGTTCCTATGCACTTAAAGGAGGTTATGAAAGTGTCGTTGATAAAGAGAAATTCCAGACATGTATCTTTACAAATGCTGCAGAAATGGCACATTTGGAATATCTTATCAAAGCATTACCTGAAGTTCATTTTAACATCTTAGCTCCAACAAATTTTGCAGCTAGCGTAATGGATTTGCAAAGCTATTTAAATGTTTCTCTTTTCCCATCTTACAACCCTTTTGTTAGTCGTGAAGTACTAGATAAAATAGACTTCTATTTAGATATTAATTATTTCAGCGAAGTTGATGATATTGTGAATACTGTACACTCAATGAATAAACCTGTACTAACTTTCAAAATTACCAATCATGATAAGACAGGTCAGAGTATCATTTTTGATGATTCTCATCCAGAACAGATGGTCAATCATATTAAACAATTATACATCAAGGATAATTCCAAGTAATATTTGAAATTTTTATGTTTATCAACTCTATCTTGATAAACATAAAAAGTCTCATTGCCAACTGTAGTGAGTTAATGAAAAGCTACAACCTGGAGAGGACCAAATTAGTTCTCTCCTTTTTGATGTTCAAAACAACGAATTTCCAGTAACGTTTTAGCGCAGAACCTCCACGTGATTATCCATCTCAATAAGTTTCTTAATACGAAACAGCCGTTCTTCTAATCCAGGGACAGGAGCTTTAATGAGTTTATCTACTTTCAATAGTCAGTAAAGATGGCTACTAACTGACAAATCTGAGTCCTGTGGTTTTTCTGCTTTGGAAAACAGTTTCCAGTGCGGGACAACTCTTGGAGAATACCATAATACCTCTGATGCTCTTACTCTGACGCTTCCTCTTATATTACAAAAAGCCTGGAAATCAAGGCTTTTCATTGTAGCGATTTATCAAAATATTTTAAGCTTTCACGAACAGAGCCACGCACTCAGCGGTTCGGACTTACCGTATCATTTCGTCGGTTTCCCTCCTCATTCTACGAGTCCTATCCCATGGGAGTAGCCTCTACTTCTACTTGCTGATGCCTCAGCTCTTACAAGCAGTGATACCGCCTCAACATATCCTGACTGTTATTTCCCATACTATAAAACAAAATAATAGTAGTCGAAAGATTTAAATTAAACCATTAAACGTAAGGCTACTTTATAATCTTTCAGAGAAAGACTTAAATGATTAGTTCTAGACATATCAATTTACTTTTATTTTTTATTCAAAAATATATCTAACACATCTGCATAGCTAACAAGGGGAGCTGGAAATACTAGTCCAGAATAAAATAGCATTATAGTATTAAATAAATTCAATAAGACGGATACTCGTTTAAAGCGTTCTGTTAACTTAATTGCCATGGTATATAAGACAAAAAATACAGCATAATTAAGTATTGACATCAAAATCAAATCCACTAAATGTAATGAGGGCATAAAAAATTTTCCATTAAAAAACATATGAGATAGAATGATTGAAATCAAAAAAATGAGTGTTGACCAAATAAAATAAGTTGTTGATCTAGCAATATAAATCATCATTGGTGTCCGTCTAGTTGTTTTGATATTTGTATATTGATTAGTGCGAATTTCAAATTCCAACTCCTCATTAGCAAGCAATATCACATTAGTTATAGAATAATAAATAAAAAATAGAGTAGATTTATCGGTTTATTACTATTGAAAATAATAATGATTCCTGTAATAAAAATCATGGAATAAATCACTTCGCAAATACTATCAAACGTGTATCGAACTCTATAATTAACATATCTTCTTAATTCACTAAACATGGAAAAGACTCCCTCTTTTTTTAGCAATGTTTAATAAAGTGAAAAATAGGAAAGTTCCAGCTGACCAATATACTGCACAATAGACTATAATAAAAAAGATACTCTGGTAGGACGGAGAAATAATAAAATTTCTCAAGGCATAGTAAGGGAAAAGCTTTCCTATAAAGCCAAATAAACCACCTAGCGGTGTTAGTATGCCAGTAAAATACAGCATGAAATAAGAAATTAACGATGTAATGCTAGAAGTACGATTAAAAACGAAGCAGAGGCTTGACAGGCAAAAGCCCAAACCATATATGCTAATAATAGTTAGCATACATGCAACCAGGTTTCCAACTAACTTTAAGATACCATCCGGAAAATCAATATCATTTAACGTGGATAAAATGATAAATATAGGTATGGCTTTAACTAGATCCACCAATATCTGAACAATAATTTTAAACATTAAGACATGAAAAACACTCTTACTACTCTGGATTACACTTATCAAAGTTCTATCATAAAGGTCATCCTCAATAAAAAAAGTTGGATGCGTAATACTATGACTCGTAAAATACCAAGTAAATAATAAACATAACAATAAAAATTTACTTTGCGTATCTTTAAAGTATTGAAGATAAGCTGAAACCATTATCAAAATTCCAAAATTTGAAAAAAATAAATTAAATTTAAACTGCATCATCTCTTGCAGCTGTCTCTTTAACTCCCTTCTTATTTCTTTAATCATCATTGATAACCTCATACAATATTTCTTCGATACTTTCCTCAACTTCTTCAAAAAATATCATCTCAAAATTATTAAAGATATTATTTTTTACCTGACTATCTTTTACTTCAACAATCAACCTTTCATTTTCTACTTGATAAGATAAATCAGGAAACAGTCTCTCAAAAGCATCTTTTTCAGAATCAGAAATACCAATTCTATATTTAATCCACCTAGTATTTTTCCAAAAGATTTCTGAAAAACTACCTTGCTGTATTATTTCGCCTCTACTCATGATACAAATTCTTGTTGATATTTCTTTTGCAAAATAGATATCATGAGTCGTCATGAGAACAATGGTTCCTTTTTCTTGGCTGAGAGTTAGTAACAATTTCGCAAACTGCTTTTTGGCAATGACATCCAGACCATTAGTTGGCTCATCTAAACACAATACTTTTGGCTTACAAAGTAAGGCAATAATCAAAGACAATTTTTGTCTCGTTCCTTGTGATAATTCGGACACCAATACATCAACATAGGGATGGAAAGCTAGTTTATTAAATAAATCCTCCAATTCATCCTTAACTTGACTACGCGAACTTTTATTCAAATGTAAAAAGTAATCAATATTTTGATTTGCCGTCAGATACTCGTAGTAGCCTCTACCGCTTTCTAGTACAAGCTTGACATTGTTATGAATATCTTTCGAAGTATTCTTACTACCAAAAACAAATACATCACCTGCGTCTTGTAACATTAAGCCAGAGATAATTTTTATGAAAGTTGATTTACCTGCACCATTGGTGCCAACTATAGAAACAATCTCTCCTGAATGCGATTCAAAGCTAGGAATGTCCAATACAACTTTACCACGAAAATTTTTCTTTAGATTGCGTACAATAATTTCAGTCATGCCTGCATTAACCTCTTTCGATTACTAATACTTTGAACTGTCAAAAATTTAAAAACAAGGATTTTTGAATTACTTTCACTAAAAGGTTTCTAAGCTTTTAAGAGCAAGCTACACCCTCAGCGGTTCAGACTTACCGTATCATTTCGTCGGTTTCTCTCCTCATTCTACGAGTCCTATCCCATGGACTCAAAAGGTTTGGGGAACCTTTTGAGGATTAGTTACGTTTCACCAACAAACTTACACACTCAACATGATGCGTCTGTGGAAATAAGTCCACCGGCTGGACTTTCTTCAACTCATATCCTAATTCTTGGTATAGTTTGATATCACGCGCCATGGTTGCGACATTGCATGAGATATAGGTGATGCGGCCAGCTCCTGTTTGACTGCTTGCTTTGATGAAGCTATCAGTGAGACCTTTCCTTGGTGGGTCCACTAGGATAAGGCTTGGTTGAATCCCATCTTTAAGCCAATTCTTCATAGCATTTTCAGCCGTGTCGCAGACATAGCTGGCGTTGGTAATACCGTTGATTTCCGCATTCTTTCGGCTATTCTCAACTGCTTCTGGAATCACTTCGACACCATAGACCTGCTTGACCTGCTTAGCAACAGAGAGCCCAATCGTTCCGATACCAGAGTAGGCATCAAGCACCACATCATTAGCTGTCAGTTCAGAAAAGTCAATGGCTGTCTGATAGAGCTTTTCAGCCATCTCGGCATTGACCTGGTAAAAGGCTGGGCCAGAGATTTGGAAGTCATTGCCCAACATCTGGTCGGTAATATAGTCTTGACCATAAAGAGTCTTCCACTCCTTGCCAAAAATCGCATTGGTATTCTGGTCGTTGATATTTTGCATGACAGACACAATCTCTGGAAACTGCTTGATTAGTTGTTCAATCAATTGGTCAACACGAAAAACTTTAGGACGAGTCGTTACTAAAATGACCATGATTTGTCCTGAGTAGTGCCCACGACGAACAACAAGGTTCCGAATCAAGCCAGATTGCTCCTTTTCATCATAAGGTTTCAAATCAAAACGCCGAAGCAAGTCACGGGTAAAAAGGATAACTTGGTCAATGACTGGGGCCTGAATATAGAAATCTTCAATCGGCAGAAGATCATGGGAATTTTTCCGGAAAAATCCTGTTTCCAGCTGGCCATTAACACGGCGGACAGGCACTTGAGCCTTATTGCGGTAGCCCAGCGGCTGCTCCATACCAAGTGTCGGAGGCACTTCAACATCGGACAAACTAGCAATCTTATAGAGACTGTCCTTTACCTGCTTACGTTTGAAGTCCAGCTGGGCTGGGTAGTTCAGATGCCCCAAGTCAGCAATCCCCGTGCGCAGATAGGCCATATCAAGATTTTCATTGCGCTGGTCTGAAGTACGGAGAAATTCCTCCACTTTTCCATAGCCGATCTTTTTATTGATCTTGAGCACACGCATGCGGATAATCTCACCTGGTAAAGCATTTTCCACAAAGAAAACTAGGCCTTCTGCCTTGGCCACTCCTGCTCCCTCGTGGCTCAAATCCACGATTTCAACTTCAATCATATCATTCTTTTTTAACATATTTTTCTCTTTCTGCTTTATCGCTCTGCCATTTCCAAAAAGAAAAGGTAGAAACTTGTCCTACCTTTCATTATATCATATATCTTATCTGAGACCTATTTGCTGTAATTTGGCCTTATAGGCTTCAAAGTCGATCAATAGACCTTGGCCACCGTACATATCATAGGCATCTTTCCAATCACCCAAATCAGGGATGGTTACCCTCTCAATACCACCTGCTGCTCCAGTCAAGAGAGACCAACTATTGGTCAAAGGGAAGGTGTAGGGCAGATTTGTTGATGTCATTGCATAGACCTTACCTAAAGCTTCTGATCCTGAAAAAAGTTTCATCGGATTTTTAGCTTGCTGAATTACAGCTGTCAATACTTCCTGCTGTCTGCGTGTTCGTCCAAAGTCACCTTCATCATCCTTTCGAAAACGTGCATAATTAAGCAAAGTTCTTCCATCCATCCGCTGCTGGCCAACTCTTATCGTTTGATTAGGAACCACTCCATCTTTCATGTTGAGGTCATCAGGGACTTCTACCTCCGTTACAGGCTGACCATTAATCGTTGAAAATTGTGCATTCATCGCGACACCTTCTGGAAAGAGAGTGTCAATAGCTGTCGCAAAGGTTGAAAAATCTACCAAGGCATAGTATTTGATGTAAATATCAAAATTATCCTTCAGCATTTCACGAACGAGCTCAGCACCTTGATGATTGCTCTGCTCACCAATCGTATAAGCCGCATTTAGCTTCTGATCATATTCTCCAGGTTGGCTAACGCCCTCGATATGAACCAGCGTGTCCCTCATGAAACTGACTAATTTCAGCTTATGACCCTTTCCTCCAACATTCAGCACCATGATGGTATCTGTCCTTGTCTCATCAGAGGTCTGTCCAACTCGCCCATCTGTTCCTAAAATTAAGATATTCGTGCCATTTGGACTCTCCTCACCATGAAAAACTTCAGCAGTTGGCTTATTTTCAGACGGCACAGACCAGACTCCCTTGATAAACATAATAAGCATTCCAGTTAAAATGAGAACGAATAGAGTAAGCAACCACTTCAATACTCGAGCAAAACCCCATTTTTTCTTGCGTCTTTTGTTCTTTTTTAACTTTGTATCGCTATCTGGCTCATCTGAAGTAGGATTTTCTCTACGCTTCTTCGCCATTTTTTCAGTTTTTTCACTCTTTCGACGATCTTTTCTGCTTCTTGCTCTAGTAGAAGACATCGGCAAAGAATTATCGGACAGGGCTTCCTCAACCTGTCTAGGATTTGCATCATAAACTTCCCCTTGAGACTTTCGTATTAGATAATCGTATTCTTCCTGTTCTTTCTCATTTAAATAATGGAAATTTTTATATAAATATTCTAACCGTAGTTGTTCATGATGGCTTAAATTGTCATTTTGTTTTGCCATAATTCCTCCGATATTCATTCAATAAGGTAGACTTGATAGTGTCCTAAAATCTTAAAAGTAATTCCGATTGTTGCCAGCTCTTCTAGCGCAAATTGAAGTAGTTTTTCCTGTCTTCCATCTACATCAAGGATAAAGAAATATTCTCCCAAGGCAGTCTTTAGCGGTCTACTTTCAATCTTTGTTAAATCTATTCCTCTCCATGCAAAAACCGACAAAGCTTTATACAAAGCGCCAGGTAGATTGTCCGGCAAAGTCAGTGCCAAGGTCTGCTTGAATCCAAGTCTTTCCAAGGACAAAATGGGTATTTCTATCCCTAAAACCCAAAAGCGTGTAAAATTTTCACTCATTTCCTGTACATCACGCGCTAAAATCTGTAAACCATACTCATAAGCTGCTGATTCTGGTGCAATAGCAGCATAGGGCTTATCCGGATGTTCTGCGACCAATCTCGCTGCACTAGCTGTGCTAGCCGTCATCTCTAACAAAGCATCTGGATAATGCTTTTGGATATAGACTTTAGATTGAGCCAGCGCTTGAGGGTGAGAAAATATCTTTTCGATTGGATTTCCAAGATTGCTGACCATCAACTGCTGTTTGATAGGCTGAATCAACTCAACTACAGCCTGAAGCTGAGCATGGTGAAAAAGATAGTCTAATGTTTCGTGGACACTTCCTTCAATCGAATTTTCAACTGGAACAATAGAGAAATCCACTAGCCTATTTTCATAAGCCTTTATGACTTCTGTAATCGTTTGATAAGATATTAAATCAGCCTTTGGAAAGGCCTTTTGCGCAACTTGGTGAGAAAAAGAACCTTTTGGTCCTAAATAACCTACAAGCATCGAATCGTCTCCGCAATCTCTTCTGGTGTTTTATCAGCTACATCAATAATATGAGTCGCAAGCGCTTCGTACAAGGGCAAACGAGCCTCAAAAATTTCCTTGAATGCTGCACGTGTATGGTTTAAGTATAGTGGGCGTCGCATAGCCATATCCTTTTCAAGACGACTATAAATCGTATCAAAATCGACTCGTAGATAGATATTATAAGGGTTTTTCTTAAGCAACGTCTGGTTATAGGGGGATAGCACAATCCCACCGCCTGGCGAGATAATGTTTACTTGATTTTCTAGTAAATCTTCTAGGATCTCTGTCTCAACTTTTCGAAATGCCTCTTCACCTTCTTGCACAAAGAAGTCATGAATAGACATACCGATCTGATGAACTATCAGTCCATCCATATCATAAAAATGAGGATCCAGAAGGCGTCCTACGGTTGTCTTCCCAGCTCCCATAAAACCTAATAATATCTTAGTCATCTAGCAAATCCTCCAAATGAGAAAAGAAGTCTGGATAGCTAGTATTGATAGATTCTGCTCGTGTCAGCTCAACTGTTCCATCCTCTACTAAAAGCGCTGCAATCGCAGCCATCATACCAATTCGATGATCTCCATTCGTATTTACAGAAGCTCCGTTCAAAGGTGTTTTCCCTTGAATAATCATCCCATCTGCTGTCGGTTTTATCCTCGCTCCCATACTCGTCAGTACATCTGCTACCACTTGGATACGATCAGTTTCTTTTACTTTAAGCTCTTCTGCATTTTGGATGACCGTTTGGCCTTTCGCTTGCGTTGCAAGTAAAGCAATAATGGGCAATTCATCAATCAAACGTGGAATCAATTCTCCTCCAATTTCCGTCCCATGAAGGTCCGAACTTTCAACCATGATTGTTGCCGATTTAGTCATATCATCGACCTCAGAAAGAGATAGTCTTCCCCCCATAGCCTGGATAACATCTAGAATCCCCGTCCGTGTTTCATTCACACCTACATTCGTAAGTATAAGCTTTGAGTTTGGTACGATAAGACCAGCTACCAACCAAAAAGCTGCACTAGAAATGTCACCTGGGATAAAGACTTCTTGTGCCTTCAGTTCCTGGTTTCCTTGAACACGAATTTCTTTCCCATTTACCTTCAATTCACCACCAAATTGGAGCAACATATCTTCGGTATGATTACGGGTTATTTCTTTCTCAATGATTACAGATTCACCCTTTGCTTGCAAGGCTGCAAAAATCAAAGCTGATTTGACCTGTGCAGAAGCCATGGGTAACGGGTATCGAATTGGCTGTAAATCAGAAGTTCCATGAACGACCAAAGGTGGTAATTCTCGGCTAGTTTGCCCAGAAATATTCACCCCCATCTGTCGCAATGGTAGAGCAATCCGATCCATTGGCCTTTTCGATAAACTATCATCACCAATCATCTGGACACCAAAGTTACGGCCAGCTAAAACACCTGAAATCAAACGCATGGATGTACCAGAATTCCCCATATTTAATGGATTTTTAGGGGCCTGTAAACCATCAAAGCCACAACCCTTTATTTCAACAAGATTGCCTTTATCTTCAATCTTTACTCCCATTTCACGAAAAGCTCGTATAGTTGATAAGACATCTTCTCCTCGCAAAATATTATGGACTTTCGTAACTCCTTTAGCTAAACTACCAAAGATAATGGAACGGTGGCTAATGGACTTGTCTCCTGGAACACACAGAGTCCCTTTCAAGCCTTTTGCATTTGTTCTTAGCTTCATGGAATACCTCATACATTGGTTTCCTATCATTTTAACACAAAAAAACATGAAAACAAATACGGGTAGGCATTACAAGAATGAAAAATCACCCTAAAATTGTACTGATCTCAAATATGAGATTTTCCATCTCACTTTGAGGTACAGTCCAAAAGTTCTAGGGTGATTTTATTTGTCAAAGCTACTAAATATGTTTTGAAAATTTATCTTGAATAAATTGTGCTGAGTGAGCTAATTTCGCTTCTTCCTCATCAGTCAAACTCAGCTTCACTTGTTCTATTACGCCATTTCGGCCGATAATGGCTGGATAGCTAAGATATGTATCTAGTGGCGCATAGTAATTTGTGATAGGAAGCTCTTCATGGGCATCTGATACCACCGCCAGTGCTAGACGAATAGCTGCACTTGCAATACCATAAGAGGTATATTTTTTGCCATAAAAGACAGTGTGTCCGCCCTTCATAGCCTCCGTTGCTATTTCTTCTAGCACTTTATCAGAAGTGAGTGTGTGAATAGGCTTCCCTTTTACTCTTACCTGACTCCAAGCTGTAAATTGTGAATTTCCGTGCTCACCTAGATTGTAGCCGTAAACGCTTCTCGGATCAACACCAAATCTCACTCCAACAGCGCGTTTCATACGAGCTGTATCAAGTAAAGTCCCGGTACCGATCACTCTTTCTTTTGGTAAACCGGTGTAATGCTGAAATAAGCTGGTGACAACATCTACAGGATTTGTTATCGCAATCAAGACGCCACTAAAACCAACTGACTTAATCTTCTCTGAAATATCAATAACTTCTTTCGAAGTGAAAGGTAACTCTGCAAAACGATCTGCGTTTGGATTGTCTTGAAGTTTAATATTTCCTAAGGCAGAGATAAGGACATCAGCATCTGCCAAAGCTTCATAATCATTAACTGTAATATTGGCATGATGATTCAAATTAGCCGCAGCATCTTGAAAATCTAAAGCATCCGCTCTAACCTTGTCCTCATTTGTATCAATCAAGACATAATCATCAAATGCCCCTTGCGCAATCAGGCCATGAGCTACTGCAGCTCCGACATTGCCCATTCCAATAATAGCAACCTTACGTGACATAAGCAATTCCTTCCATTTCTGTTAATGTATGTTTCATTATACTCAGAAAAAATCAAAAATCAAGTATTTTTAAGTAAAACGAGACTGAAATCAATTGCAGACTCACTTAGGCATTATTTCATCAAGTCTTGAACAGGCTCAAAAACAATTCGTTCAATATCAGATAGGTAAATAGATAATTGTTGCTGCTTATTAAAGAAATCTGTTAAAAGCGAATTTTGTTGAATTTTTTCGCTAAAATTCTTCATTTCTTCTTGTAATTCTGGTGTAGGCATTTGGCCTGTTTGCATCATTTGCTGAATTTTCCCTTGAAAAGCAATATAATCTTTAAATAAGGCTTTTGCCTCACCATCAGTATCAATAGAAGCTTTGCTTTCTAAAACAGCTTTGTATTCTGGTAATTCACGAAAGCTACGGTTTAATTCATTAGCTAAATCATAAATGTTTGACATAAAAATTCTCCATTTCTTCAATCTAAACTACAGAGTTATTTGTACTTTCTATTATTGTAGCAAATTTTTCCTAAAATATAATGATTTGTTAAAAATTTTTGACAAATTCCCGGTGGCGGGCTACAGCATCCTTTAGTTCTTCCAGATTGTCCGAAGAGAATTTCTCCAGAACTTCGGTGGCTAAAACTGTTGCCACCACGCTTTCCATGACAACGCCCGCCGCTGGCAGAGCCGTAGGATCGCTCCGCTCCACTGTCGCCTTATAAGGCTCGTGGGTCTCTATATCCACACTCATCAGCGGCTTGTAAAGGGTTGGAATGGGCTTCATAACACCTCGCACCACGATAGGCTGACCATTGGTCATACCGCCCTCAAAGCCGCCTAGATTATTGGTTCTGCGAGTGAAGCCGTCTTCCTCAGACCAGAGGATTTCATCCATAACTTGACTGCCCTTGAGACGGCCGGCTTCAAAGCCCACACCAAACTCAACTCCCTTGAAAGCGTTGATGGACACGACTCCCTGAGCAATCTTAGCATCCAGCTTCTTGTCCCATTGGACATAGGAACCCAGACCAACCGGCACACCGCCAACGATGGTCTCAATGACACCACCGATGGTATCCCCGTCTTTCTTAATCTGATCAATATAGGCCTTGATTTCTTCTTCGCGCTCGGGATTGACAATGGAAACCTCTGACTGGGCAGCTCTTTCCTTGATCTCTGCTACAGTCAGATCGTCCGGCACATCAATATCAATGCCACCAAAGGTTACGATATGGCTGGCTACCTCTACACCGATTTCTTCCAGCAAGCGCTTTGCTACTGCTCCGACTGCTACACGCATAGTCGTTTCGCGGGCAGAAGAACGCTCAAGGGAATTTCGCAAATCGTCAAAGCGGTATTTCATACCACCGACCAAGTCCGCATGACCAGGTCGTGGCTTGGTAATCTTGCGTAGCCCTTTTTTCTTTTCATCCACATCTGCCGCACTCATAATCTCCAGCCACTTCTGATGATCGAGATTCGTGACATTGAGGGTAATCGGACCGCCCATGGTCAAGCCATGCCGAACCCCGGACGTAATCTCGACTTGGTCGCTTTCAATCTTCATGCGGGCACCACGGCCGTATCCACCCTGACGGCGCTTGAGCTCAGCATTGATATAGTCAGCTGTCAGAGGAAGACCAGCCGGCACTCCCTCAATAATAGCTGTCAGACGTGGTCCGTGCGATTCTCCTGCTGTTAAGTATCTCATACATTTTCTCCTATTCCGAGATGGAAAAACTGGACATTCTATCTATTTTTCATCCAAACTGTCCAATCGTCTTAAGCTCCATCTGGCACTTATTTCTTCAGAAATTCTTTCATCTCTTCAAGCGGAATCTGGTGAATGCTAGCCGAGCCCAGCTCAGGTACCAGTACTAGCTTGATAGAGTTGCCTCTAGCCTTCTTATCATGGGTCAAGGCCTGATAAAGAGCGGTCTCATCCCAAGGCTGGTAATCCACCGGCAAGCCAAACTTCTGACACATACAGATGATGTCTTCTGTGATTCCGGCTGGCATGAGGCCTTGCTTTTCAGCGATGCGAGAAACCTGAACCATGCCAATAGCCACAGCTTCACCGTGCATGACTTTTCCAAAACCCGCTGTCGCTTCGATAGCGTGCCCAATAGTATGGCCGAAGTTCAGGTAGAGGCGGACACCATTATCCAGCTCGTCCTCGATCACAATCTTACGCTTGACATCGCAGGAATGGTAAATGATGCTCTCCGCATGCTCCAAAATCGACTCTGGACTACCATCCATTTCCGAAAGCTCGTCCCAGAGTTTCTTATCCTTAATCAAGCCGTACTTGACTACCTCGCCCATGCCTTCAATCAGTTCCCGCTGACCCAAAGTATACAAGATTTGAGGGTCAATTAGAACTCCGTCAGGCTGGGTAAAAGTGCCGACCATATTCTTGGCCCAAGGGGTATTGACACTTGTCTTACCACCGATAGAGGAGTCTACTTGAGCTGTCAGACTGGTCGGAATCTGCACAAAATGAATGCCCCTCATATAGGTCGAAGCGACAAAGCCTGCCAAATCACCGACGACTCCACCTCCCAAGGCTACAATGCCGTCACTGCGGGTCAGACCAACCTTGACCAAAAACTCATAGACTTTGTTGACAGTCTCTAAGTTCTTGCTGGCTTCACCCTCCAAAAAGTAAAAGACAAAGGCCTCAAATCCAGCCACTTCCAAGCTCAGCTTAACCTTTTCCGCATAGAGTCTAGCCACTCGATTGTCCGTGACGATAACTACCTTCTGAGGTTGCCACAGCTGACTCAGCCAACTTCCAGCCTGAGATAAAGACCCCTTTTCGATGAGAATATCATAGGGATGATGCGGGAGATTCACATTCAGTTTCATAAGCGCCTCCTATATATGAAAATGGACATCCAAGCTTATCAGCCCAAGAATGTCCCGTAAAATTTAGTAATTATTCTGCAAAATGCTTTAATAAAGCATTTTTGATTGGTTCTGTTGGCATAGCTTTTCCCGTCATCAGCTCAAACGCCCTATCGGCTTGATATAGTAACATTCCTAATCCATTTACAGTTGATAAGCCTTGTTCACTAGCCATTTGTAAAAAAGGTGTCTTCATTGGATTGTATGCAATATCAGCTACTAAAATATGCTTAGGAAAGATGAAACTATTTGGAATCGGTAGAGACTTCCCATTCATTCCAACCCCAGTTGCATTCACAAACAATGCCGACTGGCCAACCGCAGTATCCAAGGCCGATAGATCCTCAATAGCCTGCACTATAATAGGATGTGACAGGCGCTTAGAAAGCTGGGTTAATCTATCCTCCGTCTTAGACAAATTTTTAGAACGACTAAAGACAAAAACTCGTTTCACACCTTCTTTGACTGCTTGACTGATAATGGCGGAAGCTCCTCCTCCAGCTCCTAGAATGGTTAAATTTTTTCCTTTAAGGTTGAAATCCGGCAAACTCTTGAAAAAGCCGACACCATCCGTATTATAACCGATAAGACAACCATGCCTGTTGATAATCGTATTAACAGCACCAATTTCACGGGCAGACTCATCTAGCTCATCTAAAAACTGTATAACCTCTGATTTATAAGGCATAGAAACATTAGCTCCCAGCATATGATAGAGCTTGATATTCTCAACAGCTTTACCTAAATCTTTGGAATCCACTTCTAAAGCAAGATAAACTGCATTCGTATTTGTCAAGTGGTAAGCCATATTATGAATAAAGGGCGAAATACTATGTTTAATTGGCTTTGCGATGACCCCAGCTAAGCGAGTATGACCATCAATTCTCATTTAAAATATCTCGAATTTTTTTCATATTGCTTAGAGAGATTTGACCTGGAGCTGTTGCCTCATCAAGACTCGCAAAAGACCAAC
Source organism: Streptococcus sp. oral taxon 056 str. F0418 (assembly GCF_000220065.1). GTDB lineage: Bacteria > Bacillota > Bacilli > Lactobacillales > Streptococcaceae > Streptococcus. The sequence continues at coordinate 1,898,066 of NZ_AFQU01000001.1, read as the reverse complement.
TAGAACCGGTTAAGTCAGAGGCAATTCGCGAAATCTTTCCTACTTTTCCCATAGAGATTGTTACAAATTCTTGCTCCGGATTCAGAGTTTTAAATCCTCTGGTGTAGTTCATCAAATCGAGGACATCCTGTTCACTATGAGCCATTACAGATACTTTGACAGTCTTCGGAGTCAAGCTAGTCAACTCTGATAAGATTTCCATCATATTTTCTGGAGTTTCATTAAAATTATGATAACTCAAGACTAAGTTTGGAAATTCAAGCATCTCTTCAAACTTTTCTTTATGTGAGAAATATTCAAAATCTACATAATCTGGTTGATAAAGATGAGCTACATCTTTTATTAAGGTTACATACTCCTCGTCGGATAATTGAATATTCCCGCCTTCTTGCTTTGTTCGAAGTGTAAACAATAACTCACGACCTGCAAACTTTTCAAAAATGGCTGGGGCAACTTTTAAAATTTCATCTTTCTCTAAAAAGTCTGCGCGCCATTCGATCAAGTCTGCATCAGTAAAACGATGAGCATCTATCTGCTGGGCTTCCTCTAAATTTCTAGGCGTGACAGAAACTACTAATTTCATTCTTCTACCTTAATCGTAAAAACTTTTAAGTAATTACTACTTTCGTCTTTTTTATTATAGTTAAAATCTGCTGGTAAGCCATATTCCTTGATATAGCGATGTTTTTTGCCAACAAAACCTTTTTCAATTTCATTTCTAAATTTAGAACGTGAAACATTTGCCGCATTTGTACTTGCGATGATAATTCCCTTAGGATTCAAGATTTCAAGTGATTGCTTGATCAGCTTATAGTAATCCTTAGCAACAGAGAAGGTCTGCTTTTTATTTCGTGCAAAGCTAGGTGGATCAAGTACGATAACATCATAATTAAGCCCATGTCGCTTGGCATATTTAAAATAATCGAAAACATCCATAACCACAAATTTATGGTTATCTAAACTTAAACCATTCAGCTTAAAGTGCGCTTCAGAGAGTTCTCGGCTACGCTTAGCCAAATCAACAGAAGTCGTCTCACTTACTCCTCCCATTGCCGCTGCAACTGAAAATGCTGCTGTATAAGAAAACATATTGAGTAAACTTTTTCCAGATGCTAGGCCATCAACCAAACTCCCTCGAACCTCATGTTGATCTAGGAAAATTCCAGTCATGAGACCATCATTTAGAAAAACCTGATAAGCAACACCATTTTCCAAAACTGTAAAGACCTCTGGTGCTTCAGCTCCATAGACATGGGCTGATTCATAGTCCAGCCCCTTAAAGCGAATTTTCTCATAAGCTCCAAAAACTTCTGGAAAAACAACTTGAAAAGCTTGTAAAATAACTTTTTTTAAAGAAAATACAAAAGGATTGTACCAAGAGAAAAGCGCGTAATCTCCATAGATATCAACTGTCAGCCCCGCAAAGCCATCTCCTTCTTGATTAAACAGGCGAAAAGCTGTAATGTCTTCAGATTGGCGGTAAAACTGCCGTTTCTCTTTTGCTTTTTCAAACAAAGAAATAAAAAAGTCACGATCAAAGGCGACTTTTTGTTGAGAAACAAGCCAGCCGCCTTTATTTTGCTTAGAAATGTAGCCACATCCGAGGAACTTCCCTTGAGTACTGACTATTTCCACCGCCTGATGATCAAATGAAAGTTCTGGAAAGTCTTCTTTTTCTAAAATCAACACACCCTGTCGGATTTTTTCTTCCCTGTATCGAGATACCGTAAGCTTTTTCATAACTAGAATTATATCAAATATTGAGAAACTTTTCAAAAAAATTACATAAGCCCAAAAACCAAACCTATTTATTTTACCCATTTCCTTGAATCAAATTATTTTTCAAACATGAACATCTTCTGATAATCAGCTAAATGTTTCATTTAGAAAAACCACACACTTTTCATTCCCCTATCAAATCAAAAATGTGATATACTTATTACGTTACGGAAAAATTTAGGAAATAAGACAAGGAAGTACTTTTGTGAAAAAAATGACTAGGAAGATACTCATTTTTATGAGTACAAGACTAGGTTTTGTCTTGACCTTGCTTTGCTTATACTGGTTAAAAACCATGTGGGCATACACTGTCGATTTTAATTTAGATATTCAAGGATTTTACCAAGCTTTTCTAGCTTTTATCAACCCGATCCCCCTTGGTTTACTGCTGATTGGCTTAGCACTCTATCTAAAAAGAAGCAAGCTTTTCTATGGATTGGCTATTCTTATATACACTATTCTCTTTATTTGGCTCTTTTCAAATGCCATTTACTATCGTGAGTTTAGTGATTTTGTCACTGTAAATACCATGATGGCATCAAGTAGTGTTTCGGCTGGTTTGGGAGAAGCAGCACTTGGTCTATTTAGACCTTGGGATGTTATTTATTTGATTGATTTCCCTGTGCTAGGCTACCTTTTATATAAAAAGGCCATCCGAATTGACAACCGTCCCTTTAACAAAAGAGCTAGCTTTGCCATTACAGCACTATCTAGCATGCTTTTTTCAGCCAATCTTTTCTTAGCAGAAATTGACCGACCGCAACTCTTAACTCGTGGATTCTCAAACTACTATGTTGTACGAGCTTTAGGACTACCTGCCTTTTTAGGCTACAGTGGAAACCAAACCTATCAAGCAAATAAAGAACGCTCCAAAGCTTCTGCTGATGATCTAAAACCTGTAGAAACATACGTCAAGAGTCACTATGCTGAGCCAAATCCAGACTATTACGGTATTGCTAAAGGCAAAAATGTGTTTTATATACATTTGGAAAGCTTCCAACAATTCTTGATTGACTATAAATTACAAGCAGATGGTAAAGAGTATGAAGTAACACCTTTTCTAAACTCTCTTTATCATTCAAACTCTACCCTAGCTTTTGCAAATATCTTCAATCAAGTAAAAGCTGGTAAAACATCTGATGCCGAAACAATGTTAGAAACCGGCTTATTTGGATTAAACCAAGGATCTTTCATGGTCAACTATGGAGGTACCAATACCCAACAAGCGGCACCATTTATTTTGTCAAAACAAGGCTATACTTCTGCTGTGTTCCACGGAAACGCTGGAAGTTTCTGGAATCGAAATACAGCTTATAAACAATGGGGTTATAACTATTTCTTTGATGCATCCTATTTCACTAAGCAGGACGAGACAAACTCCTTCCAGTATGGCTTGAACGACAAGATAATGCTGAAAGACTCCATCAAATACTTAGAGCATATGCAACAACCATTCTATGCTAAGTATATCACGGTTTCTAACCATTACCCTTATACTACAAGTCTGATTGGAGACGAAGTCGGCTTTCCTCTTGCCAAGACCAAAGACGAAACCATTAACGGCTATTTTGCCACTGCAAACTATCTAGATTCAGCCGTCAAAGCTTTCTTTGATTACCTCAAGACAAGTGGCCTTTATGAAAATTCTATTATCGTTCTCTATGGAGACCACTACGGTATCTCAAACTCTAGAAATCCAGATTTAGCACCACTTCTCGGAAAAAACTCTGAAACTTGGTCTAGTTATGACAATGCCATGTTACAGCGTATCCCATATATGGTTGTCATCCCTGGTATGACTTCAGGAAAAATTATTCAAACATTTGGTGGACAAATTGATATCTTACCAACTTTGGAACACTTGATGGGAATTGATTCTAGTAAATTCCTACAAGTTGGACAAGATCTCTTATCTAAGAAACATCAACAGATTACAACGTTCCGTTCTACGAATAACTTTGTAACTCCAAAATATACAAGTTATAGTGGCCGAACCTACTATACTGAAACAGGCCAAGAGATTACCAATCCAGATCCGACCACTCAATCAGAGCTAGAAGCAATTCGCAACGCAGCAAATACCCAACTTAAAATGAGTGATGCTATCCAAACAGGTGATCTACTTCGCTTCTATACTGGTAATGATCTTGGAAAAGTGGATATCAAAAAATACTCCTATAATCACTCTCTTAAAGCAGAGGAAAAAATCGAAAAGGAAAAAGGAGATAAGTCAACCAGTCTCTACAGCCAGCGTAAAGACGAATCGACTATTGACCTCTTTAACGCTCCGAGCTATCGTGCGCTTCATCCAGAACAATTTGAAAGCACTAGCTCTTCAGAAAGTTCTCAATCAAGTAGCGATAGTTCAGCTAGCTCGAGCTCTTCTTCTAGCAAGTAGTGACCCTCCACTTTATAACCTATCTTCAAAAAATCTTCATTAGCTTTTATAAAATAAGAGGCTGGGACAAAAGTCCTAGCCTCTCAATTGTCTTTGGATTATCGAGCAAGACGCAGTGGTTGAGTGGGCTCTACTACGCTGATTTCATCAGCTTTTACAGCCCTACTCAACTGTGCGGAGGTGGGACGACGAAATCGAATTCTAACGAATTACCGATTTCTGTCCCACTCTCTTTTAATTGTTTCCTATGCAGTAATTGATCTAGTTAATAATCACTCAAGATCTTCTAATGGCTGAAACTCCTTTTCAAAAGCATAAAACAAAGATGATTTAAATGGTCAAAGAGTGATTCCATAGAGCCATTATTTGAACTGAGAATCTCCTTTAAGACATTATATTAAACCTCTCTATCTTTCTCCCTTCCACCAATTAGATCAAATACTTAAGATTTAAATAATCAATCACCCATTCTCGTAAAAAACTTTCAGCTGATTGTTCACTTTCCTAGATGATTGATTGGAATCATTCTTTTAGAAATTAACTTCATAACAAAACACCCCCAAAATTAGATTATTGTAGCTAATTTTTAGGGTATAGTCTATCTATTTTACTAACTAAATAGTAGTTTCCATTCAACTAAATCACATTAAGTCTAAATCAAAAAAATCTCAATAGAAAATGGAATCCATATTCCCCAATATTTGAATCGTTTGAAAAATATGGGGATAAAAGAATAAGTATACAACTTTCTGAGATTGCTGTAGTTATCGCAGCAGTTGGTTCGCTACTTAGCGGAACAGCTAGCATGATTATAGCATTAAAGAAAGAGCCAAAAGAACGCAAGCCACGCAAAGCTAAACGATTCAAATGAGGCACTAATGGTAGCCGAGGGCGAAAGCTCTCCTGCTACTGTTAGTATATCATATCTATTAGTAAAGTGGAAATTATTTTAGTATTTCTAGATTAACTATGGGACCTACATGGTAAGGAGGATTGTTTAGCAATTGTACAGTTACTTAAATCTTGAGAGTACAAAAACATGAGAGCAGTTTTGAAATTGGTTTTGGAGGTATTCGAAACAGCACAGCTCTAAAACTATGATAGCGATTGGCTCTTAACTAAGCAAGTTTTGGAACCATTCGAAACAACATAGCTCTAAAACGGAACTAGCGTATGGTCATTGGCTATGCGTGTTTTGGAACCATTCGAAACAGCACAGCTCTAAAACATGCTATTAGACATGCGTTGCAATACCTCGGTTTTGGAACCATTCGAAACAGCACAGCTCTAAAACTTATCAGCCCGTTGCGATAGCTTTTGTCAAGTTTTGGAACCATTCGAAACAGCACAGCTCTAAAACTGAATTAGGTCCTGACTTGACTCATCCTTTGTTTTGGAACCATTCGAAACAGCACAGCTCTAAAACTTATCAGCCCGTTGCGATAGCTTTTGTCAAGTTTTGGAACCATTCGAAACAGCACAGCTCTAAAACAGACTGCATGTCCACTTTACCAGCAGCTAAGTTTTGGAACCATTCGAAACAGCACAGCTCTAAAACATAGAGACATAATAGCAAAAGTCTTGATGTGTTTTGGAACCATTCGAAACAGCACAGCTCTAAAACAGCGTGTAGATCCTTACGAGAGGAATTACAGTTTTGGAACCATTCGAAACAGCACAGCTCTAAAACGCTCCCAACTTTTGAACAACCGAATAACTTGTTTTGGAACCATTCGAAACAGCACAGCTCTAAAACGTGTTTGTCGTTGCTGATGAAGTTCTGGGCGTTTTGGAACCATTCGAAACAGCACAGCTCTAAAACAACACTTGTGCCTCCGATTGCAATTTCAAGGTTTTGGAACCATTCGAAACAGCACAGCTCTAAAACTCAAATCACCTCGACTTCATAGCTAAATATGTTTTGGAACCATTCGAAACAGCACAGCTCTAAAACAGATCTCGAGCTATAATTTCTTCTCGTAAAGTTTTGGAACCATTCGAAACAGCACAGCTCTAAAACGCAACGTCTATACAATCGCTTGATGCGTGAGTTTTGGAACCATTCGAAACAGCACAGCTCTAAAACGTAGGGTCCGCAAGTCATGAATGATTCGTTGTTTTGGAACCATTCGAAACAGCACAGCTCTAAAACGTGTGTAAGTTGCGAATGGGTAAATCGATGGTTTTGGAACCATTCGAAACAGCACAGCTCTAAAACGTACTATACTATGGAAATTTCCGTTCTTGAGTTTTGGAACCATTCGAAACAGCACAGCTCTAAAACACCTTACAAGCAAAGACAGCGAGTGGTGGCGTTTTGGAACCATTCGAAACAGCACAGCTCTAAAACAAAATGTTCAAACTGTAAATCCCAATTTCTGTTTTGGAACCATTCGAAACAGCACAGCTCTAAAACATCCCAAAACGTAGAGTGTACTCACGACCAGTTTTGGAACCATTCGAAACAGCACAGCTCTAAAACATACGTTGCCATATGTATAGCCCAAACACTGTTTTGGAACCATTCGAAACAGCACAGCTCTAAAACGTTCTACGAGATATTTCAATAGATCCTAAAGTTTTGGAACCATTCGAAACAGCACAGCTCTAAAACTTCAGGCATGATATGAGTCTTAAGATAATCGTTTTGGAACCATTCGAAACAGCACAGCTCTAAAACATATGTGACCGAATTTACCCTCTATCTCATGTTTTGGAACCATTCGAAACAGCACAGCTCTAAAACGACTTCTCTATCATGCAATGGCAATTCTCGGTTTTGGAACCATTCGAAACAGCACAGCTCTAAAACATTGGTAATCATCGTATTTTTAGTTTCATGTTTTGGAACCATTCGAAACAGCACAGCTCTAAAACCGCCCTGTTGAAGATCCCCGGGAACTCACGTTTTGGAACCATTCGAAACAGCACAGCTCTAAAACTAACCAAAGGCAGTATTTGGCATATCCATCGTTTTGGAACCATTCGAAACAGCACAGCTCTAAAACATAGTCCAGTTCGTTATTCTTATCTGTAAAGTTTTGGAACCATTCGAAACAGCACAGCTCTAAAACCTTGGTTTTGTGGAGTATATCTTAACTCCGGTTTTGGAACCATTCGAAACAGCACAGCTCTAAAACAGACACTGGAACATCTCACCAAAAGGCTCAGTTTTGGAACCATTCGAAACAGCACAGCTCTAAAACAGGCGCAGAAGCATACAAGCAACGCCTTGTGTTTTGGAACCATTCGAAACAGCACAGCTCTAAAACCAGACTGTGTCCGAAGTGTACAGAGGGATTGTTTTGGAACCATTCGAAACAGCACAGCTCTAAAACGTTTCATCGTAGGGGCACAAACGATTTGGTGTTTTGGAACCATTCGAAACAGCACAGCTCTAAAACACGCTACGTCGGTTAAAGAAGACTGTATTTGTTTTGGAACCATTCGAAACAGCACAGCTCTAAAACAGCTCTGTATAGATGAGATATGCAGAATCAGTTTTGGAACCATTCGAAACAGCACAGCTCTAAAACGGTCCTTGAAGAATTTGGCGAGTTATTCAAGTTTTGGAACCATTCGAAACAGCACAGCTCTAAAACTCCTGAAACAGGAGCAATTTTAGCTATGGCGTTTTGGAACCATTCGAAACAGCACAGCTCTAAAACCTCGTAGAAAAATTTTTCTCACGAAATTTCGTAATCGCGCCATTCGCCTCAGCTAGACTTCAGTTCATCAGGTTCCTATTGTTGCTCTTATTATACCATATTTTCCATGTTTAAGAAATAGTCTTGATCCAGTACATACTGTGGTAAATCATAGACTGCCCTAGGTTCGACAAATAAGACAGTCAGTTGATTGAGTTGGATGTACTCGATCAGATTTAATAACTCTTCTTTTGATAGATAGGCAGTCACATTGATGAAAATAAGTAGTTTCTTTTTGGAAAGATATTTAAAAACCTGGATAATTTCTAGCATCTTTTCAAAAGGCAGGTCACTCAGTGTTTCGATTTTGACTCCTAGCGCATCGATCAACTCTAAAGTTGTGATTTCATCATATTCTAGATCTAACTCATTTTCTAAACATTCAAATGCAATTAGCTCAGCAACAGTTGAAACTAATTTTTCTATCATAGACTTAACTTCCGGTTTTTCGTTTAATTGTTTTTCTAAATCGGAATGTATCATTTTTAACATTGCTGGAGAATTTAAGTTATAGCCTAATACATCTGTTATAATCAGTAATTCTGACTCTTTCAAAGATTTTAAATCAGAATCAAAAAGTTTAATATCACTTTCTTCAGAATATTGGTAAAGATTTTTCACAGTACTTGAAAAAATAATTTGATCTTCTACAACTAAAAAAGTTGCTTCTTTTATTTCTAATGGCTCATCTAACAGTGGGAAATTAATCTTCATCTCTAGGCTCCTCTCCCAGAAAAACCAAACGTGTATCCGAGTTTGCTACGCTGGTATTTCGCTCGCCATTTAAGTAAATCATGCGAGAAAATTGCTTCTCTGTGACCGTTAAAAGGGTAATGCTTCCTTTTTTAGGATTGTGAATCTTAAGACGTTCAATCATAGCGTTATTAGCTGAATTATTTAGCAAGAGCTTGCTGTAAATAGAGAATTGGTGCATAATAAATCCCTCATCTATAAGGAACTTCCGAAATTTTCGATAATCCTTGCGTTCCTCGGCGGTATCAACGGGCATATCAAACATTAAAATCATACGCATATATCGATAACTCATATCCTAAACTCAGGAACTCCTTTCTCAGGTTGATTGAGCGCTTGAATGACTTTCTTAGTATAATCGCTAACAATATTGGTGAGATACATATCCTTTCCACTGTAATGGAAAGTGTCCGAGAAAATAGTAAAGAGCTCTCGCTTCATTTTAACAAAGGAACTGTTTCGATTTTCATAGACAATCCTGTCAATAATAGGACGAAAAGGTTCCATAATGTCACTGGCTAGATTAAATTGATTAAACTGATTGGCATGCTTCAGGCCAAACTGAGTCATACAACCAGATAAAACAATCTCACGCGCAAACATACTTAAAATCAAAGTATACCCATAATCCAAGGCAGCATTGATATCGCTCTCCTGCTCTCGACTAAAATCATTTCCAAACAAAGTATTGAAATAAATTCGAGCTGCATGACCTTCGCGATTACTAGGGTCAAACAAATCCAAACCATGATAAAAGTCAATGACTGACTGCGATTTTTCCAGAAAGCCACAGTTCCCAAGATAAAGGGCTTGATTGAGTATTTTTTGAGCAATAATGGTCGTCCAAACTTGTGCTTTAACATCTTCTCTCCAAGCAATTTGCCGAGAAAGTTGCAAACTGGAATCGTGCCGACCGTAGTAAGGCATTAAGTATGCAGTTGGCAATCGTTTATCATCACAGAAGATAACCAGAATATTTTCATCTACCAAGCGCTTAATCAACATAGTTGAGAGTACAATATCTGTCGTCTCCAAAAGTAAGATGTCCACCTCGGACAGGTGAATTAACTCTGTCCGAGAGGCATCTTTAAAAATTAAGTGATTGTTCTTATAGGAAAGTTTAGAGTGCGTATTGACAACAACGGTTCTCCATCCCATTAGTCTTCTCCTAGTTTGCTTAAGTCAATCCGAGTCTCGTAAAGACCAGTGATGGATTGGTGGATGAGGGTAGCGTTGAGGATTTCAGATACAGTTGTGTACCGTTTTCGATCAACATCTTTGCCAAAAAATTTAAAGGCAGCAGGAGCACCCAAAGCAGTGAAAGTCAACAAATTGATAAATGAATTTGCTAGGATTTCTATATCTGCCTGCTCATTGTCTACATATAAGCTCTTGATTTTCTCCAGATTCGCTTCGGCTAGGACATATTTTTGAGAGAACTCAGATACAAGATTTAATAAATCTTTAAATTCATATCGGTGTTTCTGGATGTATTCCAAATGTTCTGGTTCGTCTAGTTTATGGACATTTTTAGAATGGTAGAGCAAGGTTGTTAAATATACTGGAAGCACTATTTCATTGCCTTTTTGAAGTTCTTTCGCACTTGCAAGTAGTCGTCTACGACCATTTTCCAGTTCAAACAAACTATACTTAGGTAGGCAGAGGATGTTTTCTTTACGGACATTATGATAGCCTTTATTTTCAAGGAAAGTAATTGGATTCTTCTCAAAGGCAGCTTTTTCCATGATTGTAATACCAACTAGAGTCTTAACAGTCTTCAGTTTTTTCGCTTTCCCTTTTTCGATATCAGCAATGAGCAAGATCGAGTAGGCGATAACAGGGCTATCAAATCCTCCATATTTAGTAGTGTCCCAAAGAATATCCTTTGTTTTTCGAGGGATTAGCTTATCAGAATTTCCTTTAGGAAGAATGGACTCTTTAGAGAAGCCACCTGTTTGGACCTCTCTCTTCTTCACAATATTCACTTGTGGGTAGGAAAGAACTTTTTTGATTGTAACGAAATCTTTTTCCTTATTCCAAGCGATTTCTCCAGTGTCCTTAGAGTATTCAATATTCTCTCTTTTTACGATGGTTCCATCTGCGTAATGTACCTCTTCTTTAAAGAAGTTCAACAAGTTTGAGTAGAAGAAATATTTTTCAGTTGCTTTTTCGACTTCTTTAGGGTCTTTGGATTTTGAGATGTATCTCTTAAGGTCGTACTTTTGATAGTCACCATAGACGAATTCAGGCTCTAGTTTAGGATATTTCTTAAGGATAGCCTTAGCTACCACTGCATTTAAATAGGCATCATGCGCGTGATGGTAGTCATTGATTTCCCGCACCTTGTATAACTTAAATTCTTTGCGGAAGTTGGAAACTAGATTGGATTTCAAAGTGATGATTTTGACGCTACGAATCTTCTGGTTTTTCTCAGACACTTCTGTATTAAAACGGGCATCTAAAATTCGTGCAACATGTTTTGTAATTTGTCGTGTTTCAACCAACTGACGTTTGATAAAGCCAACTTTATCACGCTCATCTAGTCCACCTCGTTCAGCCTTGGTTAAATTGTTAAATTTACGTTCTGAAATCAATTTAGAATCCAATAATTGTTGCCAAAAAGCTTTTCTTTTTTTAACGACTTCTAAACTTGGAACATTATCGGATTTTCCACGATTATCCTTTGAACTAGTCAAGACACGGTTATCAAGAGAATCATCCTTGATAAAGGCCTGTGGGATGATGTGGTCAATGTCATAGCTACTCAGTTGGTTGATATCAAGAGCTTCTCCAGTGTACATATCTTTCCCATTTTGGAGATAGTAAAGGAAGAGACGATCATTTTGAAGTTGAATATTATCTGTTGGATTTTCTTTTGATATAGTTGAATCAAGCCCAGGTGCTAAATTTTTTAGTGCATCTTCAATGCGTTTATATCTTTGTTGGGAATTCTTTTTCCCTTTGGCAGTTGTCTGATTTTCGCGAGCCATTTCAATCACAATGGACTCAGGGGCATAGCCCATAATCTTGACAAGTTCATCAACAATCTTAATACTTTGTAAAATTCCCTTTTTAATTGCAGGGCTTCCTGAGAGTTCTCGGACAACTTGGGTCAAATCATCAGTCTTTCCAACCACTTGTGCTTTTTGGATAATTTCTTTGAAGGATAGTCCGTCATCATTGATCAACTGCATAAAGTTACGATTGTTATAACCATCATCAATCAGATAATCAAGAATCGTTTTGCCAGTTTTTTTATCACAGATACCGTTAATCAGCTTAGCAGAGAGTTTCCCCCAACCAGTGTAATGTCGACGAGTCAGTGCCTTAATCACTTTCTCATCAAAGATAGAATCATACTGAGCGAGACGCTGCTTAATCATTTCACGATCTTCAAAGATAGTTAGAGTATGGACGATATTTTCAAGGATTTCTTGATTTTTATGATTATCCATAAACTCTTTATCCTTAATAATTTTGAGCAAATCATGATAAGTAGAAAGGCTGGCGTTAAATTGTTTTTCAATTCCTTTTAGTTCGATTCCATCGTAGCCATCAACATTGTGTAGATAATGAATGATGTCTTTTTCAGTTACTTTTCTTTTCTCTTTGAATAATTGATTGACAATTTGCTTCTTCTGTCCACTATCAAAGAACTGGTAGTCTCTCAGTCCTTCTGCAATAAATTTCACTTTTGTTAATTCATTATAGACAGCAAATGTTTCATACAACAAACTGTGCTTAGGCAAAACTTTTTCTTCTGGCAAATACAAATCATAGTTAGTCATTTTATTGATGAAGGATTCCGCAGAGCTTGCTTTATCAACAATTTCTTCGAAATTCCAGGGGCGAATTGCTTGGTCAGAATTTCGAGTTAGCCAAGCAAAATCACGATTGCCACGAGCTAAGGGGCCAACATAATAAGGAATACGGAAGGTTAATATTTTTTCAATCTTTTCTTTGTTTTCCTTCAGCAATGGATAATGTTCTCCTTGTCGACGGAGAATGGCATTCATTTCTTGAAGATGAATTTGATGAGGAATAGAACCATTATCAAAGGTGCGCTGTTTTCTCAAAAAATCTTCACGTTCAATTTTATCAAGGAAATAATCTGCTCCTTCGAATTTAGAGAGAAGATTTTTGATATATTTGTAAAATGCTTCTTGAGTGGTCTTGCCATCGATATACCCAGCATACCCATCTTTAGATTGGTCAGAAAAAACTTCAGCATATTTTTCTGGAAGATTGTTTTTGATGAATTGTTTTAAAGCTGCTAAGTCTTCTTGGTGGTTTTCATAGCGCTCAATCATAGATGCTGACAGTGGAGCCTTGGTTGAAGGATCTGTAACAGTTAAGATTCCTGATAGAAGAATAGCGTCATAGAGTTTTTTAGCAACTAGGAAAAGGTCTGCAAAATCATCTCCAATTTGTCCGAGCAAGTTTTCCAAATCCTCATCATAGGTATCTTTGGAAAACTGTAGCGAAGCTTTTTCTTCTAAGTCAAAATGTTTCTTAAAATCAGCTTGATTCCCTACAATTAACTTAAGAAATTCTGAAAATAAACCAGTGGATTTTTCATCAGGAAAGAGTTTCAAAACATGTTCTCTCTTTACAGATTTACTAATTTTACCAGTAAAAATTGCTTCTACTTGTGCGTTTTGTCCACTAAGTGAACTTCCTTCAAAGGTGTTGTCGTAAATATTTATAAATTCGTTAAAGATTTTTTGAATATCATTGTTTTTGATATCAAAAGCCTCTTCATATAAAAAGTGTCCGCGGTATTTAGTTATATGAGCTAATGCTAGATAAATCAAGCGTAAATCTGCTTTTTCTTTCGAATCCGCTAGGTGTTTTCTCAAATGATAAATTGTTGGAAATTTCTTATGATATTCTTTTTCTTCTGCCAGGGTAGCAAAAATAGGATATTTACTGCCACTTTTATCCTCAGGAACTAAAAAGGAGTCATCTAATCGATGAAAGAAACTACTATCCACCTTGCTCATTTCCTCAGCAAAGATTTCTTGAAGATAACGAAGACGATTTTTCCGACGAGTATAGCGACGACGTGCTGTTCGTTTGAGACGTCTATCTTCAGCAGTAGTCCCCTCATCAAATAACAAAGCTCCAATAAGATTTTTCTTGATAAATCGTTTATCAGTATTCCCCAGAACTCTCATCTTTTTCGATGGAACTTTATAGTCATCCGTAATGACGGCCCATCCGACGCTATTTGTTCCAATATCAAGTCCGATAGAATAATTGTTATTGTTCATATATACAATCCTCCTTTGTATTAAGTTATAATTTTTTAAAAAATCAAGAAAAGAGAGCTTTGATTAAGTCAATGCAGCTTTTCATAAACTTTACTATCTCAGTTAGAGTAGTTAAATTATCTTTAGTAAATTTGAACTTTTTCAAAACAATCTCCTTAAAATACAACTTAATATAAAGTATAGCATTTTTTATGAAAATTTCAATAAAATAAATGCTATCTTTGTAGAAATCTGTTAGAATTAGTAAGGAGTTGTATTTTAGTTTTAGAACTGTATTGTTTCAAATGATTATAAACTAGTTTCTCAAAAGTTTCCAACGAGGTTTTAGAGCTGTATTGTTTACAACTCTAAAATATAAAGTAATTATTTTTAACATTTGTAGAAAGATTTACATTTTACTTGATAACCTTTCATAAGTATAGTATAATGAAATTGTTGGAACCATTCGAAACAACACAGCAAGTTAAAATAAGGCAGTGATTTTTAAACCCAGTCCGTACACAACTTGAAAAAGTGCGCACCGATTCGGTGCTTTTTTATTTACTATACCTACTTATTGTACTCCTATTTTTATATAAAAACAATTACATTTATAGCGTTTTCACAAAAATTAAAACTACGTCATTAGAATCGAACTTCACCCCAAAAATTAGACGGGAAAATCTAACTTTTGGGTCTAATTTAAGCCAAAAATAAAAACCCTTGTAAACCAAGGGTTTTCTGTTTGATTTTATGTCCCCTGCCGGAATCGAACCAGCAACTACTCCTTAGGAGGGAGTTGTTATATCCATTGAACTAAGGGGACTTAGAGAAAAACTCTGTCGATTGACAGAGTTTTCTGAGATTAACGACGGATTTCTTTAATACGAGCCGCTTTACCTTGTAATGCACGAAGGTAGTACAATTTAGCACGGCGCACTTTACCGTAACGAACGACCTCAATCTTGTCAACACGTGGAGTGTGGATTGGGAAAGTACGTTCAACACCTACACCATTAGAAATTTTACGAACTGTGTAGTTTTCTGAGATACCAGCACCTTTACGAGCGATAACGACACCTTCAAAGACCTGGATACGTTCGCGACTTCCTTCGACAACTTTCGCGTGAACGCGGACAGTGTCACCAGGACGGAATGCAGGGATATCAGTACGAAGTTGACCTTCAGTCAAGCTTTGGATTAATGGATTCATTTTTTTACTCCTATCTTACTAATCTTACGATTCATGACCACAGCGGATTAGTCGTTTTTCTGTGCTCCATTTGCACAAAGAATATTATATCAAAATTCCAGAAAATGTAAAGATTTTTAGATGAAAATTCCCAAAATTATAGCTAAAAATCCTAAAATATATGTCAGCATTAAATAGCAAATAAATGTTTTCTTATTTGAAAAAAGATTGATTAGTTCAGCATTAAAAGTAGACAGAGTCGTCAATCCGCCACAAAAGCCTGTCGCTAAGATGGTATAAAGTTGCTGGTCTTTGATTTGATTATAGAAAAAGCCAATCAAAAATGCTCCTAATAAATTGGCCATCAAAGTCCCTACTGGTAAAACAGCTCTGCTATTAACCTTCGAAAGAAAATAACGGATAAGTGCTCCTCCACCACAAGCTGCTAGAACAAGCCAAATCATATGGCCACCTTCTTTCCAGCCCACAGAGCAATCCATAAGCTGCCACAAATGCTTAAGATTAAATAGAGGATAAACTCCGTGTATAATCCCATATCCAATAGTTTAATGGAATCTAAAAGAAGACCTGAAAAAGTGGTTAACCCACCACAAAAACCTGTTGATAGAGCCAAGATTAATCGTTTGGATGTTTGCTTACTACTTAAATATCCTTTAACAAGATAGACTAATAGAAATGTACCTAAATAATTTACAAGAAGTGTCGCATAGGGGAAATGTTTCGCAAAAGAGAAAAGCAAAGAAATTTCATAACGAAGAAAACCACCCAAGATAGCTGCGAAATAAATTGCAAGTGAATTTTTAAATTCCTTCATTGTATTTGCCGTATGTGTCTTTCTTGAAAAGCACGCGAATGTTTCATCATATCAGTAAAAGTATTGACAATCACATCTTTGTAAACTGGGCTTTCTACTGCCTCTGCAACTTTGTTCAAAATGGTTTCTTCTCGTTTGCTATCTAATACTGCCTTTCCTGTTTCAAGTTTATAGGTAGCAACTTTACTCACTAGTTCCATGCGTTTTTCTAAAAGTTTGATAAGTTCATCATCTATTTGGTTGATTTTCTGTCTGAGTTCTTCTAGATTCATTTGATTCCTCCTTATTTTTTACCTATCATAACAAAATTCTGAATGATTTTCTAGTTTTCATAGAAAGTGAACCTGATTTAGCAATATTTTGTAACAAAAATATCTCTTAACAAAGCCTCATTTATCATCACAATCTATTCTTATACGTAGATTTTGAGTTTCTCCGAACCCTAAATGAAAAAGGTCCCCCGAACCTTGGATTAAGGGGAACTCGCAAGGCGAGTTTTTATCTGCAACCTAAAAATACCCGTTAGGCTCGTCTCAAGGTAAACCGACTAACGTCGGTTCTTATCTACAGATTAAAAAGGTCCACTGGACCTTATTAAAGAGAACTCGCAAAGGCGAGCTTTTATCCGTAACCTAAAACAGTCCCCCGGACTGTTTTAGCCAACTGAGCCTTCCATACTCATGTTAATGAGTTGGTTGAGTTCGACTGCGTATTCCATAGGGAGTTCTTTGGTGATGGGTTCCATAAAACCATTAATAATCATAGCTGTGGCTTCTTCTTCACTAATACCACGACTCATCAGGTAGTAGAGTTGGTCCTCAGACACTTTGGAAACCTTGGCTTCATGCTCTAGAGTGACATTGGAATTATGGATTTCGTTAAAAGGAATGGTATCGGAGCTAGACTCGCCATCCATGAGAATGGTATCGCACTCGATATGAGATTTGGAACCAGCACTATTCTTACCAAAGCGAACTTGACCACGATAGTCCGTCTTACCTCCATCCTTGGCCACTGATTTAGAAATTAAGGTACTAGAAGTCTTGGGTGCATTATGAAAGACCTTACAACCCGCATCCAAGTGCTGGCCATAATTCGCAAATGACATAGAGAGGACAGAGGTTCTAGCATTGCGGCCATTAAGAATGCTACAGGGATATTTCATATTGACCTTACTGCCTAAGTTACCATCAATCCACTCTAAGGTGCCACCCTCCTCAACAATCCCCCGCTCCGTTACAAGATTATAGACATTGTCCGACCAGTTTTGAATGGTTGTATAGCGGAAAAAGGCATCCTTTTTGACTATGATCTCAACAGTCGCAGCATGAAGACTATTGGTCGTATAGGTCGGTGCTGTACAACCCTCGATATACTGGATGGAGCCACCCTCCTCGATAATCATGAGGGAGCGCTCAAACTGGCCGGCATTTTCACCATTGATTCGAAAATAGGTCTGAACAGGAATTTGACAGTGTACATTTTTAGGAACATATATAAATGTTCCACCAGACCAGACTGCTCCATTTAAGGCTGCAAACTTATGTTCAGCATTTGACACGACTGTCCCAAAATATTGCTTGACTAGCTCTGGATACTCCTGAACGGCTGTATCTGTGTCAGTAAAAATAATCCCTAGCTTAGCAAACTCTTCCTTCATATTGTGGTAAACCACCTCAGACTCGTACTGGGCAACAGCACCAGACAGAAATTGCTTTTCTGCTTCTGGGATTCCTAGACGGTCAAAGGTCCTTTTTATCTCTTCAGGAACATCATCCCAACTACGAGCTGGCTCTCCGCTTAGTTTCTGGTAATAGATGACATCTTCAAATCGAATGCCTGACAAATCAGGACCAAAGTCCGGCATGGGTAATT
The DNA here is from genome assembly GCF_000220065.1 of Streptococcus sp. oral taxon 056 str. F0418. Classification (GTDB taxonomy): domain Bacteria; phylum Bacillota; class Bacilli; order Lactobacillales; family Streptococcaceae; genus Streptococcus. Next base: position 1,880,275 of record NZ_AFQU01000001.1, on the reverse strand, counting down.
TGTTAAATAGCTCTAAGGAGCGTAAGCGATAGTCTAGCATCCACTGAGGTTCTTTTTTCATGGCAGATATTTCACGAACAACTGCTTCTGTCAATCCTTTCCCAGTCGAATAAAGCGGTGCTATATCATCATGAAAACCGAAAGCATAATCACGTTGTGGCATAAAAGCCTCCTTTCTCCATACAGAAAGAATCACATGGGTTTCTACCCTTATTATACTCTTCTAGATTAGAATTGTCAGAAAATAAGAGGCGATTGTTCCATTTGAAGTAGAAAAAAAGCAGAAGGGCGCTAATTTTTCCCATTCTGCTTCAATGATTTTATAAAGTAGGGTCATCTAAAATGAATTGACTCAAGCTAAGATCTCAAAAACGCTAGCAGTTAAGTTCTCAACTTCTGTATTAATCTTGCTTCGGTTATTGCTGACGACTAGTTTGAGCTGGTCAGCATTTTCCAAATGATAAGGTGTGCCACTGGCATTAAAGATGACTAGATAATGCTTACTGTCCTTGACTTCAAAAATGATAAGACCACTATTTGTCTGTGCTTGACGAACATAGACATGCTGGTAAATTTCTTCATATGTTGAGTAAGAAAATTCTTTCCTGGTCGTTTTTAGTTGGATAATCTGGCGGATAAAATTGACACTATCTTGATGTTTCGAAAGCAGATTCCAATCCACCTGGTTGACTTGGTCTGGTGCATTGTAGCTATTCATAGCTCTTTCTTTATCTGCTTGAGTCATCTGGCCATTTGGTCCTGTTGCCACCAACTTACTTCGAGAAAACTCCTGCCCCAGCTCCATAAAGGCCAAGCCTTGCATGAGAATATTCATGGCAGTCGCTAGTTCAATCCGCTTGGTTAAGGTTTCTAGATCATCATGTGGATGGAATTCTCTTAGTAAGTCATGCAGATTATAATTATCATGAGCTTCGACATAATTAACAACCTGATTTGGCATGAGGTAGCTACCCAATTCACTGCTTCCTAAAATAGCCTTGGCAATAATATTTTCCGTACCTTGTCCACTAACAAATCCAGCTTTCAAGGTTCCAAATACCTCAGCACCTTTAATAGCATCTCGCTCATTATCATTAAAAAATCCAATATCTAAGAGCTGATAGGCATTGTCTTTTTTGGCCTTATCTTGAGGCAGGAGGCCTGTCCCCATATCCCATCCTTCTCCGTAAGTCAGGATACGTGGGTCTACCTTGTCCAATTCATCTCGAATAATCTGCATGGTCTCTATATCATGGATCCCCATCAAATCAAACCGGAAACCATCCACATTATACTCTTTGACCCAATACAAGAGTGAATCAATCATATACTTGCGGAACATCTCATGCTCGCTGGCGGTTTCACTTCCGACTCCGGTTCCATTCTGGAAAGAGCCATCTGGATTCATCCGATAGTAATAATCAGGAACACTAGCTTGAAATGGGGAGTCAAAGGTAGAATAAATGTGGTTATAGACCACATCAAGAATCACTCCGATACCAGCATCATGATAGGCTTGAATCAAGGTTTTTAAATCACGAATAGCCTGAGCTGGATCAGATGGGTTGCTGGAAAAACTAGTTTCTGGGGCATTATAGTTCTGCGGATCGTAGCCCCAGTTATAGGTTACCTGGCCATTTTCATCATAGTCTTTATGACGATCCGAGACAGGCTGAAGCTGGACATAATTCACACCCAAGTCACGAATATAATCAAAGGTTGTCGCTTGGCCAATATCATTGGTCGTACCCGTTTGACAGGCTCCAAGGAAAGTTCCACGATACGCTGGTGCGACACCTGAGCTTTCTGACTGGCTTAGATCACGGATATGCATCTCATAGATGACTGCTTGGCAGGCATTCTTCACGCGCCAATGGGCTTCTTGTCCCTGCTTTACTTGAAATCCAAGTGGATTTCGTTCTTGGTCTGTCACGATAGCTGTTCGTTTACCATCAGGGCTGGTAGCCAGGCTATAAGGATCCCGTTTGAAGTATTCTTCGTGATCAAAGATCACACGATATTGGTAGGCACGCTTGGCTAAATCTTCAGAAATACTCCCTTGCCACACTCCAATTGTATTCTTTGTGTGATCTGTTGAAAAATCTCGGCCTCTCTTTAGAGAAATGGTTTTCCAAATATCGGCTTGGTTGCTGGCATCTTTATAGATGACCACTTCAACGGCTTTTGCTGTCGGCGCCCAAATTTTAAATTCTGTTTTGTCAGATTGGTAAAAGGCACCTAAACTCCCTTGGTAGCCCCAGTAACGGTCAAATTCTTTGGAAGAAACTGCCATATCAAAAGCATGGGGATCTCGGTATTTGTAAAAGTGGCTAGCGACTGCTGCTTGCCTAGAATAATAGACTTGATGATCTCCCTCAAGAATCCAAACTTCTGTAACCAAGTGAGATGGCAAGAGACGAATGGTATAATCAATAGTCTGGCTTGACCAGTCTGCTTTTTTTATAATCAAATGGACATAATCCAAGTTTGTCTCACTTTGGTAAGTAACAAGTCCACTTCGCCCAAAATAATCAAAATTAGAAAATGACGCTTCCTTTCCGATTTGTTTTTCCTGCCACTGCCATATATTATAAGAAAGATAATCACCATTTGGGTTATGGTAGTGGACTAAGACCTGGTAGTCTGGCATTTTTATCTCCTGAGTTCATCATTATTCTCTAAACAAAGAGCATCATCGCTGATTTCATCGATATTTGCAAAAAATTCTAAGTGATTGTGGAAGACTTCTAACTCTACAGGAGTGTCTCCACCATATTCGCCATCGAGATTGAGCATAAATGGTTCTTTGCTATCTAAAACTTCTAGTTTTAATTTGCTTGTTTTTAAGTATTCAACATTGACATCTGTCACATGTTGTCCACCATTGATGGCTTGGATAAGTAAAGCTAACATCTCAAAAAGCTTAGCCGTCTTAACCAAAATCAGAGTAAAATTCCCATCATCTAATTTTGCATCTGGCGCAATCTGCTCAAAACCGCCGATAGAATTTGTCAAGGCTGCAAACATGAGTGAGATTCTTCCTTCAAAAACCCCATGATCGTGAGTAATACGAACCTTGCGGGATTTGGAGCGTGGTAGCATTTCAGCACCTTTTGCAACATAAGCAAAATAGCCTAAGCGAGATTTTGCCTCACTAGGTACACGATAGGTCAATTCACTCAATGTTCCGGCAGCTGCGATATTGATAAAGTATTTATTTCCGAATGCACGTCCTATATCCATTTTTATGGTTTGATTCTTAGCAATGATTTTTGCAGCTTCAACAGGATTTCCCATAGGAATTTTCAAAGCACGCGCATAATCATTGGTTGTACCAGTTGGGATAAAAGCTAAGCGAGGCCGATCCTCTAATGGTGCCACACCATTTACGACTTCATTGATTGTGCCATCTCCACCAGCTGCCACAATCAAATCAAAACCAGCTTTTGCAGCCCGCTCTGCTTCTTTTTGTGCAGAAAGTGGCTCAGGTGTCGTCTGATATGCACTGGTTTCGTAGCCGACATCCTCAAGAACATCTAGTACTTCTGCAATATTTTTTTTGATAATTTCCTGACCTGATGTCGGATTATAAATAAGTCTTGCTCTTTTTACAACTTTCATAATGTGCCTCTATAACTGTTCAAGCCATTCTTCATTCTGGATTTCAATTCCCAATTCTTGCGCCTTGGCTAACTTGCTACCAGCATCTGCTCCAGCAATCACCAAATCCGTTTTTTTGGAAACACTACTAGCAACATTTGCTCCCAAGCGAAGAAGTTTTTCTCTGGCTTGTGTCCGCGTTAATGTCTCTAGTTTACCTGTTAAAACCACTGTTTTTCCTGATAAAATAGCATCTGCTGCTACTTTTTCGCCAAGATAAGCCAGATTGACGCCTGCTTCCTGTAGCTCAGCTAGTAAAGTCTGTGTTCCTTCTTGTTCAAAATAACTATGTAAGCTAGTTGCAATCACCAGTCCTAAGCCATCAATGCTAGCGATGGTGTCTAAATCTGCTTTAGCAAGGGTTGGAATATCATGGAAATGTTCCAATAATATCCGACTAGCCTTGCTCCCTACATGACGAATTCCTAGACCAAATAATAGTCGCTCAGCTGAATTTTCCCTAGAAGCCTGAATGGCATTATACAATTTATTTGCTGATTTTTCCTTAAAATTCTCTAATTGAAGCAATTCTTCTACTTGCAATCGGTAAATTCCAGCAACATCACTAACAAGCCCTTGAGAAAAAAGTTTTTCAACTACTGCAGGTCCAAGTCCTGTAATATTCATTGCATCGCGACTGGCAAAATGTATTAATCCTTCCCTGATCTGAGCAGGACAAAGCGGATTGATACAGCGCAAAGCCACTTCATCCTCAAAGTGGAGTAATTCACTTTCACAGCTAGGACAATATTTTGGGACTGCTAGTTTCTCTTCTGATACACGCTTCGTCTCTACCACACGTAAAACAGCTGGAATGATGTCTCCCGCCTTATAGACGATAACCGTATCATCCTTGCGAATATCTTTCTCTTTAATATAGTCTACATTATGGAGAGTAGCCCGACTCACTGTTGTACCAGCAAGCTGGACTGGAGTGAGATTCGCAGTTGGTGTGACGACTCCTGTTCTTCCCACCGTCCAGTCAACAGATAACAATTTGGCTTCTTTTTCTTCAGCTGGGAACTTATAAGCAATCGCCCACTTAGGCGCTTTCACCGTAAAACCAAGCTCTTCTTGAGCAGCTAAAGAGTTTACTTTAATAACAATCCCATCAATCTCATAAGGAAGTTTATTACGTTCTTGACTAATCTTTTCAATGAAGTTCCATACTTGATCTATACTGCTTGCTAAGACACGATTGTCATTAACTGCAAATCCCAGTTTGCTGAGTTTTTTTAGAACCGATTCTTGACTTACTTCAGTTGTCGGACTTGCCTCCTGGTAAAGGAAGGTTGATAAATTGCGCTTCGCAACGACTGCGGTATCCAACTGTCGTAGTGTTCCTGCCGCTGCATTTCTTGGATTGGCGAATTCCGCTTCGCCATTTTCCTGTCGAAAGCGATTAACTTCATCAAAAGAAGCCTTAGGCATATAACACTCGCCACGAACAGTCATTGTTAATGGCTGAGGTAAAGTCAAAGGAATGTCTTTAACTCGTTTGAGGTTCTCAGTAATATTCTCACCAATAGAACCATCTCCGCGTGTAGCTCCTGCTACCAGAATCCCATTTTCATATGAAAGAGAAATCGATAAGCCATCTATTTTCAATTCACAAAGATAAATTGCTTCTGGAAATTCTTTTCTCACACGCTCATCAAAAGCTTCTAATTCTGCACGTGAAAAAGCATCCTGCAAACTATAGAGAGGATACTGATGTTGGTATTTTTCAAAACCATCCAAAACTTTTCCACCAACTCTATGTGTAGGACTATCTGGTAGAATATCATTTGGATATTTCTCTTCTAGACTAACTAACTCACGATACAGTTGATCATACTCACTATCAGAAACACTAGGAGTGTCTTTTGTATAGTACTCATGAGCATAACGATTGAGCAACGTCACTAGTTCAGACATTCTATTCTTCATAGTCTTATTCTACCACAAAAATAGTTTATCTCACTTGATTTTACTCTTAAAAAATAGAGAAAATATAAAAGATGTACAAAAATAAAACTACCCGAGATATAAGATCTCAAGCAGTTTAAACCTTTATTGAGTTAAATCAATTCGTTTGCTAATTTTATCCATCAAAATAGCTCCAATAAAGAGAGAGGCAAATTCTCCAACAGCAGTTGTAAACCACGTAAAGAAGAACGGTAATCCGGCAACGAAATACAATTCAGCAGCAATCGTTATCATTGATACAGAAAAGAAAATCGAGAAGAAAAAGAAATCTTTCCGAATTAAACCGTTAAAAAGATATTCGTTTTTGTATTTGCTAAATAAAATCACTCCCAATAGCACAAAGACTAAGGTTGATCCACCACCGACAAATACATCAAGAAGACCAAAACTAAAGAAATTAGAAATCATACATCCGATTGTCACACCAATAATGTACTTGCGATTATAAAAAGCCATAAAATTCATCATTTCAGAAATTCTGAACTGGTACGCTCCGTAGCTAATCGCATTTAGCGGCGGTGTGATAGTAAGTGCAACATAAATAGCTGCGACAAGAGCAATTTGCACCATATCGCGTGCAGTTAATTTTTGCATAAAATTCTCCTTTGGCGGTTTTACCGCGTGTAATATGCTTGGCGAAAGAAGCTAAGCACCAAGGGTTGCGCAACATGAGGCAAAGATGATCTAGCCTGCTCGTTTGACAACTCATCTAGTATAGCACAAATATTCAAAATATGATAGACTAGCTTTATGAAATCTTTAGTAAAAAAATTTTTTGATAACGAAATTCTTTCTTATCTCTTCTTTGGTTTAGCAACAACGATTGTATCTGTTGTAAGCCGTATGCTCTGCTATGAAGTGATTGGAAACGAAATCTTGGCTACAATCATCGGTGATGTTTTGGGAATCCTTTTTGCCTTTGTAACCAATGATACCATCGTTTTTAAGCAAAAAAGACAGGGCTGGTTCGTTCGATTGATCAAATTTTTCACTGCACGTTTGGCTACTATGGGCTTGAACTTACTATTAACCTTTATCTTTGTCACTAGCTTCCCACAGATCATAGGCCAGTTTGTCAATAACAATATCAAAATGGTCAATACCATTGAAACTTTCGTTGCTCAAGTACTGATCATCGTCCTCAACTATGTCTTCAGTAAGATTTTTATCTTTAAAAACAAGGACAAATAACAACGAATCAGCCTATTTCACCCTATAAAAGCAAATCTGGACCAGATAATCTGATCCAGATTTTTTTAGTCTTAGATTTCCAAGCTTGGATTATCAAGAGACAGATGGGTGATTTCACCTTTGACACCAAAATAATCCTCAATCAGAGTCTGGAGTTCTCTCATAGCTGCTTGGGCGCGTACTGCTTGCTTTTCATTGATGGCCTCAATGACCAAGATGGCATCTTTGGTTTCTTCCGTCAGCATAGTCCGCTGGGCTTCTCGCCAGTTAAGACAACGACAAACAGCTCCCTCTTCATCATAGTAGATGATTTCTTCTGGCAGTGCCGGTGCGTCACTTTCAGCACCCAATGGGAAAAAGGCTTCGCCGCCTTTGGCTTTTCCTAGATGAAGACCTCCGACAATCTTATCCAAATCCTCACCGCCACAAGGAACTGCGTAAGAGAGAGAAACACTGTTGTAGATATCGACCAAAGGATTGATTGGATGAAATTCCCTTCCCTGACTAACCCGCTTGAGCAGAGCTTCAATAGAGGAGCGTGCTCCTTTCTTGGTCTTGAATTGGCTGAAGGCCTGACGCCACTCCTGAATGACTTCATTTTGAGTGAAGTTTTCGTCTGAGATAAAGTCCTCAGCTCGCTTCGCTCCCTTATCCAGTAAGGATTTGAAATAAGGATCCTTACTTTCATCCACTTGATTATCTAGCCCCTTGACCATTAAAACACTAATCTGAGCTTCCGGAAATACTTGCCAAAATTCATGTTCAACTGTAACTTTCATGATGCACCTCTTCAATCTTAATAGTTTCTTTTTTGTCCTTTTTTGACTGCTTCCCAGTCACCTGTGATGTTTTCACGTACTCGAACAAGCATTTCCTCCAAGGCTTTAACTTCCGCTTGAGAAAATCCCTGTAGGGATGTCTCTTCAGAATAGTCATTCTCAGCTAGGATAAAAGGATAAAGTTTTCCCCTTTTTCCGTCACAAACCATTCCTTGTTCTTCTTGCTGTCCTTAGCTGCCTTCTGCTGTACCAAGCCCTTGGCCTCAAGCTTCTTAACAGAACGGGCAACCGTTGAGCGATCCACCTTGAGCAGCTCCGACAGCTCCTCTTGAATGATTCCCGGATTCTCCGCGATTCGTACCAGATAAAGATATTGCCCTCGCGCTAGCTCTATGTCACGAAACTCAATATTAGCAATAGAATCCAAAGCTCGGGCGATAATCCCAATTTCTCGCAATACTGACATATCCCCTCCTTTAATTTTTATTTGAAACTATTATAACACATTTTATTGCAAATGCAATAAAAAATACGTTTTACAATAAAATGTTCAATCTTTATTCATTCTTTTTTATAAAAGAGAATCCCCGAATTTTATCCAGTTCAAATTCAGACTCTTGGCAAGATTGGTAGCTTGCGTTCAAAATAGCACCGATAATCAAAATCTTTGAAACAATAATAAACCATAACATCACAAAAATTACAAAGACTGATCCAAAAAATCGGACACTCATAAAGTGGTTCATATAGGCTTCTAGATATACATTAAATAAATTCAGCATACCAAAAAGGATTCCAACTACAAAAAATGTGCCAGGCAAAACATAGTGAACCTTGTTTATCTTGACATTAGGTAATAGATAATAGAGTGCAATTAAGGTTAGAAATAGAACTAGAAAGACGAACCACTCAGTTATGGTCGTGATTTGTCTATAAAATGATACATCTAAATCAAAAAGGTTATACATTAAAGTCAAAATACTACGCCCAAAGACAGATAGCAACATTGAAAGAATCAATAAAATTTGTAAACCAAGACTCACAACAAAACTAAATAGACGATTGCGAAGTAAACTGTGTCCCTTTGTCACATTATAAGCCTTATTAAAGGCCTTTTGTAAAAAAGAAATACACTGTGAGAAAGCCCAGATGGCTGATAAGATTGAAAAACTCAACAAACCTGATGATGGATGGCTAAAGATCTCTCGAACTGCGGTTGAAACCATTTGATAAATCGATACTGGTAAAATATTATTTAATAAGTTCAATAAAGTATCTGTCTGAATTTGGAAATAAGGTAGAATATTTGCCAAGACTAGTAATAAAGGAAAGGCAGATATTAAAAAATAATAAGCCACAGCAATGCTAGTGATACTAATATCAGACTGATTATAAAAATCAAAAAAAGCTCTTAAAAACTGCTGATTTTTTAGATTCTTAATTATTTTTTTCATGTTTTTCCTTTCTGTAGACTGTTTATTGAGATAAAGCGAAGAGGCTAGGAATATACTACCCCAACCTCCTATATATCTTAATAAGTGCCTTCTTCACCTTGACTGGTCAAAATCACTGGACCATCTTTTGTAATGACAAATTGGTGTTCATATTGGCAAGACAAGCCACCATCAAGCGTTTTATGAGCCCAGCCAGTTTCAAAGTCTGTATCAATTTCCCAAGTGCCTGTATTAATCATTGGCTCAATAGTCAAGACCATTCCTTCTCGCAAGCGTAGACCACGACCAGCTCGACCATAATGTGGTACCATTGGCTCTTCATGCATGGTTGGACCTACACCGTGTCCAACTAAATCTTGCACAACTCCATAACCATGACTCTCAGCATATTCTTGAATTGCTGCACCAATATCGCCAATTCGATTGCCAACTTTTGCAGCAGCAATCCCGCGGTAGAGACATTCTTTGGTGACATCCATCAGTTGTTTCACCTCAGGACTAACTTGTCCCACCGCATAGGACCAACAAGAGTCTGCAACGCCACCACGGAAATTCTCTGTATATTTCTTCATTTCATGGACATTATTAAAGTCTAATTTGGCAACATCTAATTCCGATTTATCTACTAAACCAACAACCATATCAATGCTGATTAAATCACCTTCCACCAACTTTTGATGGCGAGGAAACGCATGAGCCACTTCATCATTAAGGGAGCAACAGGTTGCATAAGGATAATCCATAATACTTCCTTCTACTCCGATTTGCAAAGGTAGGGCATTTTCCTCTTTACAACGTCTGCGGACATATTCTTCAATATCCCACATATCGATTCCTGGTTTAATTAATTCTCTCAATCCATGATGAATAGAGGCAAGAAACTCGCCACTTTTAGCCATCAAATCAATCTCACGTTGTGATTTTAATGTAATCATTCTTTATTCTGTTTCCTCTTCTTAGTTTATTTTTACCGTTATTGTTGCCTTAGCTACTAACTGATGCTCTAAATAGATCTCATAATCAATAATAGCCGACCGTCTTGTTTCTCGTACTAGACGAGACTGGAGTGTTAGGTAATCATCTAGTTGTACGGCTTGCAAAAAGTAAATCATCATGTTCTCAATAATGAGACTTCGACCACTATAAGAGATCAGTTGATGTGTAGCTGTATTGAGAATTTCTGTCAAAACACCATGCGAGAGAACACCATTATTTTCCAACATAAAAGGCTCTACTGTAAAAGCAAAATCATTCCCATTTCGAATAAGCTTTTGGGTAATCTGATCACTAAAAGTTGGCAAGCTAGATACCTGCTCACGGCTCATTTTTTCTAGAATATCTCGACGTGTAATCACTCCTAATAAAGTTTGATTACTACGAACGACCGGTATCATCTCAAAATCCTCTGCGATCATCCGTTGACTGACATTTGCAATATTGGTTTTCAATCCTGTCATAAAAGGATTTTTTGTCATAATTTTGTCCAGAGTCGTATAAGGTGATTTATCTCCTGCATCTCGCATTGTTACTACTCCAACAACCATTTGATGTTGATTTATCACAGGAAAACGACTCGAACGATTTTTGCGAACCAAATCCAAATAATCCTTGACTGTATCTGTTTCCTGTAAAAAGCCATGTTCATGAGCAGACCGATAAACTTGTTCTACAGTTAGGATATCTGTTTTTATCTGAATGTTTGATAAAGCTCGATTAATAATTGTCGCTACTGTATAGGTATCATGTTGCGTACGCAAAATAGGAATACTCATTTGATCTGCCAAAGATAAAATATCCTCTTCGATACTAAATCCACCCGTCACTAGCACTGCATTTTCATTTTTTAAAGCTAAACGCTGGATTTCAGTGCGGTCTCCTACGATTAAGAGACCCCCTTCCGTTAAATAACGCATGATATTCTGTTCGGTCATAGCGCCGATAGAGAATTTACTAAATTCTTTATCTAGACCAGCCTGTCCAGCTAATACTTCTGATCGAGTAATCTCAGCGATTTCGTGATAAGTCAAATGTTCTAGCACAACTTTCGTAGACTTAACACGAACCGTTCCACTACGGGGACGAGTCTCTACCAAGCCTCGATTTTCAGCTTCCTTAATAGCTCGGTAAGCTGTTCCATCGCTAACTCCAAGATAGTTTGAAATACTGCGAACACTGACTCTTTTTCCTACAGGAAGTTTCTCTAAGTAAGCGATAATTTCTTGGTGTTTACTCATCATCATCACCTCTTTCATAGCGAAATTCGACATAGTCCCTCATTTTTCGTGTATAACGATCGCTTCCTTTGAACTGTCGAAACATTTTAAAACCCGCTTTTAGAGCAACACGCTGACTGGCTACATTTTCCTGATGAGTAATGATACTTAACTTTTTCATGCCAAATTGATTAACAGATAAAAGTCTCATTGCACTTACACATTCTGTCATCAGGCCTTTTCCCCAATGGTCTTTTTTAAAAAATAACCTAGCTCTGCTTCTTTTTTATTTCATCTAATTTTTCAAACTTAATAGAGCCAATCATTCGTTGGCTCTCTTTATCGCAGATAGCCCAAACTCCCAGAGGATTTCTCATGAAATAGTTTGCTAGGACATATTGGCTTTCTTCTATGCTCGCCTGACTTGGAAAAATAAACTCCAAATTTTTTGGATTAGAAGCAATAGCATAAAAATCCTCTGCATCCTGATAAGAGAAAGGTCTCAGGCGCAATCGTTCTGTCTCAATAACAGCAAATTCAGCTAATTTTGTCCATATATTCATAAGCTACCTAGAGGCTGTGTTTTCTTTACTGTAACACCAGCCTATACTTCTTCTACTAATTCAATATCTGCTCCAAGGCTTCTCAATTTTTCAATAATATTTGAGTAACCACGTAAAATGAACTCGATATTTCGAATCTCAGTTTGTCCTTGAGCCATCAAGCCAGCGATAACTAAAGCAGCACCTGCACGTAAATCGGTTGCTTTTACATCCGCTCCTTTTAGCAGGTTTGGTCCCTCATAGATAATCTGATGGCTAGATGATGATATGTGAGCAGCCATCTTGGCCAATTCAGGAACATGGTTGATCCGTTTTTCATAAATGGTATCCACTATAAAGCCACGACCTTTAGCTTTGAGCAAAAGTGGAGTAATCGGTTGCTGCAAGTCTGTTGCAAAACCTGGATAAGGAGCTGTTTTAATATTGATTGCTTTTAATTCTTTTTGCTCTTCAACATAAATACTGTCTTCTGAAATGGTCATTCTGACACCCATTTCTTCCAATTTAGCGATAAAACCTTCTAAATGCTCGTACAAGACATTATTGATCTGGATACCTTGACCAATAGCAGCAGCTAAAGCAATGTAAGTGCCTGCTTCGATTCGATCAGGAATCACCTGATGGCGTGTCCCATGGAGTTTCTCGACACCTTCAATCGTAATAATATCTGTACCCGCCCCACGAATATGAGCTCCCATATTATTCAACAAAGTCGCAACATCAATAATCTCTGGTTCCCTAGCTGCATTTTCAATGACAGTACGACCAGAAGCTCGAACAGCAGCCAACATGGTATTGATTGTTGCACCAACACTCACTGTATCCATATAGATACTAGCACCATTCATACGCCCCTTTACTGCTTCTAGGTGCATAGCATTGCCATCTTGACTCATCTGCGCTCCCATAGCTTCGAAAGCTTTCAAATGAAGGTCAATCGGACGCGGACCAAGATCACATCCGCCTGGAAGTCCTACTGTAGCCATACCAAAACGCCCTAATAAACTTCCATAAAAATAATAAGAAGCACGAAGACTATTTATTTTTCCATAAGGCATCGGCATATTTTTCACTTGACGCGGATCGATTTCAAGACTGTCCCCATTACGTTTTACGCTTGCGCCCATGGTTTCCATGATATCAATCAAGCTATCCACATCTGAAATCGCTGGCACTCCATCTAAAGTCACAATTCCATCTGCCAAAATAATTGCAGGAATAAGAGCTACAACACTATTTTTTGCTCCACTAATAGTAACCTCACCTTTTAGAGGTCGATTACCATTGATTACAATTTTTCTCATGATTTATCTCTTTCAAGTTATTTCATACATAGAATTCCTTTCTATTATATCACAGTTGAGTACTTTTGCCTATTCTTTTCTATTTTACTGGCACACAAAAGAGTCTGAGAATATAGAGCTCCATAATTTCTGTAGTGGATAAAACCACTGTAAGAAGTTAGGAAGTATGAAATCTATTTTGTTGTACGTAAAAACTATAATGAAAGCACCATACAATCTATTAGAAAGCTACTTACGAGACCTGTTAAGAATACCTTAGAATTGCTTGAAATAAAAGACACAAATATAGAAATTTCTTTCATTTTTAAAACGGAAACTCATATATAAATGCATGTGAAGCTCAATTATCCTACTCTTTTATATCCTCATTGTCAATCAAAGACAAATGGCTCAATATGACTTCAAGAAAAATCATAGCTATCTTGGATGGACGAACTCAAGCAACTATTCGTAAACATTTTCTGCTCCATTCCAGACAGGTCCGAAACGGGGTTAAAGTCATTACTATGGGCATGTTTATCTCCCACTACGACATCGTTAAGAAACTCTTTCTTTCTGCTAAAATCTTCCTCGATTGCTTTTCATATTACACAACACCCTAGCCAAACTATGAATCCGTCTTCGCATCCAAATCATAAATCAATTGGAACGTAAATCTCACGAGTACAGCAATTAAATGCTAGTGGAACTTTCTCATTCAAATACAAAATTAGAAGCCACTAACAACCAAATCAAGATTATCAAGCCAAAAACTTTTATCTTCCGAAACTTTGACAACTTTAAAACTAGAATACTCATGCTCTGAATATAAAAAAGGATAGAAACACGTTAGTCCTCTCCAGGTTGTAACTTTTCATCAACCCACTACAGTTGACAAAGAACCGAAGTTCGATTCTCAGACTCACTTGATTACCATTGAACCATCATCAACCACATTGATCACCATAATAACAAACAGATTAAAGTCAAACTAAAACATACTAAGATTAGTAGTGAGGAAATCTCCGGCGGGAGAAAGTACTCACTACTTTTTCGTTATGTTAAAGTAGAGGTGTCTTGTTAAGTCGATAAGTCCTTTGGCGCTAGACGTCGTAACTAAAACTGACAAGACACCTGTTTTAGGAAGAATGTTATCAAAGTATGTGGGACGAAAAACGTCGAGTATTGAAAATGACATCACTAAAGCAAGGAATCATTCAAGACAAAGAGGTAAAATTGTTTATGCCATATTATTGTAACGCCTTATCAAAAAAATCACCAGATGAGGTGTTGGTTTAGTGTACACTTTTTATACTAAACTTTAGTTCAAAAAAAGACAATTCCCTTAGTTTGACTATGGAACTCAAACTATTTTTCATCAAATACCTTGATATACTTGACAAATAGTAGAAAAGGACTTAGTCCCGTTCAATACGGAACTAAATCCTTTTGGTAAATAATTTGTCTAATTTTTTGGAGTCAGTACATATCCAAAAAAAGAATTCTCTTTAAGACCTTTATTGTCAATAGATTTCGCTATAAAAACTATAAAAAATATGGCAAAAAACATTGATATAACTGAACTATTGTCAGGAAAAATGCAAATGTTTATATGTAATTGCGTTTTTATCTATCCGCATTTATAAATAGCAAAAAAATCTCATCAAAGTAATTGTTCTTCGCCAATTTCAAATTCAGCTAGCAAGTGCTCTATTCTATCAAAATGCAGTCGAAAATGCTCTACTTTATGGCCATCTGATCCTACCGAAAATCTGTGTCCTCCCATATCTTTGATCAAAACAAGTGCATAGCGATACAGTTCTTCATGATTATAAAGATACATCGATTTGCTATTCAATTCGAATGCTAAATTATAATCAATCATCTTTTGAAACAGTTGGCGCAGCTGAGGTTCCAGAGATTTGAACTCTTCTAGGCTAACTGAAAGCTTACGGAAACCATAATCAAAATGCGCCAGTACATCTGCTGGAATACGTTCGATTGCTTCTTCCATTTCTTTAAAATAATGAATGATATGCTCCATCTTATCCAACTCAAAAACGGCTTCTTCTAGATAGTCAAAGCGTCCATTATGATGAACGGATAGGAGCTTAAGATCGTATTCCTTTCCTTCAAGATAAGCCAAAATATCTGCTTCTCTAGGAGCATAATAGCCTATTTCAATTCCCTTTTTGATTCGGTTTCCATATCGTTGGTTAAGCTCTTCTATTTTTCGTTCATAAGCTTCATAATCGGGCACATCATCACGCGGACCACCCATGTAGGGATTTGATAAATCAAAATGTTCTGTTGTAATGATTTCTCCTTCGTAGCTTTCTAAATAATCAGAAAAGTCAGCTGTCGCATCATATGAAAAATAGGTATGAAGATGATTATCTCTCATTTCTCTTCCTCCATCATCCATCTATTCTTCGACCTTGACCACTTGTAAATCAGATCCCCCCAGTAAAATCAAGTATTTCTCAACCTGCGAAATACCATAAGAACGACTAAGGGCTTCGGCATATAAACTCAACTGAGGCCGGTAGCGTTCTACCAAATCCTGGACATGCTGGAATTTGTCTGTCTTGTAATCAAAGAGTACTATTTTATCTCCAAGTAAAAGATAGCCATCCAAAATCCCCCGAACAACAAAATCCTGCCCACTTATCTTATCCTTCTTAAGCATAGCAAAAGGTGCTTCACGGTGAAGTTTATCTTTATGTTCTTGCATGATTTTTCCAAGCGAACTTTCAAAAAAAGCTACGATTTTATCTAGATCAATCTTTTCTTTCACTGCCGCTTCTGCTTGTACTTGTTTTAGAATTGTTTTTATGATGTTTCTATCAGGCTTTTTATCCAAGGGAATTTTTTGCATCAGTTCATGGACAGCACTTCCGACTTGTGCTCCTGTTACAGAAGATTTCTTAGTAAAGTCAGGAAAAACAAAGGTTTGCGGTTGTGAAATCTCTGTTTTTTTGTCCATAATCTCTACGCCATCACTTTCCATAACTGGTTCATAAAGCTTTTTAATCTGACTGGGAGTACGGACACTTGGTAATTCAATAGCGGCTGCATATTGACGATTAAGCCTATCTACATTTTCTAATACTTCTAAGGCTCTTACAATGTCGTCAGACTGGCGATTATCTGCCAGATTATCTACATCGAACGGACTTTCCTGTATAATTTGACCCACTTTATCAGATGTCAAGTCCTCATCTCTTACAAAACGGACATCAAAGGCAAGGTGATCATCTGAAAAGACAGTCTGAATGGCATAAATCCAATCTTGAAATGAAGAAAGTAGGCTACGTAGAGCAAGTGGTAAACGGCCATGCTCTGCTTGTCCCCAGTTGCGCTTTTCTAGCATTTCTTGGCTTCCTTTTCCGATTAGGTATAGCTTGGTTTCTGCTCTTGTCATGGCAACATAGAGCAAACGCATTTGCTCAGATAAGCTAGCTAGTCGAATCTCTTCTAAGTTTTTTTGATAAGGTAGTGTATCCATAGACAGACGAACATGGGTTAGCATACCTTCAGACTTTTCTAACTCAACGTCGGCTATGTACTTGATGCCGATTCCATTCTTGCGACTTAAAATAATATTAGAACTCGTATCTTGACGATTAAAGGCCTTGTCTATATTGAGTAGAAAGACATACTTAAACTCAAGCCCCTTACTCTTATGCACAGTCATCAGTCGTACAGCATCTTGTGGTGCAGCAAAAGGAACGCTTGCCAAGTCATGTTGATTTTCTAAAATCTTATCAATCATCCCGATGAAGCGAGATAAACCTTTAAAACTAGACTTTTCATAATCATTAGCTCTAAGTGAGAGTGCATAGAGATTTGCCTGACGTTGAGCGCCATTTGGCAAAGCCCCAACATAATCGTAATACAAATGATCCTGATAAATCTTCCAAATCAGTTCATATAAAGAGTGAGTTTTGGCAAAGGTTCGCCATTCTAATAGTGTCTTTTGAAAGAGCTGCAATTTCCTTTTAAGATCTGGCAAGATCAAGTCTTGATGTAGCCCTTGGGAAGCTAAGGCGTTTTCTAACTTCTCATAGAGATTTTCTTGCGATTTTTCATGTCTTTTTTGGAGAGCAATACGAGCTAGTTCATCTTCACCAAAGTCAAACATCGGCGACTTGAGAAGAGCTGTTAAAGCATAGTCATTTAAAGGATTATTAATTGTGCGTAACGTATCCAACATGACCATGACTTCAACCGACTGGAGATAGTTATCTTCTCCACCATCAGGTACAAGAGGGATATGATGTTTTGCAAACTCTGCTAGAATCATATCATTTCGAGTACGAGATGCTGTTAGGAGCGTAATATCCTTAAAAGCGACCGCTTTTTCCCGATGTAAACGAATGATCTCCTTGATTACTAAAGTAACCTCTCCAACGGATATGCTTTCGTCTACTTCCTCATCCGCCACAGAGTCATCGTAAAGTAGAACTTCGGCTCTATTTTGAGGATTAGGCAATGCTTTATCTGGATTTCCTGCTACCAGATAGTGTGTTTCATCATAGTTTATTTCTCCTACTTGCTCATCCATCAATCGCTTGAAAACGTCATTTGTAGCCTCTAATACTTCGATGTGGCTCCGAAAATTTTCCTTAAGAACAATCAATTTCCCTTGACTAGAATCCTCTTGATGACGTTTAAATTTTTCACTAAAAATTTGTGGATCTGCTTGACGAAAACGATAGATAGACTGCTTGATGTCTCCTACCATAAATCGATTGTGTCCACTTGACAAGAGTTCTAGCATTCGTTCTTGAGTGTGATTAGTATCTTGATATTCGTCGACCATCACCTCGTGATAACGCTCTTGGTAAAAGCTACGTACTTCAGGAAATTCTTCTAAAATCTGAATAGCAAAATGACTTATATCACCAAATTCAAAAGCATTTTCTAATTTTTTGCGGTCCAAGTAAGCTTGAGTAAAATCACGCATAAAATCACGCAATAAATACAAAAGTGGCAAGCTATCATCTTGATATTTCTCTAAAAATTCAAATTGGTAAATACTTGCTTCAAGAGTCCGCAAATGCTCGATTTTACTCTTTCTTTCTAGGTTAAAAGCACTGGCAAGCTCTTTTAGTTCTTCCTTTCGAGTACTGATAACAAAAGCTTTTCCTCCACTAGCTCGAGATAAACGTACAAGCTCTCTCAAAACTCTAAAATAATCTTGACTAGACGAAACTTCATGCAAGCTACTTAGCAAATCCAAAGCTATCAACACATTTTCTTGGTATTTAGCTCCCGAAAATTCTTGACTTTCATGATCTAGATGAAATCGGAAATAATCTTCTAAATCAAAAAGTGCAACCTTTACTTGCTGTGAAAGTTTATCTCGCTCCATCTCAAAGTCGGTATTTTCATAGCCTGTCAGAAATACTTCGTTTAGCCAATACTCTGGATTACTTGTTGATTGAAGAAATCGATATATTGCATAAACTTGCTTACGAAAGCCAGAGATATTTTTTTTCGTTCCTGTGAAATTTTTGACTAATTTTTCAAAAATTTCCTTTTTATCACCTGCATAATATTGCTCAAACAGTTGCTGAAAAACTTCATTTTGCAACATGGTCTGCTCGCTTGCAGATTGGAGAATACGAAAATTGGGAGCCAATCCAAGAAGATAGCCATACTTGTTTAGAACCTTTTGCGTGAAAGAGTCCATCGTACCAATATCAGCAGTAGCAATAGCCGCTAGTTGTTGGGCTAGATGTTGTTTTAGCTCCTCGTCAGAACTCTCTTTGAGTTGTTTGCTCAACTCCTTTTCCAGACGTTCTTTCAACTCTCCTGCAGCTTTTACAGTAAAGGTGGAGATAAAGAGCTCCTGAATAGATACTCCTCGAAGAAGCTGATCAATGATCCGCTGAACCATAACAAAGGTTTTCCCTGATCCTGCAGAAGCCGACACTAAAATGTTCTGTCCGGAGGAATAAATCGCCTCAATCTGCTCTGCAGTTCGCTTTTTTTCTTTATTAGAAGCAACTTCGTCATGCTGTAGCTGCTGGATATCTTCTGAACTTAAAAATGGGATCTTTCTCATTTCTCTAACTCCTCCTTCATCTTTTCTATCCATGCCTGGCGTAATTTCTCACCAACAGGACGTTTGTCAAATTTACTTAAGTCTAATTTATCTAACTGTCTGGCTTGACCTAAATGGCGATTAGCCTCAAAGCCAGTAATAGACTTAAACTGATCAACATAAGGAGCAATGTTCCGCCCGTTTTCTGTATAAGGGTTTATTGCGAACTGTCCTGATAGAATCCCCTCTGCTGCTTTTTTATAAAGAATAGTATTGTAGGCCAATAAAATAGCCAGCTCTTCTTGACTAAGGCTATTGACCTTGCTTTTCTCATAAACAGGTCCTAAAGACGCCAATTTATCAGCTAAAAAGAGTCCCTTGTACTGCATGGTTTTAGCGGCTTCTTTGACAGCATCTTCCAATTCCTTAGTATCTTTTAGAGAAACGATCGGATCAGTCATCTGCAAATACATAGCTCCAAAAAGTCCAGAACTCGCTGACTGATCAGTCAACCCTTGTACAGTAGCTAGATAGGTCGGTAACTGAGAATGAAGACCATTAAAAAACTTCTCGAAGCTAAACTTGGTCTCACTAGACTTATAATCTACAACTCCCAGACTTCCATCAGAGAGTAGACGATCAATTCGGTCTACTTTCCCACGAACGGTAACTGCTCGGACATTTTCCAAAATGAGGAAGGGCAGCGCATCATCACCAAAAGCTGTCTCCTCACCGATTGTTTCAATTTCTTTCGTATGGGCTAGTACCTGTCCTGTAGCCCTAGCTGTGTCTAATAACAACTGCTGTGTAAAGTGGCTCTCACTGGACTGATTGTATAGATTTGTAAATTCTGGCTCCTGCATCGTTTCATGGATAGCCGATTCCAATCGCTGATCAAAATCACTACGAACATCACCTTGTAGTGTTCTCTCAAAAATGCGGTGTAAAAACGTTCCATGACTTCGAGCATCTGGATGAATGCTCCACTCTTCTTGTAAGCCGAGCACATACTTGATAAAGTAACCATACTGATTTTTAAAATACTCCGTGAGTGCAGAGGCTGATAGACGCAGAGCCTGTCCCTTAGGATAGAGTGCTTGAAGTGTATCTAACTGCAAAGGTTCACTCCGCAATTCCTTACTGATTTGCGGAATGCTGATGCCTTCTGCTACTAATTTCTTGCGGATAACCCGCACAGCCACCGCCCAAAAGGTCTGCTCCTCTGCTGTCCACTCTCGGTCAATCTCCTCTTGATGAAGCTCGATGATCTGAGACAAGAGAGCTCTGTAGCTACCAATATCGTCACTGGAAGCCTGAGGCTTTTTGACAATGATGGGCAAGGAAAGCGGATCTGCAGTCAATTCCAGCAGATAGGTCGACATACTGTCCTCTACTTCATTGACCAAGGCTGGCGCAGACAAGACCAGCTCTTTGGTAGCAGAATTCATCAGAGACAGAGCCGTATAGCGATTCTTCTTGAGATTTTCTAAACTAGCAATCTGAAGCTCCGCCTGAGAATCCGTCGCGTCATTGAGCCGAGCCCGATCTTCATCACTGAGCAGACTCTTGTTCTGCGCGATTTTCGGGAAACGCTCCTGAGTCAGTCCAATTGCGTAGACGTAAGGAGCAGCTAAAGGCTCTATCAGGTCATAAGACTGGACCTTGACCACATCTACTGTCGCCGGCACCGTCCGATAGTTGGACAAAAGCATGCCTGACAAGACTAAGGCCAAAAAATCGTCCAACTTGACCTTACTATCTACAAAGACCTGAGCAAACTGCTCTAAGACATGGCTGAAAGCCTTCCAGACCTCCTCATGACGCTCCTGCTCCTGCTGACTTTCTCCCTGTAACAGAGCCGTCAAATTATCAGACAAACGGGCTACTTGGACGAACTCCGTAAACTTAGCCAAGAGCCCCGACGCCGTCTGGCTTCGGGATTTGAAAAATTCTTGCAGAGGGATCATGACCCGACAACGAATATGATTGAGACGGTCTAGGTCAAATTTTCCTTGACTATTGACTGTGAAATCCTTGGCTAGCTTGCCTGCTCCCTTGATGTCCGCAAAACGTAGATATTGTTCAAAATGATCCAGCTCCTCCTGGGTCAAATCTCCATAGAGCCCCGTTTTTAAGAGATTGAGCAGGTCTTCCAGTTGAAAATTATAGCGTTTGAGCCGCTCCAAGGACTCGACAAACTGAACCAGCGGATGCTGAGCCATTGACTCGCTCCGCCCCAGATAGTAGGGAATCTGATATTGGTCAAAAATGGTCTTGAGCTGAAGCTGGTAGGCTTCCACATCTCCCAAAAGCAGACGAATATCCTTATAGCGCACACCATCATGAACCCGCTGCCGGATGGACTTAGCCACATACTCCAGCTCTTCTTTCTGATTCATAGTAGCCCAAATCTGAAGCTGCGAGCGGTCTGTCTCACTAAGACTAACCGTTGATTCTGAAAAGTCATAGCGACTCTCCAAAATCTTAGAAATCCGTCCAAAGGCATCTTCCGCTTCCGCATGAGGGATATAGTCAGGCTTGACCTGATAGTCCTCGGCCAGCTTTCTCAAAAAATCCACGCTGGCCTGATAGAGATTGCCCTCACGAAAGGCTGCTCGATAGGCCTTTTGGCTGGCATAGGTCCCGATAACAATCTCCACACCTTTTCGATGCAGGAGACCGACCAAGTATTCCTCTTCGGCAGAAAAACGAGTAAAGCCATCAATGACCAGAGCTAGATTCTCCAATTCCTCATCTGTGTCGCCAGCCAGAATATGCTGAGCAAAAGCAGCAATCTGAGAAGACGAGTCAAAATCCCCCTTATTCAGAGCAGCAGTCACTGCTGTAAAAATCTTGACTAGATCCTCCCGTTTCTCAGGCTCCTCAAGAAATTCCAAATCCGCAAAGGACATCTGGGCTGTCTGCAGTTCATGATAAAGATCCATCAGCTGCTGGATAAACTGGGGATCCTTCTTCATCCTGCCATAGACCTTAAGCTCTCCATCATCTAGCTCTGTCAAGGTTCGATAAATCAGCATGCCCAGACCAACATCGTCCAAGCTCTGACTTTGCCGTACATCATTGAGGACAAAATACCGAGCCATCTGGGCAAAGCGCGTTACCGTAATGGCAAAGGATGCCTTGTTTTGCAAGCACTCCAAAACTGCCCGCTCCTTCTCAAAAGAAAGCGAATTTGGCGCAATATAAAAGACTCGCTTTCCAGCTTCTGCCAGTCGCTCCGCCTCACTCACCAAGACTTTTGTCAGAGAATGACGGATATCTGTGTAAAGTAATTTCATAATTTGTTTTCCTCTAGAAAATATAGGAACATTATATCATTTTTAGCAAGATTTCTCATGACTGATTTTTCTACGAATCACCTACTATTATCTTCCTCATCAAGGATCTAGTAAACAGAACTATTCCACTAGCTACCGCAAGAAGCCTCTATAGCGATATAAGAATCTAAATGTTTGAGAATGGTCAAATAGGTAGATGGATTAAGATAGCTTTTTCCGATATTCTCATCACTAGCGATCACATCAAACTATGAGTTTCTAGAACTTCACAAGCGTCCTCATAAGTTGAGGAAGAAGCCACAGCCATCTCATTCTATTTATTTTTATTATATCCGGCATAATAAAAACGAGAAGGCAATTTTACCCTCTCGCAATACTAGCTTAAATCAACTCACTATTATGGTTCATAAGCTAAATGTACTTTAACAAACCTACTAGTCAAGCACTTTAAAAGAAAATACTAAATCGCATCCACTTGCCATCCACAGCTTCAAATTTATAACGAATCTGGTGCTTATCTAAAATTTGTTTCACAATAAATAAGCCCAGACCTGTGCCACCATCTTTGCGATTGCGACTATAATCAGGCCTGTAAAAAGGTTGGAAAATCTGCTGAATCTGTGCTTCATCTAGCACTCTCTCAGCCTGATTTTCAATTATCAGACAATGCTCTTCCAAGCGAAGGATGATTTCTCCATTTACTATAGTGTAATTGAAGGCATTGTCAATAAGATTTTTAATCGCTTTGACCAGATAAAGTTTATTCCCTTTCATCTGCGCTTCAGCAAGGCTCACTTGAAACTGATAATGCTTCATATCAGCCATTAATTTATAAGTACTGAGATTTTCTTCTAAAACTTGTTTCAATGAAAAAATTTCTTCGTTGACTTCAGTTCCGATCTCGAGCTTAGAAATCGCTAGGATGGACTGAACCAACTCTGATTGCTCCTCTAAAATATTTCGGCACTTATGGAGATAAGTATCTCGGTCTTTGAACTCACCCACGCCATAAATCATACCATCAATCATTCCCATCATGCTCGTGATTGGTGTCTTGAGTTCATGAGAAGTCATTCGAAGAAATTCTGCCTTTTCTCGCTCACTCTCAGCAACCTTTTCATTTTCCACGCGCAATGCTTCCATACTTGTCAATAAATTCGCATAGAGGTGATTGATATCCTGAGCCAACTCAGCAATCTCATCTTTCCCTTTCACTACACAGGAGACATCTGGAGCCAGACTGGTCATCTTACGCGTCGTAGCAGAAATATCCTTAATCCGCTGACTAGAGGTACGGCTGTAGAGATAGGCTGATATTCCTCCTAAACTTAAGGATAGAACCAAAACAAAAGGATAAAGATTAAGCAAAATATGACTAGCATCACTCACCGGTTGAAGAGAAAATTCACCTTGTAAGGTCAATATTTTTTCATCCGATGAGCGAATTTTTTGAGTCATACTCTTGTGCTTGGCAGTACTATCAGCCATTGTAGGTAAAATGGTCAACTGTAAAGAATCCTGTGTCTCACTGACCTCAACATTTGGATAAAGCACTTGTTCTTTGGCATCTGTCAGATTAAACCAGATACGATTATTCTTATGACTATAATCCGTCAGGAGGGACTTCATCTCCTCTATTGACTTACCTTGAATTTGTCGAGTGACTTGCTCAAATTCATGTTTAGCTTCCTGGCTCTTTACCTGCTCATAATAAATCGGCATAGCAAAATAAAGACTTGCTAACACTACTGTCACTACCACAAAAATAATTGAGCTTGTTAGGAGGAAATTTTTTTTAACAATTTTCACGCTTTATCCCCACCTAGCTGATACCCCATACCAGTAATGGTAGATAGTGGAATCCCTGGAATTTTCTTGCGGATATTCTTAATATGATTATCAAGCACACGGCTATCCAGCTCGCTATATCCCCAAATCGTATTCATCAGCTGGTCTCGTGTCACTAAATGTCCTTTACGTTTCGCAAGGACCTCTAAAATCTCATACTCTTTTTTGGTCAAAGCAAGCTTTTCGCCTTGCCAATAGATCGTACAATCTTCCAAAACAACCCGTAAATCACCCACCAAAATTTCAGAATAAACAGCTGTTCGACGTAGAATATTTTCAATTCTTTTCACTAAAATAAGAGGTGAGAAGGGCTTGGTTACATAATCACTAATCAAATGATTAAAACTCACAAGTTGTGTGTACTCATCATCCAGAGCTGTCAAAATCATCACCGGTATTTGAGATGTTTTGCGAATTTCCTTAAGTACATCAAGACCGCTAATAGATGGCAACATCATATCTAAAATGACCAAATCATACGTCTCAGTCTCAAACTGTCGCAAAGCTTCTGCTCCATCATACACAGGTGTTACACTATAATTACTTTCTTTTAAAAATTCACATATCACTTGGTTGATCGTCGTATCATCTTCTACGACCAAAATCTTATACATAGATTCTCCTTATCTATCTTTATTCAAAACGCAAGGCCTCAATCGGATCTAACTTAGATGCCTTGACAGCTGGTAGCAATCCAAATACTACCCCTATTATACAACAAAATAGCAAACTTACAAACACAGAGAAGAGAGAGAGGATATATGGATAGGCCAGAGATTGAGTAATGGCAAAACCAGACAGAATACCTGCTACCACTCCAATAAATCCACCCATCAGTGTTAAAATAACCGCTTCGATTAAAAATTGCTTAAGAATAATTTTACGTCTAGCTCCCAATGCTTTTTTAATCCCGATTTCACGTGTTCTTTCAGTAACGGATACCAACATGATATTCATTACTCCAATCCCACCTACTAGCAGAGAAATACTGGCAATTCCTGCCAAAAGAACAAAGTTAGACTGATTCAAATTATCCAGTTGACGCTCGAATTCCTGCAAATTCATCACACCAAACATATAATCAGAACTAGGGACTTGCTGATTGAGATAATCTCCCACTTTTTTTGCCACCTTCTTCAAATCATCTGCTTTATAAGTCTGTACAGTTACTTCAGGATTAACATTAATAACTTCAAACAAGCGATGCCATTGTTGCAGAGGAATATAGGCTACTCGGTCTGCACCAGCTGTCAAACCGCTCTGCTCTGTCGACTCAAAGACTCCGATGACTTTAAAAGGACTGCCTTTGATTTCAACATACTTTCCAATCCCTCCCCCTTGAGGAAAAAGACTATCATAGAGGGATTTTTCAAGATAGGTTACTTGCTCTTGGTTTTTAAATGCAGGATCTGAGAAATCTGCACCTTCCACAATCCGCATTTTTTTGACATCCGCAAAATTTTGTGAAACAGCTTGCACCTTACCTGATGTTTTCTGCTCTAGATGATAAATTTTATCATCCGTTCCATAAGTTAAAACAGCGTCTTTCACACCAGGGATCTCACGAATCTTGTTAAGAGTCTCTTCTCCCATAAAAGGAATATAGGCTGGCTTTTTAGCCTGTGCTTTTTCTGGAAAGCTTGGATCAATGACATTTTTCTTATCATACACAACTTTAATCGTATTATTACTACCACCGATTAATTGTCTCTTGGTATTTTCTGTATTTCCCTCAATGATAGAAAAAATTGCAATGATAGCGCCAATCCCAATGATAATACCCAACATGGTTAGCATAGACCGCATTTTATGCGATAAAATAGAATTCAGCGCTACAAAAATATCTTCCATAAATAATTCAATTCCTTTCTAGCGCTTTATGCTCAATATTACCATCACGCAGTACCACCGTTTTCTTACACAACTGTGCAACCTCTGGTTCATGTGTAATGATAACAATTGTTTTTCCAGCATCATTAAACTGCTTAAACAAATCCATGATTTGCACGCTGGTCTTTGTATCCAAAGCACCTGTCGGTTCATCTCCAAGAATGAAACTTGGATTAGTAACCAAAGCACGGGCAATCGCTACCCGTTGCTTTTGTCCACCAGACAGCTCCATCGGTTTAAACTCGCTTCGCTCCTCTAGACCAACCAAACGGAGCATTTCAAGCGCTCGTTCTCGGCGTTCTTTTTTAGGTACTTTCATATAAGTTAAAGGCAATTCTACATTTTGACAAGCTGTTAATTTAGGCATCAAATTAAAGTTTTGAAAAACAAAACCAATCTTTTGATTACGAAGATCGGATAATTGATTGTCTGATAACTTAGACACATCCGTCCCCTCAATATGGTAACTACCTGAATTTGCCTTGTCGAGACAGCCAATGATATTCATCAAAGTTGACTTCCCAGAGCCAGACGGTCCCATAATAGCTAGAAAATCTCCCTCTTTCACATGAAGATCGATCCCTTTTAAAATAGGAAACTCTTGGCTACCTTGCTGATAAGATTTATGGATTTCTCTAAGCTTTAACATCAGCTCCTACCTCCATACCATCTTTCATACCAGCCTTCACACTGGAAATGCTGTCTTCCATCTTCAATCCTTCTGTGATTTCAACAAGTGAACCTTTCAGTGCTTTTGTTTTCACTTCTTGTTTCTTCACTTTTTTATTCTCAACTTTCCAGACGTAAGATTTTCCATTTTCTGTGAAGACATAAGACTTATTCACAACGATTTTACCAGCCTCTGGCGCATTTTCAATAACATTAACATAAGTATGTGAGCCAATCAAAGGCATCTTTTCTGCTTTATCCAACTCAACCTTATAAGGATACTTAGACTGGTTAGGATTTTCCTGTTGTTGTTTATTTCCACCAGCTGCTGCTTCTGCTGTTAGCGTCCCTACTTGAGTCACTGTACCAGTCCATTTTTTCTTAGGATCTTTACGGTCAACTACCTCAACTTTTTGTCCTACTTGTAATTTTTCACGATCAAACTCGCTAACATTTCCTTTGACAAAAGTCTTGGATTTATCCATGATTTCAATAAAGTTTTCTTCTTCTTTCTTGGCCTTAGACTGTCTTGGCAAATCTTCATTCATAGCCGTAATTGTTCCAGCTGTATCTGCTGTAACCGTATCATACTTCATTCTGTCAGACTCTGTTTGAGCTGTCATCTGGGCTTTTTCTGCTTCAATTTGAGCATTTCTGACCTCATTATCTGCTGAATTTGCATCGCTCAAACTTTGTGCAACTTCATCCTCAGCAGATTTGATTTGATCCAAAAGTGACTCGTCTTTATTGCTATTATATTTTTCACGCAAGCTATTCAAGTGAGCCAATTTACGATTATAGGTCTCCCATTTAATACTTGCATTACTTTGAGCTGTCCCAATACTATTTGACTTAGCTTGTGCATCGTATTGTGCTGATTGAGCCGTTAACTCTTGTGAAGTCACATAAGAGAACAAAGGTTGTCCAGCAGTGACAGTATCACCATTTTTTACAAAAACTTCCTTGACTTCTCCTTTTGAAGGATCAATCTTAACCTTGCTGCTATTGTTTGCTGCCACTTCACCTGACAGTACTAGACTCTTCTTTTTCGCTTCATCTACTGCTTCTCGTACAGTTTTAGAGTCGATTTTGTTATTGACAGTAGTGGTTTGGCTTTGTCCTGGTTGCAAAAGGAAATAACCACCAACACCTGCACATCCTAATAAAATAACACTACTAATCAAAACGATTTTAGAATTTTTCTTTTTTCCTCGTAACATATTGCCTCCAGGTCTTAACATAACTTATTCTTATTCAGCACTTGAACCTTCAGTTTCAGCACCTTCTTCATTTTCTACAGGAATTTGAACAATATTTCCATCTGGCATGGTGTATTCTGTTACTTCCTTCCCATCTACTACTTTGCTCTTCTTATCAACAGCATCTTTTTTATAGTCAATAGACTTCCCTTCCAGTGTCTCTGTCTTTTGATTATTTTTTGATCCACAGGCCGCTAGAAATGTACCCGACAAACCAAGAATTGCGATAAGAGTAGCTATTTTTTTAAAGTTCATGAGATTCTCCTTAAATTATAATGTTGGACTCTAAAAGTCATCATGCTTTCCTTTCAAAACATTGTTGACTTTTGTCCTTTTGGTTTTGTTTGAACAAGTCTATTCTAACAAAGCTATCTATACCCCTCCTACCCAGTATCTGTTTTTTTGTGTTTTTTAAAATCAGTCATTTTTTACATTTTATGATGAAAACCATTCTAAAACGTTTTATGATATAATGACAATATCGCATCAAATCAAATATGAGGTAACATCATGACACAAACTGTTTATTTTGGCACATATACCCGCCGAAAATCAGAAGGGATTTATAAAGCGGATTTTGATACAAATACTGGTCTACTTTCTAACCTAACACTAGTAGCGAAGGAATCTAGTCCAACCTATCTAGCTTTTGACAAGGCAGGTTTTCTCTACTCAGTTGGAGCTGAAAATGGTCAAGGAGGAATCGCAGCATTTGATCCTCAAAAACAACTAATAAATCATGTTGTCGATGAAGGAGCACCACTCTGCTACGTTTCTGTTGATGAAAAACGACATCTCGTCTACGGAGCTAATTACCACAAAGGGCAGGTATTGGTCTACAGACGCCTAGCAAACGGTAGTCTTGAATTAGCCGATACTACTAGCCACAAAGGTGCTGGTCCACATGAGAATCAAGCTTCTGCACACGTACACTTTGCCGACTTAACCCCAGATCAATATCTTGTGACTTGCGATTTAGGAACCGATGAAGTCACGACTTATACTGTCTCTGAAAATGGAACCATTCACCTTCTTGATACATATAAGTGTGCTGCTGGAGCAGGTGCGCGTCACCTTGTATTTCATCATTACCAAAAAATGGCCTATCTTATCTGTGAACTAAATTCAACTATTGAAGTACTAATTTATGATGGAGTTGGCCAGTTTGAGCGTTTGCAGACCGTTTCCACCACCCCCGAAGACTTTAAGGGAGCAAATGGCACAGCAGCTATCCGAATTTCTGCAGACGGCAAATTTTTATACGGTTCAAATCGAGGACACGATTCTATTGCTGTCTACAAAATTGCTAATGATGGTTGCCTTGAATTGGTAGAAATCATACCAACCAACGGGAAAACTCCTCGCGATTTTAACATCACACCAGATCAACAGTATATTATTGCTGTTCACCAAGATTCTGATAACGCCACCGTCTTCAAACGAGACTCTGAAACCGGGAAATTAACCGAAATCTCTCATGACTTCTATGTTCCAGAAGCCGTCTGTGTTACCTTTTATTCTTAAAAATGGAGGCTGGGACAAAAGTCCTAGCCTCTCAATTGTCTTTGGATTGTCGAGCAAGACGCAGTGGTTGAGTGGGCTCTACTACGCTGATTTCATAAGCTTTTACAGCCCTACTCAACTGTGCGGAGGTGGGACGACGAAATCGAATTCTAACGAATTACCGATTTCTGTCCCACTCTCATTAAATACTAATCTGGCTTTCTTCTTTTCTTTGCCCTGTAATAAACATAGTAAAAGTAGCCTTACAAACATTTTTATTTTCTTGATTACTAATCACAACATCAACAATTCGAGTTTTCCGACCTGGATGAACACAAATTCCTGAAACTGTCAGCTTATCACCAAGATTTCCTGCTCGCAAATAATTGATTGATGACTGAAGCGTTACCCCATCCAAACCTTGGGAAATCAGAACCAAACCAGAAATTTGATCGCACAATGTAAAAAGATAACCACCATGAGCATTCCCATAATAATTCAAGGAAGATTGCACAACTTCAGTCGTAACCACAACTTGTCCATCTTGCATTTTTTCAATCTCATAGTTTTCAAAGGCTGAAATCGCATCAAAGTGAAAGTCTTTCATTTATTTCTCCTCACAATCTGTGTTTTATCATACTACTTTTTAGTAAATCAAGCAAGAAATCTCTTCTTTTCTAGTTTCTTGCTTAAGAAATTTAGCGCTTAAAAAGTCACAAAAAGCATTCTAGGATATGACCTAGAATGCTTTTCTATCTATTACTAGATTATTTTTTCAAGTTGTAGAATGATTTCAAACCACGGTATTCAGCAACATCACCAAGTTGATCTTCGATACGAAGCAATTGGTTGTATTTAGCAATACGGTCTGTACGTGAAAGTGAACCAGTCTTGATTTGACCTGCATTAGTTGCAACTGCGATGTCAGCGATTGTTGAATCTTCAGTTTCACCAGAACGGTGTGATACAACTGCAGTGTAACCAGCTTCTTTAGCCATTTCAATCGCTTCAAAAGTTTCAGTAAGAGTACCGATTTGGTTAACTTTGATAAGGATTGAGTTTGCAGCACCTTCTTTGATACCACGTGCAAGGTAGTCAGTGTTTGTTACGAAGAAGTCGTCACCAACAAGTTGTACTTTCTTACCAAGACGTTCAGTAAGAGCTTTCCAACCATCCCAGTCATTTTCATCCATACCGTCTTCGATAGTGATGATTGGGTATTTGTTAACCAACTCTTCAAGGTAGTCGATTTGTTCTGCAGATGTACGAACAGCAGCGCCTTCACCTTCAAATTTAGTGTAGTCGTATACTTTACGTTCTTTATCGTAGAATTCTGATGATGCACAGTCAAATCCGATAAATACATCTTTACCTGGAACATAACCAGCAGCTTCGATAGCAGCGATGATAGTTTCTACACCATCTTCAGTTCCTTCAAAACGAGGAGCGAATCCACCTTCGTCACCAACGGCAGTTTCCAAACCACGAGATTTAAGGATTTTCTTAAGAGCGTGGAAGATTTCAGCACCGTAGCGAAGTGCTTCTTTGAATGTTGGAGCACCAACTGGCAAGATCATGAACTCTTGGAATGCAATTGGAGCATCTGAGTGAGATCCACCATTGATGATGTTCATCATTGGAGTTGGAAGAACTTTAGTGTTAAATCCACCAAGGTAGCTGTAAAGTGGGATTTCAAGGTAGTCAGCAGCAGCACGAGCTACAGCGATAGACACACCAAGAATTGCGTTTGCACCCAATTTACCTTTGTTAGGAGTACCGTCCAAAGCGATCATTGCACGGTCGATAGCTTGTTGATCACGTACATCATAACCAATGATAGCTTCAGCGATTACATTATTTACGTTATCAACTGCTTTTTGAGTTCCAAGACCACCGTAACGAGATTTGTCACCATCACGAAGTTCAACTGCTTCGTGCTCACCAGTAGAAGCTCCTGATGGAACCATTCCACGTCCGAAAGCACCTGATTCAGTGTACACTTCTACTTCAAGTGTTGGGTTACCGCGTGAGTCTAAGACTTCGCGAGCGTAAACATCAGTAATAATTGACATTTTTTACTCTCCTTTGAGTTTTTTATTTACCTTACTATATTACCCTAAAAAGGCTTTTTTTCAAGGAAAAATAATATCTTTAGTCTTAAAAAATCCTGATTCAATAAGTAATCGCTTACATCTTGTTTTGTTAGTTTCACTCTCTCTACAGTCATCTCTTTGCAGTGTTATGACTTTATGCTATACTAAAACCATGACTGATATCAATAAAGTAATCATGGAAAAATCTCAGGGCGGAGTCAAGCTCAATCCCGATGAACAAAGACGCTTTTTAGGAACTTTTGAGGAGCGAGTGCTAGCTTCCTGCTCTATTGAGCAAGCAAATAAGACCCTCATTCGTAGCCATTTCAAAGAAATGCTCAGCGGCATCATGAAGGACTATCAGCCTGTTTTCGTAAAAATTTCTCCAGAAGTCGAGTCTGGAAATCAAATCTTTTATCTAAAAACGTCCAAGGAGCTGGGCTGCGAGGCGACTATTGTCTCAAGCGATTACCAATCTTCTCCTTTTGGTCTAATTGTCCATAGCGACCATCTTGTTCAAGTAGATGACAAAGATATGAACCAACAGTTTGCTAGCCTCCTTCAGCCAGCAGAAAAAACAGCAAAAGAAAAGCACTCCCTCTGGAAAAAATGGTTTGGATAAGATGACAAATTTAGAAAAACTTTTTGCCTTCTTTGAAGCAGAAAATCAGCGAGATTGGCAAATCTACGAGACTTTTCTTTCTGATCATGTCAGTTGGGAATTAGAGGGTGACACAATTGAAATTTTCAAAAACAAAGCGGACTATCTGACTAAAATTCAACAAGTCTACTATAACAATCCCGTCCAGTTTCGTTGTACTTATTATCAGCTTAGCCCAGACCAGAATCGAATTATGACCATTTTAGAAAATGACTTTGGCGACTTGTCTTGTGACATCTTTTTCTTTGAAAAGGGCATGATAGTCAAAGAAATTGAATACCTACTAAAAAAAGCGGACTAACCGTTTTTTTAGTACTGATTCAAAATGGCAAGAAAATGTTGTACCTTTTCTGATTTGCACCAATCAAGTCGATTATTCCATTACAAAAAAAGCTCCTAAAGGAACTTTTTTAGAAACGAATATTTTCACGTGTCTTTTCATAAGAAGTCACAAAGCGATTTGTTACGCCAGGCTCAACAACTTCAAGTGCTTGAGAAATAACTTCAAATGAAGTTTCATAATCAAATTGATGTTCAAAGATATCCAATGCTTTATTAAAAGCTTCTTGAATGCTTTGATCAAATGAGCGATAACGGTTGGAATATTGCAATAGTTGCTCTGTTAAAGTTGCATATTGAACGATGTGATAAGTTTCATTTTCCAAATCATGGATATTGCCTGTCACATCTTCCAAAAGACGGTTCACATTATCAATATTCACACGTAATTGTTCTAACTCAGCCAATAAAGCTTCTGTATGGTCACTTGCAACAAAGAATGTTGTCATGAATGTCTTAGGAATCCCTGGCAAATTACGTTTTTCCATATACCGTTTAATGGTATGGAGTTTATTGATGTAGATATTGACTTTTTGTCGTGCATTATCATCATCTTTTTCAATTTTTTCCAGGCGTTCTCCCAAGATAATTTGTTCATCTTCAATTTCCTTCAAGCGAGCTTGAATTGTTTCAAGCGACTCTTGAGTCAATGAGTAAGCCTGTTTACTTTCAGCAGAATCTTCCACTGTTGATAAGACAACAGATTCTAAACTAGACAATTCACTCTGTAAATCTCGTACTTTCTCATCTTCATTATCAGACAAAAGATACATCTTAGACAAACGGTCCAATTCACTTTGAAGTTGTTGGTTATTTTCCTTTGTATGAGCTAAGTATGCTGGCAGACTTTCAATCAATTTTTCAACGACTCGTTGAGCTGTGATTTCACGAGTAAAGATGTCGTATAATGTATTGATTTCTTCTTGGATCTGTTCATTTTCATATTGAGCGTTATCCAATTCTAAAGCTGCAATATTATCGTGATTTTGGTTAATCGTAGCATGTAATTGGTAGAAGCGAGACTCGATATCTGTCTCAACAAAGTGATAGCCAGCCTCAACTAATTTACGATAACCAGATTCCAAATCTTCTAATTGATCTGGCAAAGTTTTTGTTAACTCTGTTACAATACCGGGTACTTTTTCTACAATATGAGTCAAAGCTAAAATATGATTTTCAGTTTTATCCAAAATATCCGCAGCTTCTACAGGATCTCCTGAAGAGTTTAGTGTCACAAATTGCGAAAACTCTGATTCGATATTTTGCAACTGTTTTTGGATTTCATGTACAGCTTGGCCATATTGCTCTGTATCTTCGGCAACTTTAACCTGTAAATTTTCAAATAATTCTAAAGCATGAAGAACTCGACCGCTATTTTTAGCTTCTTGTTTCTCTAACTCAGCTAAGGCATCACGAATCGCAGCAATATCTTCTTCGACCAAGTTAATCTGACTTTCAATATTATCAATTGCATGCTTAGCTTTGATAAAACGGAAGGAATTGTTATAGCCTTCAGCTTCAAAAATATTATTTTCAATATCAGCAAACGAATTTAGAGAAAGATCAACCCATTTTTGGTTCCACTCACGGAAAGTCACCTGACTTTGACCAATGAGATGCATATTCTTAATCGCCTCTACTTCATCATTCACCGGAAGATTGTACAGCTTTTCTTTACGTTCTTCCAGATTATCTAGTAGAGTCTCATTTCTCTTTCTTAGTACAACAGCAGCCACATAAGCCAATATCAGAGCTACTGCTATGACTATGATTAGAATAATTAGTCCGTTAGACATATAAAACTCCTTCATAATTACTTGAGAATAATCATACTGATTATATCATAAATTTTTTAGTCTTGTATATTTTTTCTTAATTTTTATACATCTAATGTGCTATAAACCGCATTTTCTTCGATGAATTCTCTACGAGGTTCAACACGATCTCCCATCAGCATATCAAAAATCTTATCTGCTTCGGCTGCATCGTCTACAGAAACACGCGCCATCAAACGGTGTTCTGGATCCATCGTTGTTTCCCATAATTGATGATCATCCATCTCTCCAAGTCCTTTATAGCGCTGAATAGTAGGCTTAGAACGGCCCTCGCTATAGCGCGCCAAAGCTTCTTGAAGCTTGATTTCCTGATCTGCTCCAGGCTGAATGTACTCTTTAATCTCACTTCCAACCTTAACGCCATAGATCGGTGGCTGAGCGATGTAGACATATCCCGCCTCAAGAACTGGCTTCATATAGCGGTAAATCAAAGTTAAAAGAAGCGTTCGAATATGGGCACCATCAACATCGGCATCCGTCATAATAACTAACTTTTGATAACGAGCTTTGCTCACATCAAAATCCGCACCAAAACCTGTTCCCATCGCTGTGAAAAGACTGCGAATTTCTTCATTAGCTAAAATCTTATCCATACTAGCTTTTTCAACATTTAGAATCTTACCGCGAATTGGTAAAATAGCTTGGAATTCACGATTACGTCCGGACTTAGCTGAACCTCCCGCTGAGTCCCCCTCAACAATAAAAAGTTCTGTTTGAACAGGGTTGTTTGAAGAGCAATCTGCCAATTTACCAGGCAGGTTAGAAATTTCTAAGCCCGATTTTTTACGGGTCACTTCCCGAGCTCGTTTAGCCGCAATTCTCGCTTTAGAAGCTAAGATTCCTTTTTCCACGATCTTCTTAGCAACTGCTGGATTTTCCAAGAGAAAGTCAGAAAATGCTTCACTGAAGAGGCGATTGGTGATCTTGACAACTTCACTATTGCCTAATTTAGTCTTAGTTTGTCCTTCAAATTGAGGATTTGGGTGTTTGACAGATATGACAGCTGTTAAGCCTTCTCGCACATCCTCACCAGTTAAGTTGTCATCATTTTCTTTGAGAAGC
Organism: Streptococcus sp. oral taxon 056 str. F0418; assembly: GCF_000220065.1. Classification (GTDB taxonomy): domain Bacteria; phylum Bacillota; class Bacilli; order Lactobacillales; family Streptococcaceae; genus Streptococcus. The sequence goes on along the minus strand of NZ_AFQU01000001.1, from coordinate 1,844,654 downwards.
TTATTTTTCTTAGCATAATCATTAATCACCCGAGTCAGAGCAGTACGGAACCCTTGTTCATGTGTTCCACCTTCATGGGTGTGGATATTATTTGCAAAACTCATCACTGTTTCATGATAGCCAGTTGTGTATTGCATAGCTACTTCAACTGTGATGTCATCCATCTCACCGTCTGTATAGATAGGAGAGTCAAAAATCACTTCTTTGTTTTCATTGATGTATTGGACATAGCTAGCAATCCCACCTTCATAGTGGTAATTCTTCGTCTGCTCCATTCCATCGCGCTTATCCGTAATGGAGATAGAAAGGCCACGATTAAGGAATGCAAGCTCCTGAATCCGTTTATTTAGTTTATCAAAATCATATTCAACAGTTTCTGTGAAGATTTCTGGATCAGGAGTGAAGTGAACTGTTGTTCCTGTACGATCTGTATCTCCAATGACTTTTAAGTCAGCTACAACTTGACCACGACGGTATTCTTGAAAATGAATTTGACCATTTTTATAAACTTTGACATCTAGCTGAGTCGAAAGTGCATTTACAACAGAGGAGCCTACTCCGTGTAGACCTCCAGACACTTTATAACCGCCACCGCCAAATTTTCCTCCAGCGTGTAAAACGGTAAAAACAGTCTCTACGGCAGGGCGGCCTGTCTTTTCTTGAATATCAACAGGAATACCACGTCCATCATCGACAACCGTGATAGAATTATCTTTTTCGATATAGACTTGAATATGAGTAGCAAAACCTGCAAGAGCTTCATCGATAGAGTTATCCACGATTTCCCATACCAAGTGGTGTAGACCTTCCTTGGAGGTTGAACCAATATACATCCCTGGTCGCATGCGGACAGCTTCAAGTCCTTCTAAAACCTGAATCTGGCTGGCATCATATTCTTGCGATTGGATGTCTTGTTGCATTTCTTCTGTCATATTATTCCTTTTCCCTATTTATGTGTAAATGATTCATCAGATGTTCCATATCCTCAAAGAGATAAGTATCAAAGCCAGCTGCCTGTCCTGCCTCCATATCTAGCAGACGATCGCCAATGACTAAACAAGAGTGAAGCTGGTACTTATTTTTAAGATAGTTCATGGATTCTGGATGAGGCTTTCGCTTAAAACCATTATCTGCTGTTACAACCTCAGTAAAAAAAGCTTGGATACCCGTTTTAGATAAAATATCTAATACCTGATTGTTCCTGTGAGAGATTAAAAAATTACGGCCGCCTTGTCGAATAATCTTTTGTAGCAGCTCTTTTGCACCATCAAACAAAACAGGATGTTCTAATTCTTTTGCTTCATTTGCCTTATAAATTCGCAAAAAATCTTTCACATCTGGCGCATACAACTGAACAGCAGCATCCGTCGATACCTTTAAAGCTTGATAAACCTCATCATGACTAGCCTCTATTCCCAAAATGGCTAGGGTTTGGACAAAAGCAGCTGTCGAAGTTTCATAATTATCGAGAAGGGTACCGCCTAAATCCCAGATAAAATCTTGATAATCCATAACTTTCATTATACCACATTTTTCATAAAAAAGGGCTAATAATGCCAAATAAATCAAAAGTGCTTGCATGTAAATAAAGTAGAAAAACTTATTCGTATTTCATAAGAAACATAATTATACCAAGTGTCGCCAATCTTATGCTCTTGAAACACAATGGCATAATACAATGTAGAGAGTGGGACAGAAATCGGTAATTCGTTAGAATTCGATTTCGTCGTCCCACCTCCGCACAGTTGAGTTGGGCTGTAAAAGCTGATGAAATCAGCGTAGTAGAGCCCACTCAACCACTGCGTCTTGCTCGACAATCCAAAGACAATTGAGAGGCTAGGACTTTTGTCCCAGCCTCACCTCTACTATTTATTTTCCAAAAACATCTGCATAAAGCATAGCATCACTAATTGTTTTGGCGTCACCACCCAACTGCTCTACCAATGCATAGGCAAAAGGTAGTGCTGTCGCCGCACTGCGACTTGTTATGATGTTCCCATCAATAACCACCGTCTCTTTTTGATAATTTCCACTAAAAATGCCTTGTTTTGCACCATCATAGCAAGTAAAGTTTTTTCCTTTCAAAACTCCTGCATTTTCTAGCGCAATAGGAGCCGCACAAATAGCGGCAATCCATTTATTTTCCTTGTTCATTTTAACAAGGGCATCCATCAATCGCTGATCGTCTCGAAGATGAGCAGATCCTGGCATGCCTCCAGGCAATACGACCATGTCGTATCCTTCCAGACTCCCATCCCATAAAGCATCCGCCTGAACAGTAATCCCATGAGAACCCGTTACTGTCTGCTCAAAACCAAGCATCTCACACGTAATCGTTGCTCTACGCAATACATCTACTACTGTTAATGCTTCAATTTCTTCAAAACCTGGAGCCAATAAAAGAGCTACTTTTGTCATATCCATTTTTCTCCTATTTGAATTTTTTAAGAATAATTTTCTTACGTCTTCTAGAGTAATCTGCTTGTTGCTGCTCTAATAGATTGTTCTGATAGCTCATAGAAAGTAAAAGACCTACTCCAATCAAATTACTAATAATAGATGACCCTCCTTGAGAGATAAAAGGCAATGGAATCCCTGTCAATGGGAGTAAGCCAGTCACCGCACCAATATTCTCAAAAATATGAAAAATGAGCATCATGATAAAACCTGTAGAAATATAAGTATAAAACTGGTTATTGGACTTAATGGTGATTCTTAACATTCGATAAATCAACAGTAAATAAAGCGCAATCAGTATGCTAGAACCGACAAATCCGAAGTCTTCTGCAATAACTGTAAAGATCATATCACTTTCACGAACAGGGACTAGTAAATTAGAGACATTAAAACCTTGTCCCCAAATGCCCCCACTACCTATCGCAATTTGCCCCTGCGCTTGCTGATAAGTCGTTGTCTGGGCGTACTCAAAAGGATGTAGCCATGCCAAAATTCGATTTATCTGATAAGTCGGCATGCCTAGATTATGCAAAAATGCTCGGCCACCTTCTGATGTGAAAATCAACATAAAGGTTACAAAACAAACCACTCCAGTCAGGAAAATAGGTAAAATAATTTTCCAAGAAACACCTGACAAAAGGACAATCCCAGAAAAAATGGCAAGGAAAACTAAGGCCGTTCCCAAATCACTTTGAAGGGTTAGTAAAAGTAAAACAGGGATTGTATAGAGGAATAATTCTAAAATCAACAACCAATCCATACCTAAGGTGCGCACTTTTTCTTTATGTCGCTGGCTAAATTGAACAACTGATCGTGATAACATCAGGATATAGGAAATTTTCATAAACTCTGATGGCTGAAAGAGAGTGGTTCCACCGATAGTCACCCAGTTTTTGGCACCTGTTGAGGCTACCAATGTCGGACTATAAAAAACAAGGGGTAAAACCATTAATCCTAACCCAAAAATATAAAGCAATGGGGTCATCTGCCAAAGAAACTTTGTATTAAAAAACATAACTACAAAGCTAATAACAACTCCTAAAGTAATCCAGGCGATTTGTTGGCCTACAATAGCCCAAGCGCTCGCCGGATAATCATGGCTAACGGCAATATAAATCGCTGTAATACCAAAAATCAATAAGCAAATAACCGGTAAAATTAAAGTGTAATCCACCCGAGAATCAATCGAGTGCTTAAAATAAGACATACTCACTCCTATCTAAAAAAATACTGTATGATCAAACTAGTAACGGCAACAACAAACCAAGCAAAAGCTCCTGTCAATAAAGGAGCTACTCCAGCTCTTTTAAACTGTCCAAAAGATACTTGAGTTCCTATCCCTACCAGAGCCATCGCCATGAACCACTGTGAAGATAATTTTGTAAACACGAGAAAAAAAGACGGTACAATTTTTAAGCTACTAATAAGAGAAGCACACATGAACCATAAAATAAACCAAGGAAAAATCTTTTTTAACTCTATTTTTTTCTTAGTCGACTTAGATCGAATATAACGAACACCTGCAAAAAGAAGACAAGTCGGCACAATCATCAATGCTCGGCTTAATTTGACAATGGTTGCCAAATCACCAGCTGTCTGAGTATAACTATAACCAGCAGCAACAACCGATGATGTATCATTGATAGCCGTCCCTGCCCATGTACCAAAAGTTGTAGCGGACATTTACATAAGATGGCCAAGAAAAGGAAAAATGAAAACTGCCAAAATATTGAAAAAGAAAATAGTCGAAATAGATAAGGCTACCTCTTCTTCTTTGGCTTCTAAAACAGGCGATGCAGCCGCAATAGCAGAGCCACCACAAATAGCAGTACCAAACCCAATCAGCAAGGTCAACACCTTGCTCATTTCTAGAAAACGGCCAACTGCATAGGCTGATAAGAAAGCCATTAGGATTGTGATAATACTTATTTTTAAAGAAGATAAGCCAGTTGCCGAAACCTTTGAAATAGAGAGGTTAAAACCTAATAAAATAATTGAATATTGCAGGAGTTTCTTTCCAGAAAAAGCAAGGCCTTGACGAAATTTTTGGGGAATTTTCCAAAAGTGATTCAATAGAATCCCCAACAAAATAGCAAACACACTCGAACCAAATAAAGGAAAAACCTGCCCAAAGATATAGATAAAAAAGCTATTACAAACGATAGACCAATACCTGGAAAATATTTTTGTAGCATTTTTTGACAGTACCTCTTCTCTTCAATGCATCTATTATAGCAAAATTTACGTCTTTAAATTCATCAATTTTAATGCAGACTTACTTTTTCTTTTTAGATGTTTTTTTCTTTAAAAAATTAGTTATTTCATCTTGAATTTGTTTAAAAGAAGCTTGTTCTACAGGTGTTGATTCAGCTAAAGCCTCTCTAATCTGACGACTATAGCGCTTAGTATAAACACGGTTATCCAAAATAAGAACAGCTGATCGCTGATTGTGATGGCGCATCGTCCTTCCAAAAGCTTGTTTTAGTCTTAAAATCGCTACCGGGAGACTATAGTCATAAAAAGGATTTTGACCGTTTTGTCGAAGTTGGCGATTCATCTTTTGTGTAAAAATGTTTTGAGGATTATCAAAAGGCAGGCGAGTTATGATTTGAATCATCTTATTTTGTGTTGAAAAGTCTGTCCCTTCCCAGAAACTCCCTGTTCCCAGTAATACTGTGACTTCTCCCTTATCAAATCGCCTCTTTATATTCGTCGCATCTCCATTTTTGTATTGTGCCAAGTGTGGTAAGGAGAGCCTTTCTGACACTTCGAGTAACAACTCTTTTGAAGTAAACAAAACCAAAATTGGTAATTTCGTATGAAATAATCTTTCAATCCGTTCCACAATTAACTGAGCATGTTGTGTCAAAGGAAGTCCAATCAGATCAGGAAAATCCTTATCTACCCAAATCTTTTGCTGGTGATAATCTTGGGGCGGTAAATGATAGAATCGAACATTTTGAAATCCTAATAACTGCGCCAAACTAACCTTACGGCTGATTTCCAAAGTCGCTGAGATGAAAAAGAGACGCACTTTCTCTGGAAGAAAATCCTGAAAATTTACCAAAGATATTCTAGCCCCATGCAAGCTAGTCACACGATTCTGTTCAAAATGATCATCTTCAAGCCAGAATTGCTCATATTTTTGATCTAAAAGCTCCCTTAATTCTTGTAAATAGGGCGCTGGCAACTCCGATAGATCTTGGCGAAGCTTCTGGATAAGATCCTCCTTGATCTCTCTTTGACTTCCCCGATGAAATTGTTCTACTGCTTGTGATAGTTCAAATTGTATACTCTCCAACAAACGACGATTCAATAGAGATGTTGCTTGGGAAATTTCTTGTTGAATCTCTTGTAAGAGTTGTGTGACCCTGATACTTTTTTGCGAAAAGTTGTCCAAAGTCAAAAAGAGTCTTTGAGCTTCGTCTACCACTAAAGTTTTACCTTCAATCAAGCTCTTATCATCTTCTAATCGTGTCAATAGATAGGCATGATTGGTAACCAATACTCGACTTGCTCGCGCGTTCTCTTGGTTCAATTGCCAAAAGTCATAGCCATAAAATAACGATTTTTTGCTTATTTGGCCATCATGAGCCAACTCTTCAAAGTATGCTTGATAGCGATATGCTTGTCTAATTTCTTCTAAATCTCCTGTTTCAGTCTCGGTTAGCCAGACTAAGAGTTGCATCTTACAGCGATTTAGCAAACGATGATCATCCATACGAGTCAAACTTTGATAAAAAGTATCTAGCTTGATATAAGAATGCGGGCTTTTAAGACTATGGAAAGACACTTGAAAAACTTCTTTAATCGCCTTTCCTTCCCCAGATACAATCTGTTCTTGCAAAATTTTAGTTGGTACACTGACCACTATCTGCTCTTTAGTTTTAGCGAGAAGAGGCAACAAATAACCATAAGTTTTTCCTAGACCAGCTTGAGCTTGTAAAAAGCTGGGATGATGATTTTCTATCGCTTGTTCCACCATCGTAGCAAATTTTTCTTGCTCAGAGCGCTCCTCTAAAACTAGCAAAGAAAGATTCTTCGTAAAATCGGCAGATAGGTGCTTTTCTTTTGCAATCTTGCGTTTTTTTCTCAGGTAAATCCCATGGCAATCCAGAAGATCTCCTGTGCTTTCTTGAGACATTTGACTAAAACAGTCTTCCAATACTAAGCGAGATTCATAGATAAGATTGTCAGACAGATCAAGTAAGCGTTCTAACAAAGATTTGGGAAGACTTTGAATTTTTTCTTGAATCTTTAAAAATAGTAGTGCCGTTGCCTTAGCATCCGATATAGCCGTATGAGCTTGTTCTAGAGGAATCTCTAATAATTCACAAATACTAGATAAACCATATTTTTCATAAGTTGGAAAAAAAACTTGAGCCAATTCTACTGTATCCACACGTGGAGATAATAGATCATATCCTTCCCAGAAAAGAGACTCAGCTAGCAAATTAGCATCAAATTTAACATTATGAGCTACAAAAACTGCATCCTCAATCAACTCATAAATCTCACGAGCGACTTGCGAAAAGTCTGGAGCTTGACTCAAGCGCTGATCAGACAAACCTGTCAACTGCTTGATATGTTCATCTAACACTTCATGTGGATTGACATCTGTCTGATAAGTCTGGCTGATCTGACCATTCTCAAGAATAACGATTCCTACTTGAATAATTTTTGCACTGCTACCTGTTCCAGTCGCTTCCAAGTCGACAACAGCGTATTTCACATTTTTTCGTTTCATCTTATCAAAATTATACCACGTTTAAAGGTAAGATGCGAGGGCAGAAAAGTCAGCAGGCAAATCAATTTAACCATCAAGACTCCGTTACTTTCCTTCACAATCTTTGAAAATGATAGCTTGTTGCTGTCAAAAATAATTTTTTTGATACACTCATCTAGAGAGGAAAAACTATGAACATACAGAAAACATTAAATGCTCTAGCATATGAAAACACCTACTATATAGAAAATGATAGCCATCTACTTTTGATTGACCCTGGAAGCAATTTCGAGGCCATTCAGCGAAAGATAACTGAGATTGGCAAACCGATCGCTGCCATCCTATTAACCCATACTCATTACGATCATATCATGAGTTTAGACTTAGTAAGAAAACATTTTAATAATCCTCCTGTCTATGTAGCAGAGAGTGAAGCCAGCTGGCTCTATACTCCAGAGTATAATCTTTCAGGTCTTGATCGACACAAGGATATCGAAACTCTTATCTTAAAACCAGCCGAGCACCACTATGTTTTTCATCAAAGTTATCATTTGAATGGTTTTCATTTTTACGTTTTACCAACACCTGGCCATTCCATCGGTGGTGTTTCAATCGTTTTCCCTGAGGAGCATTTTGTCCTATCTGGTGATGCTCTTTTTCGGGAAACTATTGGCAGAACAGACTTGCCAACTGGTAATTTAGAACAATTAATTGCAGGTATCAAACGAGAATTACTAAGCCTTCCAAAGGAATATGACGTTTATCCCGGTCATGGACCTGCTACGACTATTGCTCACGAGAAAATGTTTAATCCATTTTTAAAATAAAATCAAGACAACAAGTCCTCTTTCAGACTCAACATCAGTATAAAAGAAAAAAGAGAGTGGGACAGAAATCGGTAATTCGTTAGAATTCGATTTCGTCGTCCCACCTCCGCACAGTTGAGTAGGGCTGTAAAAGCTGATGAAATCAGCGTAGTAGAGCCCACTCAACCACTGCGTCTTGCTCGACAATCCAAAGACAATTGAGAGGCTAGGACTTTTGTCCCAGCCTCTTTTTCTTATATCTTCAAGAATCTTCTCATAGAGAAGACAGATCCAATCGATCCAATAATAATCCCTAAAACAAATAAGGAACCTATCATCAACGGTACAAAAAGATGAGGCGAAATCATAGAAAGATTCTGAGAAACCAATCCTTTATTGACCGACTGATAGACAATATTATAGATAAAATAAACCAAAGCTCCAGGCATCATAGCACCAAGCAAGCCAATCCAAGCGCCTTCTAGCAAGAAAGGTCCTCGAATGTAGCTATTTTTCGCTCCTACCAAGCGCATAATTTGAATTTCACGACTACGCGAAATGATCGTAATCCGAATCGTATTTGAAATCAGGAATACTGCAATGAAAATCAACATTCCCGCTAGAACAAATCCCCAAGTCTGAATAAAATCTGCTAAAGCAAAAATCTTCTTGGTATTAGCACCACCATCTTGCACATCAGACACACCTTCAATTTTCTGGGCATCTTCTTTCACATCAGAGACGTACTTAGGATCTGTTGTCTCAACAATATAAGCATCATAAAGTGGGTTGGCATCTCCTTCGAAGATTTTCCAATCACTTCCCATTGTGTCTGTTAATTGCTTATATTGCTCTTCTTTACTTGAAAATGTTATTTTATTGACATGATCAATCTTGTTTAAAGCATCATAAACTTTGTGATAATTTTCGTTATTAACTGTTTGTCCTTCTTTTACAACAGTCAAACTATTGTCTTCAATATCTTTACGAACATAGACCATAACGCGGACATTGTTTTTCAAATCATTAGCTAGCTTTGTCGTATTAAAGATGACTGAGACAAAAATTGCCACTAAACTTAGGGTAATCATCACCGTACTAACTGCTGCAACTGTCATCCACCCATTTCGCTTTAAACTCTTTAGCGACTCTAGTAAATGACGAAAAAATCTACTAATCATCGTATCCGTATTCTCCTTCCGCTTCATCACGTACCACACGGCCATTTTCAATCGCAATAACGCGGTGACGCAGAGTATTTACAATCTGGCTATTGTGGGTTGCCATCAACACTGTCGTCCCCTGAAGATTGATCCGCTCTAGCAAATTCATAATTTCCCAAGAATTATCTGGATCCAAGTTCCCAGTTGGCTCGTCAGCAATCAAAACCTTAGGATTATTGACAATAGCACGCGCAATTGCGATACGTTGTTGCTCACCACCAGAAAGCTCATTTGGAAAGGCACGGACTTTATGCTTCAATCCAACCAAGTCCAAGACTTCCATCACTCGTTTTTTTATGTGGCTTCTGCGTTCGCCAATTACTTCCATTGCGTAAGCAATATTTTCATAAACGGTTTTCTTTGGAAGCAGTTTATAATCTTGGAAAACCACTCCCAATTTACGACGTAGCATCGGTACATCACGTTTTTTTATCCGACCAAGGTCAAAGCCAGCTACTTTTAACGTCCCTTTATCGAGAGCTACTTCACGATAAAGCAAACGAATAAATGTTGATTTACCCGCACCAGAAGGTCCTACAATATAGGCAAACTCTCCAGGTTCTACTTGGACTGTCACACCACGTAAAGCAGTGGTCCCGTTGTCATACTTTTTGACAACATCTCTCATTTCAATAATAGACATGTATGACTAAAATTCCCTTCTTTTAGTTGAGACGCCATTTTAAGTAAGCGTCTATAAAACCATCTAAATCTCCATCCATCACTTTATCAACTTGAGCTACTTCATAGCTAGTTCGATGGTCTTTAACCATCGTATATGGTGTAAAGACATAAGAACGGATTTGGCTTCCCCATGAAATTTCTTTTTTATCTCCTTTTAATGAATCTACTTCAGCTGCTTTTTTCTCTTGTTCAAGTTGGTAAAGCTTCGCTTGTAGCATTTTCATTGCTCGATCTCGATTCCCGTACTGGGTCCGATCAACAGTAGACTGCACCACGATTCCAGTAGGAATATGCGTCAGCCGCACACCAGTGGAAACCTTATTGACATTTTGTCCACCAGCTCCTCCTGAGCGGAAAGTATCCATCTTGATGTCATCGTCTCGAACTTCTATCTCAATCGTATCATCCAACTCTGGCATGACTTCTACCGAAGTGAATGAAGTATGACGACGTTTGGCCGAGTCAAAGGGCGAAATCCGCACCAAACGGTGGACACCCATTTCTGACTTGAGCAGACCATAAGCATGTGGCCCTTCAAAGGATAAAGTTACTGATTTGATACCAGCCTCGTCTCCAGCCTGATAATCCAAAACCTCTACCTTGAAACCCTTGGCATTGCCAAAACGGGTATACATCCGAAGCAACATATCGCCCCAGTCTTGAGCTTCTGTTCCACCTGATCCTGGGTGTATTTCAAGGATGGCATTATTATTATCATAGGGTTCAGACAAAAGTAGGGTCATCTCATAGCTGGTCATCATTTTTTCGAGTTCTGCCAGCTTTTCTTCTAACTCCTCCTGAACTGACTCATCCTCAGCCAGAAAATCAAGTAAAATCTCCGATTCATCAAAAAGATCCGTCATTTGATGGAAATTTTCATAAGTTTGCTTCAGTTCATTAAGTTCCTGAGAAGTCTTTTGAGCTGCAATATTATCATCCCAAAAATCAGGTTCTGTCATTTTATTTTCTAAAATGGCAATTTCTTCTTCCAGACCTTCTAAGTCAAAGAGACCCCCTGAAAGAAGCTAATTTTTCACGATTTGCGTCAATCTTTTGACGAATTTCTGAAATGTCCATAAATACCTCTTTTCACATATCATTTCATTATACCATATTTATGCACCCTTTGACTAATTTTTAAAACAAAATTCAGCCAGTGTAGACTCTAGTGTATGATACTTTTTAGCAAATAGCAAGCTAGGAATCTCTATGTTACCGAATTGTTAGAAATGTAAATAATGCGACACGAAAACGTCCTTACTTTGCCCATTACCTTAACTGCTTTCCCTTGACCCTAAAATAAGCTCCATCCTACTGATTCACTTTATATATGTTCAAGTAAGCCGATTTATGCTAGACTAGAACCATGACAAGAATTGGATTTATGAGTGACCTTCATCTGGACTCCAATCAATTTGGGCACTTTGAACGACAAACACTTAAGGACGTTTTAAAAAAAGCAAGAATTGACCATCTTCATATTGCAGGAGATTTATCTAATGACTTAGCCAAAATTAGTTTGCCTTTTATTGAGGACTTAAGGCAAGAACTTCCTATCTCTTTTAATCTCGGAAACCACGATATGCTGGGACTTTCTGAACAAGAGATTTCTGGTTATGATTTTCAGGTTCAGCAATTTGGCCAGACCAAGCTCGTTAGTTTTTCTGGTTGGTATGACTACAGCTTTGTTCCAGAAAAAAGCAAGGAAGAACATTTGAGAACCAAGACAAATTTTTGGTTTGATCGCAGATTGGAGCGTCATCTGGATGATTCTAGCATTACAGCTCACATCCTTCAAAAGTTAGAAAAATTACTGGCTTCTTTGAATGGTCCCATTATTGTTGCTTTGCATTTTGTCCCCCACAAAGACTTTCTGTATGATCATCCTTATTTCCAACGCTTCAACGCCTTCCTGGGAAGCCAAGCTTTCCACCAACTCTTTGTCAAATATGAAGTGACAGATGTTGTTTTCGGTCATCTTCACCATCGTCGCCAAAGCCAAGCCATCGATGGTGTTAGCTACCACATGCGCCCCTTAGGCTACATCCGCGAATGGAAACTGACTCAAAACTTTTTCAATACCTTTCCTCAGTACAAGATTGCACAGATGTATCGTCTGCACAAGCGTTATAACACTGTGAAAAATTTAGAAGAATTTCTTAACTATAAGAAAAAACACCTGGCAGATGAACTGCGAGATGCCCTTATCATTCTTGATACCAAATCATAAAAACAAACAGAAAGCAGCCCTTAAAAAGCTGCTTTTACTATTCCATATAGTATAAAATCAAAACGCAAAGTCTTTTAACTCCCTATCAATCATACCTTCTTTTAACAATACTTTTTTTGAAAAAATTTCTTTTAAATAATTCGTCAAAAAAAAGGGAAAGAACGCACAAAGCTACAATCAATACCAAGGATACTAATAGAAAGTTTCCTAACTTACCGTAGTCACCAACTAAAGGCGGATTTTTTAGAAATCCATAGTCCCCACCCGTTAGTTGATTCACAAGAAAGATGACCGCATTCATGCCAAAGGTTATTTCAATAATCCGACGATTGGATAAAATTTTATAATCATACTCATTTATCAAATACACAAGAGAGTTTCCCAAAAGGGCTAAATGACCAACTAAATAAGAAAACATGGTAATATGCAAAAGCGGGTAAGGATCAAAAATTGGATGAAGCAAGGCACAAATCGGACCAAATACGCCTAATAAGGCAAAGTATTGTTTATAAGACGTTTTCCTTGGCAAGAGCAGGACTGCAAACATAGCAATCCGGCAATGATAGAAAGGCAAACTCTCCGTCAAGGGAGCCTGAATGACCATGTACCAACCATATAAAAGAACCAGTTGGACAATCTGCATTCCCTGAAAAATTCTTTGAAAGCTTTTTTGTTTGTAAAATCTACTTGCGCTATAGATCACAATACATAAAGCAAGTAGCATGAGCACAAATCCTAGGGGTGTCAATACGGGCGGTTCTGTTTTTTGACTTGTAAAAAAATCTCCCATTTTCATCTCCTAATCATTAATAAAGTGTTGAAGCACATTTTCAACTAATCTAAATACTGTTCTCTATCTCCTTGATAAATCTCCCAAAGGATTTCCAACTGTTCTTTTGTCGTCCGCTTAGAAGATAATTCTGGTAAAGATTGGATATCAAAGAAAGCTAGCTCTTCTATTTCTGTATTAGGCTGAAAATCTCCAGCCTCTATCTGACACTCGAAGACCAATTTAGCATATTGCTTACTCTGAAATTGAAATTTATTAGTATCAAAAATTGCAAGCAGACGAGAAACTGAAACATTAAATCCCGTTTCTTCTTGGACTTCCTTGACGATATTTTCCTTAGGAGATAGGCCGACTTCACAAAAGCCGCCAGGTAAAGCCCAAGTTTTCTCATTTTTACCCTTGACTAAACAGACTTTTTCGTCTCGAACCAGTACAGCTCGGACATCAATCAAGGGAGTGGCATAAAAATCCGTTGGGCGCAACAGCTCTGCCAATTCTTTTCCATCCAAATCTGACCAATCAGCCAGAGGTGTCCCAAAAGCTGACGGAGTTCTAAGTAACGCTCTCGATCAAATTCATCACGACTAAATGCCAGTCCAGTCTCTGTAATAGAAAGGAGACGTTGAATGGTTTTTGCAGCTTCTTTAGTTTCCATCTTCCAAGTCCTCTACCAGCTTAGCCAGATTCATGGAATTGCTGCCTTTGAGAAGGATTTGGTCGGCAGGGGTCAGCTTCTCTCTGACAGCTTTGGTCATCTGTTCAAACTGGTCTTTCTCGTCATTTTTGATAAAGTAATGCACTCTTCCTGGCGGGTAGATTTCCTTGGCATAGTCAAAGAGAGCTTCCATGTCTTGTCCATAAAGGAAAAGGTCGGTCACAATTTCTGGATTGAGGCTAGTAATCATCGAGCCATGCATGGACTTAGAGTCAGCTCCCAGCTCTTTCATATCCGCCAGCACCGCCATTTTTCGTCCGCCTGGATTAGCCGGAATGGTCGAGAAAGTCTCAAGAATCAATCGCATGGCTGTTGGATTGGCATTGTAGACATCCGATAGGATATCTGCGCCATTAGCAGCTTTCTTCCATTCTGTTCGATTGCGGGTCAGCTCTAGCTCAGAAAAGGCTTGAGCAATAGCCGTCTCAGATATACCCTCCTGCAGAGCTGCATAGGCCGCAATCATGGCGTTGGTCGCATTGTACTTACCGGTCACAGGCAGGTCAATCCTATGCTCTAAAAAGTTGCATTCAAAACTCAAGCTGTCCTTGCGCTCTTCCAGACGCGTCAGGAAGATATCCGCATCAGGACCAAAGCGAACCAGTTTGCAGTCTGCTGGCAGAAATTCATTGACAATCTTATCCGCCAGAACAATCAAGAGACCATCTTTTCTCAAACCGTCCGCAATCTGCATCTTGCCTTGGGCAATTTCAGCTCGGCTGCCGAAAAATTCCAGATGGGCTTCTCCAACCAGAGTTACAATGCCTGTCTTAGGTTTGGCAAGTTCAGACAGGAGATGGATATCGCCCAAGTGGTCCTGCCCCATTTCTAAGACAAGTTTCTCTGTGTCCTCAGGCATGTGAAGAACCGTGTAAGGCAGACCGATTTCGTTATTGTAATTACCTTGTGTCTTATAGGTCTTGTAGCTGGTTGCTAGTAGCTGAGCCAGCATATCCTTAGTCGTCGTTTTACCGTTGGAGCCTGTCACCGCCAGCACATCCACCTGCATCTTTTCCAGATAATATTGGGCCAAGCGCTGAAAGGCTGTCAGGACATCATCAACCAAGATATAAGCCCCCTCTGCCACTGGATGCTCAGATAAGGTGGCAGCAGCACCCTGAGCAAAGGCTGTTGCGATAAAGTCATGGCCATCACGCGCACCCTTAAGCGGCACAAAAAGGTCACCCGACTCAATCAAGCGGCTGTCAAACTCAGCATTTCTTAGCACGACGTTTTCAAACTGAGTCACATCATTTTTCGCAGATAGGACTTCTGCAATTTCATATAAATCTAATTTCATACTTCTTCCTCGTTTTTCGGTTTGCTCGCAAAAAGAAAGGACCGAAAATTTTCAACCCCTCTATTATATCATATTTTAGAGAAGATGCGCCTCTCTCTTAGCAAATGCCTCTTCAGCTAGACCGACTAACTTCTCAATCAAATCAGGATAGGCCAGCCCCATATTTTCCCAGAGTAGTGGATACATAGACCACTGGGTAAAACCTGGCATGGTATTAAGCTCATTAAGAAAGACCTGACCATCTTCTGTATAGAAAAAGTCACAGCGGGACAGTCCCAGCCCCCCCAAAGCTCGGAAAGCCACCTCAGCATTTTGACGCATCAGGCCCACCACTTCTTCTGGAATATTAGCCGGAATATCCATGGTAATTTTATTATCAATGTATTTGGCTTCATAGTCATAGAAAGCTACGTCCTTGACCACTTCTCCAGGCAGAGTACTCTTGACGTCGACATTTCCTAAAAGCCCAACCTCAATCTCGCGAGCCGTCACGCCTTGCTCAACCAGTACCCGGCTGTCGTATTTGAATGCCAGATCTAGAGAAGCACGCAGTTCTGCTTGGTTCTCCGATTTAGAAATGCCGACACTGGAGCCCATATTAGAAGGTTTAGTAAAAACTGGATAGGTCAGTTTCTCTTCGATTTCTTGGATTTTTTGCTCTAGATCCTCTCCATCAACCAGCGCTACATAAGGGACTTGAGCAATGCCTGCCGATTCTAGCACTCGCTTAGTCGTGATCTTATCCATAGCCAGACTAGAAGATAAAATATTACAGCCGACATAAGGCATTTTGAGCACTTCTAGGAAGCCTTGGATAGAGCCATCTTCACCCATAGGACCATGCAGGACCGGAAAAACTACCGCCCCTTCTTCGTAAATATCGCTAGGTTTAATCTTTCGAGACATGTCCACTGTGGCATTGGTCATCAACTTTTCATCAGCTGCTGGTTTTGCTTCAAATTTCTGAGTTTGGATAAAATCTCCATCCTTAGTGATGAAGTATGTCTTCACCAAGAATCTATCATAATTGACAGCCCGCATGACGCTCTCAGCTGATAAAACCGAAACTTCTCGCTCTGCACTGCGACCACCATACAATAAAATTAAACTTTTCTTTGACATCTTATTTATCCTAACATTACAGATTTTATGGTTGAGATTAACTCTCTACTAGTCCATTTTAGTATACCACAATTCAGAGTTTTTTTGAATCACAACCACCCGTTAGACGGGTGGTTTTTCCCAGGGCTATAAGCCCATATCACCAGCCAGCGCCTAAAGACGCTGGCTTTCACTTTGTTCAACCCTCATTGCTCTTGACTCGTCACAAACCTCTCAAAGAGGTATTTGCATTACTTACCACTATCCCTAAAGGGATCCTCATATTCTTTTACACTCAATTTATCCAACGCTATATCATGCTTTTCCTGATCTTGGATATATTTCTTAATTGTGGCTTCATTAAGTCCTACTGTACTCACGTAATAACCTTCCGCCCAGAAATGTCGGTTCCCAAATTTATACTTGAGATTGGCGTGTTTATCAAACATCATAAGTGCACTTTTACCTTTTAAATAACCCATGAAACTTGCAACGCTGATTCTTGGCGGAATACTCACCAACATATGTACATGATCCGGCATCAAGTGACCCTCGATAATTTCAACATCTTGATAACTACATAATCGGTGGAAGATTTTACCCAAACTATTTCGATATTGATTATAGATAAGATTCACCTATACTTAGGTGTAAACACAATGTGGTAGAACACATCCACTTTGTGTGTGATAAACTATGTGCATTTTGCGCCATATTTTTCTCCTTTCGCTTTACAATCGGCTTGAACACCTTTATTGTATCGCGTTTGGAGTTTTTTTGGTATAACCTTCGATGCGCACCCGCATAGCGGGTGGTTTATTTGTTTCGCACCTTACGGAGCGAGACAGACTGAAAGTCACGAATAATAAAGAAAACGGGCTCTATAATTTCTGTAGTGGGTAAAACCACTGTAAAAATTATGAAGCCTATTTTGTTGTAGAAAAAAAGTCCCATAAGACCTATAATGAAAAGTGACCAAACCATCATTAGAAAGAATCTTATGGAACAATTAAATTTTATCACAAACTTACTCGGAATAAAAGACAAGAACATCATAATCTTGGATGTTCTAGATTCTAGAACACATAAAAAAATCATCGCTAAACTGGATTATCCTGCCCCTAACTGTCCACATTGCCTAGGGCAAATGACTAAATATGACTTCCAAAAAGAATCTAAAATCCCCTATCTAGAATGCGCGGGATATAAGACACTCATGCGATTGAGAAAACGTCGTTTCCGTTGTAAAGTCTGTGGGAAAGTGGCTGTCGCAGAGACTTCCTTAGTCAAAAAGAATCACCAAATCGCAACTATCGTCAACCAGAAAATCACTCAAAAGTTAATTGAGAAAGTCCCTATGACGGCTATCGCAGAAAGTCTAGCTGTCTCTACTTCGACAGTCATTCGTAAATTGAAAGAATTCAAATTCGAAACAGATTTATCTTTCCTTCCAACTCACATGTCTTGGGATGAATACAGCTTCAAGAAAGGTAAAATGAGCTTCATTGCACAGGATTTTGATTCCAGAAAGATCGTAGCTATCCTAGATGGGCGGACTCAAGTGACTATTCGCAATCATTTCCTTCGTTATTCTAGACAGGTGAGAAGTTGCGTGAAAGTCATTACCATAGATATGTTTAGCACCTACTACGATATTGCCAGAAAACTTCGCTTTCGAATTTCTAGGCTCAGGCTGAAACAGTCCCCCAGACTGTTTCACTCCCTAACGCTAAAATCGTTCTCGACCGCTTTCACATTGTCCAACATCTCAGTCGAGCTATGAATCGTCTTCGCATCCAAATCATGAATCATTTTGATCGTAAATCGCACGAATATAAGGCACTAAAACGTTACTGGAGACTCATTCAAAAGGATAGCCGTAAACTCAGTGATAAACGTTTTTACCGCCCTACTTTTCGCTTACACTTGACCAATAATGAGATTTTCGAAAAGCTCCTTGCATACTCTCAAGAACTTAGAGAGCACTATGAACTCTATCAACTATTACTGTTTCATTTCCAAGAGAAACAAACAAACCGTTTCTTTGAACTGATTGAAGAAACGATTTTTTGTGTAAATCCTATTTTTCAAACTGTTTTTAAGACCTTTTTGAAAGATAAGGACAAGATCATGAACGCACTAACTGCCCTACTCAAACGCGAAACTAGAGGCGACTAATAACCTCATTAAGGTCATCAAGCGCAATGCTTTTGGCTTCCGGAACTTTGAAAACTTTAAAACTAGAATCCTCATCGCTTTGAACATCAAAAAGGAGAGAACCAAGTTGGTCCTCTCCAGGTTATAACTTTTCATCAAACCACCACAGTTGACAATGAGCCTAAAAGTCGGGAAGACAGGATTCGAACCTGCGACACCTTGGTCCCAAACCAAGTACTCTACCAGCTGAGCTACTTCCCGTCGTGATCGAATACATCCTATCACTATATGCACCCTAGAGGAGTCGAACCTCTAACCGCCTGATTCGTAGTCAGGTACTCTATCCAGTTGAGCTAAGGGTGCTCTATTTATTCTATTATGCCGAGGACCGGAATCGAACCGGTACGATTGTTACCAATCGCAGGATTTTAAGTCCTGTGCGTCTGCCAGTTCCGACCACCCCGGCCTCTAAGCGAACGACGGGATTGAAACGTACGACCCCCCCCTTGGCACGGTGATGTTCTACCACTGAACTACGTTCGCATTCATGCTCTTCTTCTCTCTAATGCCGGCTACATGACTTGAACACGCGACCCTCTGATTACAAATCAGATGCTCTACCAACTGAGCTAAGCCGGCCTATTTTTATGCGGGTTAAGGGACTTGAACCCCCACGCCGTTAAGCGCCAGATCCTAAATCTGGTGCGTCTGCCAATTCCGCCAAACCCGCGCTTATGACCCGTACTGGGCTCGAACCAGTGACCCTTTGATTAAAAGTCAAATGCTCTACCATCTGAGCTAACGAGTCTTATGTTGAAATTGCTATCCTTCTCCAATCTCAACGGTCCCGACCGGGAATGAACCCGCGATCTTCGCCGTGACAGGGCGACGTGATAACCGCTACACTACGGGACCTTTATGGGAGTTAACGGGATCGAACCGCTGACCCTCTGCTTGTAAGGCAGATGCTCTCCCAGCTGAGCTAAACTCCCAAAAAGGAAGTTAATCCTAACTTCCTATCCTTGCTAAGCAACTACCATATCTCACAGGGGGCAACCCCCAACTACTTCCGGCGTTCTAGGGCTTAACTTCTGTGTTCGGCATGGGTACAGGTGTATCTCCTAGGCTATCGTCACTTAACTATGAGTATCTAATCTACTCAAAATTGAATAACTATTCATTTCTAACAAGACTTATTGAACGCTGCACTCAATGAAAATTGGATAAGTCCTCGAGCTATTAGTATTAGTCCGCTCCATGTGTCGCCACACTTCCACTCCTAACCTATCAACCTGATCTTCTCTCAGGGCTCTTACTAACTTGCGTTATGGGAAATCTCATCTTGAGGTGGGTTTCACACTTAGATGCTTTCAGCGTTTATCCCTTCCCTACATAGCTACCCAGCGATGCCTCTGGCGAGACAACTGGTACACCAGCGGTAAGTCCACTCTGGTCCTCTCGTACTAGGAGCAGATCCTCTCAAATTTCCTACGCCCGCGACGGATAGGGACCGAACTGTCTCACGACGTTCTGACCCAGCTCGCGTGCCGCTTTAATGGGCGAACAGCCCAACCCTTGGGACCGACTACAGCCCCAGGATGCGACGAGCCGACATCGAGGTGCCAAACCTCCCCGTCGATGTGAACTCTTGGGGGAGATAAGCCTGTTATCCCCAGGGTAGCTTTTATCCGTTGAGCGATGGCCCTTCCATGCGGAACCACCGGATCACTAAGCCCGACTTTCGTCCCTGCTCGAGTTGTTGCTCTCGCAGTCAAGCTCCCTTATACCTTTACACTCTGCGACTGATTTCCAACCAGTCTGAGGGAACCTTTGGGCGCCTCCGTTACCTTTTAGGAGGCGACCGCCCCAGTCAAACTGCCCGTCAGACACTGTCTCCGTAGATGATAAACCTACCGGGTTAGAGTGGCCATAACACAAGGGTAGTATCCCAACAACGCCTCCATCGAAACTGGCGTCCCGATCTCGTAGGCTCCTACCTATCCTGTACATGTGGCACAGAAACTCAATATCAAACTGCAGTAAAGCTCCATGGGGTCTTTCCGTCCTGTCGCGGGTAACCTGCATCTTCACAGGTACTAAAATTTCACCGAGTCTCTCGTTGAGACAGTGCCCAAATCATTACGCCTTTCGTGCGGGTCGGAACTTACCCGACAAGGAATTTCGCTACCTTAGGACCGTTATAGTTACGGCCGCCGTTTACTGGGGCTTCAATTCATACCTTCGCGTTACCGCTAAGCACTCCTCTTAACCTTCCAGCACCGGGCAGGCGTCACCCCCTATACATCATCTTACGATTTAGCAGAGAGCTGTGTTTTTGATAAACAGTTGCTTGGGCCTATTCACTGCGGCTGACTAAAGTCAGCACCCCTTCTCCCGAAGTTACGGGGTCATTTTGCCGAGTTCCTTAACGAGAGTTCTCTCGCTCACCTGAGGCTACTCGCCTCGACTACCTGTGTCGGTTTGCGGTACGGGTAGAGTATGATACATCGCTAGAAGCTTTTCTTGGCAGTGTGACATCACTAACTTCGCTACTAATCTTCGCTCCCCATCACAGCTCAACGTTATAGGTATAAGCATTTGACTCATACCACGCCTCACTGCTTAGACAGACTCTTCCAGTCGTCTGCTTTAGTTAGCCTACTGCGTCCCTCCATCACTTCATACTCTAGTACAGGAATATCAACCTGTTGGCCATCGGATACACCCTTCGGTCTCTCCTTAGGTCCCGACTAACCCAGGGCGGACGAGCCTTCCCCTGGAAACCTTAGTCTTACGGTGGACAGGATTCTCACCTGTCTTTCGCTACTCATACCGGCATTCTCACTTCTATGCGTTCCAGCGCTCCTCACGGTACACCTTCGCCACGCATAGAACGCTCTCCTACCATCCCCTAAGGGATCCACAGCTTCGGTAAATTGTTTTAGCCCCGGTACATTTTCGGCGCAGGGTCACTCGACTAGTGAGCTATTACGCACTCTTTGAATGAATAGCTGCTTCTAAGCTAACATCCTAGTTGTCTGTGCAACCCCACATCCTTTTCCACTTAACAATTATTTTGGGACCTTAGCTGGTGGTCTGGGCTGTTTCCCTTTCGACTACGGATCTTAGCACTCGCAGTCTGACTGCCGACCATAATTCGTTGGCATTCGGAGTTTATCTGAGATTGGTAATCCGGGATGGACCCCTCACCCAAACAGTGCTCTACCTCCAAGAATCTTTATGTCGACGCTAGCCCTAAAGCTATTTCGGAGAGAACCAGCTATCTCCAAGTTCGTTTGGAATTTCTCCGCTACCCACAAGTCATCCAAGCACTTTTCAACGTGCCCTGGTTCGGTCCTCCAGTGCGTTTTACCGCACCTTCAACCTGCTCATGGGTAGGTCACATGGTTTCGGGTCTACGTCATGATACTATTTCGCCCTATTCAGACTCGGTTTCCCTATGGCTCCGTCTCTTCAACTTAACCTCGCATCATAACGTAACTCGCCGGTTCATTCTACAAAAGGCACGCTCTCACCCATTAACGGGCTCGAACTTGTTGTAGGCACACGGTTTCAGGTTCTATTTCACTCCCCTCCCGGGGTGCTTTTCACCTTTCCCTCACGGTACTGGTTCACTATCGGTCACTAGGGAGTATTTAGGGTTGGGAGATGGTCCTCCCAGATTCCGACGGGATTTCTCGTGTCCCGCCGTACTCAGGATACTGCTAGGTACAGAGTCTATTTAAAATACGAGGCTCTTACTCTCTTTGGCTGACTTTCCCAAGTCATTCTTCTATAAACTCTGAGTCCATATTGCAGTCCTACAACCCCGAAGAGTAAACTCTTCGGTTTGCCCTCCTGCCTCTTCGCTCGCCGCTACTAAGGCAATCGCTTTTGCTTTCTCTTCCTGCAGCTACTTAGATGTTTCAGTTCACTGCGTCTTCCTCCTCATATCCTTAACAGATATGGGTAACAGGCATCAACCTGTTGGGTTCCCCCATTCGGACATCCACGGATCGTCGCTTACTTACAGCTCCCCGAGGCATTTCGTCGTTTGTCACGTCCTTCTTCGGCTCCTAGTGCCAAGGCATCCACCGTGCGCCCTTACTAACTTAACCTTATTCTTGACCTTTCAGTCTTAAACTCATTAATATTCACAGCGTTTCGGTTTATTTCTTGTTACTATTTGATATAGTTATTCAATTTTCAATGGACTAGTCTTGGAACTTCCGTTCCAATGGAGCCTAGCGGGATCGAACCGCTGACCTCCTGCGTGCAAAGCAGGCGCTCTCCCAGCTGAGCTAAGGCCCCACAAGATCTCTCAAAACTAAACAAGACTCAATGTGCATTCCGTTTTTCCTTAGAAAGGAGGTGATCCAGCCGCACCTTCCGATACGGCTACCTTGTTACGACTTCACCCCAATCATCTATCCCACCTTAGGCGGCTGGCTCCTAAAAGGTTACCTCACCGACTTCGGGTGTTACAAACTCTCGTGGTGTGACGGGCGGTGTGTACAAGGCCCGGGAACGTATTCACCGCGGCGTGCTGATCCGCGATTACTAGCGATTCCGACTTCATGTAGGCGAGTTGCAGCCTACAATCCGAACTGAGACTGGCTTTAAGAGATTAGCTTGTCGTCACCGACTTGCGACTCGTTGTACCAGCCATTGTAGCACGTGTGTAGCCCAGGTCATAAGGGGCATGATGATTTGACGTCATCCCCACCTTCCTCCGGTTTATTACCGGCAGTCTCGCTAGAGTGCCCAACTTAATGATGGCAACTAACAATAGGGGTTGCGCTCGTTGCGGGACTTAACCCAACATCTCACGACACGAGCTGACGACAACCATGCACCACCTGTCACCGATGTACCGAAGTAAAACTCTATCTCTAGAGCGGGCATCGGGATGTCAAGACCTGGTAAGGTTCTTCGCGTTGCTTCGAATTAAACCACATGCTCCACCGCTTGTGCGGGCCCCCGTCAATTCCTTTGAGTTTCAACCTTGCGGTCGTACTCCCCAGGCGGAGTGCTTAATGCGTTAGCTCCGGCACTAAGCCCCGGAAAGGGCCTAACACCTAGCACTCATCGTTTACGGCGTGGACTACCAGGGTATCTAATCCTGTTCGCTCCCCACGCTTTCGAGCCTCAGCGTCAGTTACAGACCAGAGAGCCGCTTTCGCCACCGGTGTTCCTCCATATATCTACGCATTTCACCGCTACACATGGAATTCCACTCTCCCCTTCTGCACTCAAGTTAAACAGTTTCCAAAGCGTACTATGGTTAAGCCACAGCCTTTAACTTCAGACTTATCTAACCGCCTGCGCTCGCTTTACGCCCAATAAATCCGGACAACGCTCGGGACCTACGTATTACCGCGGCTGCTGGCACGTAGTTAGCCGTCCCTTTCTGGTAAGATACCGTCACAGTGTGAACTTTCCACTCTCACACTCGTTCTTCTCTTACAACAGAGCTTTACGATCCGAAAACCTTCTTCACTCACGCGGCGTTGCTCGGTCAGGGTTGCCCCCATTGCCGAAGATTCCCTACTGCTGCCTCCCGTAGGAGTCTGGGCCGTGTCTCAGTCCCAGTGTGGCCGATCACCCTCTCAGGTCGGCTATGTATCGTCGCCTAGGTGAGCCGTTACCTCACCTACTAGCTAATACAACGCAGGTCCATCTGGTAGTGATGCAATTGCATCTTTTAATCAATTATCATGCGATTTTCAATCTTATGCGGTATTAGCTATCGTTTCCAATAGTTATCCCCCGCTACCAGGCAGGTTACCTACGCGTTACTCACCCGTTCGCAACTCTTCCAGAAGAGCAAGCTCCTCCTTCAGCGTTCTACTTGCATGTATTAGGCACGCCGCCAGCGTTCGTCCTGAGCCAGGATCAAACTCTCATTTAATGTTCGTTTGTCTTCTTGCTCATTCTGTCACTGACAGATTTATTGCTTTTTTATGTTTGACGGACTGTCTCTCTTGACAGTCGCCTGCACATTGGTTCGTCTTGTTCAGTTTTCAAAGGTCTTTACTGCCTCTGGCGAGACAACTATCTTAGTATATCATCTACTAACTAAACTGTCAACTACTTTTCTTATCTTTTTTACTTTTTTCTTTTTGACTGTCGATTCTGCACTTCTAACTTTTATAAATAGAAAGGAGAGTCATTGCCTCCCCCTTCCTATTAGTCTAATCGTGGATTGAAATCTCGTAGATGTTCTGATAAATCACGAAGCATGGCTTTGCGTCCTTTGAATCTTTCATCAGCCATTAGACGCTCGTATTGTTTGTATTCTTCTGGACCGAGTCCGCTTCTGTACTCTGCCATGGCACTGCGAAAAGCTACTAGCTCATCTAGGTACATCTCCTTCATCCTTAACTTGTGCCCTATCTCACTCACTTCTTCATATGGTGCCTTGTCCAATTTCCGCTTCTGACTCTCCTGGCGGCGTATCTTGTCGTGGATTCTGTTCCGAAACTTGGTCTTAAAACAGCGGTATAACATCGTCTTGTCCTGCAATAGTTCCGGGCGTGACTTTACCAACTCATACAAGGCCATCATCCCTTCTTGTTCCCAGTCGCTGTATTCCCATAAATGTAAATAGTAGTCTTTATAACACCTCCTGACTATGCCTTGTACGTTTCTATATAATTCTTGAAAGTCCATGTCCTTCCTCCTTGTTTTCTTCTGGGGTAAAACCCTCCTCTAATTTATCATCTTACCTTCTCTTTGTCCCTCTAACTTACTATCCTGTTGCTCAAACGAACTATCATGTGCTTGAGGAAAATAACCTTTTAGCTGATATGAAGAATTAGGCTCTATAATTTCTGTAGTGGGTAAAACCACCATAGGAATTATGGAGCCTATTTTGTTGTAGAAAAAAGTCCCATAAGAACTATAATGAATAGCGACCAAGCCATCATTAGTAAAGAATCTTATGGAACAATTAAATTTTATCACAAACTTACTCGGAATGAAATTCAAGAACATCAACCTTCTGAATTATGTAGATGCTGGAATTCATAAAGAAATCATCTCTAAACTAGATTATGCAACTCCATCTTGTCCTGCTTGCGGAAGTCAAATGAAGGAATATAACTTTCAAAAAACGTCTAAAATCCCTTACCTTGAAACAACTGGCATGTCTGCCCGAATTCTCCTTAAAAAGCGTTGTTTTAAGTGCTATCTTCTATCATTGCTCAAATAAGGAAAGATGAACATGTCCACTAACTATTCTACCACAAAACAGCCCTATCATCGCCTTTCTAAAGTGGCGTACAAGAAAATTGAACCTTATCTCTCAGAAGGGTTGAAGCCAGCTGAAATTGCGAGGATTAGCGACGAAGGTTAAAACTAGAATCCATAGTGTAGATACTTTTGTTCATGTGTTATACAAACTTGGGCACCCCGAAGAAATCATTCCATGCACCAAAACTCTTTACAACTGTATTCACCAAGGCTTATTGGACATCAAACCTATTGATCTGCCAAAACTCGTTTATATTCGCAAAAGGACTAAGAAGCGTCTCGAAACTTCCGTTGAAAAGTGATTTGACACCATCAACGACCGTTCAACCTTTGAATACTGGGTGATTGACTCCGTTCTTGGTTTGAAGACTGCTGGTGAATCTTCTATTATGATTTGGATTGAACGACAAGCCAGATATATCTTGACTATCAAACTTCCCGAAAAGAAAGCTGAATACGTTAATCAGGCTGGTTTAAACTATATAGAAAGCTATCTTATCAAATCTATAATAGCTGGTAATGGGTTATTAAGTGAACTAGAGGGTGTAGATTCCTATTTTGCACATGCTTGATCATGCCACGAGCGTGGAACAAATGAGAACTTTAACGGCTTGCTTAAAGAGTTTGTGCCTAAAGGTATATCACTATATGAACTAATTCAAGAAGAATACTCAAGCCATCAATAATAGACTAAGGAGAATGCACAACTATCAATCTGATAAAAAACTGTTTGAGCTAGTTCAAACAGCATAAGAACTACTGACTTACTCAGATGGATACTTTGTTGCACCCAACTTGACAAGTGGGAATCATTTTCTTTCTAATTTTTAATTGTTTTTCTACTAAGTATAGAACAAGTGTTTTTTTGCTATTTCAAATCTTTATTCACTTATGAAAAGCACTTCTGATTCAAAAAGCGGAGTACTGCTCACACTCAAGTGTACAAATCCAAACCATAAAATATTTATAAAAGCACACTTACTCAATTAATCCAACAATTACTTGATTACTTAAACAATTATTTCAATCCCATCAGAACTATATTAGTATAAAAAAACCTCGTACAAGCAACAGATCATGGTAAACAAAAAAAGCCAGTTACTTTCCTTCATAGAATCAGATATTCATCATCCACTTCTATGAAATCCATCCAACTGGCTTCCCTTTTTATAAAACATTATAATTCTGTTCGATTCTCAATCGCACGAATAAGAGTGACTTCATCTGCATACTCGATATCAGATCCGACTGCCAAACCACGTGCTAAGCGGGTAACTTTGATCCCTGCTGGCTTTAAGACACGCGAGATATACATAGAAGTCGCTTCACCATCAGCAGTTGCATTGGTTGCAATGATAACCTCAGTCACCTCACTATCCATCAGACGAGTAATCAAACTTTTGAGATTAATATCGTCGGGTCCGACTCCGTTCATAGGAGAGATAAGACCATGCAGGACATGATAAAGTCCTCGGTATTCCTGGATATTCTCCATAGCAGAAACATCGCGGCTATCTTCAACAATTAGTATTGTTGTCTGATCACGTGATGAATCACCACAAATGGCACAGGGATCTTCATCTGTAAGATTGCCACAAATAGAACAATAACTGAGCTCTCGCTTAGCTGCAAGCAGATTTTTAGCAAATTCATTGACATCATCATCACTCATACCAATCGTATAAAAAGCTAGGCGAGTGGCTGTTTTTATACCAATACCAGGTAGCTTTGAAAAACTGTCAATCAACTTGGCAATAGGAGTAGGATAAAGCATAAAATCCTTTCTAATTCATTGGGTGTAATTGATTATAAAGATTAATAATATCACGGGTCATACTGTGACTAACGGTAGAGGATAAGTTTGTATTATGAGGAAATACGACAGCAACAGCTATTTTAGGATTATTGCTTGGTGCGTAGGCTACCACATTGGTATTAATAGCCTGCTGACCGTTATTAACAAAAGTTTCTGCTGTACCAGTCTTAGCACTGATAGGGACTGCCTCTCCTTGTGCAATCGTCTGTCCTGTCGTGAAGGCATTGTTCCCATGAACTACCTGATAAAAACCTTCCTTAATCAGGTTCATATTTTCTGAAGAAATAGTCACTTGGTTTAACTCTTTACTTTCCTTCTTTTCAATCAAGTCGCCCAAATCGCCGTTCTTGTCATTTCCATATATACCCTCAACCAAATGTGGAGCAATGCGCTTGCCATTGTTGGCTACTGTAGCAGCATACTGAGCTAATTGTAATGGAGTGTAGTTATCAAACTGACCAAAAGCATTGGTTAGGTAGTTAGCAAATGTAAAATCTTTAGGAATGTATCCTTGAGACTCCGTCGGCAAATCAATCCCCGTCTTTGTTCCCAGACCATATTCTGCAAAGGTTGCTCGCAACTTCTCCATAGAGGAGTCTAGATTTTTCAAATTCACGGTCATATTTGGCGTATAGGTCATTCCCATCATCTTGAGCGCTAGCTGTACCATATAAGTATTTGAAGAGTATTCTAAAGCTTCTAATGCTGTAATATCACGATTTCCAAAGTGTGTAAACCATGAAGTAATAGCCGTTGTATCCTGACCAAAAACAATCGGCTGGTCTGTCAGAGTTTGATTCCCAGAGATAGCACCATTAGCCCAACCAGAAGTCAACGTTGCTCCCTTGACGACAGAACCAGGGACAACAATATCTGTAACAGTTCCCAGAGAGTTTGAGCTAAGCGCCCCCGTCTTTACATCATGTTTGAGTCCTGCCATAGCTAAAATTGCTCCTGTTTCAGGATTCATAGCAATAGCATAAGTTCCTTCCGAATAGGTAGCATTTCCTGCTGCTAACTCTGCTGTAAAATAGTTTTTCAAAATATTCTCAACGCCAGTTTGAAAAGCCAAGTCTACTGTCAGTTTAAGATTTTTCCCTTTGCTCCCTTCCTTGATAGTGTCAATACTTTCCATATCCCCATTCTTATCGAGATGGATTTCCTTGACTGTCCGTTCACCCTGCAAAACAGACTCATATTGCTTTTCTAAGTAGCTGGTTCCAACTCTATCTTTTAAAGAATAGCCCTTTTTCAGATAGTCGTCCACTTCTTCAGCAAGAATACCAGCTTTTTCAGTAGAGACGTTACCAATGATAGAAGCAAGCGGCGTATCTAAGACCTTGCGCTCCCAAGCTGTTGCAATACTAATCCCTGGCAATTCCTTGCTGCTTGAGGCAATCAAGGCCACTTGCTCTGTTGACAAATCATCCGTACGAATATTTCCCGTCTCAAAGTTGGCTACCTCATTCATCTGGCTAAACAAAGCAATCGCTTTTTTTTCCTGCTCACTATAATCAAGGCTTGCCACATCGACACTATCAACTGCATTATTATAGATTTTTGCCTCAGATAGTCGATTGCCATCTGCATCCAACTTTTTCTTCTTTGGTAACTTAGCAACTACTTCTTGATATGTCTCGCTATCTGCCAAGTAATAATCAGCTATCTGGCGCTTAGTAACCTCTACATCCGTCACATCAACAAAATCAAGCAATTTATTTGCTATCTCTTTAATGCTAGCAGCAGTCATTTTATTGCTACGTGTAAAAGATACAACTTGCTTTATTTCATTTTCAACCAAGGGCTTGCCAGATGCATCGTAGATTTGGCCTCGAACAGAACTCAGTGTAATCTTGGTCTTACTTGCTGTTGCTAGCTTTTTCGTATAAAATCCTTGGTGTAGAACCTGCATATAGGCTAAGCGAGCAATCAAAGTCACAAATAGTATAATAACTAAAGCAAACAGCATATTTAAGCGCCGTGGAATAGAATGGCTATCAAATCTTCTTTCTTTCTTAGACATCTTCTCTCTCATTCTAGTAAAAGTCACTTCTTATTTTACCATAAAAAGACAAAAAATGAGAGTGGGACAGAAATCGGTAATTCGTTAGAATTCGATTTCGTCGTCCCACCTCCGCACAGTTGAGTTGGGCTGTAAAAGCTGATGAAATCAGCGTAGTAGAGCCCGCTCAACCACTGCGTCTTGCTCGACAATCCAAAGACAATTGAGAGGCTAGGACTTTTGTCCCAACCTCATAAAGAATCTATGTTTTTTCTTCTATAGCAACTCGGTGCCAAATTGGTCTTGCTTCACCTTGCCAGCCTTCATAAGACCACCTAAAGCCTTTTTAAATTGTCCTTTAGAGATACCAAATATCGCTTTAATATCATCCGGAGAAGATTTATCATTTAAAGTCATAAATCCTCCATTCCCTTCTAGATAAGCTAAAATCATCTGGGCATCATTTTCTAGCATTTCAAAAGAGCGAGGCTTCAAAGAGAGATTGAGAGTTCGGTCAACTTCTCGAAAACCAATCACTCGTGCATCTAGCACTTGACCCAAACGAGGCTCGGCATAACGTTCACTAGGGTGAATAAAGCCCAACATATTATTTTCTGGTAAATAAACGAAAGTCCCCGAAAGCTTAAGGCGATAAACAATCGCTGGCCAGTTTTGGTTTTGCATATTATTATAAGCAGGACGTGCTAAGCGCTGAAAATCCTCTTGATAGGCAAGTTGCCCCCAAATACGATCTTTTTTATCCACACTCAAGCGGATATAGAGCTTATCACCCTTTTTAGGCCATAACTCTTTCAAGTCAGGTAAAATATCTAAAGACACAACAACTTCCTTATCAGGGAGTCCCGTATCAACAAACACACCCAAATCCTTACGAACTTCCGTTACTGTCCCCCAGCCGAAACTTTCTTGAGTTGCTGTTACATCTAGAGTCGTCAGGCGGAGCTTTTGCTTCATATCACTATAAGCAAAGCCTTTGACCGACTGACCCAACTTATGTTTCCCTTCCTCTTTTGCTAGAGCATATGTTTGTCCATCTTTCTGAACAAAGTAAAAACGATCATTTTCATCTATAACAATGCCCACAATATAATTTGCAAGATTTTTATTCATACTTTCCTATTTCTACCTTGCGACTTCCTTTGGGCAAGGCTTTTAATGTGAAAACAACTCAGTCAGCCCAAGCTAACTGAGTAGTCAATTTTATAATTCTTTAACTCACTTTTTATCAGCCATCTAGTTTATCTTACAATATCTAAACAGAACAGCCACTAGTAAGCAACATATTGCTTAAGATTCTTAAACTTCCAATAATTCTTTTTCCTTATGCGCTGTCATTTCATCAATATGCTTCACAGCGTCATCCGTTACTTTTTGGATATCTTTTTCAAGACCTTTTAGCTCATCTTCAGTGATTTCTTTTGCTTTTTCTTGCTTTTTCGCTTCATCCATGGCGTCACGGCGAATATTACGAATAGCGATTTTAGCATTTTCACCAATCTTCTTCACTTCTTTTGCTAAATCTCGACGTGTTTCCTCTGTTAAAGCAGGAATGACTAAGCGAATAACAGAACCATCACTAGCTGGTGTAATTCCAAGATCTGACGCATTGATTGCACGTTCAATATCTTTCAATGAAGATTTATCAAATGGTGTAACCAAAAGCACACGTGCTTCTGGAATTGTGATGGAAGCGATTTGGTTCAGTGGTGTATCAACACCATAATATTCTACACTTATACGATCCAAAAGGCTCGCATTCGCTCGACCTGCACGCACACTTCCAAATTCACGTGCCAAGCTTTGATGTGATTGAGTCATTCTTTCTTTTGCTTTTTCTACGATTGCATTTACCATAGTATGTTTATCTCCCTTTTATAAATTATTTGATACAGTTGTTCCGATTGGTTCACCAAAGACAACACGTTTAATATTTCCTGATTCATTCATATTAAAGACAACTAAATCAATGTCATTATCCATTGAAAGAGTTGAAGCAGTCGAATCCATGATACGAAGCCCTCTGTTAATAACATCACGGTGAGTCAATTCGTCAAACTTAACAGCTGTCTTGTCCTTCTTAGGATCTGCATTGTAGACCCCATCTACACCATTCTTAGCCATCAAAATGGCATCTGCTTCAATTTCTGCAGCACGAAGTGCAGCTGTCGTATCTGTTGAAAAATAAGGTGAGCCGATACCTGCTCCAAAGATGACAATGCGACCTTTCTGCAAATGGCGAAGAGCACGGCCACGAATATAAGGTTCTGCTACTTGCTGCATTGCAATAGCTGTCTGCACCCGTGTATCTACTCCAACTTTCTGTAAAGAGTCTGCCATTACCAATGCATTCATGACAGTTCCCAGCATACCTGTATAGTCAGCTTGCACACGATCCATACCAGCTTCTGCAGCAGGTTCTCCACGCCAGAGATTCCCTCCTCCAATAACAAGAGCAATTTCAATTCCTAAATCATGCACTTCTTTGATTTCTTGGGCCATTTTTTGAACGGTTTGAATATTGATTCCAACACCTTTTTCACCAGCCAGAGCTTCACCAGACAACTTGATTAGAATACGTTTATACTTGGGTTCTACCATTTTCACTCTCCTTATTTTATCTGTACTATTTTACCATATTTTACGATTTTTACCTAGTTAAATCTTCCAAATTTTTCTTTTTTGTAAAATAGCAGAGCAAGCAAATTATTCAAAAAAAGAGAGTGGGACAGAAATCGGTAATTCGTTAGAATTCGATTTCGTCGTCCCACCTCCGCACAGTTGAGTAGGGCTGTAAAAGCCGTGGTAGAGCCCACTCAACCACTGCGTCTTGCTCGACAATCCAAAGACAATTGAGAGGCTAGGACTTTTGTCCCAGCCTCTTTCATCTATTAAAGTGAGTTTACGTCAACCTTGATACCAGGTCCTTGAGTAGTTGTGATTGTCAAGCTAGTTACGTAAGTTCCTTTAGCTGTAGCAGGTTTTGCTTTTTGGATAACTTCGTTGAAAGCTTTAAAGTTTTCAGCCAATTTATCAGCATCGAACGAAACTTTACCAATGATAGCTTGTACGATACCAGCACGGTCTGCACGGTAAGTAATTTTACCACCTTTAGACTCTTCAACTGCTTTAACAACATCCATAGTTACTGTACCAGTCTTAGGGTTTGGCATTAAGTTACGAGGTCCAAGGACACGTCCAAGACGTCCAACAAGAGCCATCATATCAGGTGTAGCGATAACGACATCGAAGTCCAACCAACCATCGTTGATCTTAGCAACAAGGTCATCTTCACCAACGAAGTCTGCACCAGCAGCTTTTGCTTCTTCTGCTTTCGCACCACGTGCAAAAACAAGAACGCGAGCTGTCTTACCAGTACCATGTGGTAATACCATTGCACCACGGATTTGTTGGTCAGCTTTTTTAACGTCAATATTCAAGTTGTAAGCAACTTCTACAGTTGCGTCAAATTTTGCAAAGTTAGTTTCTTTTGCAAGAGCTACAGCTTCTTCTACGCTGTATGCTTTTGTGCTGTCGATTTTTTCAAGAGCAGCACGAAGTTGTTTGCTTTTTTTAGCCATTTTATCTTTCTCCTTGTAATGTGGTCATATCGATTTTCATCTCCCACGTCACTCGTCTCATGATCAAGTGTATTGCGGGCAAATAGGATTCTTAAAATTAGTCAGTAACAGTGAATCCCATAGAACGAGCAGTACCTTCGATCATACGCATTGCAGACTCAATGTTTGCAGCGTTCAAATCTGGCATCTTAGTTTCAGCAATTTGTTGTACTTGCGCACGAGTAACAGTTGCCACTTTCGTTTTGTTAGGTGTACCTGAACCTTTTTCAACACCTGCAGCTTTTTTCAAAAGAACAGCAGCTGGTGGAGTCTTAGTAACGAAAGTAAATGATTTGTCTTCGTATACTGAGATAACAACTGGAATGATCATACCAGCTTGATCAGCTGTACGAGCGTTGAACTCTTTAGTGAATCCCATGATGTTGATACCGGCTTGACCAAGCGCAGGACCAACTGGTGGAGCTGGAGTAGCTTTACCAGCAGGGATTTGCAATTTTACAAGTTTTTCGACTTTTTTAGCCATTTTAAATCCTCCTTTGTGGTTAGGCGGTAGAATTTACCCAAAATCTTGAGCATTACCTCCCACAAGCATGCTTATTGCATACCCTTCTATTATACACTAAAGAATTGAAAATGCAAGAAAAATCCCCTTCTTTTTTACTTTTTTGTGATAAAATAGACCTATGATG
The DNA here is from genome assembly GCF_000220065.1 of Streptococcus sp. oral taxon 056 str. F0418. Taxonomy (GTDB): domain Bacteria; phylum Bacillota; class Bacilli; order Lactobacillales; family Streptococcaceae; genus Streptococcus. Next base: position 1,811,105 of record NZ_AFQU01000001.1, on the reverse strand, counting down.
TTATTGAGAATCGCTTCTGTTTTATTTATTTTTTTAACCATCGCTCTTTCCATTATTTTAATGAAAACTCTTCGGTTAAAACGGTTTGGGCTAAATTTTGCTGATCTAGCGTTTCCGATGTTCTTTTTTGAATTTTATCTTATTTCTGACCAAGCGTACTATCACAGCATGCTACCGCAATTAGTACTAGCTTTAGCCATTTTGGCTATCAGCATCACGGTTTATTTTCTTAAGGCCAAGCGAAGCTTTTACTATCCAAAATTTTTGAAATTCTTTTGGCGATCTGCCTTTATATTAACAACCTTTTTATACTTAGCAATGGTCATTGGATTATTCTTAGCAAAATAAAAAGAAGTCATCAATCTGCACTGACTCCAAAAGTTCGCTTTTTAGCGTCTAACTTTTGTGATGTCGTACAGTCACGACTTCTTTTTTATTTATGTACTATTTTGAAAGCTTCACTTATCAATAGCTGGAAGAGCCATATCAGTCTCTCTAACACCATTGATAAAAGGACTGTCATCGCTATGGCCTTTATCGAAAGACTAGCTAGATTAAAGATAGTTGGAAGAAATACTGCTGCAAGACTCATTCCTACAATACTAAGCAAGATAATGGCTAATTTAGTACGATTTAGAGGTTTGATAAGTTTATATATGATAATAAAGCCCACAACAGCAAGTAAGACAATCGAGCTTGTGCTGATTTCCCTATGAGAGAGTCCCAACCAGTGACCGCAATATACCGCTACTAAAACTGCTAAATAATCTACAATAGCAGCTGGCAAGGCGTTTTTCAATACAATCTCCAAAAAACGACCTCTAATCCGTTCCTTATTAGGCTCCAAAGCCAGCAAGAATCCAGGTATCCCGATGGTAAATCCACTGATCAAGGACATCTGTGAAGCTTGCAAAGGATACGTGAAGGCAAATATAGCTGATGTCAAGGCTAGTAAGATAGAAAATATATTTTTAACTAGAAAAAGACTGGCTGAACGTTGAATATTGTTAACCACTCGTCTTCCTTCCGCAACGATGTGGGGCATATGTGAGAAATCTGAGTCCAGCAAGACCACCTGTGCTATCTGCTTGGTGGCGTCATTTCCAGACTCCATCGCAATGCTACAATCAGCCTTTTTCATAGCCAGGATATCATTGACACCGTCGCCTGTCATAGCTACATTATGACCCTGACCTTGAAGTGCCTGCACCAATTTTTGCTTTTGCTCTGGACTGACCCGACCAAATACTGTATAAATTTCAGCTGCTTGGACAATTTTTTCATCTGTATCCAAGGTTCTAGCATCCACAAAATTATCCGCATGTGGAATTTCTGCTTTCTTTGCAACTGCGGCGACAGTAATTGGATTATCTCCTGAGATGACCTTGACTGTTACCCCTTGTTCTTTGAAATAAGCAAAGGTCTCCGCAGCGTTTTTTCGGACAGGATTGTCCAAGATAATAACCACAAGTGGATCAACAGCAGCTTCTAACTCTTCTCCCAAAGTCTTTCCTTGATAACGACCAAAGATTAGAACGCGAGCTCCCTGCTCCGCTGCATCTTGAACATAAGATTGGTAACTTTCTAAATCTTGTCTAAGAACATATTCAGGAGCCCCCAAGACAAAGATTCCTTGATCAAAGGCCACTGCCGCATATTTATTTTTAGAGCTAAAAGGATACTGACGCTTAATAGACCAGGCTTGGCAAATTTTTTCAATCCCAGGATAAGCTCGCAAGGTCTCAATCGTATCATTAGAGTCCTGACTAGCCTCAAGATATTGACTCAGTGCTTCTAGAGCAAACTCTTTCTGATCTGCTACTGGAATCAACTGGCTAACGGCCATTTCATTTTCTGTGATAGTCCCTGTCTTATCTACACAAAGCACATCTACACGCGACAGCGTCTCAATCCCTTTCATACTGTTTAAAAGGACTTGCTGTTTGGCTAAGCGAACAGCCCCTAAAACTAGAGCAAGTGTCATCAAGAGATAAAGTCCCTCTGGAATCATACCCACAATAGCACCGACTGTCGAAGTTACACTAACTTGCAGTGTTTCTTGATTACTGACAAAACTACGAAAGAAAAGTAAGAGTCCTAAAGGAATAATCAATATTCCAACAATCTGCACTAGGCGATTGACAGCATGAACCATCTTGGATTCTTCTACACCGCTTATTTCTTTGGCTTCTTTAGCTAGCTGATTGATATAAGCCTGGTCTCCTACTTTGTCCAGTCGAGCATAAGCTTGACCAGCAACCACGAAGCTACCAGATAGGACCTCATCTCCTGGATTTTTTTCAATCTCATCTGCCTCGCCAGTCAGCTGGGATTCATTTGCCTTCAGACTACCTGAGAGAATCTGACCATCAGCATAAATTTGATTCCCCGTAGAAAACTTGACTATATCATCTTGCACCAACTCTTCAACAGGTATAACGTGCTCTTCACCATCTCGAATCACCGTCGCTGAGATCGTATGCAATAATTGCATCTTACGAAGTACTTTTCTTGCTCGCAGTTCTTGAAAAATACCAATCAAAGAATTGATAACAACGATAGGAACAAACAAGAGATTATTCCATGACTGAACCACTACTAAGAGGATGGCTAGCACAAGGAAAATGAAGTTAAAATAGGTAAAAATATTGGAACAAACAATCTGCCATGTCGTTCTTTCTGTCGAAATACCAACCTGATTAGTCAGACCTTTTAGACGTCGTTCTTCTACTTGGTCTTGACTAAGACCCTGAAGCTGTTTCTGATTCATAGAGCTTTCCTTATCCATTTTGCTTTATTTATTGTAACAAAAGTGTCTCAATTTTTCTTCAGACTTTAGGCTGAGATAGCAATATTTGAGCTTTCCTTTGTAAAAGGCTATTCATGGATTTCTAAAGGTAGGCCGTCCGGATCAAAGAAGAAAGCCATTTTGCGACCGTCAAAGTCGTCATAGCGTAGCTCGGTATGAGGAATATTCAAACGGTCAAATTCCGCTAAGCATTCTTCTACATCAGTCACTCGGAAGGCCAGATGCCGCAGACCTGTATGCTCAGGACGCGGCAAGGCTGGTCGCTTGGGAGCTTCTTTCTTGATAAAAATTTCCAGAGTTAGATTTCCCTTGCGAACGTTAAAGAGAATGTCCTGCTTGTCTGGCCGATGGTGCTCATCTAGCATGTCAAAGCCCAGCTTATCCACATAAAACTCCTTAGTCTTGGCATAATCATGGCCAATGATGGCAATATGGTGAACGGTGTCTAATTTCATTATATTTCCTTCCCTCTATATGTAGAGAAAATCTGCCGGCTAATTGCTAGCAGATTTGTATTTATAAAACTGTTTTTTTCACTGACAAACTAATGAAACTAAAGATCAATTAGTCTGCAAAACTTTTCTCGGCTTGGTTCCCTCGGCTGGCCCGATAACGCCTGCTGCTTCAAGCTCTTCCATAAGACGAGTAGCCCGGTTAAAACCGACCGAGAGTCGCCGCTGGATCATAGAAGCGCTGGCCTTCTGAGTCTCGATGACCAAAGCCTTGGCTTCTTCAAAGAGAGGATCTCCCTCATCATCACCTCCGCCAGACTCCATATCGTTTTCAGATACTTCACCAGGATCAAAGCTATCGTCATAATCAGCTTCAGCTTGATTCTTGACAAAGGCTACGATTCGCTCCACATCTTCATCTGAGATAAAGGAGCCCTGCAAACGAACCGGATGGTTTTCATCAATAGGCTTAAAGAGCATATCCCCACGACCCAAGAGCTTCTCTGCTCCATTTTCATCCAGAATGGTCCGACTATCTGTCCCGCTGGAGACTGCGAAGGCAATCCGAGAAGGTACATTGGCCTTAATCAGACCGGAGATAACATCTACAGATGGCCGCTGGGTAGCCAGAATCATGTGAATCCCAGCCGCACGTGCCTTTTGTCCCAGACGAATAATGGCGTCTTCCACTTCCTTGCTGGCTACCATCATGAGGTCAGCCAGCTCATCCACGATGACGACGATTAAAGGTAGGGGTACTTGCTTGTACTCAGATTGGGCATTATACTCGGCTACCTTAGCATTGTAACCAGCAATGTTACGGGTACCAACCTTGGAGAAGAGTTCATAGCGATTTTCCATTTCGTCTACAACCTTCTGCAATGCACGACTGGCCTTACGTGGATTGGTCACAACAGGGATAAGCAAGTGGGGAATGTCATTATAAACGGACAACTCTACCATCTTAGGATCCACCATCATAAACTTGACTTCATCGGGTCTGGCCTTCATGAGAATGCTGGCAATAATACCGTTGACGGCCACAGATTTACCAGAGCCAGTAGAGCCAGCCACCAAGAGATGGGGCATCTTAGCTAGGTCAAACGAGCGAACAGATCCGTTGACCACCTTACCAAGTGGGATTTCTAGTAGCTTACTAGCATCCGTCTTAGACTGCTCCCAGAGTTCTCGGAAAGTCACAGTCGCAACTTCAGAGTTGGGTACTTCAATTCCGACAAGAGATTTCCCAGGAATCGGCGCTTCAATCCGCACATCCTTAGCAGCTAGGGCTAGAGCCAGGTCATCAGCCAGATTGGAAATCCGATTGACCCGAACACCGACAGCTGGTTTAACCTCGTACTTGGTAACGGAAGGTCCTATTTCAGCTCTCTCAACAGTAGCCTTTATCCCAAAGCTAGCAAAGGTCTCTTCCAAAATTTTGATATTGTCTCGGACAATGCGCTTTTCCTTGGACTGGTTTTTAGGTTTGTCAGGTGCAAAGAGGTTAATGGTCGGAAGTTTGTAGTCTAGACTTTCTTTAGCTATGAAATCGACTTCTACATCTTCGTCGGCTTCGTTTTCATCTGTCATTTGATAATCCTGCGATTCAAAGACATCATCCAAATCATACTCACCTAAATCTTGATAATCCTCTTCTACAGGAAGAGAAATAGCTTTCTCGTCATCAACTAAAATCTCATCACTAGCAACATCTACCTCAGCTTCATTTTGCTCTAATTCAATCATTTGCATGGCAGCTTGAGCAGCCTTTTCTTCCTTCTCTAGAAAACGTTGCTGACGCTTTTCTTCTCGTCGTTCACGAAAATGACGAAAACTCGCTACCACATTTTCTGAAATATCGTAAACGGTCCATGGACTCGCAAGGAGAAGTCCTACAAAAATCAGCAAAAGCCCAATAAAGTATGAACCGATATTTGAAAACAGAAATGAAACTGGTAAATGTAAAAGTGAGCCAAGTAAGCCACCACCTGCAAAAGAGCTGGTTTTAAAAGCAGTCAAATCTGCTACAATCCGTGTCATTGTATGAGACAGAACTTGCCCCTTGAGAGATAAAACATCAACAAAATAAGCTTGATAGATCAAAAGAAGACCTGAGAATATACTTACAAATCCCGAAATCAAGCCTTCACGCTTACTGAACCATTTAAAGAAAAATAGATAGAGAAAAGCCACTACGATTGCTACATAGGCTAGACTACCCACTAGTAAACGAATCAAATTATAAATTGTTATTCCAAAAATCCCTAATTTTAAGGCAGCAAATAGAAGAACAAAGGCTATAAAAAAGCTCACAAACATCCTTTTGATTGCTTTTTGTCTCTCTACTTCTGCTTTTGTCGGCCGACGTGTTGTCCGACCTTTTTTTGAATGTTTATTATTTGCCATAACCTTTATTATATCATAAAACTATACATAAAAAAGAGTCTTTGTCACTTTTCATTTTAACTTTATGATAAATCTCACAGTAAAACAAAAACCGGCTTAGCCGGTCTTTTAATATTAATTTTCGTCTTGGCTTGTCCCTTCTTCTGGCATAATAAACCAACAAATGAGATAGGCTAAAACACCTGAACCAGCAGCCAAACCTAAAATAATCCACAATACACGCACAAGTGTTGGATCCACATTAAAGTATTTAGCCAAACCTGCACAAACACCTGCAAGTTTTTGATTTTTAGTGTCTCTTGTTAATTTTTTTGACATTCTAATCCCCTTTCCAACCAATCCATTATAGCATATTTGAATCATTAGCTCAACAGTTACTAAAATGCTTTCTAGTTTCAATATCTTAGAATGATCATCAAGATTGATTCAATCATTCTTCCCAAAAGATTTCCTTTGCTTATTATCTCATATTTGCTACTCTCAAGAGCATGTATCAAGTCTTCCAAAAATGATACAAGTTTCCTATTTTCACATCGAAAAAACTATCATATATTTCCTTTTACATTTCCATTCCTTCTTAGTCCATAAAAACAGCACTCCACTAAAGCTCAAATCTAGGCTTGGATTGATTTCTATGACCAAATCCAACAAACCTTTTGAGACTTAATGACAATATGAGACAAAAAAGTATTCTCAAACTCTTATTTGATCCCATCGCTACTAGGTATCTCCCATTCGTAACCTAGATAACTTTTTCGCACACTGAGACATTCCAGAAGCCATCAAAACCTCCTAGTAATATTGCATAAAGAATCATTCGACCAATAAGATGAAACTTTCTAACTCCCTCAACTTATTAAAAGACAAATGCTCGTAAAACAGTTGTTCTTTTGATATACTCTTCAAAAAAGGAGTGATATGATGCGCGCTGGAGTTATTCTTTACAACCTCAACATGAAACAGCTTTTACTCATTCATCGCTGGAAAAATGGCAAAGAATATTTTGTCATTCCGGGTGGCGGAGTAAATCTCAATGAGACCGTTTTACAAGCCGCTCAGAGGGAAATTCGAGAAGAACTAGGCTGGACTCTATCTGAGAAAATGCTGAAATCTGCTTTTTCCTTTCAAAACACTGACAAGTTGGAGGTCTATTTCTTCACTGCGATAAGTGATCGTCCTGCACCAGCCATACAAGGCGAGGAGCTCCTTCGTAGCCACCACTATAATCACTATCAGCCTGAATGGATCATGATCGATGAACTAGACCAGCTGAACCTACAACCTGTAACACTCAAAAATCTCCTCTTAGAATTCCTCATACAGGAAGGTTTGAAAAAGGAAGGGAATTATAGTAAAATATGAGTACTTTTTAATTCAGAAAGGAACGTTATGAAGAAATTAGCATTGTTAGGATTGTCTGTCATTTTATTTTTAGCAGGATGCACTGATATTCAACGGAGCTTGCGGGGGGATGACTATGTTGATTCTAGTCTGGCAGCCAGCTCAAGCGAAGCTGAAGCTAAAAGACAAGCCTCAGAATTGAAAGAGGCCTTGACAAACAAAAATGCACACTTCCCTCAGCTTTCAACGGAGGTTGCTAAAGATGAAGCTCAAGTGAAGATCACCACTACCGCTGGTGATATTACCTTAAAACTTTTTCCAAAATATGCACCACTTGCAGTTGAAAATTTCTTAACACACGCCAAAGAAGGCTACTATAGCGGAGTTATCTTTCACCGTGTTATCAAAAATTTCATGATCCAAACGGGGGATCCTAAAGGTAATGGTACTGGTGGCGAATCCATTTGGAATGGCAAGGATAAAACAATCGATGCAGGTCATGGCTTCAAAAATGAAATTTCTGCATATCTTTACAATCTACGCGGTGCTCTTGCAATGGCTAATTCTGGAGCAGATACCAACGGCAGTCAATTTTATATCAATCAAAATCAGACTGACAGCTCAGATCAACTGTCTAGCAAAAGATACCCTGCTCAAATCATTGATGCTTACAAAAAAGGAGGAAATCCTTCCTTAGATGGCGGTTATACAGTTTTTGGTCAAGTAACTGAAGGTATGGAAGTCGTTGATAAAATCGCTGCAAGTGAGACAGATGAAAATAACAAACCAAAATCAGAAATTAAAATTCAAAAAATCGAAATTTTAAAAGATTATTCTTTCAAAAAGTAATATATAAAAGAGAGTAAAGAAAGAACTGACTGATTCATGTCAATCTTTCTTTACTCTCTTTTTTATAATCAAGAGTATAATTTTCTACTTCTTTGTCATCGTCAAAAAGAATATCATACATAGATCTTCACGTTGAAAGATAAGCTCGTTTATTATTTAGCGTGACGTCCTTTTTTGATTCTCCTGCGATAGCCAGCGGAGCGTAGACCTGTTTTTCGTCTTAGCTCTGCTCTTTTTTTACGTCTTCTACGACTAAGAAGCCACACCAATAGAATTACAAATAAAACGAACACAAAACAGATAAGTAGAATGATATAATGCCACGGCAGAAAATCTGACGTTTTGTTTTCAGATTTGGCTGGTTCCTCTTCATTCGGAACGCGGTGGCCTCGAACTAAGAGTCGATGTGTATTGACACCATATGGTGTACAAGTCACTAAAGTACAGTAATCTTGATTTGGATCAATAGTTAAAGAAGAGACATCATCTGGTTCTACCGTCAAAGTTTGATCTACTTGGTAAGTAATCGTCCTTCCCAAAACATGGAGCTTAAAATGATCCCCATTTTTTAATTGATCAATATCAGTAAATAACTTTGCTGAAGGCAATCCGCGATGGCCAGATATAACAGAGTGCGTCCCTTGGCCACCAACTGGCAAAGAACTTCCCGGAATATGTCCGATAGCCACCTGCAAAATAGCTTCATCTGTACCGTGATAAATTGGGAGTTTCGTACTTAATTTTGGAATCTCCACATGCCCCATAATTCCAGTTGATGTGACATCTAAAAGGTGATTGTACTTTTTTTATCTTCTTCTGTAAGATGATAAGTCGGTACAACTCCTTTCTCTAAAGCTTGATTATAGGCTTCAGCAGCAGCTAACATACTTTCTGTCTCAGTCGTATCTAATTTTTCTACTTGTTTTTGATAAGTTGAAATAGCTTGAGATTGATGATAAGAATTCCAAAGATCACTCACAGTAGGATAGAGCAATAATCCTATACCACTGATTAATAAAAGAACAAATAAAATATTGGTAAAATGTTTTTTCATAAAAAGAATGCTATCGTACTATAAAGGAAAAGAGATAGACATCATCTACCTCTTTCTTTTAGTAGAACTTATTTTGTATTTACTCTCTTACGAGCAAACAATAAGACAATTGCTCCCAAAACAAGGAAAGAACCAATGATGTAGAGGATAGTTGTTCCAATACCACCAGTATTTGGCAAGAGAGATCCTTTTTTATTGATAATCTTAGTTGCAATCGTTCCACTAGATAGGGTTGTTGTAAATGTAGCTTTTGCTGATGTCGCAGATAAAGCTGTCAAAGTAGGATTTGCGCCTGCTGTATTGATCGTTGAAGAAACGGTAAATTCGATATCAGCCATGGTATTGTAGCCAGCTGGTGTAGTGCTTTCCACAAGTTTGTAATCGCCAGCTTCTAAACCTCTGAAAGTAAATTTCGTTGCAGTACCAGCAGTGAATTTTTTCACTTCAGTGTAGCTTCCGTTCACCTTTTTGAAAAGAGTGAAGCCTGCACCTTGTAGCGGTGCCTGAGATTCATTTACCTTATCTACTACTAATTCATAGGTGAAGACAGTAGCTTTGCTCTTTGGAGTTTCACCTGTTGTCTTACCACCTGTTGTATTAGGATTATTTGAATAAGTAATGCTAGCAGTATTGTGGTTTCCTACTGTACCTGTCGCTGCTGTATCATTTAATTTAGCTGTATAGCGAACCACAAGTTTACTTGAAGCAGTTGCACTTGGTAGAGTTGCTTTTAAGTTAGCCGCTCTTACAACTACTTTATTTCCAGTAATTGAAACTGAAAAAGCAGATGATACGTTTACTTCTGAGCCACCATTCACAAGAAATACTCTAGCATCATTATTGTATGTCAAACCTGAAGATAAAGTATCGTTAAAAGTCAATTCATATTCAGAATAGGCATCATAGTTGCTTGGAAGAGTCGCTGTGAGTTGGAAAGGTACGTTATCGCCAATTGAATAGTCTGTTGCAGATGTGTAATTGCCAGTTGCATTATCTTTTACTTCTTTGACAAAAGTTGGCACGCTTGCTTTTACAGTAGCGGTTGTGTCTTTTACAACTTGCAAGATGAAACGAGTATAAGATTCGCCTTCTTTTCCTGCAAGTGAAGCAGTCTTATCTTTAATCAAGTAGTAACCAGCTTCCAAACCAGTAAAGGTTGTAGTTCCAGATGCACTTTGAACTGTTTTTGTTGGTGTTGATTTAAGATAAGCTGAAACTGCTTGAGCAAAGGCTTTTGCATCCGCAGCATCATTAGATTTACCATTTAAAGCTTCTGCTTTAGTCGCAGCTTCGCCAAGAGCCGCTGTTGCTGCTGTTGCATCAACACCTGAACCCCATTGAATATTTGAAAGCGTATCGCCACTCAAATCCCCTGAGAAGATTTGATAGGCTTCGTATGTATGGCCAGTTGTTGTACCAGTTAGGCTCAAGGTATATGTTGTTGCCGCAGAGGCTACTGGCATACCTGTAAAAGTCATTAACAAAGCCAGCAAGGCTGTTAACATAAGTTTTATTTTTTTCATTTTATTCTCCTTTAATTTTTTACGAAATAATTATAATTATCCTTCCTTAAACAGGAAAGCTTGTCTCATCACAACGCTCTATCATCACCGCCTTTAAATGGTCTCTATTTTATGAAGTCATCGTTTGTTTAAAACGGCGAATCAACCAAAGAGCTGAAATAGTTGTCAAAACAGCACCTCCGAATAGATAATAAATCGTCCCCTGTCCACCCGTTTCTGGTAGGACATACTTTTTAAAAGGGGTTTTATTTTTTGTAGTGTTGGTACTTAAAGCAGTGCTACCAAATGTAACAGTTGCTGTATTATTTAGCTCTTGACCATCTACTTTACTATCGACTTTAACTTTGAATTGGATTGTGACTGTTTTATCCTTTGGAACAGTTACTGTCCATTTAAGCCATCTCTTATTCTGAACGATTGAATGGCTGGATGAATTTCTAACGTATTCAGTATAATTTGGAATGACATCCGTGATCGTAACTTGTTTATTGCTATCAGTTGTATTTTTATAGGTAATCTTATAAGTTAACTCATCCCCAGGCTTAACTTCTTGATTATCGATATTGATACCATCGCTGTTAAATACTTCTTTCACTGGTGCTTCATATTCTTCGAATGTCCACATTCCAATAAAATGAGCATCTTTGTCTTGGATTGTTTCAGATGATTTATCGTAACTTTGGAAAGTCCAATTTCCATCTGCCACACTGACCTTTGTCTTATTGCCTTTTGGCGACTCTGGAGTAACTCTTGTACCATTTTCCAATCCATTTTGCTCTTGAGGAAGTAAGTTCAATACTTCAGTTGGCAAGTTTTTATTTGGTGTTCCACTTATAAACTGATGCGTCTTCTTAAATAAAACATTTGTTGTAACTTTATTTGACGGAAGTAAAATATTATCTACTGAATGAGTGACTTGATTTTCAATTACAGCTCTATTTTGTACAATCTTACTATTTGTCTTCGTTTTATAAGTAATTATATATTCTTTGCCAGCATTGCTAGCAGTCAAATACTTAGAAGCTATAGTAACCGTCACTTTCTGACCATTACGAGACACAGAATAGTCGCCACCTTCTGATAAGGTTCGACCATCAAAGCGAACACTCAAGCTTTGAAAATCCAGACGATCATCAAATGTTTCAATCATCTGCATTGATGATACAGAACCAATAATATCTTTACCGGGAGTTGGCATTGTATATTTAGCCGTATAATCAACTGCTTGACCAGCTAATGAAGGTACCTTATCCGTCGAAACTTGTTTCACTGGAGACTTAGGAGTCTCTGCATAAAATCCAAAAAGACTTCCACTGACTGCCGTTGTCGTAGACTCAAAATGCATCGCGTTGGTCTCAGAACGAACCGCAAATCCAGAAATATTATGTTCATTCCAAGAACCAGCAGTTTCTTTAGTCGGATGCCAGGTCGTCTTATTTCCAGTTACTGTTTTTGTTAGCGCATAGGAAGGATTTTTTATAATCTTACTTGACGCCGTATCATTGTCAAAAATTGAAAATGTTTCTTCCCGTCCTAAAGCATTGAGAGCCACATCAATATCTGACGGCAACATTACCATTTTGAGATCTGTCGGTGTACCATCTTGGTATTTTAGTTCTGCTGTTACATTGGCATCTAAAGCAAAACTTCCATACATATCTTTTGTGATGTTTGGGTGCGGTGCCCAGATATAGTCCATTATCTGAATAGACTTTGTTCCCCAGTTTTCATCTATTGTCAAGAATGGGACAACTGTTTTATTGGGATTGTAATAATCTGCATTTTGCTGAACTCGATAGGCATCTATACTGTTAAAAGTCACATAAACATCCACGACCTTACCATTGACAACACCTGCATTATTAAACCTTAGTTTAATAGGAGCATCTATGGTTTGCCTGCTCTGACTCTTATCTACCCTTAAGGAGAATACTGTACTTTCTGCCCAACTTCCACTAGCCGGAATATAATCCCGCTCAACAACTCCACTCTGGCTTAATACTTCCATATTAGCCTGTGTCAATGTGAACTGATAGAGATTTAGCGCTGATAAATCGGTATTTTCAGTTAGTTCTGTAACTGCATAAGCTGTAGGAGAAGAAAAACTAAAAAAGGAAAGTTAGTCCAGCAAAAAATGACTTAAAAAATTTGATCACTTTTTCTTTCATTATCATTCTCATTTCTTAAATTGCAAAGTACTGCTATTTAACAAAATTATCATTTTTTTCTTATTTGTCAAGGTGTTTGCTTGTATAAGTTCTTATGTTTTAGCAAAAATTAGACAAAAAACATCATGATGTCAATTGATTAAAATCCCAAATCTGATCCATCCAACCTTCATAGAAATCTGGCTCATGGCAGACCATGAGGATGCTACCCTTGTATTCTTTCAAAGCTCGCTTCAGCTCTTCCTTGGCATCTACATCTAGGTGATTGGTCGGCTCGTCTAGTACCAAAACATTATTTTCTCGGTTCATAAGGAGGCAAAGGCGAACCTTGGCCTGCTCTCCACCTGAAAGGACCTGGATCTGGCTCTCTATATGTTTGGAAGTTAAGCCACATCTGGCCAAAGCTGCTCGGACTTCTGCCTGATTAAAGGCCGGAAAAGCGTTCCAGACTGCTTCCAGAGGTGTCTGACGATTACCGCCTTCGACTTCCTGCTCGAAATAGCCCAGCTCCAGATAGTCCCCGCGCTCGACTTGACCTGCGATAGGCGGGATAATCCCTAGCAAACTCTTGAGCAGGGTTGTTTTTCCAATCCCATTTGCCCCGATAATCGCTACCTTCTGATTGCGCTCAAAAGTCAGGTTAAGGGGTTGAGTTAACGGACGATCATATCCAATCTGCAAATCCTTAGCTTGGAAGATAAAGCGGCCAGGTGTCCGGGCAGACTTGAAGTCAAAGGAAGGCTTTGGCTTTTCACTTTGCAACTCAATGATGTCCATCTTATCCAGCTTTTTCTGACGGGACATAGCCATATTACGAGTTGCCACTCGGGCTTTATTACGAGCTACAAAGTCTTTGAGATCTGCAATTTCTTTCTGTTGTCTCTCGTAGGCCGCTTCCAGCTGAGATTTTTTCATCTCATAGACCTCTAAGAACTGGTAATAATCACCAGAATAACGGGTCAGTTGCTGATTTTCCACATGATAGACGATATTGATCACGTCATTCAGGAAAGGAATATCATGCGAGATCAGAACAAAGGCATTTTCATAGTTTTGTAGATAGCGCTTGAGCCAATCAATGTGTTCAACATCTAGATAGTTGGTTGGTTCGTCCAAGAGCAGGATATCTGGTTTTTCTAAAAGAAGCTTTGCCAAGAGAACTTTGGTCCGCTGTCCACCAGATAGCTCAGTCACATCGCTTTCCATACCATAGTCCATGACGCCCAGAGCACGTGCGACCTCGTCAATCTTGGCATCTAGAGTATAGAAATCTCGACTCTCCAAACGATCCTGCAACTCACCCACCTCTTCCATGAGGGCATCCACATCCGCTCCATCCTCTGCCATGCTCATATAGATGTCGTTGATGCGACTTTCTGTCTTGAAAAGCTCGTCAAAGGCCGTGCGCAAGACATCACGGGCAGTTTGGCCCTGCTCCAATACAGCATGTTGGTCCAGATAGCCAGCCGTCACATACTTAGACCATTCAACCTTGCCTTCGTCCGGCAGCATTTTACCTGTTACAATACTCATAAAGGTCGATTTTCCCTCACCATTGGCACCGACCAGTCCGATATGCTCCCCCTTAAGCAAACGGAAAGATACATCCTCAAAAATAGCCCGGTCTCCAAAACCGTGGCTGAGATTTTTTACTTCTAAGATACTCATTTTTTCTCCTCTATCATTGATTGCAGTTCCTTGATTATACCATCAAAAGGGATTTTTTGGCAAGAATAGAAAAAGACCGACTAGGTCGATCTTACTCTAGATTAACTCTTTTAAAAACTGAATCAGGGTTTCCGCCGAGCGTTTACCAGCTTCAATAATAAATTCATCAAAAGTGACATTAGCATCATGGCTAGCTGTGTCGCTCATTGCTCGAATAACCATAAAGGGCAGGCCAATAGAGTGAGTAGCCTGGGCAATGGCTGCTCCTTCCATCTCAACAGCTAAGACATCTGGGAAATGTTCCTTGATATGATCAATCTTATCTTGACCAGCAATAAAGCTGTCTCCTGTCGCAATCAACCCTACTCTAGCTTTTTGATTGGTCTTTTCCAAAATTTTCTTCATTTCAGATACCAAATAACGACTAGCTTCAAAATAGAGGGGTTGTCTTGCCATCTGACCATAATCATAGCCAAAGGCCGTCACATCTACATCATGGTATACTAGACGGTCTGCAACCACCACATCACCGACAGCCAGACCTTCTGCTACTGCTCCAGCTGAGCCTGTATTGATCACAGCTGTTACCTTAAAGTCATTGACCAAAACAGCGACACTCATCGCAGACATAACCTTACCAATTCCACTCTCCACTAGCACCACTTCATGATGACCAATGGAGCCAGTGTGATAAACATGACCAAGGTGTAGGTGTTTTTCTGGATGTTCTAAATGCTCTAGTAAATTCTTTAATTCCTCAGGCATTGCTGCGATTATTCCAATTTTCATCATTTTCTATCCCTTCTAAAAAGTGAAAAAGCCCAAGCCTTTCCACCTCTTTTTATAACCAGATTATGGCTGCAATCAAAGCGACTAGTAGCAAGATAATCCAAAACAAAATTTTATTCAATTTTGATTGAAAAACTCCTCGTTTTTGATTTTCAATCCGACGACTTTTGACAACTTCTCGTTCTACTTCTATTTGCAAGGTATCCTGACTAGACTCTGATTGTGGTGTAGCATAGCCAAATCTATCTCGATCCATTTTCAACACCTTGGTTTCCTCATCATCCAGAATAGGAATATCTGTCACAATCTCTCCACGGTTTGCCCGCTCAATCATTTCATCAGTTAACAAAGGTCTTCCCATAGGTTCTCCCCCTATCTTTGATTTTCCTGCATTTCCCAATATTGAAGAGCCATGATGGTCTTGGCATCACAAATATCACCAGTTTGTAGCAACTGATGTGCCTCCTCTAGACTGACCTCAAACAGTTCCAATGTCTCATCTTCGTCTTGGGGGCGAGGATTTTCGACTTTCGTCAAATTACTAGCCTTGTAGAGCTTGATTTTCTCATTGCAAAAACCGATGGCAGTGTAGAAATCATAGATGAGCTCTAGCTGACCGGTGTAGCCTGTCTCTTCTTCTAATTCTCGCAGGGCAGCTGCTTTGGGATCTGCATGTTCACCAGCTTCAAGCTTACCCGCTGGAATCTCATAAGAAGTCGTTTCAACTGCCTTACGATACTGTTTAACTAAAATCATCTTCTTTTCCGGAGTGATGGCAATCACAGCCACCGCACCGTTATGAAAAATCAAATCTCTTTGAGCTTGCCCTTTTCCTTCTGGTAGCTCTACCTGATCCTGGACCACTTTAAAAATTGGTCCTTGGTAAATCTCTGTCCGTTTGACAGTTTTTTCTTCAAATTCCATAATACAATCTACTTATTTTGAGGGTGATGGGGAAGACGCTTAGCATAATCTTCCTTGTTGATTTGGCGACTACGTCCCAAGGCAATGGCATTTGCAGGCACATCCTTATCAATCGTTGATCCAGCACCAACTAGGGAATTATCTCCAAGTTCAACTGGTGCAATAATAGTCGAATTTGATCCTACAAAGACATTGTCGCCGATGATTGTCTTGTATTTATTTTGACCATCGTAGTTAACAGTGATGGTCCCTGCACCAAAGTTGACATTAGCACCAACTTCAGAGTTTCCAATGTAGGTTAAATGACCAGCCTTGGTATTTTCGCCAATTGACGATCCTTTAACTTCTACAAAATTTCCGACATGGACATCCTTAGCCAGACTAGAACCTGGACGAATGTGAGCGTAAGGACCGACCGTTACCCCATCAGCTACACTCGACTCTTCAATCATAGAGTTTGTGATGACAGCACGCTCACCAATTTCCGAATCGACGATATAAGTACCATTAGTCAGAATAGTCTCTGCCCCAATCTTGGTCTGACCCTTTAGAGTGACATTAGCCTCCAACTGAACTTCAGGTGCAATTTCTACATCCACATCGATATAGGTCGCATCTGGATTGACAAAGCTGACACCGTTCACCATATGTTGCTTGTTAATCCGGCGACGCATGACACCCTCAGCTGTAGCTAAAGCCACACGGTCATTAACACCCAAGCTTTCATCAAAGTTTTTCAGCGTATAAGCGCCGACTTTTTCACCATTTTCACGGAAAATTCCAATCACGTCTGTGATATAGTATTCGCCTTGAGCATTGTTGGTATTGATGTTTTTCAAGGCTTTAAAAAGACTAGCGTTATCAAAAACATAGGTTCCTGTATTGATTTCCTTTATCTGTTGCTCAAAGTCCGAAGCATCTTTTTGCTCCACAATTTTCAGCACTTCGCCATGTTGATTACGCACAATCCGACCATAACCAAAAGGATTGTCTGCTTCTGCCGTCAAAATGGTCGCAACGTTCTTGTGGTTGATATGAAAGTCAATCAGATTTTTCAGGCTTTCTCCTGTAATCAGAGGAGTATCGCCAGCAATGACCAGCGTCTGACCTGTCAGATTTTCCAAAACAGGCTCTGCCATCATCACGGCATGACCCGTTCCCAACTGCTCGGTCTGACGGACAAAGTCTGTCTGACCTGCCAAAACTTGCTCGACTAACTCCGCCTTGTGGCCTACAACAGTCACGGTCTTCTCTGGATTAATGGCATTGACACTTCGGAAAACATGTTCCAGCATGGAAATTCCTGCAACCTTGTGTAACACCTTTGGTAAATCTGACTTCATGCGAGTGCCTTTCCCCGCAGCTAAAATAACGGCATAATTTGTCATAAATGAACTCTTTTCTCTAAAATGTCACTATTATTATACCACTAAAGAGATTTTTTTAAAAATTAAAAATAAGACATCTAGGTTGCCTATTCTTTGACTTCACCAAATTTTCCCTAAGAATAATCAGGCTTTTAAAAAAATCAGTATAGATATGAATGAACTACACCCCAAATGTTAGATTTTTTGTGTCTAACTTTTGAGGTGCAGTACAATATAAAAAATAGTTTTTCTTTTCAAAAGAGCTGAAACACACGTGAGATGGACTTAAATTATCAAAAGGAGCTTCTTGTCTACTCCTAATCAATATTGTAACCAACCAAACAGTCTATCTCACGATAAGATCAATCGGCTAATCGTTCCATCCAGATAAATTCTTTGAAATCTTTTAGAGGATTAAGAAAAGGTTTCTTCTTTCTGGTGAATTCTCGGAAACCCAGCTTTTGATAGCAGCGGATGGCAACTTCATTACTATCCTTAACATCCAGAACATAGTCTTTAAAACCAGCTATCCTCATACTTTCTTTTAGCATTTTCTGAGCCAATCCCTGACCTCGCTGACTAGCATCAACCGCCACATACTCAATATAGCCAGTAGTCGCAGGGATTTTGATTAGCTTTTCAAAATCACTGAAACCTAGGCCAAGCAGAAAGGTTTTGAACCGACCAAAACTCTTAGTCAACTGCTGTCGATCCAACTTGGTGGCTCGGCCATTCGCATCTGAAATGGCTAAGATACCAATGATATGATCAGCTTGCTCAGCAACGTAAAAGTACTTCATTTGCAGAACTTGCTCCATAAAGTTAAGTACAAATTCTCGGCCGAATTGCTTAATGAAAGCAGAGAAATCATTGTCAAAGGCAGTGATAATACTGTTTGCAACTGCTGGTCGATCAGCTTCAACCGCTTTTCTGATGGTTACCATACTAAACCTCCTTATTTTCTTCAGCTAGTTGCTGACGCAACTTCTTAAACCAATCTAACTGGAAGCGTGCGGAATCAATCCCAAATTCCAAGGTCTTGAGCTCAAAATAAGCAACCTGAGAAATACTTTCTGCCAAATTACTAGCTTGGCTTGCTTCCAAAAGTCCGGCAACTAAGTGACTATTTTGCTCCAAGTAAATCTGAATCTCAGCTTCTTCCTCTGCAAGTCGAATGGAGTTTTTGATATCCTGCAACTGTCGGAGTTCTTTCTCAAGACCCTTAATGGTTAAATCCAGCATATCCAGTTGTAGCTTCCGCGGAAGATAGCCCATAAATAGAAATTTCCCCAAATCCATATTTTTGGTTTTGCCCATATCAATAGGAGTTTTAAGCCAGTCCAAAAGCAACTGCCGTCCAACGGGTGTAAGAGAGAATTCTTTTTTCATTTTTCCTTTTTCAACATACTCTGAAAAAGTCACCGCTTCCTGCTGAGATAGTTTTTTCAAAGCGGCCTGAATACTGCCCAGACTATCACTACAGATACTAGTGAAATTCTGGCGAATGATCTGGCGAATCTCATAAACTGTGAAATGTTTTATCATAAGCAGACCTAAAATAAGCTTGTCCATTGGTTACCTCCGTCACCTTTATATACCTAATAGTAATATTTTTATTAAAGTTTGTCAAGAAATTATAAAAAGTCTATCAAATATGATAGACTCTCATCAATCCAGTGGATAGACCTTGCGAAACTCTTCTAAAACAACACCAGTCTCAGAGGAAAATTCCAAACCAGCTTCTGCCAAACATTTCGTAAAAAACTCCTGATGGACTCGCTTCCAGTAGGACAAGGATTTATCTCCTTCTCCTTCCTTGAAGGCATGGTCTGACGATACCTGGTTAAAAGGCAATACAGAGACTTTCGTGATTTCGATAATACAAACTGCCCTATCCTGACTGTCTAAAATGACATCAAAACTTCCAGCCTGTGGCAGAGGCTCATTTTCAAGCTTGTAGAGTTCATAAGCTGAAGCAGTAGCTGTCTTCTCACCACGTACTACTAAGTTAGCCAAGTCATCTGCCGATACCCCAAATGCCCAAGCGTCAAACTCATCGCTAATTTCTGGATTGATTTTCTTGTAGGCCATCCACATTTCTTTCGGCGTCATATTCTTATCCTTTCCAAAAAGTTTCTTTTAATTCATAAGCCGGATAGGCACCTAGAAATCGGTAACCTAGGCTTTCTGCGACCTTCATAGAAGCTACATTATGCGCATCCCAGAGAGGAATAAGTGATCGTTTTTGCGCCTCTAAAATCATCTGAGCGCCTAAGAGCTTAGCCAACCCCTTTCTTTGGTAGACCGGCTTAGTAGCAATTTCAATCTCAATCGCCTTTTCATAGACTAAACCTGTTGATACTGCTGCGGCGACTTCCTCTTCTAAGTAGAGCACAAAGCCAAAGCCACCAGCTACTTGAAAATGAGCAAAATCAACAAAGTCCCCCTGCAAATCCTGAGACCAGACCTCCTCAGCTAGAGCTAAGTAGCTATCCTCCTCAATCGGACAAAGCTGAAAACCAGCCGGTAAATTGCTCTGCCATTTCTCCAAAGCCTCTGCATCAAAGTCTATCTTGTCTGAAAAAGCATAGCGAGTAAATGGTTGTAGCTCACTCTGACTGTCTAAAAATTCTCGCCAGCTGAAATCCTCAGAAATGATAATCTTTTCAGCCAGGCCATACTGACTAGTATAATCCTGCCATAAATCCCGATCTGCTTGACCAGCTGGAAAAAGAAAGTTTCCTAATTGGTAGAGAGCAGCTGTCTCCACTTGATTAGAATAGAGCCTCCCTAAACCAGTAGACAAGCCATAGCGAACCATATTTTTAGACCAGGATTGGAAAAGGGCTGTAGCTTTTCTCATTGTCTTCTTCCTCATTCACTTATTTCAAACTCCAACCACCGTCGATTTTGATAATCTCACCCTGCATAGCAGAAGCCTTACCACTAGCCAGAAAGAGGGTAACATCTGCCACTTCCTGAGGATCCAGCCAGCGCTTGATAGGCGTCTCCTCAGCGACCCAATCAGCTAAGCCACCTGGCTCAAAGTCAATGGCTGTCATAGCTGTCTTTACTGCCCCTGGAGCCAGACCGAATACTTGGATATTGTTATTTGCATAGTCCAGGGCTATCTGCTTGGTTAGGCCAGCCAAAGCATGCTTGGAGGCGGTATAAGCAGCACCGCCTCCGCCAGCCAGAAAGCTGGCAATAGAGCACATATTAATGATGATACCCGATTTTTTCTCAAGCATTTTTTCTAGATAAAAACGGGTGATTTTCATGGTGGCAGTTAGATTAAGAGCAAGTACTTGCTCCCATGCTTCATCACTAGTCTTGTGTAGTGGACGATAGTCATCTAAAATCCCCGCAGTATTACAGAGAATGTCTACCTCAGGTAAGCTAGTAAAAAGTGGTGTCAAATCCCCCGTCAAATCTAGCTGGAGAAAATGGGAATTCTCTAAAAAATCTGGATTTTCATCTTTATCCACCCCATAGACTCGGTAACCATTTTCCAAAAAGATCTTAGCTTGAGCTCGTCCAATACCAGAGCTGGC
The DNA here is from genome assembly GCF_000220065.1 of Streptococcus sp. oral taxon 056 str. F0418. Classification (GTDB taxonomy): domain Bacteria; phylum Bacillota; class Bacilli; order Lactobacillales; family Streptococcaceae; genus Streptococcus. The sequence continues at coordinate 1,790,201 of NZ_AFQU01000001.1, read as the reverse complement.
CCCGGTCACTAAAACTGTCTTAGTCATGAACTTCCACCCAATCATTTGCTAGGACATCACAAGGTGTCGGACTCCACATAGAGAACCCTTCTCCTTCGCCAGAAACATTGATGAGGAAGTAAGGTGTCACTTCAAGTGCTACGCCATTTTGCTCAATCGTGTCAAAGAGTTGAACATAGTTCTCTGCCCCACCCCAGCCTGTACGCACATATTTTTTCTTGGTCTTGAGACCTGGTAAAATTTCTTCAAATGTCATGGTTTTCTCCTTGTTTCTGTTGCTATTTATATAAACATTCACTTCTGACTGTCATCTTTTTTCTCTGTTGCTTTTGGGATAAACTTTAAAACTTAGCTACTCTTTTTCATCTCTACAAAAAGATAAATATTCCCATTACTTTCTTGAGGAATGCGTCTGACCACTTCAAAGCCCATGTTGAGATAAAGCTGCTGGGCACGGTGATTGAAATCAGCCACTGATAAAGAAAGAACCTGAGGCGCGAATTTCTCTGCTATAAAGCCTAGAATCTTATGTAAAAATGCAGCGCCTTGACCTTTTCCACAGTGCTCTGGCTTAAGGCCCAAGCCTAGCTCAAGGGTCCCTTCTCCTTTAGCTTCAATACAAAAAAATCCATATAGTTTCCCTTCTCTCAGCACTTGATAATAACGATTACCACGCGCTTCTAGGGAAATAATCTCTTCATAATCCTCAGGATCATTTTTCATATCATAAAATTCATAAGGCGCCTCATAATGCCAGTCATTAGCAATCTCTAAAGCATGCGATTGACTCAATGGTTCAATTTTCATAGACTTCCTTTCAAAATTCCCAATAAAATCGCTTTTGATCCGCCTTTTCATGGCAACCAAGTCTACGGTAGAATGTATGGGCTTCCGTGCGGGAAATACCAGAGTTAATCCGAATACCTGTGTAACCTGCTGCTTGTCCCTTTTCGCGCAAGGCTTCCATAAGTGCTCTGCCATGTCCCTTTCCTTGAAAATCAGGAGAGACCGCCAGAGCAAGTAGATTAAGTAAAGGTGAAAAATAAAGGCAATCATAGCTGGCCGCATGGATGTAGCCTACAATCTGTTCATCTTCTTCAGCTACCAGAATAATATGCTGATCATTCTCTAGCAAACGCTTAAGTTGAATTTCTGTTGCTTCTTTGCCAAAATCATAGCCCAAGCATTCAGCGTTGAGTCTCTGAATAGCTAAGGCATCTGTTAGTTTAACTTCACGAATCATTTGCCACCTCAATAGCTTTTGTATCCATTATAGCAAAAAAGCAACCATTTCGGTTGCCTTATTCTCTTCTCATTTCCTTTAGCCAATTTTGCGCATCTTCGAGCGGATGATAGCTTACTTGATCTGGTTCAATAGGAGTGTTTTCATAGATTTTTCCTGATCGGTCTTGAATGCGGGAAGTCGTCAGCTGTAAAAGAGCGCCATCATACAGAGGATAAGGGATATTGCCCGATGTATATCCTGCCGTAGCTTGGCCAAACACCTTCACATTTGGGAGATTCTTGAAAGCCAAAGCTGTCAATTCTCCTGAACTAGCAGTCTGACCATCAATCAAAATAGCTATGGGAACTGCACGTTTCTTAATCGCTAATTTCTTAGGATTCGCTACGATTTTAGACAAACCTTTTTGAGCTATGATTTGAGCTAGATTAAACGTCTCCTTACTGCCATCCTTGTAGATAAATTGAAACAAATCATCATCTGGCAAAAGTGTAGCTAAACCTGCTAGCATAGGATAAATATCTCCCCCACTATTTTGCTGCAAGTCAAGAATGACAGCTTGATACCCTGTTTGATTAAGTCCGTCCCTCAAGCGCGTAATATATGATTCTCTTGTCCGATCATCACCCATAAATGCTGGTAGTTTAATCTTCAAGACACCGTCAGATAGTTGTATATCGGGGAGATTGGTCAATGCTTGTTTTTCTTTTTTATTTCACTGCTACTATAAAAATGTGAGTGCTTTCCACCTGATAGCTCAGCCATTTTTTGCAAAGTTAGATAGGTATCCTGATATGTTTTAGCAGACTGAAGGTCTCTCATAGCTTGCTTCTTTTGCTGGGGCCAATCAGGACCCGTATACAAACCAAAGTCCATCTTCTTTAGGGCTGCTTCTGCGTATTGCTGTGGACTAGGAGGAAAAATATTCACACCATAAGCTGGACCAAAATAAAGCAATGCTCCAAAACCAGCAAGCAATAAAATGACTAAACTTCCTAAACAACCTATACATCCTTTTTTCATTCATGCACCTTGCCTTTCAGGTTTTATTATACAAAAAGACAGAGCCACTTACCTTAACTCTGTCTTACATTTTCACGCTATTTCTTACATTTTTGTAAGACTAATCTGAATGAATTTCCGAATGCTGATAGCCGTATCCAAAGTAAATCAACGTCCCCAATAACAAGGCAATGCCGAAAGCCAGCCACGTTTCTTGGGTATATTGAGTCATAAAGGATAGGCAAATAATAACAGACAAAATCGGCAATACAGGTACAAAAGGTGTCTTAAACTCATCTGGTTTCGGCATTCCTTTATCTTTTCGCAATTTCAAAATCGCAAAAGCCAATAAAATCAAGTAAGCCAATGTACAGATGTTAAGGAAAGAAGCAATGCTCGCTAAAGGAAATATCCCTGCACAAATAGCAGAAACTATCCCTACTAGAATCGTTGCATTCTTTGGTACCCTGCTGGTCGTTGTCAACTGTCTAAAAGAGAATGGCAACAGTCCATCACGTGCAATACTGTAAATCATGCGTGACAAAGCATATGTCATCGAAATACAGACGGTAATCAAGGTCAAAATGGCCACTACCGATACATAATTTGCGGCCCATGATAATCCTACGCTACGTAAAGCAAAGGCCACTGCGTCTGAAACATTGAGTTTTGTATAGTGAACGATCCCTGTCAGGACCAAAGTCACCAAAATATAGAGAATCGTTACAATAGTCAAAGATAGCACAATCCCTCGCGGAACATTCTTTTGAGGCTCCTTGATTTCATCTACTGCCATCGAAATAGACTCGAATCCTAAAAAAGCAAAGAACATGAGTGAGGCACCAGCCATGATACCGACTTTACCTCCATAAAGTTCTCCAAATCCAAACGGAGCAAAGTTAGACCAATTCTCCGGCTTAATAAAGAAAAGACCTACAATAATGAACAGAGCTAAAGCAGAGAATTTCAAAACCACTAAGGCTGAATTAAATCGTAAAGCAGCCTTAGAATTCAGAAGAACAACCCCCGTTACAAATACCAATACTAAGATCGGCAATAAATCAATATACGTTCCAGCTTGAGGATTGAATGTACCATTTAAAGCAGCCGGCATTTCTATCCCAAATCCCCCTAACAAGCCTTTAAGGTAAGAGGCCCAACCTGAGGCAACGCTTGAAATAGCAGTCATAAATTCCATAATTGTCAGCCAACCTGCTATCCAAGCAGGAAACTCACCAAAAACAGCATAAATATAGCTATATGCTCCACCATTAGCTGGAATACGAGAAGCAAATTCAGCATAAAAAAGGGCTGAAATACTCACACATAAAGCTGAAATCACAATCGATACAATCAAGGACGGACCAGCATAATTAGCCGCACCAATCCCCGTAATCGTAAAGATTCCTGTTCCTACCATGGCACCAATTCCGAGTAAAATCAAGTCTACAATTTTCAGATGTTGCTTCATTCCTGTTCTTGTTTTGCTGGTATCTTTTTTACGAAAAATATTCATTTCAACCCCCTTAAACAATAGTTGCTTCATTATACCATACTTCAAACCATTTCAAAATAGGAAATTAGTCCCGCATCCTTTTCCAACTATATATAAAAAATAGTAACAGGGAAGAAACAATTATGATTAACGGAAGGCCAATCGTCCATAGGGTATCTGTTATTTGCATCGCCTCTGTTAATCGCTTCAGTAACCCTACGAGGAAAAAAGCAAGAATCGGAAAAATCATAGCTTTGAGCAACTGATCTTTCCAAACAATCACAATGACAATCGTGCAAACTAAGCCCAAAACAAAGACATCCAAAGGATGAGGAATTAAAAAGACAAGGACATTTCCGAAAACAGATGAGAGTAGATGCCTCCCCAAAAGCCCTAATCCAATCAGAGCCGAGCTAACCAGCCAAGGTTGCCACTTCTTACGTTCTACATAAACAGTCTTAGACAACAATCCAAAAATAAGCAAAATAAAAGTTAAGCCTAACACAATATCACCGAGATAGACAATCGGAGCAATGGACAGATAAGACGTATTTGCAAAACTACTTAACAAGCGGTAAAGTGCCATCATCAAACCAACTGATATGCTGATGTCCAAAACTTGACGCATGCTGATCCGAGGGCTATTTCGAATCAATTCATCTGCCATGGCTTGCGGATCCTGCCCAAAAAATTCGGAAGCAGATACACCATCATTCTCAGCATCCGCATAGTCCAACACCATCTGGTATAGCTGCTCACGCACAGCCCCCTCATCATGAAGAACAGAGGACAATGCCATATATGTAATTAAATCAACAAAATAGGCTTGATTAGCTGGTTGTAGACTTTTAACCAGTACATTTGTCTTCTGAATGAGCTTTTGAATATGTGTTTCTTCATTTTTCATCTAGCTGACCTCCTCTAATATGCTCAACAGCTGTCGCAATACTTTCCCATTGATCCCAAAAACCATTCAGGTAAATCCTCCCTTCATCTGTGATAGAGAAATATTTACGATCTGGCCCATCAAGAGAAATCTTAAGTTGACTCTGAATATAAGATTTCTTTTCCAATTTCTGCAGCAAAGGATACATCGTTCCAGCCACAATATAAAAACCTTTTTCTTTTAATAGTTGTATCAATTCATAACCATAAACTTCTTTTTGAGAAATCATTTCCAACACACAGCCTTCCAAAATTCCCTTTAAAAGTTGCGTTTGATCCATTTTCGCCTCCTTTTACTAAGATACAAAGTCCATAAAACACAAAGTAAAAATAGGAAACCGACCATGTATCTGATAAACACAAGAAAGTTTATCTTTTTTACATGGCTTTTTGGTTCAACTCGATTCCCTAATACAGAAGAGCGTAAGCAAACTGATAGAAGTACAAGCGAAAAGCACTATTTTCCATGCTCTTCAATCGAGTCCAATACCGCATACTACTACCTAACTTGCAAATCAGTCTCTCGACTACTTTGTAATACAAACTACCTTTCTTACATTATAACGTTTTTTAACTAGTATGTAAAGCAAAATAGTAAATAAAAAAAGAAGTCGGAAAATCCGACTTCTCCTATAGATATTACATTGAAATGATTTTGCGGTAACTACGTGAAGTCACCATAAAGACCACGATATAACTGATAAAGAATACCGCACAAACTCCCAAGGTTACCATCAACATAAGTACTGTATTAAGTACGCCTAAAGCAGATAGAATCAAACTCAGCATATGATAGGCAAAGATCAAATGGATGAAAGCACAGATCAAAGGTAAGAAGAAAACAATCAAAATTTGCTTACGAATCGTTTGTTTAACTTGCTTTTCATCTAAACCAACTTTTTGCAAAATAACAAAGCGCTCTCGATCTTCATAACCTTCTGAAATTTGCTTATAATAAATGATGAGAACTGTTCCCAGCATAAAGACAATCGATAAGAAGATACCAATGAAGAACATACCGCCAAGCATTCCCTTAATCTCTTGCTTAGCGTATGCCGTTACCGAACCATACACGGCTTGATCATCCGCTAAAGTGGTGTTAAAAGTGGATAGTTTTTCTTGATAAACTGTCTTTAAGTCAGCCTGTTTTTCTTGCGGAATATCAAAAGTCATCCCACCGTAATAATTGACATTAACAGCATATTTCTCCATCAACGGAGTAAAGAACTGACTAGGATTTTTCATGACCATATAAATCTTTTCGGGTATCATCATATTCATCTGATCTGGTAGATGGCCAAATATAAAGTCTTCTTTTAGTTCTTCTTTGACTTTTAAGCGTTGACCAGCGATTTGAACATCCTGTCCAAAGTCCAACTTCACACCTTGTCGATATACCGCTACTTCCCCATCTTCAAGATGAAGGGATTTTCCCGTCATACTTTTATAAGCCTCCTCTGATACAGCTAAAATATAGGTATTTGGAGTCATCATTTTTTTCTCACGAGAATTGATCTCTAGCTGATTCTCTACACGGCTATTGATCCCCATAGTATAGTACTCGTAGACTACTTTCTTTGTAACAGGCAGTTGTTGCTCTTGAGCAAACTCTGTCATCACTTGATCTATTTGCTCGGCATTAATATTTTTCCCTTGAGCGCTAATGTCATGGGGAAACATAGCTTTCTGCATATAATCCCCACCAGCAAAAATATTGGCACCTCCAGACAATGTCACCAGTACCATCGTTGATAAAATGGCAATGGTTGCAAGTCCAACTGCATTTTTTTTCATGCGGAAAATCAAGTTAGACACGGAAATCATATTATTTGGCTTGTAATAGTAACTCTTTTTCTTTCTAAGAAGTTGTAAGAATACTGTCACTCCAGCATTAAAGAGTAAATAGGTCCCCAAAATCACAAAGAGTACTGCTACAAAAAAGATCAATATAGCAGCCATAGGATTAGTCACTCCCAAAGCCAAATAATAACCATAAATAAGCGAAGCCAAACCAACTAGAGTTTGCAAAATCAGAAAACGACTTTTTTTCTCTCCACTATTCTTTTCTTTAACCATCTGGAGGGCATCAAATTTCCGAAGATGCAAACCGTTGCTGATCATCATACAGAAAAAGACAAACACATACAAAAGAACAACTAAAATCAGAACAAATGGCTGAAAAGTCGAGACTAGGACGACTTGTAATCCCATTAATTTCAGCAAAAAGGCATAAATCAACTGATCAAACAACAGACCGATTCCCACACCTATACCCGTAGAGACCACAGCAAAAATTAGTAGCTCAATGATTACCATTAAAAATAAATGGCGCTTATTTAAACCGAGCATTCCATAAAGTCCCAGCTCTTTGGAACGGTTTTTCATGACAAAGCTATTGGCATAAAAAACAATGATGGTCGTTGTAATACTGACAACAAACACCCCTAAAGAGAGCACCATGTAAATGGCACTTGCTCCTACCATCTTAGACAAATGAGGATTAAATGTCAGTGAGAAAAAGATATAAGATATAGCAACAGAAAGGCAAGTTGCTAAAGCAAAGGGATAATAAAGACTGCGATTCTTAATAAGATTTGAAAGAGCTAGCTTACTAGTTAGTTTGAACATAGTCACCCACCTCACTTGCCATAACGGTCAAAGTATCTGAAATCTCTTGGAACATCTGGCGTTCCGTCTTATCTCCTCGGAAAATCTGATTATAAAGAATTCCATCCTTGATAAAGAGTACACGCTTTGCTCTGCTTGCTGCTGACGTTGAGTGGGTCACCATGAGAATGGTTTGTCCTCGGTCATTGATGTCATCAAAAACATCTAAAAGAGCGGCGGAAGATTTAGAATCTAACGCTCCTGTTGGCTCATCCGCTAACAAAATCTCTGGATCTGTGGTGATGGCACGCGCAACCGCTACCCGTTGCTTCTGTCCTCCTGAAATCTCGTATGGATACTTCTCTTGCAGACTATTAATCCCCAAATCGTTACATGTCACGACCAACTTTTTCATCATTTCTGTGATGGGGCGACGGGACAAGACCAATGGCAAGAGGATATTATCTTTTACAGACAAGGTATCCAGCAAGTTGAAATCCTGGAAGACAAAGCCCAGCTTTTCACGACGAAAGCTTGAAGCTTGGCTATTTTTGATGGTCGCTGTATCGGTTCCGTTCAGGTAAACTTGCCCTTCTGTTGGCTTATCTAGCATAGCCAAGATATTGAGGAGTGTCGACTTTCCTGAGCCTGACTCACCCATGATGGCTACATAGTCGCCCTCATCCACTGTAAAATGGATATCTTTAAGCGCTTCGACTTGATTGCCTTGGAAGCGTGTTTTATAAACTTTTTTCACATGTTGTACATCTAGTAGTGTCATCTTTTCTCCTTTTTAAAATCCTACGTATAGCTGTTGAGCGGATTGACTAACTTCATAGCCAAACTTTGTCAATTCGATTTCTTTGCGACTAGGATGAAACATCTGTTTTTCTTTATGTTTTAAGATTTTGAATAATTTCATTTGTATCACTTCCTTCATTTGATACATCTATTCTATCGAATTAAAAGCTCAACTTCCATAACATAACCTTTCATTTTGAAGATTAACCTTACAGTTTTGTAAGATAAGAAAAATCAAGAGATTTTTACACCCTTGATTTTATTTTATCATATAGTAGCTAGAGCAAGCCCTCACTGAAGCATTCAAATCGACAGCAACTTCTTCCTTTCGTTTTTAGTAGGAAGAAAAGAAGCATCCTCCTGTTATCATGAGTCGTCAAAAATTGAACGAGATTTTTACACTATATTTTTCACTAACAGCTTTCTAAAAACTCTTGTACCGCTTGAATATCCTCGTCATTGCCACCTTGGTCAATATTGCGAATATGCACTAAACCGTATTTTTCAATTATCAAAGGTGTGGCTCCACAATAGGTCTTTCCATGCTTGATAGAATCACCATTATTGACAAATCCTTTAATCAAACCTTGGTGTTTCTTGATAAAACTCTTGGTCGACCACGGTATTTTCCCAGCACCTGCATTGCGGGTAATCAAGATACAAGGAGCATCCAACTTCTCTTTGATAGACTGAGTCGGATACCCTAGGGATTCTGCAAACCGTTTGCCAACTCCTGTATTAGAATCATAGACAATAATCATATCTTTCTCCTACTTTCTCAAAAACAACAGCATAATCCAAGCTGAAAACCCTAAGATTGCTACATCCGCAACGAGCTTCATCATCAACTCAAAATCATTTGGCATACTATGAATATAGACAATAGATAACAAGCTTACTAAAGCCAAGCCACCTACTTTACAAGCAATCGGAAGAAGCGGAATCAAAGCCATTCCAAGAAAGGCAACAATCAACCCTCCCAATAAAAAGCTCTGAAAGTCCAAACTAAAATTAAAACCGACCGTCACTCCGCCATAGGCAACAATCAAAATACCTATCGCTATCATACAGATGCCTAAAATTGTCATCCCACTCATGCTATGTCCTCCTTGTTTACTCATTATTTTCCTCACTTCCTATTCTTCATTCATTTTAGAAAATTAATTTCTTTTTCCTTGTATAATCGGATTGATCTCCCTTCTATTTTTAAAGTGTCTGACATGTTAATCACCTCCTTTTTTGGAATGAATGAATAGTTTTATATATTCATTCATATCAATCTTCAAGAAAAGGAACTTTTATTATTTTGAAAAAATTCCTCTAACAAAATATTTTACCAGAGTTTCGAGGCTGTCAAAATAGCCTGAAAATTCTTGATCTGTTACATGCATGTCGATGTAATAAATCAGATCATAGACCTTCATAATCTCCGTAATTTTCTCCTCTGAAAAACCTTCTTCCTGCAAGCGCTGACTGAAAGTCTTTATCAGAAACTGATGAAAAGCATTGACTTCTTGGCCAGCATCTTGATAATAGTAGTCTCGCAAGAGTTGAGAAATTCCTGGTTTGTTCCATTCAGCCAAGATTTTATTAGGTGAAACTAGCTCAAAAGTCATGGCAAATAGCTCTTCAACGACTGCCTCAGGATCTCCCTGCCAATCCACACGCTGCATAATTGCCTCACGTACGCGACTGTTTTCCGCCACATAGACATCTAGGAAAATAGCTTCCTTAGAAGGATAATAGTTGTAAAAAGATCCGACCGCCATCAAAGCACGGCTTGTAATATCTGAGATATTCGTCTTTTTGTATCCTTTTTCTGCAAAGACTTCTCTAGCAGCTGTCAATAAAGCCGATTTTTTATCCATCAAGAATTCCTCTTTCTATCAAGAATAAATGAGTGAATATTATTTTATATTCATTCATATTTTATCATTTATAAATCATTTGTCAAGAAAAAAGAACCTGATATTATTTCAGATTCTTTTTTAAGCGACGCTTGTCCAAAACTTTGTTAATCTTTTTAGTTTTTACATTTGTATCTAGATAGATAAACAACCAGACAAAAAGATAAATTAAGATAAAATTCAGCCAAAATTGCCATTTGATAAGTAAAATGCCCCAGGAATTATATAGCATAAAAACGCAAACCAAACCTGTAACTGCTAAAAAGTGAAACAGTAATAAAGTAGAATGAGCAAAACGTTCATCAAAAATATCAAATAGTGGGCCAAGCATCCCAATTAAGCCACTCAGAAAAAAGACACTAATAATATTTCCGATCGTTGGTGCTGATTTTTGAATAGAAAGGGCAAGGACAATCAGATAGACTGTACTACCCGTTCGGATACCAGACAATATGTGGTGCAACCATTTTTTTAGGTTCATAGCTTACCTCCTAAATTCCTAGATAATCCATCAACGATTTGACATAGCGACGACTGACATCTGTTTTGATTTTATGAGTCAGCTTGGCAGTCATATTGCCCGAAAAACTATCAGATAAAGACTCTAAATGGTCGATATTAATGACCGCATGTCGCGACACCTGAATAAAATTCCGACTATTGAGACGTTGTTGAAAACGAGTCAATGTCTCTGTCGTTGTATAGATACCATCTGTACTATAGACCATCAGAGTCGTCTGATTAATATCTGCTAGGATAATATCGTCTGTCTTCAACATAATGAGTTTATCATCTGACTTGATAGGGAGGACTCCACTTGGGAGAGATTTGTATTGATGTAAATAATCAAGAATATCCTTAGCTTCTGCTTCTAACTGTTCTGCTTGAATAATAACCAACGGATCATTGGCAGAAATACCTGGAACTGGTTCGAATTTGGTCTGCAAAGTGATGGCTCCTTTTGTTCATTGATACTAAGCTTTTACATTCAATTTGCGATGGCTAGTCATGTTTTGTAAAAACCATAGGATAGCAACAACTACTATAATCACTCCCACTATATAGTAAGTTTCTTGCCTTGTCAAGAGTTCCTGCCATTCTAAACGAACACCCATAGACTTCTCAAATTGTTCTTGAGCAAGAGAATTTCCTCTAAATATATTTGTCAGGTCATTCCCCATCAAGACTTGTCTAAAGAGAGAGGCTATGTAGCTAGATGGAGTGAGTTTCATCAAAAATTGAGCAAAATTTGGTAATGTGCCGATAGGGATATAGGTGCCAACTAGGAATCCTGAGGCAGTACCAACTATGGTTGCGAATCTTCCCAAACTATCCACTGATTTGAAATAGTGAATAAACAAGGCATTAACCAAGGTCGATAGAAAGCTATTGAAAAGTAGTAACATGAACAACTCCCAAACCAGACCCCAATCAAAAACGATCTGATCTGTTATCATGAAATAAACTGTCATAAGGACAAACATAAAAAGCTGCATACAAAAACCAATCAAAATACTGCTCATGAGATAGCTCGTTTGAAGCCCCCATTGACCTAAATCAGTAATAAAGAGATCATCAGTCACTCTGTTTTCGCGGTCTTTTGTTGCCTGCGATAAAGCAGATAAAGTTGTTGTCAACGCTGTAACAGCCAAGGTCCCACCAATTAGCCAAAAATCCAGTAATCCAACAAGATCACCACCAATTGACCATGCTTTTTTCATATTATTCCCTAAAAAAACCAAATATAAAACAAAAGGAATAATCGCACCAAATAAGGAGTGGATGACTCCACTACGATTTCTAAAATAAAGCAAGAAATTTCTCTTTACTAATGCCAACATTTACCGTACCTCTCTTCCTGTTATTGCCATAAAAGCATCATCCATCGTCCCAGGATGAAATTCAAAATGCTGAATATATAGACCTAGCTGCTCTAATAATTCCAAAGCTTGTCTCGTCGTCTCGGGATAAAAAAGAAAAACTCCTTTCCCCACTTCTTCATACCCATTTTCCATCTCTACAATTTGCTTGACTCTATCAGCCTGTTGACTGACGATGCGTAGGACATGTTGTGCATAGCGAGCCTTAATAGCATCAGCTGCCCCCTCTGCAATAAGGCGACCATGATCTATAATATAAATCTGATCAGCATCATCGACCTCATTTAGATAATGTGTTGTTAATACAATCGTCATTTTTTCTTCTTGTTGCAGTTTCTTAAGAAGATCCCAGATGCTTTCGCGCGTCTGGATATCCAAGCCTGTCGTTGGCTCATCTAAAAAAAGCAGATCGGGACTATTGAGCAGAGCGCGTGCAATATCGACTCGTCTTTTTTGTCCGCCAGAAAGTGTCCCATAGCGTTGTTTGGCAAAGCTAGTCAGCCCCAGTTGCTCGATCAACTGCTCAATCTTGCCTGTTTTCACCTGCTTGTACTGCTTGGCACGAATTTGCAGATTTTCAACTACTGTCAAATTGGCATCTAGCACACTATTTTGAAAGACTACCCCCAGCTTTGTTTGTTCTGCATAAGTAATTTGTCCTGATGTCGGCTGTAAAAGTCCAATCAACATCTGAATGGTTGTCGACTTTCCTGCACCATTAGGGCCTAGAATAGCTGTAAAACTTCCTCTCTCAATCTGAATATCGAGTTTATTAACTGCCACCTTATCGCCATAAACTTTGGTCAGATTTTTTACTTGGACTAACATGATATTTTCTCCAATCTTTAACTTATGAGCCCATGATAACAAGATTCCTTGAAAAAATCTCCGCTTTTTAGATAAGCGGTAGCATAAAAAAGACAAGCGGTAAAAATCTCACCATATAAAAAAGCTGGGGCAAACTCCCATGATGAATATCATCATGAAAATTTGGCCCACAGCCTTCAATTATCTTGCTACAATCCTGCGATAACTTCGTGAAGTCAATAAGAAAACTAAGATATAAACCAGTAAAAAGACGCCACAAGTTGCAATGGTTGTCTGAATTAACAAAGGTGTATTGGTCACACCTAAGAGCGCCACAATCAAACTGAGCATATGAAAAGCAGCTGCAACATGACAGAAAGCAAAAATAAGTGGTAAGAAGAACACTGTTACGATTTGCTTACGTATGGTACGTTTGGTTTGCTTCTCATCAAGACCAACCTTTTGCAAGATGATAAAGCCATCACGATCTTCATAGCCTTCAGAAATCTGCTTGTAGTAAATCACTAGAACAGCTCCTAGAAGGAAAATAACGGATAGGAAGACACCAATGAAGAGCAAGGTTCCAGTAAGTTCCTGATAGCTCTTTTCTGCGCTATGACGGTCACTAGCCATTGCGTAGCTGCCATCTTGGGCCTGTCCCTGATCCAAAGTATCCCTCAGTCCCAGCTGGACTTGCTCGACAAATTTCTTACTGCCCTTAGTCTCTGAAGCAACTCCAATGTAGTAATAATGTGCAACATTAAGCCCTACTTCTTTACTATCATTGACCACCATATAGAGACCCTGCTCCATGGCAACGTCGTTTGGATTAGGGATTTCCCCATGCGTGAAATTCGACGGTAAAATCTGCTTAATCTTCCAGTCCTTGCCATTCACTCGGAGAGGCTTGTCCTTATTTAAGGAAATATTTTTTCCATAGACAAGGGTTTCATCGTCTGCCAAGTCTATCTTTTCCCCTGTCATTTTTTCATAATCCTGACGATTGATAACCGTAATCGTGCCAGCAGACTTGGTCAAGATACTTGGATCCGAATCCAGCTCGCTTTGCGCTGGAACAGTAATATCATTACCAGCTAGTTTCATGATGAAGGATGATTGGTAGAGATAGGCAGTATAGTTTGGCTTCTTCAGACCTGTTTCCTGTGCAACTTGCTGGACCTTGTCCAACAGAGCTTCCGTCTGGTCGGTCGATTTCGGCAAGACGATGCTGACATTGTAATCCTTTGGATGCAAGGTAGTAATATAATCCTGACCCCCAACATAGGTATTGATTGTACCAACCAGAGTCACTAAGAGCATGGTAGATAGAATGGAGATAGTTGCCAATCCTGCCGCATTTTTACGCATCCGCGAGATAAGATTGGAAACAGAAATGAAATTCTGCGTTTTGTAGTAGTAGCCTTTGCGCTTTTTGAGAAATTGTAATAGTGTAATCGAACCTGCATTAAAAAGCAGATAGGTCGCTAGAATAACCATGACCACAGCTATAAAGAAATTGCCGATTGCAGCGACAGGTTTGGTAACAGTCAAAGCCATATAATAAGCCACACCCATGAGTAAGAGCCCAAGCAAAGTTTGTAGCAAAAGGAAGCGTCCCTTCTTTTCGCCTGCTTTCTTTTCTTTCATTAGGTTAAGAGAGCTATAGCGTAAAAGACGCGTAGAGTTGAGCAACAAAATCACCGCAAAAGCGACACCTAGACTGACTAGAGTCATCCAGATGTTCTGCCATTGGAAGGTCGAGGCAAGAACTGCCGGCATTCCCATCAATTTCAAAAGGACTGCGTAGAGCATCTTATCTAAAGTTAGGCCAGACAAGATACCCAGACCAACTGTAGCCAGATAAAAGACACAGAGTTCAAAGAAGGTCATGACTAGCAGATGCTTTTTCTCCATGCCCAGCAGACTATAGACACCCAACTCTCGGGAACGGTTTTTCATGACGAAGCTATTGGCATAGGTGATGAGGATAAGGACGGCAATCTGAATGACATAGATACCAAACTGCAAGGTCATGCGAGCTGCTGTACCACCATAAGAGCTCTCCATATTAGGGCTATGAGCCAGTGAAACAAAACTATACAAAATCGCTGTTGCCAGTACCGTCGCCAAAGCAAATGGATAATACAAACTGCGATTCTTAATAAGATTTGAAAGAGCTAGCTTACTGGTTAGTTTGAACATAGTCACCCACCTCACTTGCCATAACGGTCAAAGTATCTGAAATCTCTTGGAACATCTGACGTTCCGTCTTATCGCCTCGGAAAATCTGATTATAAAGAATTCCATCCTTGATAAAGAGTACACGCTTTGCTCTACTTGCTGCTGACGTTGAGTGGGTCACCATGAGAATGGTTTGTCCTCGGTCATTGATGTCATCAAAAACATCTAGAAGAGCGGCGGAAGATTTAGAATCTAACGCTCCTGTTGGCTCATCCGCTAACAAAATCTCTGGATCTGTGATGATGGCACGCGCAACCGCTACCCGTTGCTTCTGTCCTCCTGAAATCTCGTATGGATACTTCTCTTGCAGACTATTAATCCCCAAATCGTTACATGTCACGACCAACTTTTTCATCATTTCTGTGATGGGGCGACGGGACAAGACCAATGGCAAGAGGATATTATCTTTTACAGACAAGGTATCCAGCAAGTTGAAATCCTGGAAGACAAAGCCTAGTTTTTCACGACGAAAGCTTGAAGCTTGGCTATTTTTGATGGTCGCTGTATCGGTTCCATTCAGAAAGACTTGGCCTTCTGTTGGCTTATCCAGCATGGCTAAAATATTGAGCAGTGTCGACTTACCTGAGCCTGACTCACCCATGATGGCTACATAGTCGCCTTTATCCACTGTAAAATGAATATCCTTGAGCGCTTCGACTTGATTGCCTTGGAAGCGTGTTTTATAAACTTTTTTCACATGTTGTACATCTAGTAGTGTCATCTTTTCTCCTTTTTAAAATCCTACATACAGCTGTTGAGCGGATTGGCTAACTTCATAGCCAAACTTTGTCAATTCGATTTCTTTGCGAGGAGGCACTTGAGATATTTCTCTTTTACCTCACCATAAAAAATCTTTTTACATCTTTACTCTATTTTATCGAATATAGGCCCACTTATCCATGACTTTTCCTTACATTATAGTCTACAATCTTACATTTTTGTAAGATTCGATTTATTTGACTAAAAAAGCGATCAAGGAAATCAACCACAAATGTGCTGGATAAAAAATATAAAAGAAATATTTCCCCCACTTTCCAGTATAACCGCGCTCGCCATTGTAGACATATAAGAAAGGCAACACAGTGATAAATAACCAATCTGAATTATACAGCATCATCGAAATTGTTTCTCCTAAAGTCGGATAAACTTGTATACTCATGCAAAAAAGCAGGAAGGCCAATGCTAGATAGAGTAGATTGCGTAAACTTTCTTTTTCCCTAAAAGCATAGGTAATGAGCATAAAAGGTAGAAGCACCATACCACCTTCTGTTAAAAAGGCTGCTACTCCAAGTATTAAAACACCTAAGCTATACCGAACCCACTTATTGATAGGAAAAACTTTTCTGTCATTTTTAGAAAATCCAAAGAAAATTCCCAATGTCAAGACACCACAAGCCAGTGTCAAAAATATATTATTGGAATTGTAAATGCCTTTTGAATAGAATAATAAATCTAAAACCTTATTTCCTACAAACATGATCGTTGCCCATAAAAAGAGGCGCGCATTGTAAAGTATGCGACTGCGCGTATGGATAAAGCCTTCTACCGCAGCAAATGCAAACCAGACACCTACACAGCGAGTCACTGCATGAAAAATACCCGCCCAATCCCCAGTCAATAACCCTGGAATCTTATCAATATGATCAAGCACCATCAATAGCGCCATGACAAGTTTGATTTGAAAACTGTCAAAACCTTTTACTTTTTTCATCATCTATCTTCTCCTTTTTCTTTCTGACTCTATCATACAAGAAAAAAAGAAGGCGCACCATAACATAACCTTTCAATTTTAAAGAAAAACCTTACAATCTTGTAAGGTTCAGATTGAAGACAAAGTCCTAGCCTCTCAATTGTCTTTGGATTGTCGAGCAAGACGCAGTGGTTGAGTGGGCTCTACTACGCTGATTTCATCAGCTTTTACAGCCCTACTCAACTGTGCGGAGGTGGGACGACGAAATCGAATTCTAACGAATTACCGATTTCTGTCCCACTCTCTGTCTTTTATCCTATTTCTAAACATAAATACCGGATTAGTCTAGAATATTTGCCATTAACCATTCTTTGACAAAGGTTCGATCCTTCTCATCCCCTGAGCGATGGATATTACAGATATGATGTAAACCGTATTGTTCTCTAATCTTATCTGTCGCTCCACAAAAGGTTTTTGGATAGCGCTTTTGGTCTCCATTCATGACAAAACCACGAATCAATGGTGCGTACTTTTTGATAAAACGCTTAGTCGTCCAAGGAATTTGGCCCAAACCACTATTGCGTGTAACTAGTATACAAGGTTGATCGAGCCGCTTTAAAACAGACTGAGTGGGTTGTCCCAAGTCTTTAGCAAATTCCTTTCCACATCCTGTTAAACTATCATATACAACTAGCATACCTTCCCTCACTCGATCACTAATCGCTTTTCAGCTAATCCAATTTTTACAGTAGTGCCCTCCCCTACCTGTGACTCCAGTGCTAGAGAGTTTCCCAACTGATTTGCAATTTTCTTAGATAAGTAGAGACCTAGGCCAGATGATTGATGGGTCAACCGACCATTATACCCGGAAAATCCTCGTTCAAAGACACGTAAAATATCACTATCTTTAATTCCAAGGCCTGTATCTTTCAAGTACAGAGTATCCCCTTGACAATAAATCTCTATTCCACCTGTTTGAGTATACTTTAGACTATTGGACAGAACCTGTTCTAAGATAATCATAAACCACTTTTTATCGGTCACAATCGTTCTATTCAAATCATGAAGATTTAATGTCAGGCCTTTCTGAATAAAGAAAATCGCATATTTTTTAACCACTTCTTTGACGAGATCTTCTAGATTTTCCTTGTTCAATACCAAGTCATCATGAAAGCTCTCCAAACGTAGATACTGTAAGACTAGATTGACATAAGATTCAATCTTAAAAAGCTCTTGTCCTAGCTGTTTTTTGGTATCCTGTTCTTCTAAATCTTGTACCAATAAAGAGCTTGCTGCAATGGGAGTTTTAATCTGATGAGCCCACAAAGTATAATAGTCCATCAAATCATTATAGCGTTCTCGCTCAAGAGCCGTTTTCTCCTGCTCTTTTACTTCCAATCTTTGAACCTTCTCTAACAACAATGCTTCTATAGCGCTTTGGGCTCTGCTTTCCTCATATAAACACTGAGAACGAAAGTTTTTAAAAGACACCCAAACATCCATCCAAAGAATCAAACAGGATAAGAATAGTAAAACCATCAAGACATACTGGAGAATCACGCGGCTATCTTCAAATAAAAAATTAAAAAATACAAGTATGCCAAAGAAAATCAGATATTGTAAAAAGAAATACCGCCTTGAATAAAGATAATATCTGATAAAGAAAACATTATTCCGCATGTCCATTTGTTAGACCGTACCCAATTCCTTTTTTTGTTTCAATAAAGTTTGCCAAACCAGACTCCTCTAGTTTTTTTCGAAGTCGGGCTACATTAACCGACAAAGTATTATCATCAATGAAAAAATCACTATTCCACAACTCTTTCATTAAGTCTTCCCGCTCAACAATGCTCCCTGCTCGCTCAAATAAAATACGTAAAATTTGAAATTCATTTTTAGTGAGTGTAATGACTTGTCCTTGATACATCAGGTCCATCGACTTTAGATTTAGAATGACTCCTCGATGCTCTAAGAGGTTCTGATCCGTACCAAATTCATAAGAACGCCGTAAAAGTCCCTGAACTTTTGCTAGAAATACATTATGATCGAAAGGCTTGGTAACATAATCATCTGCCCCCATATTAATCGCCATGACAATATCCATGGCTTGATCTCTTGAGGATAAAAACATAATCGGGACCGTTGAAATCTTGCGGATTTCCTGACACCAATGATAGCCATTAAAAAGCGGGAGTCCAATGTCCATCAAGACTAGTTGGGGCTCTTCCTTGACAAAAGTAGTCAATACTTCCATAAAATCTTCTATCACTAAAACCTGATAGCCCCATTGTTCCAGCATTTTTTTGATCATTTGACGAATGACTGAATCATCCTCTACCAACATTATTTTATGCATATTCTATGTCCTCTCAACAGTTCTCCCTCTATTATAGCAAAGACACAGTAAAATGTGCTATACTAACAGTAAACTCTTCTAGAAAGGCATTATGTTTATGAGTAATATTCTTGATTATCTAAACCAAGTACAATATGACAGTATCTACGACCGCCCCTTCAACGAACTGGATCTACTTATTTTAACGGAATTGACTTATCTTTCTTTTGATGGGATAGTGGAAAGTGAATTAAAGCTCGATTTGAGCAAGCGTCTCTGTGAAGCAGCAAAGAATGTTTCACAAGAGATTTCTATGCTTCATACTCGTAATCGTTTAGAATTATTAGAAAAAGCTAGCCAATCCAAACGTTTTAAAAATATCAAGCTCTTTGGCTATGTAAATGATATTGACCCTGATATTGAAAAACAATTTGCTGCCATGCTCTATTGCATCCAATCAAAGCCAGCTACTTATGTATTAGTCTATCGTGGAACCGATGACTCGATTATTGGTTGGAAAGAAGATTTCCATATGACCTATATGGATCATGTGCCTGCTCAAAAAAACGCTAAAAAATATCTACAAAAAGCCCTACGCTCGCTAGATGGCCACTTTATCTTGACCGGTCATTCCAAAGGAGGAAATCTTGCTTCCTACGCTGCTAGTCAAGTTGAAGCCCATTTACAAAAAAGAATCCAAAGCATCTATAGCTATGACGCTCCTGGTCTGAATCGTTCGATCATTGAAAGCTCAGGATATAAAGCAATCGTCTCCAAAATCCATTCTTTTATTCCTCAAGGCTCCATTGTAGGCATGATGCTAGAAACTCCAAAGGAAATGGAGATTGTCAAAAGTACGGCTATTGGGGGTATTTCTCAGCATGATACCTTTTCTTGGCAAATCAAGGACGAAAACTTTGTCTTACTTGATCGCCTCAATCCTGATAGCCTTCAAACTGACCGAACACTGAAAAGATGGGTAAAAGACACATCTGACGCTGAATTAAAAGACTTTTTCGATCTCTTTTTTGGCTTGATTTTAGATGCAGGCATCACTTCGATTAATGATTTTTCAAAAATAGAAAATGCTCGAAAGGTGCTGGATATTTTTAAAAATGCCGGTGCGCTATCACCTGAAGAAAAAGAAATGCTAACACGCCTCACCAAGCTCTTAGTAGACATGAGGTATCAGTCTTTGAAAGATGATATATCCCTCCTTCATCCAGGAAAATTCGTTCAAGATGTCAAAGATAATTTATCAGAAATCACAAAAAATTTGCCTTTTCATAATGATAAATCATAAAATAAACTTAGTTGTGCCTGAGACTATATGAAAAGTTAAACATACACTTTCCTTCTCTTTTAACACTGGTCTGAGCTTTACCTCCTCTTGGATGCTCTGATTATTTGACAGATGATGAAGAATAAAAAAACTCCCGTCCTAGCCGATTTCATTCAGCTAAGGATGGGAGTTTTTTTTGCCTATTCAATCATTTGTGTTTCAGCAAGTTTCTTATACCAGTGAGCGGATTTCTTTGGATAGCGTTCCTGGGTTTCAAAGTCTACGTAGAATAAACCGTAGCGTTTTTCATAACCGTTAGACCAAGAAAAGACATCCATCAGAGACCAGATAAAGTAGCCCTTAACATTAGCCCCGTCCGCAATCGCATCGGATAAAACTTCCAAATGCTGCTTGACGTAGTCAATCCGAGCATCGTCGTAAACCGTATTGTCCACAAATTCATCTTTATAACCCAGACCATTTTCTGTGATATAGATCTTCTTGTAGTTTGGATAATCTTTCTTAATCCGCATGATCTGGTCATAGAGACCTTGCGGATAGATAATCCAATCCCAATCAGTTTTTGGTATATGAGTTGGAGATTCTCTGCGCCCTACTCCCTTAATCTGGTACTTAGAGCTTCCCTTTTCGCCTTTTCCGTTATGGATAATTTCTGTTTCACCGTCAAAGTCGCGCATCCAGTCACTCATATAGTAGTTGATGCCGAGGAAGTCATTGAGGTCTTTAGCTGCTTCTAGAGCTGCAAAGTCTTCATCTCGCAGATCCAGCTGACCACCATTGACCTTAAGGATATGATTCACTCCTGCCAGAGTTACATCTGAATAGTGCCCCAGATAAGTCGCATCTAGGATAAATTTGTTATGAATAATATCTTCCAATTCTGCCGCTCTGACATCTGCTGGATTTTCTGGATCGTAAGGATATTTTGTCGGAAGTGCATGAACAACACCAATTTCACCCTTGTAGCCCTTGTCCTTATAGAGCTTAACAGCACGAGCATGGGAGACCATCATATTATGATGGGATTGGAAAACCTTGGCCAAGTCATACTGGATACCTGGAGGGAATTTTCCTACTAAGTACTGACCATCACCAATGGGGCCAATTTCATTGAAAGTCGTCCAGTAGCGAACTTCTGGAAATTCTTCAAAACAGAAAGCCGCATAGTCCACAAAGTGCTTAATATTTTCCCGATTGAGGAAATCTCCATTTGAATGAAGAGCCTCTGGTGTATCAAAATGGTGAAGGGTCACAAAGGGTTCTACATGACGCTTGTGGCATTCTGCGAAAAGATTATGGTAAAATTCCACACCTTTTGGATTGACCTCGCCATAGCCTGTCGGGAAAATCCGTGACCAAGCAATGGAGATCCGAATCCCATTGACACCATACTCCTCAGCTAATTTCAGATCCACAGGGTATTTGTGGTAAAAGTCGCTGGCAGGTTCTGCCGTGTACCAGTAGTTATCTTCTAGGTATTTATCCCAGGCAACAGGTCCTTTTCCATCTGTGTGGGTTGCTCCCTCAGCTTGATAGGCTGCTGTTGCACCACCGAAAATAAAATCTTTAGGTAAGCTTTTTGTCATCTTATTTTCCTTTCAATAGCATTTGAGGCGAAACAAGTAAGTAAATAGGTAAATAACAGGGGAATTGAACTTTGCTTCACCTCAAATGAACTAACAAATTAGTTGTTAAATTGCTCCTGAACAAAGGCCAGTGCTCCTTTGCCATCACGGGTTAGTTTGATGTATTGGCCGCCTTCAGTCTTAGCCAGCTTGATACCCAATTTATCAGTTTCGGCCTTCATGTCTTCAAAGTTTGAAGCAACTTGAGGAGCCAAGATAACCAGGTCAAACTCAGGCAACATTTCACGGTGAGCACCGTAGCCGCCAGCTGCTGCTTTGACAGGAACATTATATTCAGCTGCTGCTTTATTCAAAGCGTTGGCCAGCAATCCGCTGGTACCACCACCTGCACAGAGCACCAGAACATTGGTTTCTTCGCTGATATTGTTTTGAGCTGGAGCTTCTTCATCCACTCCTGCTTTTTCAAGGATAGCATCCGCTTTAGCAGTATTAAAGTTAGCTGCTACTTTTTCTTTAAGAGCATCGTTGGCTTTGCCAGAACGTTCTTCTTCTAGGATTTGTTCGTCATAAACCTTGACAAATGGATAGTAAATAATCACATCCACTACGACAAGAAGAGCTGCAAGAACAAAGGACAGAAGCTGGAAGTTGGTACCCAGCACAATTCCCAGAGGTCCAGGTGTCACCCAAGGAAGGTTGGCTGAGAAGGAGTTCATGTTTAACATATCAACAAAGAATTTGAAAATCCATACATTTGCGATAGGTGCAAAGATAAATGGAATGAAGAAAATCGGATTCAGTACGATTGGTGCTCCAAAGAGAATAGGCTCATTGACACCAAAGAAAGTTGGGACAACAGATGCCCGTCCAATTGCACGGTTACGCTCGGACTTACAGATCCACATGAAAAGGAATGGAACAATCAAGGTCGCACCAGTACCACCCATGGTAACGATGAACATTTGAGTACCAGAAGTGATGACCTTATCCGCATGCTGACCAGCTTGTACCAGAGCCAAGTTGGCATCGATATTGGCATAAGTAATGGCAGCAATGGCAGGCTCAACGATAGACGGACCGTGAATTCCCACGAACCAGAAGAAAGCATAAGCGCCAAAGATAAGCGTGATTCCCAGATAGCCATCTGCCGCTGAGAAGAGTGGAGCAAGAAGCGTTCCGATGGATTCAGCAACGGTTACTCCCAGACTTGCTTTAACAAGCAGTTCCAAACCGTAGAGCAGAACGACTGAGACAGTAAATGGAATCAAGTCTTTAAATACTTGCGAGATATTTGGTGGAACTTCTTCTGGCATGCGAATGGTGACATTATTTTTCACACAAACCTTGTAGACATTAACCGTAACAAAGGCTGCGATGAAAGCTGTCAAAAGACCTTTGGTTCCCATGAAGGCAGTTAGGAAGCCACCTTCCTTGGCAGGTTCAGCTGCCATCAAGAGGAAGCCGACCATAGAAGCCAGCATAGTAGACAAGAAGTTAATCTGGTTTGTCGCAGGCAGGTCGCGGTTGACAGAGTCTGTCAGCGCCTTAGCAGTGGTTCCACCCACAAAGAAAGCCAGAATCCCCATCGAATAGCTATAGGGGGTCATTAAGAAAGTTTCAATGTCCTTAGACCAGTGGAAACCCCAAGCATTTGGCACATAAGCAATCAAGATAAAGATAGATGAGAAGAGGATAACTGGCATACCAGCGATAAAGCCATCCCGAATAGCACGAAGATAAATATTCCGAGAAATCTTCTCAAAGAAAGGCTTCCCTTTCTCAATAAGTTTGATGAGTTTGTTCATTATTTTACTCCTCTTTTGTATAGTTCAATTAAATGGTGCATCATATCTTTTAGTAAGATGGTAGTCATTAGGTGGTCTTGCCCGTGCATCATGGTTACACTGTAAGCCAAGTCCTCGCCAGCCGCTTCTTTTGTCAAGAGACTGGTCTGAGCGTGGTGAGCTTCGGCGATGCAGCTATTGGCTTCTTCTACCAAGGCATCTGCCTTAGCAAAATCCCCAGCCTCTGCGGCTTTCAAAGCTTCTAGGAGCTTGGAGCGAGCATCACCAGCGTAGGCTACAATTTCAAAACCAAGTAATGTTACTTCTTCTCTATTCATGAGAAATCCTCCTTTTAATTTTATATAAGATTCGATTTTTCTCTATAAAAGCCGTTGTATATGTAGCACCAAATAGACTCGTTCGCTACGGTAGAGATCAATTCCCGTCTTCTGGGCAATAATTTGGTAAATATCGCTTCCAATTTGGTAGGCTTGGGGATAGGTCATTTGGATCTGTTTTTCCATTTCCAGCAAAGAAACATTGTCGTCATGGCTTCTGTCTAGATAGTCTAAAAAGTAGTTCAAGTGAATCATAAAACGGTCATAAAAGTTGCTGTTTTCTGAATTTCTTTTAATATCCTTTTTCTTTAACTCTGCCTCAACAGCAGCCAGAATATCTTTTCGCCTGCCCAAGTGACTTTGCCCCTCAGGATTGGTCTCCCCTTCGGCATTGATAAAGTGATAAGCAATGCGATTGACCTCGTCACTAGGAAAATGATTCAACAACCGCTCACGGTATATCGCTACTGCTTCCTGAGCAATCTGATAAGGAATCGGATATTTGTCCGAAGCATCCGGTAGGTCACTCTCCTTGTACCGTCCCTGTTGCACAGCCTGATATGAACAGTAGATGTGATCCGTCAGCGTGACATAGATGTACTCCTGAACAGGGTAATCATACTTCTTAGAAAGGGTATCAATCACATCATAAGTTACTGTGATAAAATCCAGCGGAACATCTTTTAGCAAGGCCACAAAGTTTTCCTTAGATTCTTCCGTTCTTAGGCGAAAGATTTTTTCAATCTTACTTTCCAGAACGAGATCACCTTTCCTTTTATTAAAGGCTATGCCACTGCCAATCAGAACAACCTCTTCACCATTTTCATGTTTGGCTAGAGCAACATTGTTGTTCATAGGATGTATGATTCGATACATATCTCCTCCTCTTCATTTTCTAGGGTTTTGATAAAACAAAAAGACCACAAACAAACTAAGGCTATTCTTTTCCCTCAATTTATTTGCGGTCACGCCTAATCTAACTTAGTAACGCTCACCCTATTCAATTTCTGGTTTTATTATAGCATATCAGAAAAAGAATGTAAACCCTTTCTTTGTTTATTTTTCAATTATTTTTAAGCTCTTTCTTTCCATGAGGTTGCTGTTTTTTGAAGAACCTTGTTGAGTTCATCAATATTTTCAAATCCTGTTGTACGAAGCCACTTGCGAGCTGCTTCTTCGCCTTGCTCAATGTAGTCTTTGACACTGCCAGCCCAAGTCGCACGTCCACAAAGAACGCCGTTGAAGTTAGCACCTGACTCATGAGCAAACACAAGTGTTTCTTGGAAGAGTTTAGCAGATACACCCGCACTCAAGTAGATATATGGCAAGTTCGTTGCCTCATCTTGTTCCTTGAAGAAAGCAGCAGCTTGTTCTTTAGTATGCACTACTTCACCATCGCCAAAGCCTTCAACATATTTAACGTTGATTGGAACTTCCACTTTCAAGACATCAATATTGAAACGTGGATCTGAGAAGACCTTCATAGCACCGATAACCTTGTGAGGTTTCACTTTAGCGTATTCAGCGCTGGAAGCATCCGCAATCTTTTCATCGTAAGCCAAGATTTCAAGGAAGAAAGGAATATCTTCTGCCACACACTCAGAACCCACACGCTCGATATAAGCCTGCTTTTGCTGGTTGAGTTCTTCAGAACTGTCTACATCATAGTAAAGGAGGAATTTCACCGCATCCGCACCTTGTTCTTTGATGCGTTTTACAGACCAAACATCCAGACAGTCTGGCAGGCGCTTGGTGCTAGAAGTATCATAGCCTGTCTTTTCATAGGCCAATAGCAAGCCAGCATTCTTGTCCAAAGCCTTAGTAGCAGGCAGTCCATACTCAGGATCCAGCAGCATAGACGAAGCATAAGGAGTCAGTTCTTCTGCGACCAAAACTTTCAGCTCCTCCATTTGAGCTACTGTTGGTTCTGCTTCCTGGTGTTGAGCCATGAGGCGTTTCAAAGCACCACGTTGGTCAAATGCCAAAGCAGAAATGATGCCATTCTCATCAGAAAGTTTTTCCATGTACTTGCGTTTTTGTTCTGTTAATACCATTCTTTATACCTCTTTTACTGTAATTTGATTATATAAATTATCATAATTGTAGACATTGACATGTCCAGTCATTTTTTCTTGGGCATTGAGCATGCCCAGAACATTTGCTTTCTTCAATAAGGAAGCATCATCTAAGCGAAGACTCAGAGCCGAAGAAATCCCTGCAACAGTTGAGTCGCCGGATCCAACTGGATTAACCACTTGGATTTTAGGAATATCTACTTTATAGAAAGTATCCCAGTGCTTAGCAAAAGCTCCATCTGCACCGAGTGATACGATGATCCACTCGATTCCATCAAAGAGCGGTTCTGAAAGGACAGCTTTTAACTCATCCAAATCTTTGGAAACTTCGCGACCCAATAACTGAGAAAGTTCCTCGTTATTTGGTTTGATGGAAGTTGGTTTGACATCTGATTTGAGTACAGCTTCCAGAGCTGCTCCGGAGCAATCCAGCACCACCTTATTGCCAGCTTGATTAGCCATTTCAATCAACTGGATATAGTATTCAGTCGGCAAGCCCGATGGCAGACTGCCCGAGATACTGACAACATCCGCCTCAGCCATCAAAGACCGGAAATGCTCTTGGAAATCCCTTGCCTCATCTGCTGTAATAGTCGGACCGGCTTCCAGGATTTCTGTTTGTTTACCTTCGTGTAAGATAGCAATACAGTTTCTCGTATCTCCCGAAATATTATAAAAGCATTGTCTCACATTAGAATGGAGGTTTTGTAATAAGAACTCTCCGTTAGTCCCACCAATCAGTCCCGTCGCAGCGACATTGTCTCCAATTTCCGCCAAGACCCTGGTTACGTTGAGACCCTTGCCCCCCGCTGTCTTACTGACTTCTGAAACACGATTAACAGTATCTATTTTCAATTCTTCTAAGGGATAGGAAATATCGATAGAAGGATTCATGGTCACTGTAAGAATCATCTAGCTACCTCTCTAATCGTGGTACTCTCCACGATCCCATTTTTCAAGAAATTCTGTAAAGAAGTTGGCATCTGTTTGATGATCGTTGTGAGTCTCAACGTGCTCAATTTTTGCGATCAATTTTTTATTTTCTTCAGTCGGCTTGTACTCAGCATGAATGAAAGCTTCGATGATATCACACATGAGGAGCTCACCAGTGATTTTTCCGCCAAAACCGATAACATTGGCGTTGAGTTCTTCCTTAGCATAGAGAGCTGAAGTCATGTCACGTACCAAAGCTGAACGAACACCAGGCACCTTATTTACAGCGTTGTTGATACCGACACCTGTACCGCAAATACAAACACCAATATCAGCTTGTCCGCTAACAACTGCTTCTCCTACTTTTTTACCAAAGATTGGATAGTGAGTACGAGTATGGTCATAAGTACCAAAATCAAGAACTTCATAGCCTTTTGATTTTAGAAAATCTGAGACTGCCATTTTTTCATTGGTAACGATATGATCACATCCAATTGCAATTTTCATTTGATTTCTCCTTTTCTTAGCACATCTTGTTGAGCATGTCGACCCGGATTTGGTGACGGCCGCCGTCGTATTTACCATTGACAAAGCCTTTGGCAATGTTCTTAGCCAGCCCTTCACCAACGATTTCAGCTCCCATCGTAATCATGCGAGAGTTGTTATGGCCGCGAGTCATGTAGGCAGAGCGTTCATCTGAGACTTCCGCCGCTACCATGCCTTTGATTTTGGTCGCTACCATAAATGGACCAGCACCATAAGCATCAATGACAATACCAAGATTTTCCTCTTGTTTATTCACCTCAGCCGCAACTGCAAGGGTCACATCAACAAAATCCTGACCTTCTTTCGTCACATCCACCACTTCAAAGTTTTCTCCGACGAGAAAATCCTTGACCACATCTTTCAGCTTGCTTCCAGCAGCATCTGCTCCAATAACAATTGCCATGAGCATTCTCCTTTGTTTGATTTTTTGCACAGAATATTGTTTATAAAAAACATTTTCTGTTTCCTATAAGCATACTATACTCCTTTAAAAGTTATTTGTCAACAGATTTTTGTTTGTTTTAATCAAAATATTTTTAAAGATGATTAAAATAAACAAAAAAGCTCTAAAAAGAGCTTTCTGATAATTTTTTTATTCATTTAAATAATCTAGGAAATAATCTTGGTATAAACTTCCAGTTCTTCCTGAGCATTTTCAGACACCTGGTCTGTGATGACAGCTGTAATATCAGCCAAAGGACAGATAGAAGTGAAATCTTCCTTGCCAATCTTAGAAGAATCAATCAGCAGGTAGGTCTCTGTCGAACGATCCAAAGCTAGCTTCTGAGTATAGGCCTCTTCAAAAGAAGAGGTCATAATCTGCCCGTTTTTAATACCATTGCCACTGAAAAACATCTTAGTAAAGTACATCTTATCCATGATGGCATTGGTCATCTCGCCGACAAAGGCTTGAGTCGCTTCCCGCATCTCCCCACCAAGGAGAAAGACTTTGAAGGTATCCGACTTCTTTTTTAAAAGGTCGTGAAAAATCGGCAGACAGTTGGTAATAACGCGCAAATTCTGATTGCTGATTTCCTCAGCCAGCACCTCCACAGAAGTCCCTGGTCCAAGAAAAATAGTATCGCCATCTTCAATCAACTCCACAGCCTTTTTTGCAACTGTCCGCTTGGCCTCGATATTCTGATAAAGCTTCTCTTCATGAGGAATCTCTCTGTACTTGAGGTGCTGATTACTTTTAGCCCCACCGTGAACACGAGTCAGAAGTCCTTTGTTTTCCAGCTCAATTAAGTCCCGACGAACCGTCATATCTGAAACCTTCATACACTCTACAATCTCAGCAACCGTCACTGTCCCAGCTCGATCAACCAGCTTAACTATTTCATCCTGTCTCTTACTTTTGCCCATACTTTAGCCTCTCTACACTCTGGTTTTGTTTATTATAACTCTTTTTTCTGTTTTTTTCCATATTATTTGTTTGTTTTAAACAAAATACGATATTTAAAACCCCCTAGCATATGCTGAGGGGGAAGTTCATTAAAGCATCTTCAAGAAAGCATTGGAATAGCTTTAAACATCAAGTTCCTACCCAATCAAACTTCCATTTGGGACTTTCTCATCCACGGTAAGGAGAGTCAGTTGGTCGCCGTGCTCGGCTGATAGAATCATACCCTGACTGATACGGCCCATCATTTTGCGGGGTTTGAGGTTGGCTACGATTTGAACTTTCTTACCAACCAGTTCTTGTTCATTTGGATAGTATTTAGCAATACCTGAGAGGATTTGACGATCCTCACCGTCTCCTGCGTCCAAGCGGAACTGAAGAAGCTTGTCAGATCCTTCAACTTTAAATACCTCTTTGACTTCTGCGACACGGATTTCTACCTTATTAAAGTCGTCAAACTTGATTTCCTTGCGGTTAAGTTTGAGCTCGACTTCTTCTGGATTCCATTCTTTTTCAACCGCAGGTCTGTTGCCTTCCATTTGTTCTTTGATATAAGCAATTTCTTCTTCCATATCGAGACGTGGGAAGATTGGTGTTCCTTTTTCTACGACTGTCAGACCTGCTGGGAGCTGGTCAATTGCTAGGTTTTCCAGAGACGTAGCTTGAGGCAAGCCTAGTTGACTGAGGACAGCCTTGCTCGTTTCCATCATGAATGGCTCAATCATGTGAGCAACAACACGAAGGCTAGCTGCCAAGTGGCTCATAACTGCTGCCAGTTCTTTGACCTTGGCTTCATCCTTAGCCAGAACCCAAGGAGCAGTTTCATCGATGTATTTATTGGTGCGGGAGATGAGCGTCCAGACTGCTTCCAACGCCCGTGGGTAGTCTACTGCATCCATGTCTTTGTAGTAGTCAGCGATAGATTCAGCTGCCACCTGAGCCAGCGCTCCATCAAAGTCTGTCACATTTTCTTCGTAGGCTGGTACTTGACCGTCAAAGTACTTGTTAATCATGGAAACAGTACGGTTAAGGAGGTTTCCAAGGTCATTAGCCAATTCATAGTTGATACGACCTACATAGTCCTCAGGTGTAAAAGTTCCGTCTGAACCAACAGGAAGACTACGCATGAGGTAGTAACGAAGAGGGTCTAGTCCATAGCGTTCTACCAGCATTTCTGGATAGACGACATTTCCCTTAGACTTGGACATCTTGCCATCCTTCATAACAAACCAACCATGGGCAATCAAGCGATCAGGTAGCTTAATATCCAGCATCATGAGCAGGATTGGCCAGTAGATAGAGTGGAAACGAAGGATGTCTTTTCCTACCATGTGGAAGACTGTTCCGTTCCAGAATTTATCATAGTTAGCATGATCATCCTGACCGTAGCCAAGGGCCGTCGCATAGTTGAGCAGGGCATCAATCCAAACGTAGACAACGTGTTTAGGATTAGATGGCACAGGCACGCCCCAAGTAAAGGTTGTCCGAGATACGGCTAGGTCTTCCAAGCCTGGCTCGATGAAGTTTTTCAACATTTCATTAAGACGACCGTCAGGTGTGATAAAGTCTGGTTGAGATTTGAAAAATTCTACCAAGCGGTCTTGGTATTTGCTGAGTCGGAGGAAGTAAGACTCTTCTGATACCCACTCCACTTCGTGTCCAGATGGCACAATTCCGCCAGTTACTTTCCCATTTTCATCACGGAAGACTTCAGCCAGCTGGCTTTCAGTAAAGAATTCCTCATCAGATACAGAATACCAGCCTGAATATTCACCCAAGTAGATATCATCTTGAGCTAAGAGACGTTCAAAGACGTCAGCCACAACCTTTTCGTGGTAATCATCGGTTGTCCGGATAAATTTATCATACGAAATATCCAGCAGTTTCCAGAGTTCCTTGACTCCAACTGCCATACCATCTACATAAGCTTGAGGACTGATACCAGCTTCTTCCGCTTTCTGCTGAATTTTCTGTCCATGCTCATCTAGACCTGTCAGATAAAAGACATCATAGCCCATGAGGCGCTTGTAGCGAGCCAAAACATCACAGGCAATGGTCGTATAGGCAGACCCGATATGAAGTTTACCAGACGGATAGTAGATAGGGGTTGTAATATAAAATGGTTGTTTTGTAGTCATTTTTAATCCTTTCAAGGCTAATGAAACCTTTTTGATAACACTTCATTATACCATATTTTGTAGGGATTGCGAAAAGACATTCATTTATAACATAAATAAAAACCTAGAAAAAATCCTAGGTTTAATAGGTCACAACATTCAAATTTCCACTCTCATATTCTGCAATGAAGATATTTGAAATATCGGTGTATCCATCTTTAGCCAGTCTCTCCACCAGCCACTCTTCTGTTTTATCAATAGACTCCAGAATATCAATTTGGACAACACCATCTGTGATAAGGGGATATTTAGGATTCTCTTCACCAGCTTGTACAATAATCAGCTGGCCGTTTTGCTCTATAACTGCCCGTTTGACCTGCTTGAGCTGGAAAATACCTTGGCTGCGCAGCTTCAAAGCTACATCTGCTGCTGAAAGACCAACAGAACGGCAGGCTTCGGGACTCAATTTCCCATGCTGAATCAACGTTGTCGGCTTGCCATCAATCAAATGCTTAACCGCACGGACATTATTATTGAGCCACTTTAGGGTCAAGACCAAGATAGTCCACATGATGAGAATGACTGCATACTGAAGAATGTTAATGGAGCTATTATAAATCACCCCACCGATAATACCACCAAGGACATAGTTTTGAATCTGGTCGATCGCTGAATTGGGTGCCAGATTTCCTTTCCCGGTCACATTGATAACAAAAACCAGCGAGAAAAGACCCAGCGCTAGCTTAATTAGGATTTCAAGAAAATTCAATGTCATTTTTCAACCTCCACTATTTCAATATCCGTCGTCTTATGCAAGTCAATTTTTTCAAGCAGATATTTATCCGGCTCACTGCCGCTCATAGCCCGATAAAAGTTCTTTCCGACCTTCAAAATCGCCCCATCCGTCGCGGCTGAAGTATTGACATAGACCTCCGACTTATCTACACCCAAGTCTTTTGAAATGACCTCGATAAAATGCAGAGAGGTTTGAAACTGGTTATTAGAGGCTTGGTCAGTTTGAAAATTACTAATACCAATCAAGACCATAGCCACCAAGGCCAAAACAGAAATAATGGCTAATTCTCGAAATTTTGAATCGCGCTTATTGCGATAGGCCTTAAAAGCAAAAAATCCTGTCACAAGCAGCAACAAGACAGAAAGCGCAACTGTCACCCAGTTTTGCTGGCTAATCTGACTCAAAACATAATCATAAGAATAGAATTTCATGGCTTCCCCCTATTTTCTCGCTCTATTATAGAAAATCTTTCCTACTTTTTCAAGTCTCTTACAATCTCTTCGCTATAAATCATTCCTAAATTTTGTTATAATAAACTCAGTAAATTTTACTAGAAAAGGAAATTTTATGAAACTCATCTCTTGGAACATTGACTCTCTCAATGCTGCATTGACCAGCGACTCTGCTCGTGCCCAGCTCTCTCAAGCTGTCCTTCAAACCTTGCAAGCAGAAAATGCAGATATTATTGCCATTCAGGAAACAAAACTGTCTGCAACAGGACCGACTAAAAAGCACTTGGAGATTTTGACAAATCTTTTTCCAGACTACAAAAACACTTGGCGCTCCTCTCAAGAGCCCGCCCGAAAAGGCTATGCAGGGACCATGTTCCTCTACAAAAAAGAACTGACGCCAACCGTAACCTTCCCTGAAATCGGCGCTCCATCAACCATGGATGTCGAAGGTCGCATCATTACGCTGGAATTTGACGGTTTCTTTGTCACACAGGTCTATACGCCTAATGCTGGCGATGGCCTCAAACGCTTGGATGACCGTCAAGTCTGGGATGCCAAATACGCTGAATACTTGGCAACACTAGATGAACAAAAACCAGTCCTCGCTACTGGCGACTACAATGTGGCCCACAAGGAAATCGACTTGGCCAATCCAGCCAACAACCGCCGTTCACCAGGCTTTACTGACGAAGAACGTGCTGGCTTCACCAACCTGCTGGCTAAAGGCTTCACCGACACCTTCCGCCACTTACACGGCGATATCCCTAACCAATACACTTGGTGGGCACAGCGCAGCAAGACTTCTAAAATCAACAATACAGGCTGGAGAATCGACTACTGGCTGACCAGTAACCGTGTAGCTAACAAGGTAACCAAGTCTGATATGATTGACTCCGGTGCGCGCCAAGACCACACACCCATTGTCATGGAGATTGAACTCTAAGGAGAAAACGAATGGACTATCAAGCTATCATTCCCGAATTCGTGGTATCTGACATCGAAAAGTCGCGCCACTTCTACTGCAACTTGCTGGGATTCTCTGTCGAATACGAGCGTCCAGAGGAGAAATTTCTCTTCCTCTCGCTTGAAGACTGCCAACTTATGCTAGAAGAAGGCAGCGCAGAAGAATTAGCTCAGCTAACCTATCCTTTCGGGCGCGGTGTCAATATTTCCTTTGGCATTGCGGATGTTCCTCAGCTCCACCAAAAACTGCTGGAAGCTGACTATCCCATCCATCGTCCGCTGACAAAAAGAGAATTTCGAGTAGGAGATAGCTTTATTTACCCTCATGAATTTGCGATTTTGGATCCAGATGGTTATTTTTTAAGATTTAGTGAATAAGAAGAGGCTGGGACAAAAGTCCTAGCCTCTCAATTGTCTTTGGATTGTCGAGCATGACGCAGTGGTTGAGTGGGCTCTACTACGCTGATTTCATCAGCTTTTACAGCCCTACTCAACTGTGCGGAGGTGGGACAATGAAATCGAATTCTAACGAATTACCGATTTCTGTCCCACTCTCTTTTAAATGTCTTTAAAGTTATAGAGTTGCGGATAGTGATCGCACTCGGGATTTTTAGGATGGCAGATGGCACGTCCAAAGTAAATCATTGCCTGATGGGCTGGCAGCCAACGTTCCGGCGGAAGGACATCCATAACTCGCTTTTCTACCTCTAGTGGCGTTGCCGACTTTTTAACGATATCATGATGCTTGCAAATACGCTCCACATGGGTATCGACAGCGAAAGCTGGAATGCCAAATCCCACACTCATGACTACATTGGCCGTCTTGCGACCAACTCCGGCCAGACTTTCCAATTCCGCCCGCGTTTGTGGTACTTGGCCATCAAAGTCGTCTAAAAGCTGCTGGGCGCATTTCTTCAAAAACTTAGCCTTGTTGCGATAGAGCCCTAGGCGGGAGATATATTTGGCAATCTCTGCTTCACCAGCCGCAGCCATGTCTTGAGGACTTGGATAGGCTTCAAACAAAGCGGGAGTTGCCTTATTGACCGCAGCGTCTGTCGTCTGAGCTGACAGCATGACCGCTACTAGAAGCTCAAAGTGATTGCGGAAATCCAGACTAGGCTTAGCATCAGGGAAAAGAGCAATAATCTCTTCAATCACATGACGAGCCCGTTTTTTTGATAAAACCATGATTCTTCTTTCTAAGATTAAGTTACTGACATTTGATCGTGAAAGCTTAACTGAGCAAGTCAGCCAACCCACGAAAGCTAGTCACTCAGCTCTCTTTATAATTCCAATTCTGCATATCCTTTTCGGTAGCCAATCTGCAAGATCTGATTATCTCGGATTAAGACCGGTCTTTTAATCAGCATACCATCAGTCGCCAGCAAATC
Organism: Streptococcus sp. oral taxon 056 str. F0418; assembly: GCF_000220065.1. GTDB lineage: Bacteria > Bacillota > Bacilli > Lactobacillales > Streptococcaceae > Streptococcus. The sequence goes on along the minus strand of NZ_AFQU01000001.1, from coordinate 1,755,562 downwards.
AGCGGCTTCCTGGGCTGTCAAATGTGGCACCTTTTCCTTGAGACCCAGCTCACGGTATTTGAGACCACTGGTATTGAAAAAGGCCTTGAGCTCAAAGTCTGAGTTCTGGATCCAATCTAAGAGTTGGTCCCGACTAGGTGTATCTTGGACAATATCCACCGCTTCAAAATCCTGGCCTAATTCTTTGAGCTCAGCCTTAGCTTTGCGACATGTAGAACATTTAGGATATTCGATAAATTTTAACATACTTACCTCTATTCTTATTAATCTCTAGCCTTTGTGGTCTAAAATTCCAAAATAGCTTGAAACTTCTATGTTTACTATAAAAGAAAGCAAATGCTTCCTCTACAAGACATCGCCCTCATTTAATATTTTCTCGAAGTGTTGCAAATACTTTGTCGGATAAAACTCGGTGAAAGTATATGCTGCAATCTCTTGAATATAAAAAGGATCTTCTGAAATAATCTTTTGAACAGTTTCTTTACTATCTGCATTCACTAAAATAATCCCACCAGTCCGAGGATTCTTCCGTCCTGATGCGATAAAATGGCCAGATGCATAATATTTATCTAAAAAAGAAATATGCTCTGATAAATATTTTTCAACTTCTACTAGGTCTTTTTTATAAGTTAAATCAATAATAAACATGACAAATCCTATGATATTTTACTTATGATATTTAGCATATAAATCACTTTTATGTAAGCCGTATTTTTTTGCCACTTCTTTAATGGCTTTACTTTTTTGACTCCCAGTTTCAATAAGAAAATCAATTTCAGCGAGTAATTCCTCTTCGGTTTTCTCAACTTTGTCCTCACTCGCACCATCTACAATGATCATACACTCACCCTTAAGTGGCGCATCTCCAATCGATTCTATCAATTCTGAAATGAAACCACGCTGGTACTCTTCGTAAATCTTCGTCAATTCACGAACTAAAACCACACGTCTATCACCATACACCTCTATCATATTTTCCAAGGTGTCTTTTACACGATGCGGCGATTCATAAAAGATCTGTGTCTCAGTATAGGCTTTTTTACTCTCAAAAAACTCTTTTTGTTGCCCTTTTTTTCGTGGCAAAAAACCATAAAAAATATGAGGCTGAGGAGCTAACCCACTCGCAATCAAAGCAGAGATTCCAGCTGAAGGACCAGGAATTGTTATGACCGCAATATGCTCTGCAATAGCTGCCTTTACTAAGTCATGACCTGGATCAGAAATACAGGGAAGTCCTGCATCTGACACCTGAGCAACATCGTTTCCCTCTTTCAAAAGTGCAATGATTTCTGGAATCCTAGCTCTAGAATTATGATCATGAAAACTGACTAACTTAGTAGAGATATCAAAATAATCCAATAATCTACCTGTATTTCGTGTATCCTCAGCTGCTACATAATGAACCTTTTGGAGAGTCTCTATCATCCGACTACTCATATCCTGCATATTGCCAATTGGTGTGGCTACTAGATAGAGCTTTCCATAGACTGACTCGCCTTTAAAACTTTTCTGAACCTGCATGATCACTCCCTGAATAACAACTCATTACAAAAAGCGCATTCTTCTTCATCATTATCTCGACGTTGGCCATAGAAGTCTGTACAAATATGAAATCCATCTAAATAAATCCGCTCAAGATTCTCGCGTCCCTGACCACCTTTGTTTGGTGTCGTTCTTTCCACTTCTCCGAGTCGTTCACGTAACTTATCATTTTCCAAACGTAGAACAGTATTTTCCTCTACAATGCTTTTTAGATTCTTTTTGATCGCTTCCACCTCAGCTAAAGTCACAAGTAAATTTTGAGAAAAATCATCCAAAGCATCAAATAATTGTCTTTTATCCATATATACTCCTGTTATCCCCGCTCTATTGATTGCAAAACCATATATTCCAAAGCATTTTGAAAACTCACATTTGCTTGCCACATTTTACGGGCATGAAATAGTCCATCTAAGCAAGTCCGCCCAAGAGCTGTCTGTATCTGCTGATAAAATAAAATTTCCAAGATACGAAAAGCTTGATCCTGCTTTTTTTTATCATCTAATAAGCTAGTAAGCTTAGCCACCTGTAAAAAAGCCATATCATTTCTGGATAGACACAGTTCTACAAAACGTTGGCTCAGTCCTACTAAATCAAAGAAAAACTGACTCGATTGCAAACTTTCAGCTTCCTCAAGGGTTTGACTGAAGGCAGCTAACAAGCTTGCCTGATCTTTCAACATCCCTGCATTTTCCAACATGGATGAGAGATCAGACTCATTTTTGGGAAAATGAAAGACCTGTGTACGGCTCTTAATCGTTGGCAAAATCAAATTTTCATCGCTTGTTAAAAGAAATATATAGACCTCGCTTTGGGGCTCCTCAATCACCTTAAGAAGTGAATTAGCCGCATTGATATGCATTTTTTCCGCTTCACAAATGATAAAGACTTGCTCATTTCCTTCCACACCACTTTGTGAGAAATTCTTCAATAGCTCTCTGACACGCTCAGTTTTAATGATTTGATTTTGTGGTCGCACTACTATCACATCAGAAAAATCCTCTTCAGCAATCAAGCGACAAGCACGACACTCACCACAAGGCCAAACCCCTTTCTTATCTTGACAAAAACGGCTTTTCGCTATTGTTTGCGCCATATCAAAACTTGCGAAATTTCCCGTAAAAAGATAAGCGTGATTTAGTTTATTTTGAGCTAGTATAGATTCAAAACGTTCAAAAACCTGTGGTTGGAGATTTCTTAATTCATCTATTTTCATGATTTGTCATTTAATCGTTTGTTTAAGACAGCCAAGCTATCTTGCACAACACTTTCTAAAGTTTGACTTGCATCAATCTTGACTATACGGTCTGGCTCATTTTCGAAAGCATAAAGATAGCCTTGTCGAACTCGTCTATGCATATCAAGCCCTTCTAGATCTAGCCTATTGACTTCACGATTTTTATTTCGAGCGATACGAGCCAGTCCCTCTTCGACATCTAAATCAAAATATAAAGTCACATCTGGCTTTAAACCATCTGTGGCAAATCGATTAAGCCACTCAATGTCTGAAACGCCTAAACCACGTCCAAATCCTTGATAAGCAACTGAACTATCGATAAAACGGTCCATGATGACTAATTTCCCACTTTCTAAAGCGGGTAGTACCTTCTCAATCAAATGTTGCCTACGACTTGCAATGTAAAGTAAAAGCTCCGTCTTACCATCCATTTCCGTATTTTTCTGATCCAATATCACTTCTCGAATCGCTTCTGAAATCGGCACTCCTCCAGGCTCTCGTGTTGTCACTACTTGGTGACCATTTTCTTCTAAAATCGGTACTAAAGCCTCTAATACACTGGATTTCCCAGCGCCATCTGGTCCCTCTAGAGAAACTAATAATCCTTTTTTCATACAATCCTTTTTCTAAATACTTTTTAAAATTTTAATGATTCATTTTGACGTTCTCAGCGTCCTGTTTCACGAAGAGTCTTTGCTTCATCATTTTTATAATTCTTTTTCTATTTTATCAAAAAAAATCATTTAATTCATTACATAAGCCGGAAACATTTGATACAATAAAGATAAGATTCTCATTGGAGGTTGACATGCTACGATTAAAAAATATACTATCGATTGTTTTCGGAGCAGGACTTTTTGCTTTTGGAATTAACTATTTAGCTATCCCTAATCATCTATTTGAAGGTGGAGTTACTGGGATTACCCTTATCACCTATTATCTTTTCAAGCTTCCTGTTTCTATCATGAACTTAGTCATTAATTTCCCTTTGTTTTTCTTCGCGTGGAAACTCCTAGGAAAGCAATCTCTTTATTACAGTCTGATTGGAACGTTTTCTGTTTCTGGCTGGCTAGCTATTTTTGAAAAAATCCCTTTCGTTGTTGATCTCGATGGCGATTTGGTTATCGTATCGCTGATAGCTGGGATTATCCTAGGAGCAGGTCTTGGTATTATTTTCAACGCAGGTGGCACTACTGGTGGATCTGATATCGTAGCCCGTATTTTAAATAAATACACTCACATATCCATTGGAAAACTCATGTTTGCCATTGATTTTTGCGTCCTTCTTTTGGTTGTCATTGTCTTTAAAGATTTACGTCTTGTAACCTACACCCTCGTTTTCGTCTTTATTGCATCTCGTGTTATTGATCTCATTGCAGAAGGTGGCTACGCAGGAAAAGGCTTCCTCATCGTTTCTGAAAAGTCAGAAGAATTAGCTCAAGCTATCATAGAAGAGTTGGGTAGAGGCGTTACCTTGTTAAATGGTACTGGTTTCTACAGCAAACAAGATTACAAAGTAGTTTATTGCGTACTGGCTCGTAATGAAATGCAACAAATGAAAGAAATTATCCACCGCATCGATCCACATGCCTTTATAACGATCACAGAAGCACACGAAATTATGGGAGAAGGTTTCACACTTGATGAAAACAAGCAACCAATTGTACGCTAAAGATTTCTTTCCCATAAAGTAACCTATCATAAAAAAAGAGAGTGGGACAGAAATCGGTAATTCGTTAGAATTCGATTTCGTCGCCCCACCTCCGCACAGTTGAGTAGGGCTGTAAAAGCTGATGAAATCAGCGTAGTAGAGCCCACTCAACCACTGCGTCTTGCTCGACAATCCAAAGAAAATTGAGAGGCTAGGACTTTTGTCCCAGCCTCGTTTTATTTTTAAAGAATTATCTTCTCAATTCTATTATTTACTTCCGACATTGATCCGGTTAATTGCTCGCTGCAGGGCGATCTTAGCTCGTCGCTCTTGGTCAATCAAGTGCTTATCATGTGCTTCTTCGATTTCTTGTTCAGCACGAAGCTTAGCTCGCTCGGCCCGACTAATATCAATATCACGTTCGCGCTCAGCTGAGTCCGCCACAATGGTAATGACATTGTCAGCAATTTCAATGATTCCGCCATTAACCGCAATCCAGTCGATATGCTTGTCATCATCAACTCGGCGCACCTTAACCTGATCTACTTCTAAAACAGCAATGGTATTGATATGACGAGGCAAAATCCCCAGTTCACCATCAATGGTCTTTACGGAAACAAATGCAGCATGGTGGTCATAGACAAGACCATCCGGTGTCACGATTTGTACTGTCATTTGAGCCATCATTCACCTCTTAGAATCCCATTTTTTCCGCCTTAGCCAGAACATCCTCAATAGAACCAACTCCACGGAAGGCATCTTCTGGTAACTTATCATGCTTACCTTCGAGAATTTCTTTAAAGCCACGAACTGTTTCAGCTACTGGTACATAAGAGCCGGGTTGACCGGTAAATTGCTCCGCCACATTAAAGTTTTGTGATAGGAAGAATTGGATCCGACGTGCACGAGCGACCAGAGTCTTCTCATCATCAGACAACTCATCCATACCAAGGATAGCAATAATATCCTGCAATTCGTGATAGCGTTGTAACACCCGCTTAACCTCAGCTGCAACTGCATAGTGCTCTTCTCCAACAATCTCAGGAGAAAGGGCACGAGAGCTGGAAGCGAGTGGATCCACGGCTGGGTAGATACCTAACTGAACCAATTTTCTCTCTAAGTTAGTCGTAGAGTCCAAGTGGGCAAAAGCTGTCGCTGGTGCTGGATCCGTATAGTCATCCGCTGGCACATAGATAGCCTGAATTGAAGTTACAGAGCCTTTCTTAGTTGACGTAATCCGTTCTTGGAGTTGCCCCATTTCCGTAGCAAGTGTTGGTTGGTAACCAACGGCTGAAGGCATACGACCCAAAAGGGCAGATACTTCTGAACCAGCTTGAGTGAAACGGAAGATATTGTCAATGAAAAGAAGCACATCTTGGCCTTCCACATCACGGAAGTATTCGGCAATTGTCAAACCAGTTAGGGCAACACGCATACGTGCTCCAGGTGGTTCATTCATCTGACCAAAGACCATGGCTGTTTTTTCGATAACGCCAGATTCTTTCATCTCCCAGTAAAGGTCATTTCCTTCACGTGTCCGCTCACCAACACCAGTAAATACTGAGATACCACCGTGTTCTTGGGCAATGTTGTGAATCAATTCCTGAATAAGGACAGTCTTCCCTACTCCGGCACCACCAAAGAGGCCGACCTTCCCACCTTTCAGATAAGGAGCTAAGAGGTCAATAACTTTGATCCCTGTTTCTAAAATTTCTGATGAAGTTGATAACTCATCAAAAGTCGGCGCCTTCTTATGAATCGGCTGGCGCTCCGCATCTTCTGCAAAAGGTGCATCCAAGTCAATAGTGTCACCAAGAACATTGAACACCCGTCCTAGTGTCTCTTTACCAACTGGCACAGAGATTGGACGTCCTGTATCTAACACCTCTAAACCACGTGTCAAACCATCGGTTGACTCCATAGCAATGGTACGCACTACACCGTCACCAAGCTCAAGAGCTACTTCAAGGACGATTTTTGATTTTTTCTCATCATTTTTATAGACTACAAGTGCATTATTGATCTCAGGTAGTTTGTCTCCAGTGGCAAACGCAACGTCTACAACCGGACCAATAACCTGAGTAATTTTACCTGAGCTCATGTTTTTTTCCTCGTTTAATTTCTAATTATTTTGTGATCTATTCCAAAGCGCTTGCACCCGCCACAATTTCAGTAATTTCCTGTGTAATGGCTGCTTGCCGAGCACGGTTATACTGAATGGTCAAATCATTAATGACTTTTTTAGCGTTATCCGTTGCTGTCTGCATAGCAGTCATTCCAGCTGCATTTTCAGCCGTTTTGGCATCTATAATAGCACCATAAATCATACTCTCAGCAAACTGAGGTAACAACTGATCCAAAATAGCTTCCCGACTAGATTCTAATTCTAGATTTACTGTATAATCTTCATCCGCTTCATTGGGATCTAAGTCAATGATGGGTAACATCTGTTCCACCCGCATTTGGCTCGTCAAACTATTGACGTGGTGATTATAGCAGACATATAACTCATCAAAAAGCTCACTTTGATACATCTCAATGGTCTTTGAAATAATCTTACGAACTTCTTCAAAGCTTGGTTGATCGGCCAATCCACGTAATTCGTAAAGCGGCTGAATCCCACGAGAACGACAGAAATCAGCTCCGACTCCACCAATACAGATAATCTCAAAATCATTGCCCTCAGGATGATATTCAGCTATCATTTCCATTAAGGCTTTAAGAATCGTCGCATTGTAGCCCCCAACCAAGCCTCGGTCTGAAGTAATGACAATATAGGCTGATTTTTTAACAGGGCGACTTACTAACATTGGATGGCACTTCGCATTTTCTGCTTCATGTCCATGAAGCAAGTCGGTCAATAATCTACGTACTTTAGAAGCATAAACTTGAAAGTTCTTAGCTGCTTCTTCAGATTTACCTAATTTAGCAGCTGAAACCATCTGCATAGCATTGGTGATTTGACTGGTGTTTTTAGTGGATGCAATTTTATTTTTTATATCATTTAATGAAACTGCCATCTGACACCTCTATTCTTATTTAAAGCTAGACTGGTTGATAAACTCAGTAATAGCGGCATCAAGAACGTCTTCGCTTGGAAGGTCTTTTGTTGTACGGATTGTCTCATAAATTCCTTCTTGATGTGCATCAAAATAAGCAAACAATTCTTCCTCAAAACGAAGAATATCATCAACTGGAATACTATCTAAGAAACCATGAGTCAAAGCATAGAGAATGACTACCTGTTTTTCCACAGGAAGGGGTTTATGAACAGGTTGTTTCAACACTTCTACTGTACGACGACCACGATTCAATTTAGCTTGTGTTGCCGCATCCAAATCACTACCAAACTTAGTAAATGCCTCCAACTCCCGATAAGAAGCAAGATCAATACGCAAGGTTCCAGCTACCTTCTTCATAGCCTTGATTTGGGCAGAGCCCCCAACCCGTGATACAGAAGAACCCGCATCAATGGCTGGACGAACACCAGCATTGAAAAGACTATCGCTGAGGAAAATTTGTCCATCCGTGATTGAAATCACGTTCGTTGCGATATAGGCTGAGATATCTCCAGCCTGCGTCTCGATAAATGGCAATGCTGTGATTGAACCACCGCCCAGCTCGTCAGAAACTTTAGCTGAACGTTCCAAAAGACGGCTATGCAAATAGAAAACATCTCCAGGGAAAGCTTCACGGCCTGGCGGACGACGAAGCAAAAGAGATAGTTCACGATAAGCCACCGCCTGCTTAGATAAGTCATCATAAACAATCAAAACATGTTTGCCATTGTACATGAACTCTTCTGCCATTGCTACCCCTGCATAAGGAGCTAGGTAAAGTAGCGGAGAAGGCTGTGAAGCAGATGCTGTCACGACAATCGTATAATCCAAAGCACCATATTGGCGAAGTGTCTCTACTTGTGTACGGACAGTTGATTCTTTTTGTCCAATGGCCACATAGATACAAATCATATCCTGACCTTTTTGGTTCAGAATCGCATCAATAGCAATAGTTGTCTTACCTGTTTGACGGTCACCGATAATCAGTTCCCGCTGTCCACGTCCAATCGGAACCAAAGCATCAATCGCTTTGAGACCTGTTTGTAAAGGCTCAGATACTGACTTACGTTGCATAACACCTGGGGCAGGAGTTTCAACTGGACGCGTTTTATCCGTCTTGATTTCACCCAAACCATCAACAGGGCGACCAAGCGGATCTACAACCCGGCCAATCAAAGCTTCTCCTACAGGAACTTCCATAATTTTACCTGTGCGACGGATAGTATCACCCTCACGAATATCTGTAAAATCACCAAGAATAATGATACCAATATCATTTGATTCCAAATTTTGTGCCATACCATATGAGCCGTTTTCAAAAATCAAAAGCTCACCACTCATGGCATTATCCAAACCATGCGCACGCGCAATACCATCACCAACATAAGTTACAACACCTGTTTCAGTGACATCAAAATCTGGTTGGAAATTTTCAATTTGTTGCTTAATTAAAGCGCTGATTTCTTGTGCGTTAATTGCCAAAAGAACACCACTTTCTATTTCAATTTTTCTTTTACTGCTTTTAGCTGACGCTTAATACTTGTGTCAATTATCTTATGATTGGCTGTAATAGCAAAGCCACCAATCAAACTTTTATCCAAATGTTCTTTTATAGAGCGAACCTTAAGGCCCATCTTCTTTTCAATCAAAGGAATCAAACGAGCTTTTTGCTCATCTGATAATCCTTCTACTGAGTGAATGACTACCTCAAATTCATTGGTTTGCTTCTCGATTTTTTTCAAACTATCAAGTAAAATTGGATAAAAAAGCTCTTCTCGTCCGTTTGCAATTAGGACTTCAATCAGATTATTAACTAAAACCGTATCGCATGTCTGGAACAAGCGAAGAACCTTGCTTTTTTCAGCCTGATTGACGCCAATATGAGATAAAAAGTCAGCAAGATGAGTTTCTTCAAAAATCTCCTTAATCTGACTTAATTCTATAAATACATCTCTTTGCTGATTTTTTTCAAGCACTAATTGGACAAATGGAGCAGTATATTTTTCAATGATAGCATAGCCTCTCTTGTCCATTAGTCATCTCCTAGCTTATCGATATAATTGTCAATTAATTGACTCTGCGCTTCCTTATCTAAGCTTTGACCAAGTATTTTACTCGCTAAATTTATTGATAAGTCCGCCACATCACTCTTAATGGCCTTTAAAGCATCGGCCTTTGATTGAGCGATTTCTTGATTAGCCTTTTGCTTCAAACGACTCACTTCTTCTGCTGCATCCGCTAAAATACCCGCTTTATTTTTTTCAGCCGTTTCTTTAGCAGTTTCAACAATAGTAGTAGCTTCTGCCCTACTTCCTGCCAGGGCTTCTTCACGCTTTTGCTCCAAAGCTTCTGCATTCTTACGAGCAATTTCTGCACTGTCAATATCATCAGAAATCTTTTGAGCTCGTTGGTCCAAAATCCCAACAATATTGTCCCAGGCAAACTTCTTAATGAGAAATACTAAAAGAAGAAAGGAGCCCGCAATCAGGATAAAGTTCCCAATAATTTCACCTATGGTTATATTCATCTTATCTGTCCTTTCTTTTTATTCTTCCTCACCATTAATCTTTTTACCAAGGTACATAGAGGTCAACATGGTAAAAACGTAGGCCTGAATGCAAGAGATAAAAATCGAAAAAGCCGTCCAGACCATATTCATCACAAATGCAACCGGATACCAGTAAAACGCTTGATGAGACCACACTAATAGCAAGCCGGCCAAAACCTCACCTGCAAAAATATTCCCATAAATACGTAAGGCCAAGGAAGCAAAATTAGTAAATTCTTCCAAGATATTCATGGGAGTCATGATACCTGGTGTCACAAAACCTTTTAAATATCCTTTAATCCCTTGACGGCGAATCCCTTCCACATGACAAATAATTGTCACTAAAAGAGAGAAGCCCAAGTCAAAAGCGAGATTGGCCGTTGGTGATGTCCAAAGATTAAAGCCGTTTGTTGTCTGTAACTTAGCCATTAATCCTAAGTTATTAGCGACAGCGACAAAAAGAAAGAGGGAAAATAAAAAGAGCGAATAATTCTTCATATAGTGCTCGCCAATATTCCCCTTAGTAAAATCTACAACAAAATCATAGAGATATTCCAGAGCATTTTGCTTTCCTGACGGCTTAATAGACATTTTACGACTGGCCCAATAAACAAGACCAAATGTCACCAAAACCGTTAACAAAGTCATGGCTAGCAGGGTCAAATCAAAGGTCACAGGACCAATATTGATCGTTGGATTGATACTTTCTTCCAACAGATGACACCCCCTTTTCTAAAGAGAAAACTTTCTTATTTAATAACAAAAGCCATTGCCAGTGTTACAAAGAAAGTACCTTCGACAAAGGCAATCCCAAGGATCAATAAACTTCTTAGTTGGCCGATAATTTCTGGTTGACGAGATGCAGCTTTAAACAAGTTACTCATAATCATTCCTTCAGCGATAGATACGCCAAAGCAGGCAAAACATAGTCCTAAAAATATTAAATTCATGATGAATTCTCCTTTTTTGTTTTTAAAATTACTTACTTAGTTTAGTCCTAAAAAACTATTTTGTCAAATGTTTTCTCACAATGTAAGCGATTTTAATTTATTACTCTTTTCTTCATTGAATATGGTAAATAAAACCCGCTCTTTATCGCCATTTCTTTCTCTTTTTTCCTGAAAACTGGCTTCTAAATAGGACAAAAGTGCTAAAACTGTTCTTTTTTGTCAAATAAACAATAATAAATTGACAACTGCTTCTAAATTTCTTTATTTAGGTTAGCGGTAGAAAAATCGAAAGCTCCGTAGACATTTTAAAATATGAAAAGAATACTTCCCCAGCAAATGCCACAAAGATAGCCTACTAGCACATCCTTTGGATAGTGCACTCCGCCAATCACGCGCACTGCGGCAAGTCCTGCTGAAAGTAAGAGGCAGATAAGCCCCGGCATCCAGAAAAAGTAGAGCAAGCACATGGAAATCACTGTCGCCGAAAAGACATGGCGGCTGGGCATGGACTTGCCTGATGTATCCTTGGTCAGCAAGGGTTGAATAGCCCATTTCTCGTAAGGGCGTGCTTGATTCAGCCGTTTACGAATAGCCGACAGCAGACCAAATCCGATAGCTGGTAAGAAGAAAAAAGTAAGCAACCCTTTCCAGCCTTCCGTCAGAAAGACACTGATTAGAACGAGACCATAAACGATAGGTATGAAGAGGGTCATTCCCCGATTGAAGTAAACCAACCCTTTCAGCCATTGAGGGCGGCTACGAAAGGGAGCTGTTAATTGTTGATAAAAAATCGTGTAGTCTTTCATGCTTTCTTACCCTGCTTTTCTAAAAGTTGGACTCTCATACTTTCTCTACTATAGCATATTTCTAGACAAGATGGTAGATAGATAGCAAAAGAGACTGAGACCCAAGACCCAATCTCTTATTATTCATGTTTTCTCAGGAGTATTATTTCTCCAAGTTCCAGATTTCCTTGGCATATTGCTCAATGGTATCATCTGAGGTAAACTTATCAGATGTAGCGATATTAATCAAGCTCATGCGGGCCCATTTTTCTTTGTCACGATAGAGAGCATCAATCTTCTCTTGAGCTTCCACGTAGGCATGGAAGTCTTCCAAGAGGAAGTATTCATCATTGTGGGTGATGAGGGCTTCGTAGATTTCAGAGCCTTCTTCACGGACGTTTGGAATAGTGCCGTTGACAAAAGTATCGACCACTCGGCGAATATCTGGATTGCTTTCATAGACACCGCGTGAGTAATAATCATGGCGGGCATAATGCTCGTAAACTTGGTCCTTGTCCATCCCAAAGATGACAATGTTGTCGTCACCGACTTCGTCCTTGATTTCGATATTGGCTCCGTCCAGTGTAGCTAGGGTAATGGCACCTGTCATCATGAACTTCATGTTGGAAGTACCAGAAGCTTCCTTGGAAGCCAGAGAAATCTGCTCTGATACATCCGCAGCCGGAATGATGAGCTCAGCCAGGCTGACCCGGTAGTTTTCTAGGAAAACAACCTTGAGTTTGCCTTGCAGGCTTTCATCCTTGTTGACCAGATTGGCTACTTCATTGATTAGCTTGATAACAGACTTGGCAAAGTGGTAGCCTGGAGCAGCCTTGGCACCGAAGATAAAGACGCGTGGTACCATATCCTTGTCAGGATTGTCCTTGAGGTTCCAGTAAAGCTTGATGATATGAAGCAGGTTGAGCAGCTGACGCTTGTAAGCATGGAGCCGTTTCACCTGCACATCAAAGATGGCTTCTGTAGAAACTTCCACTCCTGTTGATTCCTTGATGAAGTCAGCCAGACGAGCCTTGGCTTCTTGCTTCACTCGATAAAAATCACCCAGCACTTGCTGATTGTCCTTGAATTCCAAAAGCTTGCGCAGCTCATGGATATCACTTCGCCAGCCCTTACCAATCAGCTTATCAATCTCAGCTGACAGAGGCTGGTCCGCAATTTGCAGCCAGCGGCGCTGGATAATCCCATTGGTCTTGTTATTAAACTTCTCTGGGTAAATGCTATAGAAATCACGCAAAGTATCTTCTTTGAGCAGTTCTGTGTGGAGTTTGGCAACACCATTGATTGAATGACCACCGATGATAGCCAAGTGAGCCATGTGGATTTGATTGTCCTTGACAATCCGAGTGTTTTCGATGACTTGCGGATCAAGGCCACGCCCAGCCATTTCAGCTACATAGCGGTTGTCAATCTCTAGGATAATCTGATAAACCCGCGGCAGGACATTCTTAAAGAGCTCTGCATCCCATTTTTCCAAGGCTTCAGACAGAATGGTATGGTTGGTATAGCTCATGGTTTTAACCGTAGCATTCCAAGCATCTGCCCATTCCAGGTCGTACTCATCCACCAAGAGACGCATAAACTCAGCCGGTGCAACAGCTGGGTGAGTATCGTTGATATGGACAGAGACCTTCTCATGAATATCCTTGAGCGGGCGACCTTGCTTGAGGTAGGATTTGATAATGGTCTGCAGACCTGCACTGGTCATGAAGTATTCCTGGATCAAGCGCAGCTCTTTTCCTTCGTAGCTAGAGTCGTCTGGATAGAGAATGGCAGTGATATCTTGCACACGGCGACGAGCTTCAATGGTCGGATAGTCCAGTTCATACTCTTCTGGAATTTCAACATCCCAAAGCCGGAGATTGTTGACATTATCATTGCCAAAGCCAATCTGCGGCACATCGTAAGGAACGGCCCGCAAGGTTTTGGAATTCTCATAAAGTGGCACAATTCGGCCCTTTTCATTAGCATGGAGGGAAACATTTCCGAAGATTTTAACATCGACAATATCATGGTCCTTACGGGTCTCCCAGACATTGCCCAGACTGCCAAACCAAGCATCAGGAATTTCTACCTGATAGCCATCTACGATGCGTTGCTTAAAGAGTCCATAGCGATAGCGAATCCCATTTCCAAATCCTGGATAGCCAGTGGTTGCTAGCGAGTCCATAAAGGCAGCCGCCAAGCGGCCCAAACCGCCATTTCCCAAGGCCATGTCATACTCAGCATTCTTAACATCCTCAAAGTCAACTCCCAACTCGGCAAAGCCTTCCTTGACCGTATCAAGGATACCTAAGTTGAGCAGATTGGTTTCCAGCATGCGTCCTGGAAGAAACTCGATAGAAAAGTAATAAGCTGTCTTTTGCTGCTGCTCAATCAACTGATTACGGCGCTCCAGCCACAGGGGCGTGATATACTTGCGGACTGTGCTGGCCAAAGCCTGAAAAAGCTCCACTGAAGTCGCATCGGCAACCTTAATCAGCTGTCTTTCATGTAGAATATCCTTAAAATTTCTAATAAAATGTTCTTTTGTCAGTTCCATGGTGGGTGGTTATCTCCCTTTCTTAATAGCGGGAAACAGTTTTTTAACGCAGGAATACTTTTTTTCAATCAAGATGTAAATCACTCGCTTCAGCCACAAGCTGAAAACAGAGCTCCAACACAGTATGATAATATATAAAAATGTAATTCTCACGGAAATCCTCCCTTGTCCCATGGACAAGAGAGGATTTGCTTATACTGATTCCGAAGTAAATGTTATAAAAGTGATTGATACAAATCACTGTATGCCTTGCTGGCTGTATCCCAAGAGAAGTCTTTCTCCATCGCCTGCTCTTGCAGAGATTTCCAAACTTCCTTGTCATCGGCATAGAGCTTGAGCGCTTCCTTGAAGGTCCAAGTCAGCCAGTAGCCAGAAAAGTTATTGAAGCTAAAGCCAGTTCCCTGTCCTGTATAGACATTGTAAGGCTCTACGGTATCACGCAGGCCACCCACTTCATGTACCAAAGGCAAGGTTCCATAGCGCATAGCCATCATTTGTGACAGGCCACAAGGTTCGAAGCGGCTTGGCATGAGGAAAATATCGCTGGCAGCGTAGATCTCCTGAGCCAAGGTCACATCAAAGAGGATGTTGGCTGAAAGCTTATCAGGATAGGCATGGCCAAACCAAGCGAAAGCCTGCTCAAAAGCTGGATCGCCTGTTCCCAATAAGATAATTTGCACATCTTCTTGGAGGAGATTGTGCAGCTCTTCCACTACCAAGTCAAAGCCTTTCTGACGCGTCAGGCGAGAAACAATCCCAACAACAGGCACATCATCACGCACAGGCAGACCAACTCTCTCTTGCAAAGCCCGCTTGTTTTCTAGTTTACCAGATAAGTCAGATTTGTCAAAGTGATGAGCTAAGAGTGGATCCGTTTCTGGATTATAGATATCCGTATCAATACCGTTGACAATTCCGACCAGCTTACCAGACTCCATCCGCAGAATTTGATCCAAATGGCAGCCAAATTCTGGCGTACGGATTTCACCTGCATAGCTTGGTGATACAGTCGTCACTCGGTCCGCATATAGAATACCCGCCTTCATCCAGTTAAGACAGTCATTCCAACGCAGAGTTCCGTCTGCATAGCGCTCATAGCCCACTCCAAACAGTTCCCAAAGCATGCTGTCAGGGAATTGACCTTGGAATTCCAGATTATGGATGGTTAAGACAGTTTTGATATTCTGATATGCTTGAATCCAATGGTATTTTTCCTTAACCAAGAAAGGGATCATAGCTGTATGGTAATCGTGAACATGCAGAACATCTGGAATAAAATCAATCCGCTCCATCAACTCAACCGCTGCTAGCTGGAAGTAGGCAAAGCGTTCCCCGTCGTCAAAGTCCCCATAAACATGGCCTCTGAAGAAATAATATTGATTGTCTATAAAATAGAAGGACACACCGTTCAAAACCAGTCGCTTTACTCCAACATACTGACGTCGCCAACCAACACTAACCTCAAAGTAGAAGAGATCCTCTACCTTATCACCAAATTTAGCATCCGTCATATCATAATAAGGGAGAATAACACCAACTTCATGTCCATGTTTGACCAGCGATTTTGGTAGAGCTCCAATCACATCTCCCAAACCACCTGTTTTCGAAAAAGGTGCTCCTTCAGCTGCTACAAATAAAATCTTCATCGAATCATGTCCTCTGTTACTTTTTGACCTTTGTTAACAACAATTGGATTATCCTCTGTTCCACGTATTACAACACCTTCTGCTACCTCAACTCCCTTGTCAAGAATAGCATATTCAACTGTTGCATTTGCACCAATTTCAGCTCGAGGAAATAGAATGCTATTTTTCACTTGACTACCAGCTTTGATATTAGTGTTACGTGAGATCACTGAATTAGCAACTTCCCCTTCGACAATACTTCCAGATGCAAATTGGGCGCGAGACACCTTTGAAGAAGGAGCATAATAGGTAGGTTCCTCATTCTTAACCTTGGTATATATTTTTTGATTTGGGCTAAAGAGTGAATAGAATTTTTTGCTTTCTAACATATCGAGGTTAGCCTGATAGTATGTTGCTACAGAGTAGATATTTGCCAAATAGCCAGTATATTCATAGGCAAAAGCACCTTCTTCAACCGCTAAATCACGTAGGACATAGCGAAGCTTTTGAGGGTGGTCTTTCTTAGCCTCTTCCTCCAACTTTTCAATTAACCATGGAGTATCCACAACAAAGATATCCGTAGACATATTGAAGAGCTCGGCATCTTCTCGGCCATCAAAGAGTTTATGTCCTCTGACATGGTCTGTTTCGTCAATATCTAGGACAGCATTCACATCTGAGATATTCTCCTTATTCAATTTCTTATAGACAACTGTAATTGGTTGTTCTGTTATATTGTGCAAATGGAAAACTTGATTGAGGTCAATATTAACCAAGATATCGCAGTTAAGTGCGACAGTTTGATTGGAACCAGAACGTTTAAGATAGGTCAAAAGCTGATCATAGTATTCCTCACCGACTGTAGAACTTTCTACACGAGTATTGTAAATCCCTAGGTAATAGTGGCTGAGCAAGGTAGACAGCCCCCACTCACGACCGGAACGAATATGGTCAAAGACAGAGCTGATATTGTCCTGCTGGAAGATGCCAAAAACACTGCGAATACCAGCATTGGCAAGACTTGAAAGCGGGAAGTCAATTAAACGGTATTTCCCACCAAATGGCAAGCTAGCTACTGGACGATGTTTTGTTAGAGTCGACATATCATGGAATCCGACTGTATTTCCTAAAATTGCTGAGTATTTATCAATCTTCATCTTTTATTATCCCCACTTTCTCGTTATATCCGACAACATATACTTCCTCTGTACCATCAAGCTCTACACCATCAGAGATGATAGCACCCTCTCCGATAATGGCCCGCTTGATCTTAGCGTCTTTACCAATAACAGCTCCACTCATGATAACAGAATCTTCAATGACTGCACCTTTTTTGACCTGAGCACTAGTAGATAGAATAGAGTGTTTTACTATACCGTCAACGAAACATCCATCAACGACCAGCGAGTCTTCCACGTGAGCATTTTCACCGATAAAGTTTGGCGGAGAAATCAAGTTGCGAGAATAAATCTTCCAGCGACGATTGCGACTATCCAGAGCATTTTCCGGATTGATGTATTCCATGTTGGCTTCCCAGAGAGACTCAACTGTACCAACGTCTTTCCAATAGCCTGCAAAGTCATAAGCATAAACGCTTTCGCCAGATTCCAGGTAGTTAGGGATAACATTCTTACCAAAGTCGGACATGTCCACATTGCTCTTTTCAGCAGCTACCAGCATATTACGCAGACGCTGCCAGTCAAAGATATAAATCCCCATAGAAGCCTTGGTTGACTTAGGATTTTCTGGTTTTTCTTCAAATTCAACAATCCGATTATTGGCATCTGTATTCATAATACCAAAACGGCTGGCTTCTTTGAGAGGCACATCCAGAACAGCTACTGTCAAGCTGGCATTATTGTCCTTGTGAGACTGGAGCATATCATCATAATCCATCTTGTAGATATGGTCTCCAGACAAAATCAAGACATATTCTGGATTAATGCTGTCAATGTAATCAATATTTTGGAATATTGCATGGCTAGTTCCTTCAAACCAGCGATTCCCTTCACTAGCAGAATAAGGCTGAAGAATGGACACTCCTGTATTAATGCCATCTAATCCCCAGCTGGATCCATTTCCAATATGGCTATTCAAAGCCAGAGGCTGGTATTGAGTAATGACACCGACATTGTGAATGCCGGAATTAGCACAGTTAGACAGGGCAAAGTCAATAATACGATATCGTCCACCAAACTGTACTGCAGGTTTTGCAATACTCTGTGTAAGCTTTCCAAGACGTGTTCCTTGCCCGCCGGCAAGAATCAAAGCTAGCATTTCATTCTTCATAGACTACTCCTTGCTAAGGTTCGAGTGCATTAAACATCAAAAACAGGAAATGGGTTGACGGAACGGTACTCCAAGGAAGACTTATACCTTACAGCATCCGAACTTATGGCTCATTTCATTTCGCAAATTGCGCATCTTTCTCCGATATTTTAATACAAGTTCAATTACAACAAATGGGATAACCCTATTTTTTATTTTTAGTCGACTTTGATTTAATGCGACGTTTGATCTTCCAGACGCTAGCTCCAAGAGCTGGCAGTGTGAAGGTCAAGGTCTGCGGATAATCTTTCCAAAGTCCTTCTTGAGACTGAACTGTTTCGTTATGTTCCTTCCAAACACCTCCCCATTCTTCTAATTCAGTGTTCCATACTTCTTCATAAATGGCTGCCACTGGAACACCGATGGTAAAGTTCTTCCGCTCTACCGGTGCCATATTGAATACACAAACTAACATATCTCCTTTTTCCGTCTTACGGATGAAGGAGAGAACACTTTGATCAGTATTATCCGCATCAATGATTTCGATGCCATCGTAGCTCAGATCAATTTCCCAAAGCGGACGATTGTCTTTATAGAAGGCATTGAGTGCAGCAGTGAAGCCCTGCATCTTCTTGTTCATCTGATCGTCCAGATTCGACCATTCTAGTTGCTCTTCTGACTTCCATTCTAGGAACTGACCAAATTCTGAACCCATAAAGAGCAATTTCTTGCCCGGATGGCAGATTTGATAAGTCAGCAAGTTGCGGAGCCCTGCGAATTGATTGTAACGGTCACCCCACATCTTGTGCATGAGACTCTTCTTGCCATGAACCACTTCATCATGTGAGAATGGCAGGAGGAAGTTTTCAGAGAAAGCGTACATAAAGCTGAAGGTCACTAGATTAAAATCGTACTTACGATAAATCGGATCTTCTTCGTAGAAACGAAGGATATCATTCATCCAGCCCATATTCCACTTGTAGTCAAATCCAAGACCACCCAGCTCTCTCATGCCAGTAATCTTGGTCCCTGAGGAACTTTCCTCCGCAATCATCATAACATCAGGATGGGCTAACTTGATAACCGTATTGAGGCGTTGCAGGAAGTAATAGCCTTCATAGTTGCGATTGCCTCCATCTTTATTTGGCTGCCAAGGACCACTGTCATAGTCCAGATAGAGCATATTGCTGACAGCATCAACCCGAATCCCATCCAGATGGTAAAAATCAATCCAGAATTTAATGCTGGAAATCAAGAAAGACTGAACCTGATTCTTGCCCAAATCAAAGTTGAGAGCACCCCAACCATAGTTATGGGCCCGGTCATGGTCCTGATACTCGAAAGTCGGTGTCCCATCATAGTAGGCCAACGCATCATCATTAATAGTGAAATGGCCAGGCACCCAATCCACGATGACCCCGATATTGTTTAAGTGACATTCTTCGACGAAGTCTTGAAATTCCTCAGGCGTGCCATAGGTGTGCTCAAAGGCGAAGTAGCCCATGAGCTGATAACCCCAGCTAAGCCCCAGCGGATGAGCCATAAGCGGCATGAATTCCACATGTGTATAGTTCATCTCCACCAGATAAGGAATCAAGTCTTCTTTTAACTGGGCAAAGCTATAAGGACTGCCGTCTTCATTGCGTTTCCACGAGCCAGCATGCACTTCATAGATATTGACCGGCCGAGAGAAGAAGCCCCAGCGCTTTCGGCGTGCCAACCAAAGACCGTCTTTCCAATTCTTCTCAGGAATAGTCCGAATAACTGCTCCAGTACCTGGACGCTCTTCCAAATAGATAGCTAAAGGATCAATTTTTAAAATTTCCTGACCACTGCTACGCTTGATATTGTACTTGTAAATATCTCCTTCTTTAGGTAGCTCCGTGAAGACTTCCCAAACGCCCGCTTCATTTCGGACCATAGGAATCTGCTCTTCATACCAATTGGTGAAATCTCCAATCAAATGTACACTCTGAGCATTAGGCGCCCAAACGCGGAAAGAGTAGCCAGACTTGCCGTCTACTTCATCCTGATGCGCCCCTAGATAATGCTGCAAATGAAAGTTTTCACCTGTTGTAAAGGTTCTTAATGCTTCGTTCTTATCCATGCAATCACCTTTCTATTTGTAAGCGTTTTCTATATTTTTATTTTATCCTAAATTTGACATATTTTCAAGTAAATTTCATAAATATTATCATTTTTTTCAAAAACTGAACGATTGCTTCATATCCGTTTTATTAGCAGCTAATTTACTGTTGATTCATTTCTATCCATATTTAAAGCACTTTTTTTACGAACAAAATTTAAAGAAAGAACCATTTTTGAAAATGGTTCTAAAAAAGAGCGATTGCCCGCTCTATTATATTAATTAATCAAAGTTTACATACTCTTTTTCAAGCTCAAGAACTTCTTCCATTGTTGCACATTCAGTCAATGCACGTTGAGCCAGTTCTTGCATCTTCTTAGTATCAAGTTTCTTCATGAGGCTACGAGTCCGAAGAACTGAAGTTGCACTCATAGAGAATTCATCCAAGCCCATACCTACAAGCAATGGCACAGCTGTTTGGTCGCCAGCCATTTCTCCACACATACCAGCCCACTTGCCTTCAGCATGCGCTGCCTTGATAACATTGTTAATCAAGCGAAGGATAGATGGGTTATATGGTTGATAGAGGTAAGAGACTTGCTCATTCATCCGGTCAGCTGCCATAGTGTACTGGATCAAGTCGTTGGTACCGATAGAGAAGAAGTCTACTTCCTTGGCAAACTGATCCGCGAGCATCGCTGCCGCTGGGATTTCAATCATGATACCCACTTGGATATTATCTGCTACTGCAACGCCTTCAGCCTGCAACTTAGCTTTTTCTTCTTCATAGACAGCTTTAGCCTTACGGAATTCTGTCAGAAGAGCTACCATTGGGAACATGATACGTAATTGTCCGTGTACAGAAGCACGCAATAGGGCGCGGATTTGTGTACGGAACATAGCATCGCCAGTTTCAGAGATAGAGATACGCAAAGCACGGAAACCAAGGAATGGGTTCATTTCGTGTGGCATATCAAAGTAAGGAAGTTCCTTATCTCCACCGATGTCCATAGTGCGAACAACCACTGGTTTTCCGTTCATGCCTTCAAGTACAGCTTTATACGCTTCGTACTGCTCATCTTCTGTTGGGAAGTCTTGAGAATCCATATAAAGGAACTCTGTACGATAAAGACCGACAGCTTCTGCACCATTAGCATTAACACCTTCAACGTCTTTTGGCGTACCGATATTAGCAGCGAGTTCAAAGTGCTTGCCGTCTGCTGTTACAGTTTGGGCATCCTTGAGCAATTCCCATTCAGCTTTTTGTTTAGCATAAGCGTCACCAGCTGCTTTGAATGCTACGATTTGCTCTTCAGTTGGGTTGATGATTACATCACCAGTGATACCATTAACAGCAATAATATCTCCGTCTTTTACCAACTCAGTAATATTATTAGTTCCCAATACCGCTGCGATTTCAAGCGTACGTGCCATAATCGCTGAGTGACTAGTCCGTCCACCGATATTCGTCACAAAAGCCTTAACAAAGTTTTTGTCAAGCTGTGCTGTATCAGATGGAGTTAAGTCATGAGCAATAACAATCACTTCTTCATTAATAGATGCTGGGTTTGGTAATTTTTTACCTAAAAGATTAGCCAATACACGTTTTGTTACATCGCGAATATCCGCCGCACGTTCTTGCATATATGGATTATCTTCCATACCTTCAAAAATCGTAATAAACATGTCGGTTACTTCTTTTAAGCCAGCCTCTGCGTTTACCTTTTTAGTACGGATTGTTTCCTTAATTTGACCAACCATTTCTGGATCGGACAGAACCATCAAATGTGCATCAAATACTTGGGCTGCTTCTTCCCCTAAGCTATCTACTGCCTTTTCACGGATAACAGAAAGCTCGTTCTGTGAAGCTTCAAGAGCTACATCCAAACGAGCCTCTTCTGCATTCGTATTTTCGACTGAAACAGTCTCAAACGATAAATCCGGTTGGACTAATAGATATGCCTTAGCAACAGCAACACCATCAGATGCCGCAATTCCTTTAAGCATTTCTGTCATATTATGCCAATCCTTCTTTTTCCATTGTTTCTGCAATTGCTGCAAGTGCGTCGTCAGCGTCTGCACCTTCAGCAGAGATAACTACGTCTGCACCTTGACCAACACCAAGGCTCATTACGCCCATGATTGATTTCAAATTTACTGATTTACCTTTGTATTCAAGAGTGATATCAGAAGCAAATTTGCTTGCTGTTTGAACCAACAAAGTTGCTGGACGAGCGTGAATACCTGTTTCTGCCACAATGTGGAAATCTTTAGAAGCCATAATTAGACTCTCCTTTAAATAATTCTTTGTCAGGCTAATTGATAACCCTTACAATTTGTCATTATATCATTTTTTGAAATCTTTTTCAAGAATCAGTACTAGATTTTTCAAAATTAAGCATTATTTTTTCAGGTTTTAGTCTCATAGAATAGGAGTTTTTTCTTATTAAAATAAATCATTTAATACATCATTTTTATGATTTATTTATATCTCAAAAACATCCTTAAGCTCATTTTTTCTATCTTTTCAAAGCTGAATATGCCTATTTTTCCTCATTTTAGTGATATTTCCGCACTTTACATAAATACCATATATTGTATCGATAATTGTTTTATAACAAAAATCAACACAATATTTAGTTCAATCCATTGACAATCATTTTCCTTTGAGATATACTTAGTAAGTATTAAAAAATAATAGGAGTTCCCTTGTATGGTAACGATTTACTCAAAAAATAATTGTGTTCAATGCAAAATGACCAAACGTTTCTTGGATACAAACAATGTGAAATACCAAGAAATCAATCTTGATGAACAGCCAGAATATATTGAGCAGGTAAAAAAACTGGGTTTTAATGCTGCACCAGTAGTGCAAACTGCAACCGAAGCTTTCTCTGGCTTCCAACCAAGCAAATTAAAACAACTTTCATAAAAATGGCACAGTGACTTGTTTTTCTGCGATACTTTCGTAGCAAAAAACAATTTATTGAGTAGTTTATGGAAAACAAAGGAGCTTCTATGAATCTATAGGAGCACTTTCTTTTGTACAAAAGAATTAGAAAAAGGAATCAATTATGGGTTTAAAACACTTAGAAGATGTTACTTACTTCCGTCTGAACAATGAAATTAACCGTCCTGTCAATGGTCAAATCATGCTTCACAAAGACCAAGAAGCCTTAAAAGCTTTCTTCAAAGAAAATGTTGAACCAAATACCAAACAGTTTGCCTCTATTACTGAAAAAATCCAGTACTTAATTGAAGAAAATTATTTAGAAAAAGAATTTATCGAGCTCTATTCTCCCGAATATATTGAAGAATTAGCAGCTTTTATCCATGCACAAGATTTTAAATTCAAATCTTTCATGGCAGCCTACAAGTTCTACAACCAATATGCTCTAAAAACAAATGATGGAGAATACTATCTAGAAGGAATGGAAGAGCGTGTTCTCTTCAACGCCCTCTATTTCGCGAATGGAGACGAAGCTATTGCCAAGGATATTGCCAATGAAATCATCCACCAGCGCTATCAACCGGCTACGCCAAGCTTCCTCAATGCTGGCCGTGCTCGTCGTGGTGAATTGGTTTCTTGTTTCCTCATCCAAGTAACAGATGACATGAACTCAATCGGTCGCTCCATCAACTCTGCCTTGCAACTCTCTCGTATCGGTGGCGGGGTCGGTATTTCCCTTAGCAATCTACGGGAAGCTGGAGCGCCTATCAAAGGCTATGAAGGAGCTGCATCTGGGGTTGTTCCTGTTATGAAACTGTTTGAAGATAGTTTCTCCTACTCTAACCAGCTGGGCCAACGTCAGGGAGCTGGGGTTGTTTACCTCAATGTCTTCCACCCAGATATTATCGCTTTCCTTTCTACTAAGAAAGAAAATGCGGATGAAAAAGTTCGGGTTAAAACTCTCTCGCTTGGTGTCGTCATTCCAGATAAATTCTACGAATTAGCTCGTAAAAACGAAGAAATGTACCTCTTCAGTCCCTATTCTGTTGAACGTGAGTACGGCGTACCATTTGCCTACCTTGACATCACTGAAAAATATGATGAACTAGTAGCAAATCCTAAGATCACCAAAACGAAGATTAAAGCACGTGATTTGGAAACAGAAATCTCCAAACTCCAACAAGAATCCGGCTATCCTTATGTCGTAAACATTGATACAGCTAATCGTTCAAATCCAATTGACGGTAAAATTATCATGAGCAACCTTTGCTCTGAAATCCTGCAAGTGCAAGAACCTAGTCTCTTGAATGATGCACAAGAGTATCTCCACTTGGGAACAGATGTCTCATGTAACTTGGGTTCTACCAACGTTGTCAACATGATGACTTCTCCTGACTTTGGAAAATCCATCCGAACTATGACACGCGCCCTTACTTTTGTCACTGATAGTTCACACATTACAGCTGTTCCTTCTATCGATCACGGAAATAGCCTGGCTCATACTTTTGGTTTAGGCGCTATGGGGCTACACAGCTACTTAGCTCAGCAGTTGATTGAATATGGTTCAGCAGAAGCTGTTGAGTTCACTAGCATCTACTTTATGCTCATGAACTACTGGACTCTAGTTGAGTCTAACAATATCGCTCGTGAGCGTGGTGTGACCTTCCATAACTTTGAAAAATCTGACTATGCTAACGGTACTTACTTTGACAAATATCTGACAGGTGAGTTTGTACCTAAGTCTGAGCGTGTCAAAGATCTCTTCGCAGGCATCTTTATCCCATCTGCAGAGGATTGGGCAGAGTTATGCGACAAAGTCAAGGCTGATGGTCTCTACCACCAAAACCGCCTAGCCGTTGCACCAAATGGGTCTATTAGCTACATCAATGATGTTTCTGCTTCAATCCACCCAATCACTCAACGGATCGAGGAACGTCAGGAAAAGAAAATCGGTAAGATCTACTATCCTGCTGCTGGTCTGTCAACTGAGACTATCCCTTACTACACCAGCGCTTATGACATGGACATGCGAAAGGTGATTGATGTCTATGCAGCCGCAACTGAGCATGTGGACCAAGGTCTTTCTCTGACCCTCTTTATGCGCAGTGACATTCCTAAAGGTCTCTACGAGTGGAAAAAAGAAAGCAAGCAAACAACCCGTGACCTTTCTATCCTGCGTAACTACGCCTTCAACAAGGGAATCAAATCCATCTACTACGTCCGTACCTTCACCGATGATGGTGGCGAAGTAGGTGCCAACCAGTGTGAAAGCTGTGTGATCTAATTGTTGGTAGGAAACAGTCATCTCGTTTTTACTTACTGACTTGATTACCATCATCAGCTAACAACTCAAAAGTCGGTTCGCCGACTTTTTGTTCGATCCCCTTATAAAATTGTGATAAAATAATAATGATTCTTTATCACATCACAACTACAGAAAGAGATTTCAAATGGAAACATACTACAAAGCCATTAACTGGAACGCTATCGAAGATGTTATCGATAAATCAACTTGGGAAAAATTGACAGAACAATTCTGGCTGGATACCCGAATTCCCCTGTCTAATGATTTGGACGACTGGAGAAAGCTATCGAATAAAGAAAAAGATCTAGTCGGTAAAGTCTTCGGAGGCCTGACCTTGCTAGATACCCTCCAGTCTGAGTCTGGTGTGGACGCTCTACGTAAGGATGTCCGCACAGCTCATGAAGAAGCTGTTTTCAATAACATCCAATTTATGGAATCCGTTCACGCCAAATCTTATTCTTCTATCTTTTCTACACTCAACACCAAATCAGAAATTGATGAAATCTTTGAATGGACAAATACCAATCCTTATTTGCAGAGAAAAGCCGAAATCATCAATGAGATCTATCTGAACGGTACTCCTCTTGAGAAGAAAGTAGCCAGTGTATTTTTAGAAACCTTCCTTTTCTACTCTGGTTTCTTTACGCCTCTCTACTATCTAGGTAACAATAAACTGGCTAACGTCGCAGAAATTATCAAGTTGATTATTCGTGACGAGTCTGTCCACGGAACCTATATTGGCTACAAATTCCAACTTGGCTTTAATGAGCTTCCTGAAGCAGAACAAGATACTTTCCGTGAATGGATGTATGACTTGTTGTACAAACTCTACGAAAATGAAGAAGGATATACAGAAACGCTCTACGATGGTGTTGGCTGGACCGAGGAAGTCAAAACGTTCCTACGTTATAATGCCAATAAAGCCTTAATGAACTTGGGACAAGATCCGCTTTTCCCAGATACAGCTGATGATGTAAACCCTATCGTTATGAACGGTATCTCTACCGGTACTTCTAACCACGACTTCTTCTCTCAAGTCGGCAACGGCTATCTCCTCGGTGAAGTTGAAGCCATGCAAGATGACGATTATAATTATGGATTATAATCTATTAGCTTTATAAAAAACAACTCCTCAGAATACTCATGTGAGCAAGCATTCTGAGGAGTTTTTATTATTGAGATGATCCAAAATAGACTGTTCTCTTTAATAATTTCCAGTCTTTAAAATATTATGATTTAGTCTTGCATGGCTCAGTCATATCTAGCGAGAATGCTTGTTCTGAGTATTATCAAATATCACTTTAAAAATATTCTTTTTTTAGACAATACCAAAACTTAGATAAACCAAAAATGGTCCTAGCATCTACCAAACAAATCCTCGCTTAAGAAGTATATCAGTGTAATAG
Organism: Streptococcus sp. oral taxon 056 str. F0418; assembly: GCF_000220065.1. Lineage (GTDB taxonomy): Bacteria > Bacillota > Bacilli > Lactobacillales > Streptococcaceae > Streptococcus. Next base: position 1,728,593 of record NZ_AFQU01000001.1, on the reverse strand, counting down.
AAGATAGCTACAGAGATTAGTGTTAATAGAATAAATAAAACCATTTTTTCATATTACTCAATTCTTTCTATTCAGTCCTCCAGCAATTCAACAGACCGAATGTCTTCAATACGCATAAGTTTTGTTTCTTTCTGACCTTTTTTATTTGTCTTGCTAAGCTTAACCCAGTCTTCATCCACATCCATCACAAACCAGTCTGTTATTTCACTTAATTCCCCCTTAATCGTCGGTTTCTTTCCAATCATCTCTTTTAAAAAACGTGACATTTTCTTCTCTCCTTTTCTATTTTTTTCCAAAGTTTTTATTCGCCTTCGCATTCGCTTTTGTTTACTAAAAGATTCAATCCACAGCACAAAAGCCAGGGGAAATAAGAACCATAAGAATATATTCATAAATCGCCCTCCATTGTCGTTAAAAATCATTGTAGCAAATCTCCTTCCTTTTGACAATTATACTGGTCAAAAAAGCATAGATATTTGCCACACCTTTCAATCCTATTAAAAATAAAAAGACCAGGATTGTACTGACCCCAAAAAGTTAGACAGAAAAATCTAACTTTTGGGGTGCCGTTCAGTCCTGATCTTAAAAATATTCTACAATTTTCCAGCAACTGCATCCAACAATTCTTGGATGTTTGCTTGATTGCTTCCTCCTGCCATGGCCATATCCGGTTTCCCACCGCCACGTCCATCAACGATTGGAGCTAATTCTTTGACAAGGTTGCCTGCATGGAGGTCTTTCGTCTTGCTGGCTACGAGGACATTGACTTTGTCACCAATGGCTGCGACTAGGACAAGCAAGTCAGAGTAGTCTTTTTGTTTCCAGTTATCCGCAAAGGTACGAAGAGCTCCTGCGTCTGATACAGAAACTTGGCTTGCAATGTAACGGTGTCCGTTTGCTTCTTTAACGTCCTTGAAGAGATCACCTGCAGCAGCTGCAGCAGCTTTTTCTTTCAATTCTGCATTTTCTTTTTGAAGTTGACGGAGTTGCTCTTGAAGACCTTCAACTTTGTGAGGTACTTCCTTGAGTTGAGGTGCTTTCAAAGTAGCTGCTACTGCTTTCAGAGCGTCTTCTTGCTCACGGTAGGCTTCAAAGGCTTCCTTACCAGTTACCGCTAAGATACGGCGAGTACCTGAACCAATCCCCTCTTCTTTGACAATCTTGAAGAGACCTATCTCAGAAGTGTTGCCTACGTGTGTACCACCACAAAGCTCAATAGAGTAGTCGCCGATCGTCACGACACGGACTTCCTTACCGTATTTCTCACCAAAGAGGGCCATGGCTCCCATTCCTTTAGCAGTCTCGATATCAGTTTCAACAGTTTCCACTGCGATAGCTTCCCAGATTTTCTCATTGACTTGCTGTTCAATAGCACGCAATTCTTCAGGAGTTACGGCTTGGAAGTGCGTAAAATCAAAGCGAAGGAATTCGACTTCATTAAGAGATCCTGCTTGGGTTGCATGGCTTCCAAGGATATTGTGAAGAGCCGCATGGAGCAAGTGAGTTGCTGTGTGGTTTTTCATGACTCGATGACGACGATTGGTATCGATCGCCAATGTGTACTCTTGGTTCAAAGCAAGTGGAGAAAGAAGCTCAACTGTGTGCAATGGTTGTCCGTTTGGTGCTTTCTGTACATCTGTCACCTTAGCCACAACATTTCCTGCAGCATCCAAGATTTGTCCATGGTCTGCTACCTGTCCACCCATTTCAGCGTAGAAAGGGGTTTCAGCAAAGATGAGAGAGGCAGTTCCTTCAGATACAGCTGCTACTTCAGCATTTTCAGAAACGATAGCGACCAATTTAGAAGTCAATTGACTCGCATTGTAGTTAAAGCGACTTTCCACCGTGATATTTTGAAGGGTTTCATTTTGCATGCCCATTGAGCCACCTTTGACAACTGATGCACGCGCACGTTCTTGCTGCTCTTTCATGGCTGCTTCAAAACCTTCACGGTCAACCGTCATACCTGCCTCTTCAGCGATTTCTTCTGTCAATTCCACTGGGAATCCATATGTATCATAGAGTTTGAAGACATCTGAACCAGCGATGACAGATTGGCCTTTTTCTTTCAAATCAGCTACGTTGCCTTGGGCAAAGTGTTGACCTGAGTGGAGGGTACGGGCAAATGACTCTTCTTCGCTCTTGACGATTTTTTCGATAAAGTCGCGTTTCTCAAGCACTTCTGGGTAGTAGCTTTCCATGATTTTTCCAACAGTTGGAACCAGTTTGTAAAGGAAAGGCTCGTTGATGCCCAATTTTTGACCGTGCATAGAAGCACGACGGAGAAGACGACGAAGGACATAACCACGACCTTCATTTCCAGGAAGAGCGCCATCACCAATAGCAAAGGAAAGCGAACGAATATGGTCAGCGATGACCTTAAAGCTCATATTGTCGCCATCTTGATCGTAGACTTTACCAGACAATTTCTCAACTTCTCGAATGATTGGCATGAAGAGGTCTGTTTCAAAATTTGTCTTAGCCCCTTGGATAACTGCCACCAAACGCTCCAAACCAGCGCCCGTATCAATGTTCTTGTGAGGCAATTCCTTGTACTCGCTACGAGGAACAGCAGGGTCAGCGTTAAATTGAGACAAGACGATGTTCCAAATTTCGATGTAACGGTCGTTTTCAATATCTTCTGCAAGAAGACGGATTCCAATATTTTCTGGGTCAAAAGCTTCTCCACGGTCAAAGAAGATCTCAGTATCAGGTCCTGAAGGTCCCGCACCGATTTCCCAGAAGTTGTCCTCGATTGGAATCAAGTGACTTGGATCCACTCCTACTTCAATCCAACGGTTGTAAGAATCTTTATCGTCTGGATAGTAAGTCATGTAAAGTTTATCTTTCGGGAAGTCAAACCACTCAGGGCTAGTCAAAAGCTCATAAGCCCAAGTGATGGCTTCATCACGGAAGTAATCCCCGATAGAGAAATTCCCCAGCATTTCAAACATGGTATGGTGACGAGCTGTTTTCCCGACATTTTCGATGTCGTTAGTACGAATGGCTTTTTGTGCATTAGTAATCCGTGGATTTTCGGGGATAATGGTGCCGTCAAAGTATTTTTTAAGAGTGGCTACCCCAGAGTTAATCCATAAAAGAGTAGGGTCATTTACAGGAACCAAGCTGACCGATGGTTCTACAGAGTGGCCTTTACTTGCCCAGAAATCAAGCCACATTTGGCGAATTTGAGTGCTAGATAATTGTTTCATATGTTTTTCTCCTTCATTCTTTTTTAAAATCTTTTCAATATTGTTCCTATGATGAGCTTTCCAGCATTTCTACATAGTCAATGGCGACACAGAGGGAAATGACAAGGTCTACATAGGCTTCATCATATACAGTTACCTGATAAGTGGAAGTTAGATGAAAAATTTCCTTGGTAATTTCAGCAACCGTTTGGTCTTGTTCATCCAACAAACGGAAGTTTAAATCCCATATATTCCCTTCTACTCGCAAGCCCAGTTGATCAAACTCATACTTATCACGGAAAAAAGTCAGTTTCTTACGGATATAAAAGTGATGACCACTCCGAAGTTTGATCACAAAACGAGGCAAGAGAGTCATAATCGATTTGGTAATTTGACTAACAACCTGTCCTTGCGCATCATAAATGCTAAAGGTCTTAGGAATCCGAAAAAAAGAGCCTTCCACTTGATAATCCACATTTCCTCGGTCATCCTTGATATCAAATCTCTCCCCGCCTAAGCGGAATTTTTGCTTGACCAGATATGTTTTCATCTCTTGACCTCCAAAATCAACTTAAAAGACAAGTTCCTTGTACGAAGGGCGAAAAACCGCGGTACCACCTTCATTCAATGAACTTGTCATTCTCATTTCTTATTCTGTTTTTAAGATGAGTAGCATGATTTTCCGTCTCAGATGGCTCGCAGCACCGCCATTTCTCTGAACTAAGAACTTGAAAAAATCAATTCTCACCTTTTTTATTATACCTGCTTCTCTCTTAGCCGTCAACTTATTTTGACTTAGAAGATGAACTTTCACTTGTTGATGAGCCATCTGTATGAATATATTGAGAGAAGAGATTTTGGAATGCAGCATCTTTTACCTTAATGTTAGCTGCTTGCAATTCTTTTGCTACAACGCTCTGGATAAAGCTTGTATTGTTTTGTTTTTCAGTCAAGATAGCTTGTTTCAGTTTTTCTTTGTAATCTTGCCATTTTGATGATTTTTCTGACTTCGCAACTAATTTTACAATGTAGTAACTTGTTGCACCTTGAGCACTACGAACAGTCACAACATCTGAAATACCATTTACTTCAAGACCAAACGTTGCTTTTTTCACAGCATCAGGAACATTTGTAGCTGTAGAATCAAACTTGATTTCGCCACCTTTTTCTTTGGTATCATTATCTGTTGAATTTTCCTTAGCTAACTGTGCAAAATCAGCACCTTCTGCTCGAGCCTTTTCTAAAACTTCTTTGGCCTTATCTTCACTATCAAGCTTGATAATTTGCGCTGTTACTTCTGGTGTATAGTTATCATATGCAGTTTTATAAGCTTCATCAGTTAGCTCTTTTTCAGCAGCTTTTTTTACAGCGTATTCTACTAATTTATTGGTTCTGATTTGCTCACGATAAGTCTCTTCTGTCATACCTGCTTGAGCTAGGACACGTGCAAAATTATCTCCATATGTTTTTGCACTCTTATCAAATGCTTCGCTGACTTCTTTATCCGATACTTTTTTGCCGTACTCTTTTTCAAAAACTTCTTTGATTGTGAGATTCAAAAGTACTTGTTGCGCTGAGGCATTTGTTTTTACTTTCTCATAGAATTCAGAAACTGTAATGGTATCACCTTTCATTGTGATAATGTCTGTGTTACCATTTGTTGATTTTCCACAAGCGGCTAGCACAGCTACTGATAAAAGGGTCACTGCTCCAATAATTATTTTTTTCTTCATTGTGATGAAAACTCCTTTGTAAAATATCTAGACTCTAAAGTTTCTTTTTGTCTAAAATCGTTTATTGAGTTGCTAGCTTTTTTCTTAAAGAGCATGAACTAGCTTGATTTACTCACTTTTCCTATTGTACCACAAAATAAATTTGATGGCTTAAATTTTCCTAAAAATTAGATAAATTCCTATAAATCTACAGTTTAACTACGTTTTCTAATCATAAGTAGGCCATCTCCTAAGGGAAGAAGACTGGCTGTCAAATCTGGGTTATCCAAAGTCTCATCGAATAGATTGTGCAAACCACGGTAGATAGCCCGTTGCCCCCGCCTGATTTCCTCAAACGGTTTGGCTACATCTCCCCCCTGAAAGACATCATCAATAAGCACCAAGCCACCAGGATTGAGACGTTTGAGGACCTGAGGTAAAAAGACCACATACTTGGACTTGGCAGAGTCCATAAAGACAAGATCATAGGAATCCTCTAATGTCTCAAGCAGGTCCACTGCATCTCCTTCCAACAAAGTGATTTGCTGTCTGCTATCGTACTTAGCAAAATTAGCCTTAGCCAGTGCAATCATCTCCGGATTACGGTCAATCGTCGTAATCTGAGCCTGAGGCGCATGCTCTGCCATCAAAAGAGCGGAAAAACCAATGGCCGTTCCAATTTCTAAAATTTTCTCTGGTTGGAGGCTTTCGAGTAGCAAACGGAAGTAAGCGACTGTCTCATGAGGAATCACAGGCACATTTTCAGATCTCGCAAAATCTTCTAAGGCCTTAAGACCACCTGTAACTGGCTGAAGACGTTGCCGCATAAAGTCCACTATTTCTTGCTTGACTACTGGTCGGCGCATATTAGGATTGGAGTTTTGATTATAAGTCTCGACCATCTTATGCTAAGCCCAACTTTTCTACCAAGGCTTCAAATTCGTCCAAGCGACGTTCAAAGACAGCAAATGCAGCATTTAGATAGTCTTCTTTTTCCATATCCACACCTGCTTTTTTGATGACATTAAGTGGATAGTCAGAGTTCCCAGCTTTGAGATAGTCCAGATACTTGTCCTTGTCTTCTTGGCTACCATGGACAATCTTTTCGGCTAAGGCCGAAGCGGCCGCAAATCCCGTAGAGTATTGGAAAACATAATAATTGTAATAAAAATGCGGGATTCGAGCCCATTCATACTGAATCTGCTGATTATCTTCTTTTTTCAAACCATAGTATTTCTCATTAAGCTCAGCATAGAGATCATTGAGAAATTCGCTAGTTAGAACTTGACCTTCTTGGTCAGCCTTATGGATCGCATGCTCAAACTCTGCAAACTGGGTTTGACGGAAAACTGTACCACGGAAGCCATCCAAGAAGTGGTTGAGAATCGCAAAACGAGTCGCATCATCCTCTACTTCTTCTAAGAGTTTCTCTGTTAAGATATTTTCATTAGTTGTTGAAGCAATTTCAGCTAGGAAGATAGAATAATCTCCGTAAACATACGGCTGATTTTCACGAGTATAGCTGGAGTGCATACTGTGTCCTGTCTCATGTACTAGAGTAAAGAGATTATCCAATGTATCCTGCCAGTTTAGTAACATAAAAGCATTGGTATCATAAGATCCACCTGAATAGGCTCCTGAGCGCTTGCCCTGATTTTCATAAACATCAATCCAGCGCTCTGAGAAGGCTTGCTTCACTCGTCCTAGATAATCCTCACCCAAAACTGCCAACACTTCCTCAGACTTAGCCAAGGCTTCTTCGTAACTAAACTTGTAATCTGTCTCTGATAGTGGTGTATAAACATCATACATCTTCAGATCAGAAATCCCCAAAATCTTTGAACGAAGTGCGATATAGCGTTGTAAAAGTGGTAGGTGTTTATTGACAGCTGAAACAAGGCTATCGTATACACTCTCTGGAATAAAGTTAGCAGACAAAGCCGCTTCACGAGCAGATGAAAACTTCCGCACTTTAGCGTTATAATTTTGAACTTTAACGTTTGTCTGAAGAGTTTTCGCATAGGTGTGTTGATACTGCTCGTAAATGCTATAAAGAGCTTCGTAAGCTTCCTTACGAACTTCCCGATTTTTAGACTCTACTAAAGAGATATAATTCCCATGTGTCAACTGGACTTCTTCACCTGCTTCATTATGAACCACAGGAAAGACAATGTCCGCATTATCCAAAATGGCAAAGGTTTCACTGGCCGCGCTGAAAATTTCTCCAGCACCAGCCAGCAACTCTTCCTCACGCTGAGTCAGGATATGTTCCTTCTTTTGCAAGAGCTTGTCAAAATAGTGTTGATAGATTTGCAACTCTGGCTTTTCAGTTAGAAAGGCTTGGTATTGGTCTTCTGTGATCGCCATAAATTCTGGCTCGTAAAAAGCAAAAGCTTGACCAAACTCACTGTAAATAGCCATTCCTTTAGCTTGGTATTCCTGATATTTTGCCACACGAGTATCCTGGTCGTTCTTCATGTGGGCATAGGAATACAATTTTTCAATTCGACGCATCAAATCCAACTGTACTTCTGTCGTTGTCAAAAGGCTATCCGCTGAATCCAGCAGATGCCCAGCAAGACCAGTCGCTTTTTTTAATTCTTTTGATACCTGCGCCAGCTCCGCTTCAAAATCCTCATCTGTAGGGAAAATCGTGCTTAAATTCCAAGTATATTTTTCTTCAATTTCATTTCTTTGTTTTGCCATAAAAAAATCCTCCGTCCTTCCTATTTTATCATATTTTAATGTAAATTCCTCGTATAAAATGCTGGTGAATAAACTATTTGGCTCTTTTTGTTTTGAGCCTTTTGATAATAACGCAGAAAATTTTCATAATAGGCAGACAAATCTTGATAAATCTGACAAAATGGTTCATCTGCTCTGACTGGTCTCACCTGGGGATAAAAATCGTCTGCTGATTTGGACAAGAGATTTTCTCCCTTTTGGTAGCAAGTTTCCTGGCGCTTCATCCATTTTGGATTTTGATAATAAAGTTGCTGACGGATATAGTGGCAAATATTCGTATCTGTTTTCGCTGAAAAGCTTGCAAGAAGTTGCTTTTGAAAAGGCAATCGAAAAATATCCAACAGCTCCCCCTCTTCAAATGCAAACTCTTTTTCTATGTATTGGGCTTGCCCATGTAAATCCTCATGAATCAAATATTTCAATCGTAGCAAAGATCTTTTTTCGTCTAATTCCCAGAGATGAAATCCCATATTTTGGCTAAAATAGAGAAAATGTTTTTGCAAGGGAGTCAGCGTTTTTTTAAGCCATAATTTTTCTCCCAATAACCAAATAACTTGGTAGCCAGCTTGTTGGTATTGCTTAGTTCGTTGCCACAAGCGAGTTTTAGAAAGCGGGCTACATTGGACCTCTAAAGCAATTCGATCAGCAACAAGGATATCCGCCACTTGATCTAATTCGGGTATAATGGCTTCCACCTCTACCTTCTCATTTTTCTTTGCCCAACGAAACAGCGCTGCTTTTAGGTTCAAATGCTCTTTGCTTTCATTTTCAAAATGATAGTAACAGTTAGAAAGACTGACATGCGCAAAGTGCGGTTGCATTATCTCACCTTTCTTTAGTCGAACCAATCCATTACAAACTGGGCAAAAATACTCCCCTTTCGGAACTTGAGTATCTACAAGTAAATGCCTTATTTGGCCATTTTTATCACGTGCAGAAAACATCTCTTTTCTTTACTTCCTTACTTCCTTTTATTTCTTTATTCGCAAAAAAGAGCTCGTCAGAAAACTGACCTGCACTCCAAAAGTTAGACAGAAAAAATCTAACTTTTTTGGGGAGGTATTATAAAATTGACATACAATAATAAAGTTCAGATCTATGAACTAAAAAATCGTGAATTTGTGGTCAATCATAAAAGGGTTCAACGTCTGATGAAAGTTCTTGGTTTAACGGCTTGAATTCGTCGGAAACGGAAGTATTCTTCATACCAAGAAGAGATTGACAAGAAAGCTGATAACAGTTTGAAGCATAGAAGCCAACGGAAAAGTGCTATACGGATGTGACCGAGTTTTCCATTCCAAGCAGTACACAAAAACTTTACGTATCGCCAGTTTTAGATGGCTTTAACAGCAAAATTATCGCTTTTAATCTTTCTACTTCACCGAACTTGGAACAAGTGAAAGCCATGCTAGAACAGGCCTTCACAGAGGACCATTACACAAATACTATTCTCCATAGTGACTAGAGCTGGCAATATCAACACGATTCTTATCATCGCTTCCTAGAGACAACCATCTATGTCACGTAAAGGGAACAGCCCAGACAATGGTATAATGGAATCTTTCTTTGGCATTTTGAAATCGGAAATTTTTACGGTTATGAGAAGACATTTCAGTCTCTTAAACAACTGGAACAAGCTATTATAGACTATATTGATTACTATAACAATAAACTAATTAAGGTCAAACTAAAAGGACTTAGTCCTGTGCAATACAGAACTAAATCCTTTACTTAAATTAATTATCTAACTTTTTGGGGTCAGTACATATCAAGTTTCTCTTTCTCTATATCAAACTGCACTTACTAAAGACTTGCTCCTTGTTCTTCTTTAAGAAGCTTCTTGTCATAAGCACGGATGAATGGATAGTAGACTAGGAAGGCTGCTAGAGCACAGATAAGGGCTACAATTACCGCTTTTAGGTCACCTGTTCCCAAGAAGGCACCAATTCCTACAGGAGTTGGCCAAGGAACTTGTGCAAAGACCGCCTTGATCAAGTTTAGCTCCATCGCTAAGTAGTAGATAGTCGCAGATGTCATTGGCGCCAAAATAAATGGTACAGCTAGTGTAGGGTTGTAGATGATAGGAATACCAAAAATAAGGGGCTCATTGATGTTAAAGATACCAGGAACGATTGAAGCCTTACCAATAGCGCTTAATTGCTCAGATTTGGCACGAGTTGCAAGCCAGATACATAGACCTAGAGTCGCACCAGAACCACCTGCAATAACAAACATATTAGAAAACTCGCCGGCTACAATGAAACGGGTTCCGTCTGATGCATTACTTGCCATATTTGCAAGGGCAATTGGACTAACAAAGGCAAAGATAATGTTTGCACCGTGAATCCCAACAATCCATAGCAATTGGGTCAAGAAATAGATAACCATCAAACCAATCCATGAATTGGTCAAGTGAGTTACGAAGCTAAAAGGAATCGCAATCACTTTGAAGATGTCTGTCCCCATCATCACCAGAGCACCATTGATGAAGAGAACTGTAAAGGCAACTACAAAACCGGGAATTAATGCAGAGAAACCGCGAGACACACCTTCCGGAACAGCTTCAGGCATCTTGATAACCCAGTTTTTCTTGAGACAGAGACGGTAGAGCTGAACTGTTACCACTGCCATGATAATGGCTGTGAAAATACCTGTTGTGCCAAAACGAGCCACTCCATTATTAATTGCCCAACCATCAGCAATCACAGCACCTTCTTTGAGGCTAGTCACTGCTGTCATAGCACCTTTTTCAAAGACAATTTGAGGAATGGTCATGATGAAGGCAAAGAGAGACAACATTGCTCCGTTGAGCGGATTCATGTTTAGACCTTCTTCTTCGGCATAAATTTTTGTCAATTCATAGCCCATAGTTAGAACGAAATAAAGTGATAAGACACCCATAGTTGCAAAAAAAGCAATCATGTAGAGCGATTGGAACTTATCAAATGAAGCCGCAAAAATATCTGCAACGATTGGCCAGAATGAGAAGGATTGTGGCAGCACACTAAATACCAAAAACATTGAGCCAACAATGGTAAATGGTACTGCTCCCATGCCTGCAGCTGTGATTGCCCGCACTATTTTGTACTGAGCAATTTTCCCCATTGGTCCCATAAAATATTTCTCTAAGAAACCAAATAGTCCTCCTTGTTGTTCCATAACGAAACCTCCTTATATTTTTACATTATTTTTTCTAATTTCTGAAGCCTTAACAAAGCTCGATCGCGACCTTCCAAAATTAATCTTATTCTGTAAAGGCTAAAAAGACTAATCAACAGGCCTAAACCCAGTACGAAAGCAATAAATAATTTGCTATTTAGCTTAGCAGTGAAGATAGGAAAGATAATTGAGATTTGATCAGTGCATAATACAAGAGCGATCAGTAGAATTTGAACGATTGATTGTAAATTGAAAAACATTCTTGTTTTAGTCAAATAAACTTCTTTTGTACCATACATTTTAAACTGCTCAGCGATTGCTAATACTGCAAAGAACAGCAAAATGATTGGCACGACTACATATAAAGTCCAGTTAAAGAGCTGGACAAGCAACCAGTACAAATTCCCAAAAAACATAGCTGCTAAAGAGTATCTTAGCATCAAATAACGGTTGAAATAAGTCGATTTCAAGCTATTTTCTTTCCGTTTTTGCTCTTGTGCTTGCATGTTTCGCTCCCCTTCATCCAGTTTGTCTTATTTATTGTTCAACCTTACGATACAGATTCAGCATCTCTATAGCCACTTCCCGCAGCGTCATGGTTGTCATAAGATGGTCTTGAGCATGAACTATAATGATTTCCATCTTCATCTCAATTCCACTTGCATAATCCTGCAGTAACTTTGTCTGAGCTCGATGGGCTTCTACTAATTCCGTATTAGCTAGCTCTAATTTCTCCTCTGCCTCAGCGTAATGACCTTCACGCATTTCCGAAAATGCTTCATGGACAATCGCTCTAGCATTGCCACTATTCAAAATAATTTCAAAAGCGGCAACTTGTAGCTCTTCTTGATTCATAAAAATCCTCCTTACGTTATCGAATTCTGAGAAATAGTTTTTTAAAGTCTGTGAAAGTTTGACAGTTGATCATCTGTTCTTGTAGCTCTTCTTGCTCAAGCAAGAGGACAATTTTGGAAGTCAGGCTAGATAAGTCTTCGTTGCCATAGATAGAAGGTGAGGGCAGAAATACCAGCTTTATATCTGGATACTCTGAAGACCAAACTACTCCTTCAGGTATGAGTGCAACTCCAATCTTATGGCCTTTCGCATAAGCTTTGATTGGATGGGGAACAGCAACTGTATCAGAAAAAACAATCGAACTCATCCCTGCCCTTTGCTCAATCAAATCTTTCATTTGAGGCACAAATTGTTCATCTTCTCCCTGGGACATTCTTTGCAAAAGACTGTCTATTACTTGATCTTTACTAACTTCATGAAGTACAGTAAAACATTCAGGTGAGAAATATCTATCAAATATTCTCTCTTGATCCGAGTCAACTACATCAGTTTCTTGCTCTAACCTGTAGTTTTTTATCGGTTTTAACAGAGAAATTTTATGTCTGATTTCCCTAATTTCATCCGAATTAAGAAAGATACTGACAGTAAAAACTGGAATATTAAAGACTAAGTTTGATAAATCTATAGAAGATATGATAAAATCGATATTTTTCAGACATTCGTCATTTATTTCATAGTAACCAATTACATCAATAATACGAACTATATTACCCAACTCATTATCGATTCGATGTTTAAGCATTTGGGCTGAACCATAGCCAGTTGCACAGATGACTAGTATATTAAACTTTTGTTTTTCTTTCAGGCGCTCCAAAGAAGTCATAAAATGTAGAGCTACATAAGCCACTTCATCGTCAGACAATTTTTCGTTAGCAAATATCGGCATAGCCGATAAAATATTGCCCGTCATTTCTAAGATTCCCGCATATTGACCTTGGATTTCTGCCAAAAGAGGATTAACCATTTTGACATGATTTTTCAATCGTACAAATAGAGTAGATAAATGGGCAACCAAACCTTCTATCAATTGAAAATCATTCTTAAAAGGGTATTTATGCGTAAAACTCCTTTGCTCTAGAACCGATAATAATTGTTTTCTGATTTGCTGGGCGACATCCTCATTCTCACACTTATTCGTTTGAACATTCCCCTTCGAAACCAAGTGCAGAGTTATATAATCCACTTCTTCTTTTGGAAATTCGAGGCCAGTTAAATGATAGACGCGTTTTAAGATCTTCTCTGCAATTTTTCCTTCTTCCCTATATTCATCCATTGACCAACTATCTAATTGCTTAATCTGAAAGCCTTCTCCAATTCTTTTGAGAGAAAGAGCTATGTGAATGACTAAGTTTTGAATGACAAAATCGGAGAGTTTTAACCGACCTTCCCGGCATTCATCAAGAACGATAATCGTTAATTCTTCAAGACTAATTGGTCTACCAGAAACCTCTATCTTGATATAATTATGAAGAATATGGAAAAATTTATCATGAAAGAAAAAATCAATAATAAACCGTCTAATATTACACTCATCACCTGTGACATAGACACCACGTTTAGGCTTACTTTCGATTTGTAAGTCGTACTTGGCCAAATCCTGTCGAATCTTTTTAAAATCAGAAGACAAGGTAGATCGACTAACATATAATTCATCAACCAAATCATCGAGATAAATGGATTCCTGCTCAAATAGGAGCTTATTTAGGATATAATTATAGCGATCATCAATTCCTTCGATAGCTTCAGTTGACGTCTCTCTAAATACTTCTTTTTGAAGAAATTTTTGGTATAAGTCTTTATTATCAATAACGAATCGATAGCCATGCCCCTGCTTGGCAATAATTTTCCAGCCTGTTTGACTAGTAGGCATCCCGATTAAACTTTTGAGGTAGTTTCTAACAGTTCTATCCGAACAGGTTAAGTGTGTAGCCAATTCCATACTAGTGATGTATTGGTCGGCATTATCCATCAAATACTGAAGAATTATTTTTCTTTTTGATGCAAAACACTTATCCTCCTTCTTTACAAAATCAGTTGTCACTACCTCTAGTTTACCACTTAAATATTTTCTTGAATCAAATTAGCCATTTTTTCGATCCCCATTGGAATTGGGATATAGGCTTGAGGAGGAATTTGAACGATTGGTTTTCCTACTTTAGCGGCAGCATCTTCAAACTGTTTATAGTACATTTTAGTTTGCGGACTAATTAAATAAAGATCAAAGTTTGCATCTGCAATAGCTTTACCACCTTCAGTCGCACTAATGGCATCTACTTCAACATCTTCTCCTTTTGCTTTCAAAAACTCTGTTGTTTTCTTTGCCATTAGTGATGAAGACATCCCTGCCGCACAGATAATTAATGCTTTTGACATGATCATTCTCCTTTTAAAACTTATTTTTGATAACTCAATTATATATGAAAACGCTACCAACCTCCATTTGACCTTTTTCCGTATCGAAGCGGAAATGGTTTCTAAACAGCTACTTATATCTTATTTTATAGACTAAAATTGTTCCTGAAAGAATAAAAGAAACACTATTAGCTAAAATGAGCGGTAAATCATGGATGACTAGACCATGTGCTAACCATAATGCGATTCCTAGGACCTGCATAAGATACATGCCAAACGCTATAGATTCGGTATCCTTGGTTTTGATGACTTTAATGACCTGGGGCAAAAAGGCGAATGTTGTTAAAACTGCTGCAATACTTCCAATCATGCTTTCTCCTAATTTTTCCAAAAAAAGAGGCGGAAAGCAGCTAATTTGTCGTCTCCCCCTCTGTATTTTATAGTAATCTCAGGCTCAACTATAGATTAGCCCCATTTGATGCAATAACTTCCTTATACCAGTTAAAGGACTTCTTCGGTGAGCGTTCATACGTTCCCTTGCCATCATCATCCTTGTCGACATAGATAAATCCGTAGCGTTTGCGCATTTCACCTGTACCTGCTGATACTAGGTCAATACAACCCCAAGGCGTGTAGCCCATGAGATCCACACCATCTTCTACTACGGCCTTTTTCATCTCGCGGATATGGGAGCCCAGATAGTCAATCCGGTAATCATCATGAACCATACCATCTTCTTCCACCTGGTCAATAGCTCCAAAACCATTTTCCACAATGAAAAGCGGTAGATGATAATGATCGGTAAACCAATTGAGAGCATAGCGCAGGCCTTCTGGGTCAATCTGCCATTCCCATTCAGAAGCCTTGACAAAGTTATTTTTAACCAAGTCTTCAGTCTCTATATAGTCGAAGTAAGGGTTATTCTCCCGATGGGAGTCAATAGCAAAGGACATGTAGTAGCTAAAACCAATATAGTCAACAGTGCCCTCTAGCAAGTCTTTTTGATCCTGCTCGCTAAAGTCCACCTTGATTCCCTTCCTTTCCCAGTATTTGAGAATATGCTCAGGATATCGACCAAAGACATGCACATCAGTGAAGTAATAACGCTTCTGCATAGCTTTCATAGCCATGAGAATATCCTTCGGATTGCAAGTAGCCGGATAAATAGGGCACATGGCGATCATACAGCCGATTTGGAAGTCAGGATTGATTTCGTGACCAACCTTAACTGCTCGTGCTGAAGCCACTAGCTCATAGTGAGCAGCCTGATACATGATTGCTTCGCGATCATCACCTTCCTTGTAGACAATCCCAGAGTTAGTGAAGGGAGCAAAATCCTCCTGATAATTAGCTTGGTTATTGATTTCATTGAAAGTCATCCAGTATTTGACTTTATCCTTATAACGCTCAAAAACAACTTCTGCAAAGCGGACAAAGAAGTCAATCACTTGACGATTTTTCCAACCTCCGTACTCAGTTACCAAATGATAAGGCATTTCAAAGTGAGACAAAGTTATAACAGGCTCAATACCATACTTGAGGCATTCATCAAAAAGGTCGTCATAAAATTGCAGGCCGGCTTCGTTAGGTTCCATTTCATCCCCTTTGGGGAAAATCCGCGTCCAGGCAATGGAAGTCCGGAAACACTTGAAGCCCATCTCTGCAAAAAGAGCAACATCCCCCTTGTAACGGTGATAAAAATCAATAGCTTCGTGGTTAGGATAATACTTACCTTCTAAGACGCCCGGCGTAATTTCCCGAGGAACTCCATGGCGAGCAGCAGTCATAACATCAGCCACGCTGATCCCCTTTCCACCCTCTTTCCATCCCCCTTCTAATTGGTGAGCAGCAACAGCTCCACCCCAGAGAAATCCATCTTTAAATGTTGACATTTTGCATTTCCTCCTAGTTTTTATTAATTCCATTATAGGAAAAGAAAGCGCTATTTTGAATAGCGTTATTTTCCATATTGAAACGGAAAAAGACTTTTATTCTACTCTACAAAAAAAGCAAAGAGTTGACAGCGTTTTCAGGAAGTGCTATAATGCTCTCAACATAAATAGACTAAAGGAAAGGTGGTTTTAAAATTATGTCTTTCTTAACATTTTTATTTAGTTTTTTAGGAATGGTCATTCTGATATCTGCTATTTGTTACGGATTTTTTAAGCTATCCATTCTCTTAAAAAGCAATATACTATCGCGGGGAAATACCTACTATACTCTGATTCGATTTGAGCATTTAGACAGCATTCCTCCCTTACTAGACAATCCAAATTTCCTTAAAACTGGTAAATGGGAATACTTCCCTGAAGCTAATTACTTCAAAGGATTCTCAAAACTCTCAGACAGAGAGCTTCAAAACTGGATAGAAAAAGAATATCATCTGAATCCTGGTCAAGTGCTTGTAACTGTACCAGAAACAATGAAAGTTGCTTCTGCCGCAATCAGATTCTAAATCTTAAGAATAGAAAAAGGAGACTAGGGTAAATCCTAGCTCCTTTTTTATGAGAACAACTTCTGATCTTCCTTTTCAGGCACCTTTAAAAACCAAGCTAAAGTTATTACCAAGACCATTAAACCCGCTAAAAAGAAGTTCATCATATCATATCCTGAAGTATCAATAATAGCTCCTGCAAGATGCTGAATAAAGATAGATCCTACACTTCGTACTGTCTGAACCAAGGCAATAGCCGTTACTAAGTATTTCCCATCTACAATTGTAGCTACAATTTTTAACGTAACCATGATGAGGAGCATTCCTGTCGCATGCTTTGCAATTAATGTGAGGAGTATTTTTGTCGCTAATCCCAAATTCAAACCATAAATAATATACTGCGCAAGCATAATCACCAAGGGTAGCAATAATAGCTTTTTGACTGAAATTTTATCCATAAACAGATAGGAATAGAAAATCAAAGGAGATTCACAAATGACTGAAATAGATACAACTGTCGAAGTCATCCCAACACTCAAACCACTGTGCTGTAACATAGCAGGAATATAAGTATGCCCTGCATTTCCAACACCTGAATACAGAGCTACAATGAGTAAGTAGTACAAATAGGTCTTATTCGTTAAAATTTGGCCAATATAAGAATCTTTCTTCGTATCCGACTGATTCTTTTTAGAATCCTGCTGAATCCTAATCCCTAGCGTACCGACAATCGTGATTAACATGGTTAGAATGAAAGCAATGAAAATCGCCATTGGCGATACATATTGATAAAGAATACCTGCAAGCTGAGAGCCGATAGCATAGCCAATCGTTCCCCAGATGCGAATTTTTCCGTATGTATAAGGGCTACGCGCTGCTAATACATCCATGACAGGACTAACACCGTTCACCAGCATAATCACTAAGCTATAACTAATGGTTAAACCAAGTATATCTTTTACCTGCATGAAGTAAATCGCAAAAATGATAATCGCTCCAAAGCTAAACAATGTAACCTTTTTTATATTAAAACGATCATTTAACACTCCAATGAGAGGTTGAATCAACATGGACGCAAAAAAAGAAACGGATACAACCACCGAAACTTGTCCAGCTGAAAAACCAAGCCCTAACATATAAATAGAAATCAAGCTAGAAAATAAAGCATAGGACAAAAAATAAAAATTATACATTAAAAAATAAGCAAAATAGCTATTATAAAATTTTTTATCATCGTCTCCTCATCACATTAGATTAACATTTTTTATCAATCTATTCAAAATTATAAAAGGACTGGATACCTCTGGTTCCAGCCTTATGGGTGAATTAATATCTATTACGGCGTGAATAATTTTGCAAATCATCTTCTGTGACATCATGTGGATCCACATATTGATTTCGCTTCTGTCTACGTCTTACCTCAAGCACAATAATAATCAAAACTACTACAATAGGAACAAGCAAAAGTAATTTATGATCGAGTAGTAAACCTGATTTCGAGCTACTTGAGTTTGATTGTTTTTTTTCATTCTGTTTGGTATCAAATAAACCAGCACCGCCAACTTCTTCAACTTTCATACCGTCACTTATGAGTGTTGTTGGAGTAAACAGCCCATTGTCCACTTCTAAAATACCATCTTTGACAACCAATTTTGGATCGGTACCTTTTTTGACAGTCCCATAAAAATCTTTTTCTAACTTATAACGTCGACCATTAATTTCTTGCTCACCAGCAGTCAATAATTTCTTGTAGTCATAATCAGCATAGGCCTTTTCAATCAAGGCATTTCCAAATGGGTGGCGGTAGTACTCACCATCCTGATCAGCCCAATCTCCTACTCCCATAATAACACTGATAATACGCTGATTTCCTCGTTTCACCGTCGCAATGTAGTTGAAAGCCCCTTTTGGACTAGAACCTGTTTTCAGTCCATCCACACCTTCAATTCCATACTTAGCTCCTGGAATAGAATAGTTATAGGTTTCAAAGGTTTCTTCATATGGTGTACCTTTTTTGACCGTAACAACTGGCTTATTGGTATAGTTGAGAATGCCTGGATAATTTTTTACAAAGTTATAGGCTAAGATAGCCAAATCACGCGCAGTTGTTTGGTTTGCTGCATTATTATCATAGCGTTGTGGCGTGTAGAAGCCTTTAAAAGAAGCCGCAGCTGCCCCACTAGCGTTAAACCAATGGGTATTTGTCATTCCCAATTCTTTGGCTTTACTATTCATCTGATCCAA
Organism: Streptococcus sp. oral taxon 056 str. F0418; assembly: GCF_000220065.1. Lineage (GTDB taxonomy): Bacteria > Bacillota > Bacilli > Lactobacillales > Streptococcaceae > Streptococcus. The sequence goes on along the minus strand of NZ_AFQU01000001.1, from coordinate 1,709,901 downwards.
AAAAGCATCTGGATCATTGTTAGACAAATAATTCGCAATCATGACAGTTGTCGCATTTGAGGATGGAACTACTGTCATGGTAATCAATTCAGAAATTGTATAATCAACTCCTGCAACGATTTTATTATTTGAAATTTCATAAATCTCTGCAATCTTTTGATCATTCTGGGTTGCTTTAATGACCGTTTCTTCTGAAAGCTTGCCTTGACTCATCGCTTCAAACAAAAGATAGAGTGTCATAAGCTTACTCATACTTGCAGGGTCTCGGACTTCATCAATATTGTCCTGCCAAATGATATCACCTGTATTCCCATCCATGATCAAAGAAGACCTTGGACGATTGATTTCACGTGCTTCAGGATAGGATTTACGAGTGATATCCATCAATTCATCTGCACTAGCTGAAACAGCCCCCAAAAACAAAGACAACAAACAAACAAATGCGAGCCATTTCTTCTTCATTAAAAACCTCCTAATTTTTATCACCATTAAGCATTATACCATACTTTAGAAACAATTTTTATAATTATTTAAAAAATATATCCGAAAAACAGATTTGAGAAAGTTGAAAAATCCCGCCTGAAGAACAGGCAGGAAATCCTTAGTTATTCAACAAGCTTAGTGCTTCTGCATCTGCAATGATGGTCACATCAGCGTGATTTTGAAGAACGCTTGCTGGGAGCTCTTCTGTAACAGGTCCTGAGACAGTTCCTGCAATAGCTTGAGCTTTGGATTTGCCATATGCAAAGAGAAGGATTGATTTCGCAGCCATAATGTTGGCAATTCCCATTGAAATTGCTTGAGTTGGTACTTGATCAATTGTTTCAAAGAAACGTGCATTAGCCTCAATTGTCGATGGCGTTAGATCAACTAAATGTGTCTGACTGTCAAAGCTAGTCCCCGGCTCGTTAAAACCGATATGGCCATTTGTGCCAATTCCTAAAATTTGAAAATCAACTGGATTCTCCGCTAAAATGCGATTATAAGCCTCTGTTTCCTCTTCCGCGTTATGACTTGTTCCATTTGGCAGGAAACTGTGTTTAAAAGGTTTATGAGAGAATAAATTCTCTTTCATGAAGTAGTGGTAAGATTGAGGATCATCCTCTGTAAGTCCTACATACTCATCTAAATTGACACTGACAAGATTTGACAAATCAATATCACTATCAACCAGTTCCTTATAGAAAGTCAGTGGGCTACTTCCTGTTGCTAAGCCAAGTGTTTTTGCTCCTTCAGCTAACTTTCTTCTCAAAATATCTACAGCTACTTTTCCACCTTCTAATTGGTCAGATACTTGAATTATTTTCATCATTTTTCCTCCTGTGTGTTCCTAGTTTTATTATATGGTATAGACCAATTTTTGTCAAGATAGAAATTTACATATTTAACTTTTTGTCTGTCAAAGAAAGCGCAATTCATGATATAATGTAAGAATGTTATTGTATTTATTACTTTTATTCTTACTAGGTGTTCTCTTTCTCGTTATGGGATTGTTTTTCAGAGATATAAAAATTCTAAAAATCATCGCCTTTAGTATGGGAATACTTCTAAGTAGCCTTCCAATTTTATTTTGCGCCTACTTTTTATGGACGATTTGGACAGTTTAAGGAGATATAATGAACACAGCAGATTTTGATTTTCATTTACCAGAGGAGCTAATTGCTCAGACACCGCTTGAAAAGCGAGATGCTTCTCGCTTATTGGTCGTTAATCGTGAGACTGGAGAGTTTTCTGATCAGCATTTTGATAGTATCATCGACCAGCTAGAACCCGGCGATGCTCTTGTGATGAACAATACCCGTGTCTTACCTGCCCGCTTATATGGTGAAAAGCCAGGTACAGGTGGTCATGTCGAGCTTCTTCTTTTAAAAAATACTGAAGGAGACTTCTGGGAAGTCTTAGCGAAACCAGCTAAACGTTTAAAAGTCGGAGCACAAGTAGTCTTTGGCGACGGGCGTTTAACTGCAACGATTACAGAAGAGTTAGAGCATGGAGGCCGGATAGTCCGCTTTGATTATCAGGGAATTTTCTTAGAAGTCCTTGAAAGCTTAGGTGAGATGCCATTGCCGCCCTACATTCATGAAAAATTAGCAGATCGCGAACGCTACCAAACTGTCTATGCAAAAGAAAATGGTTCTGCCGCCGCTCCCACAGCTGGACTGCACTTTACAAAAGAATTACTTACCAAAATCGAAGAAAAAGGGGTGAAGCTCGTTTATTTAACCCTTCATGTCGGCCTTGGAACTTTTCGACCTGTTTCGGTGGATAATCTAAAAGATCATGAAATGCATTCTGAATTTTATACTTTATCTGAAGAAGCAGCAACTACACTCCGAAATGTCAAGGCTAATGGTCACCGTATCATTGCTGTTGGAACAACTTCTATTCGCACTTTGGAGACTATTGGAAATAAATTTAACGGAGAGATTCAGGCAGACTCTGGCTGGACCAATATCTTTATCAAGCCTGGCTATCAATGGCAGATTGTCGACGCTTTTTCAACTAACTTCCACTTGCCAAAATCAACCTTAGTTATGCTCGTTTCAGCCTTTGCCGGTCGGGAACTGACTTTAAAAGCATACGAACACGCAATTTCTGAGCGCTACCGCTTCTTTAGCTTTGGAGACGCCATGTTTATTAAATAATAGGTGACCTTATGAACAAAATCGAAAGTAGACATCGTTTGATCCGTTCTCTTATTATGGAAAAGAAAGTCCATACTCAGCAAGAATTACAGGAGCTCCTCGAGATTAACGGCGTTATTGTGACACAATCCACTCTGTCACGTGATATGAAGGCGCTCAATCTAGTCAAGGTAACAGAAAATGATATTTCTTATTATGTCATTAATAGCATTGCCCCATCTAGATGGGAAAAACGCCTCCGCTTCTATATGGAAGATGCCCTTATCATGCTCCGACCAGTTCAAAATCAGGTTGTCATGAAGACACTACCTGGCTTAGCCCAATCTTTCGGTGCTATTTTAGATGCTCTCGAATTGCCACAAATCATCGCAACCGTCTGTGGCGATGATGTCTGCTTGATTATCTGTGAGAATGAGCAAGAAGCAATTGATTGCTTCGATAAACTTAAAGAATTTGCACCACCATTTTTCTTTAGTAAATAGACTCTATCCACCTATTATATTATAGATAGAAAAAGCGTTTGGGAACTGTACATTCCCAAACTCTTTTTTTATTCCCCAGCCAAACGTCGAATCGTCTCAGCATAAATATCCATTGCTTTGTATAGATCATCTAATTTTGCACGTTCATTAGCTTGGTGTTCTGTCTGCTCTGCACCTGGAAATAGTGCCCCAAAAGCTACACAATTTGGCATTGTCCGAGCAAAAGTCGCACCTCCTGATGACATAGCAGGGCTAGTATCTCCTGTTTTTTCTTGGTAAATACCCATCAAAGTGCTAACTAATTCGCTATCTTTTGGTACATAAAGTGGCGCTAAGTAGTCAAACTCTTCGTAAGTCAACTGATAGTCTGCTGCTTTCTTCGACAAAATCCTTACCAAGTCCTCTTTGTCTGCTAATACTGGAATCCGTAGGTCAATCCGAATTTCTGATCTTTCTGGTGTAATTGTCAAACCAGCAATGTTAAATGAAAGACTGCCAGATGGCTCGTCTAAAATTGGACCAAACAAGCGACTTCCTGTGGCATCCTCACCAACAGCGTCTGCTATAAATGATAGAGCCGGATGCGGAGCCAGTAATTGAAGAACTTTAGCCAAGCGGACAATAGCATTGACTCCTTGCGCTGCATCCTTGGCATGCTTTGGTACTCCAAGAACAGTCACTTCATCAGCCGTTTCTTCATAGTCAAAACCAGCAGCTCGTAAACCTGCAATAACCTTTTCTAAAAAAGCTCCTTGATAGCTTGCTTTAGCTGGAACGACATTAAAGGCTTCACCTGCTTCCAACTGAAGGAAGTCAGAACCTGGTCCATGTAGTTTGACCTGTAAAAGGCCTTTTTCAGCATAAGTCAAAGGGAAAGATGAGTCAGGGGCAAAGCCAAGAGTAGCTGTTTCTTCTAATTCATTGTATCGGCCCATGCACCGCCAAAGCGTTTCTTCATCTGTACCGAAGATAAAGCGCACCCTTTTTTGAAAGACCACTCCACTATCAAGCAGGGCTTTCACCGCATATAATGCGGCCATAGAAGGACCTTTATCATCTTGTACACCGCGACCAAAAATATAGCCGTCTTTTACGATCGCCTCAAATGGCGGTGTCTTCCAATCTGCTTCATCACCTGATGGAACAACATCCAAATGACAGAGAACGGCCAGGAGTTCCTTTCCCTGGCCGATTTCTGCATATCCATAATATCCTTTAGGATCAAGGTACGTCTTAAAACCTAAACCTTGACAAATCTCTAAAGTCTTTTCTAGGACATCTTGAATAGCTTGTCCAAAAGGTGTTCCATTTTCATTTTCGTTGAGAACAGATGGGTAGGAAATCAGAAGTTTTAATGATGCAAGAAAATCTTCTTTAATTTGTTCTGTTAGATAATTTTTCATGGAAACACCTCACATTCTTATCCTATTGCTGGGATAAATGTTCCCAAGAGAAGGAGTAAGATGCTGACAACGATAATTGCTACAATCAATTTACCGATGAATTTCCACCAAGTTCCAAGGCTGATACGTCCAAGAGCAAGAGCTCCCATTACGATACCAGAAGTTGGTGCCACAAGATTTAGAACACCAGAAGCAGATTGGTAAGCAGTAACAATCAAACTTCCTTTCACATTTACAAATTCTCCTAGAGGTGCCATGATACCCATTGTTGCGCTGGCAAGACCAGATGAAGATGGAATCAAGAATGACATAGGCAAGTAGAAAATGTAAGTCAAGATAATGAATAGTTGAGATGATAGACCTTTCAAGCCTTCTTCACCCCAATGAAGAATAGTTGCTGTGATCATACCGTCGTTCATGATAACTTGAATACCACGCGCAACTGCACAGATAAGAGCTACACTCAGCAAGTCAGCAGCACCATTCATAAAGGCAGAAATAATCTTATCTTCTTTCAGTCCGTAAACTACACCTATGATAATGCCCATTACTGCAAAGAGCATTGCACCTTCTGGGAAGTACCAAGTACCTAGAGCTGCTGCAGAAGAACCTATGATTTTACCAATTACAGGAAGTCCTGTCAACCAAGCATTTAAGTTTTCAAAAAGAGTGATATGAAGATCTGTCCATGGAATAAAGCTGGCAACCATGATGACAAATGTTGCAATAAAGAGATACAAAACATGTTTTTGTTTCTTACTCAAAACAGATGGCGCATCTTCATTATTAGATACGTTGAAGTGTTTGAGGTCTTCTTCACGTTGGTTGTACACCAAAGACTTGGTTGGGTCTTTTTGGATTTTGTCTGCATAGCGGTAGACAAAGTAAGTACTCATCGCAACCATGACAAACCAGAAAATGAGACGAAGTGCCAAACCTTCTGCTGTTGGTACTCCTGCTGTATCTGACGCAATAACTGTTGCAAATGGGTTCAGTGTAGAAGCCAAACATCCAATTTGAGATCCAAGCAAGATAATAGCTACCGCTGTAATACTATCAAATCCAACAGCCATCATAACAGGAACTAGTAATGGGTAGAAGGCCATTGTTTCTTCACCCATACCATACGTTGTACCACCAAGGGCAAACAAAGGCATGAGGACAACAATCAACATTTTTTCACGGCCTTTGTACTTCTTCACGATAGAAGCAATCCCTACATCCAGCGTTCCAGTTTCATTCACAACGCCGAGGAAACCACCAACCATCAAGATGAAGAAAGATACATCAATTGCCGCTTTAGTCGGTTCATGACCCAACATAGCCCGAATTGGTGCCATCAAGACATCCCATATACCTTGAGGGTTTGACGCCACTGTTTTATAAGTGCCAGCAATTAGGTTTCCAGCTTTGTCTGTATCATACTGACCAGCTGGGATAATCCAAGTCAAAGCCGCCATAAGGGCAATGATAATGATCAATACGGTGTAAGATGATGGCATCTTAAACCCTTTTTTGTTTTTCACTCATTGTTTTCTCCTCCTAAAATCTAACAAAGTGCAAAAAACCAAGTTGCGTTCTTAAAAATTAATTCAAGAAAGCGTTTTCTATTTATAACTATTTTATCATATTAACCGCTAAAAAACTATTGTTTTAAAGGTTAATTTTATAATTTTTAGAACAAACTTAATCTTTTTCGATAATTGTTCCACTTTCAGATTCAATCAATGCTCCAAGATTTTCTAATGAAGTAATGACTGCTTTTCCTTCTGGGCGTCCGTTAACAAAAGCAATAGCTGCTTCAACTTTTGGAAGCATACTTCCTGGAGCAAATTGATCTTGTTTGATATACTCTTCCAACTGAGCAACATTCACATGTTCTAATTTTTCCTGATCAGGTTTATTGTAGTTTACAAAGACATAGTCTACTCCTGTCAAAACGATGAAGAGATCAGCTTCAACCAACTCTGCCAAACGTTGTGAAGCAAAGTCTTTATCGATAACAGCTTCAACTCCTGAAAGGTGACCATTGTCTTCCTTAACAACAGGAATACCGCCACCACCAGCAGCTACAACTACCTGGCCATCATTTAAGAGAGTGCGAATGGTGTCAATTTCTTTAATGTCAACAGGTTTTGGTGAAGCAACGACTTTACGCCAACCACGACCTGCATCTTCTTTGAAAGTTGCTCCGCTCTTTTCAGCTTCGACTTTTGCTTCTTCTTCTGAATAGAAAGGACCGATTGGTTTACTAAGGTTAACAAAAGCTGGATCATTCTTATCTACGACTACTTGTGTCACAACTGATGCTACGTTTTTATCAATCCCTTCATCCAATAGGGCATTTTGCAAAGCATTTTGCAACCAGAAGCCAATGCTTCCTTCTGTCATAGCTACGAGAGAGTCGAGTGGAAATGCAGGGTTCTTTTCAGAGTCAGCTGCTAGATGTTGCAAGAGCAGATTTCCTACTTGAGGGCCATTCCCATGTGTAATGATGAGATCATCACCATTTTTAATCAATTTTACAAGATGCTTCGCAGTCTCCACCAAGGCTTCCTGCTGTGCTTTTGCTGATGGATCTGAAGAGAGAATCGCATTCCCTCCCAACGCTACCACGATTTTACGATTTGCCATAAATTCCTCCTTTGGCATCTATTATACATTTAGAGCAATAGAGTTCCTTATTTGCTTTCATTCTATATAATAAGTCACAAGTGTCACTTAAATTTACAAACTACATTTAGAATAGAATAAGATACAAATAAGCTAACTATGAAAAATGAGGGCCGGACTAAAGCTATAGTCGCAGCCCTCATAGCTGTTGGTATTACAGTTTAATAATTAGGTAGGTTAAACTTTTGGAATGTATAGGTTACCTAAGGTTGCCGCCATAACCGCTTTGATTGTATGCATGCGGTTTTCTGCTTGGTCAAAGTGACGAGCGTATTTACTGCGGAATACTTCGTCAGTCACTTCCATTTCTTCTACGCCGAATTTTTCAGCAACATCTTTACCATAGACAGTATTTGTGTCGTGGAAAGCAGGCAAGCAGTGCAAGAAGATCAAGTCTTCGTTGTCAGCTTTCTTAACCAAATCCATATTTACTTGGTATGGTTTCAAAAGGGCAACACGTTCTGCAAATTTATCTTCTTCACCCATAGATACCCAAACGTCCGTGTAAAGTACATCAGCACCTTTCACAGCTTCGTCAGCATCTTCAGTGATTAAGATATGAGCGCCACTTTCTTTTGCAAATCCTTCTGCTAATTCAACGATTTCTTTTTCTGGGAAGAGTTCTTTTGGTGAGAAAATGTGAACATTGACACCAAGGATAGCACCTGTTACTAATAAACTGTTGGCAACATTATTACGTCCGTCACCACAGTATACCAATGTCAAGCCTTCCAAACGTCCGAAGTTTTCTTGAACTGTCAAGTAGTCAGCCAACATTTGAGTTGGGTGCCATTCGTCAGTCAGACCATTCCAAACTGGAACACCTGAGAATTCTGCCAATTCTTCAACCATGCGTTGGCTAAAGCCACGGAATTCGATACCATCAAACATACGTCCCAAAACCTTAGCTGTATCTTCAGTAGATTCTTTTTTACCTAACTGAATGTCATTTGCACCAAGGTATTCTGGATGTGCGCCAAGGTCAATAGCTGCTGTAGTAAAGGCTGCACGTGTACGAGTAGATGTTTTTTCAAACAAAAGAGCAATATTTTTACCAGCAAGATAGCGGTGCTCAATGTTGCGTTTTTTCAAGTCTTTCAAGTGAGCTGAAAGGCCGATAAGGTATTCTAACTCTGCACGAGTAAAGTCTTTTTCTGCAAGGAAGCTACGTCCTTGGAATACTGAATTTGTCATTCTATCATTTCCTCTTTCTATCTTTGGATTATACGAAGATATTGGATTTTTTAAATATCTTCACGTTCGAATGGCATAGACATACAACGAGGTCCACCACGACCGCGAACCAACTCACTTCCGCGGATCTTGATCAAACGAAGTCCATATTCTTCCAATTTCTTATTGGTTACGGTGTTCCGATCATATACAACTACTACACCTGGTGCGATAGTCAATGTATTTGAACCATCATTCCATTGTTCACGAGCCGCTGCTACTGCATTGCCATTACCACATGGAATCAAAGTCACCTTGTCAACACCCAAGTTCGCTGCCAAAAGTTCAGCCAAATCGCCTTTTTCTTCGACAATCTTCAACTGTTCGTTTTCATAAGTTACAGAGAAGACGCGAAGATTTCCTTGGATTTCTGGGTGAATTGTGAATTTATCATGGTCCACCATAGTGAAAACTGTATCCAAGTGCATGAATTTACGATTATTAGCAAATTCAAAAGCCAACACTTTCTTAAAGCCAACATTCTTCTTGAAGATGTTTACCAGCAATTTTTCAATAGATGCTGCATCTGTACGTTGAGAAATACCAACTGCAAGCACATCTTTAGAGAGAACAAGCTCATCTCCACCTTCGATACGTGTATCTTCTTCACGGTTATAGATTAATTCTACTTTACCACCATAGATTGGGTGATACTTGAAAATGTATTTACCATAAAGAGTTTCACGGTTACGTGTATCTGCATACATATGATTAAGAGATACCGCATTACCAATCGTACCGAATGGGTCACGAGTGAAGTAAAGATTTGGCATTGGATCGATAGCGAATGGATAATCTGATTCTACCAAGTCTGTCAAACCTTTTGCATCTTCAGGAATCTCTGGTAGCTCAGCTTTTTGAACACCAGCCATTGTCTTTTCAACCAATTCTTGATTATCTTTAATACCTTGAAGCAACTCACGAATAGCCACTTTTGTTTGGCGACCGCGAATATTTGCTTCATCAAGATATTCTTCGATGAATTGATTACGAATTTCTGGTGAAGTCAATGACTCAGCAGCCAGTTTTTCGAGGTAAAGCACTTCAATTCCTTCTTTGCGAAGCGCTTCAGCAAATGCGTCGTGTTCTTTTTGTGCATCTTCCAAAAATGGAATATCATCAAAAAGAAGACGTTCAAGATAGTCTGGCATCAAGTTTTCAAGCTCTTTACCAGGCCGATGCAACATAACTTTTTTCAGTTTTCCAATTTCTGAGAAAACATGAATGGGATGTGTAGACATCTACTTTCCTCCTTTTTTCTTTGCGGTTTAGGTTTTCCTAATCCCGTTTACATCTATTATTCTAGCATTTATTATTAGCGTTTTCACAAAAAAACTGACAGTGTGATTGCCAAATCCTTATCACTTTTTCATAAAATCTTTCATATTATTCGTTTCTAAAGCGTTTTCTTTGCATAAAATATCTATTTTATGATTTTAATGGATATTTATTTTTTGATATAATATATTTATAAATATAAGAAAAGAGAGTGGGACAGAAATCGGTAATTCGTTAGAATTCGATTTCGTCGTCCCACCTCCGCACAGTTGAGTAGGGCTGTAAAAGCTGATGAAAGCAGCGTAGTAGAGCCCACTCAACCACTGCGTCTTGCTCGACAATCCAAAGACAATTGAGAGGCTAGGACTTTTGTCCCAGCCTCTTTCTATCCTTCAAAATATTTCATAAAATATTCTTTGTCTATAAAAGTTAGTTTTTTATGTTCATATTTGATGAGTTTTTCTTCTCTCAACTTTTTCAACACTTGATTGACTGTTTCCCGAGTCGTAGCGCCCAGCTTGGCTAATTCTTTCATACTGATAGGAAAAGGTAAAACATTTTCTGTTCTACAAAGGTCCATACATAAAATAGACAATGATTGAACGACTCGATCTGTGGCACTTGCTGCAACGACATTGCGTAGCCTCAATTCTTGAAATTCTAATATTTTGGATAATTTTTGTGTAATAAATAGTAATTGATTGACATTTTTTTTAGAAAAACTCTCAAACAAATCCATTGGGATACTAAAAAATTCGATTTGCGTCACAGCACTAGCTGTGTAATGGTAACGCTCATCAAAAAACATCCCACCATAAGGAAAAACATTTCCCTTTTTGATATAGTCTGTGTAAGAAAAGGTATCTGTAGCATCGTATTGCTCAATTCGTGCATAACCATCATAAAGAAGAAAAAGACGGTCTCTACGATCTCCAGCAAAAAAGATAATCTGGCCTTTTGGTACTTTATGAAATTGGATCTCAATAGCTAACTTATCAAAAGACTCCACTGGCAAATTCTCAAATGCAGAATGCTGACGAATAAACTGATAATGTTCCTTATTAATCATACTTAGCCTTTTTTGTTTGATAATGATAGTATACCATAAATCCGCTTACAAAAAAAGATATATCTATGTAAATGTCGTTACAACATAAATAAACTAACAAGCATTAAAACAAGTCCAAATAAAAGACACAAATAAGCCCATTTCCTGTTTAAAGGCTGTTTGTCCGCCTGTACTTTTTTGGGCAAGTAATTGCCTACAATTATGAAAACCAAAGCAACCACCATGGCTACTATTTTACGGATATCAAATTCCTCATTTAACCCCCGATAAATGGTAGCTAGATACAGCGAAACAAAGGTAAAAGGGATTATCCAGCGAATAAAGTGCTTAAAGGTTCTATTCAAGATATCTTTGGCAATGGTTGTCCAGTAAATCATAACTTCTAGCAGCATCATGACAATTGGAAAAGCCGAAACTACTAAAAACTTAGGTAAAAAAGCATTTCCTTTTCCAGATAAGTCAAAGTGAATAGCCAGGTTTTCTGGTAATGTTGGATAGATCCATACGGCATATAAAACTGGCAAGAGCATGACGCCAAGTGCCCAACCTAATTCTTGTAAACTATTTTTCTTCATTTTCATTTCCTCCTAGCGAGCGAACCCAGGCTAATACTTCCTCAAAAATCGTCATATCTAAACGATAATAAATAAAGTTTTTCTGTCGTTCTTCTAATAACAATCCTGCTTTTTTTAATTGTGATAAATGATAGGAAACAGTGGCAGCTGTTAAATCAAAAACCTGAGCAATTTCTCCAGCTGACTTAGGCCCACTTTTCAACATTTCTAAAATATTGCGTCGAACTGGATCTGCCAAAGCTTTCATTGTTTCGCTTATTCCCATTTTTTCCTCCTTTGATGGTATTTAGAAATATTTCTAAATAGATTATACACCTTTTTATTTAGAATGCAAGTAGTATTTAGAAAAAATTCTAAATAGGTCTATTCTAAAATCATAACCATCAGTCTAACAGGTGGTTTGCACCAGGGCTGTAAGCCCAAAATCAGCCTGCGCCTAAAGATGCTAGCTTTCACTTTGTTCAAGTTTCATTGCTCTTGACTCTTAAAGAGGCTTTGGTATTACTTGCCACTATCCCTAAAGAAGATCCTCATATTTCTTACACTCAATTTATCTAGTGCTATATCATGCTTTTCCTGATCTTGAATATAGTTTTTGATGGTAGATTCATTAAGCACTACTGTACTAACGTAACAGCCTTCTGCCCAGAAATAGCGGTTCCTAAACTTATACTTGAGATTGGCATCTTAAGAGCACTTTTCCCTTTTAAATACCCCATGAAACTGAAAACACTTACCCTAGTGAAATACTCACTAATATATGTATATGATCCGGCATCAAATGATCCTCGATTATTTCAACTTGGGAGTACTCCCATACTCACAATAACCTTCTTGTGTAGTAGTGAGATAGGTTAATACCTGATTCTCTGGACAGAGATAACAATCATAGTAGTCATCATAAACAAAGTCATTGAGTCTTGAGTTTCCCTTAACTCCTTTGGGACGAGTCCAAAAGAAAATAGGGACGATATTTCTCTTTAATAAAATACCGGGCAATAGCTAGGGTCTTGTAGCCTGATTCCGCAATAATGTAGCGGCGTGAGAAAAGTTCTAACTTTGAAAAAAGAGAAAGAAAAGCCTGGCTATCATGAACATGTCATGCCTCAACCATATAAGTCAAGACACAACTATGCTTATCACAAGCTAATTGGAAAGAATAGGCAAATACTTTCTTGTGCTCCCCCTTTTGGAATCAACCACATTCGGCGTCTATCGTTGAGATTTTCTTTTCCTTATCCTCAATTTCTTTTGCAAGCTTTAAGAACTTTTTCCCATGTTTTCTCTAATCTAAATCAATCTCAACTTTCAATTGATCACTCATAAATTTTGCTTGTTGCTCAACGATTTCCTTACGATACTTGTGGCTATTAGCTACTACTTTGTTATGGGCACCATCCACAAATAGTTCTGAAAGATCAATTAAATCACCACATAAAGCTTGGTTGAGGATCTGTAAGAAAATATCAGAAATCAGTTCTTTCTCTTGAAAGCCACAGTTGTATTTCTTCTAATATATGGTAAAATAAGAGTCCTTATCATTCAAGGTTAGAACAAGAAACCAACGATAGGCTACATTGACTTCAATCTCTTTAATGGTTTGGCGCATAGAGCGAATGCCTTAAAAACATTGGACCAGAGAGATTTTAACTAACATGACAGGATCTAGACTAGGACGGCCATTATCCGAGCTATAGGTATCTTCAAACGAGTCATAGATAAAATCAGAATCAATCTTCGAATCTACATAATTTTTTGGGACCAATTTATCTAGCAAGTAAAAGCCATATTGGCGACGAGTGGCGCTTATAATCAAGTTTTTCTTTGTAAAACCTAAGGAACAACCCTCAACTCTTCTTAACTCTATTATTGCTTTATAATTTCTGTAGTAGATAAATCCACCATAGGAACTATGGAACCTATTTTGTTGTAGAAAAAAAGTCCCATAAGACCTATAATGAAAAGTGACCAAACCATCATTAGAAAGAATCTTATGGAACGACAAAATTTTATCAAAAGCTTACTCAGAATGAAAGACAAGAACATCATAATCTTGGATGTTCTAGATACTGGAACTCATAAAGAAATCATCGCTAAACTAGATTATCCTGCTCCTAACTGTCCCCACTGTCAAGGACAAATGGTTCAATATGGCTTCACAAAAGAATCTAAAATTCCCTATCTAGAGTGTGCGGGATACAAAACGCTGATTTGACCGTTTTCAATGTAAAGAAAGTATGTAGGAAAGTAGCTGTCGCTGAGACTTCTTTAGTCAAGAAAAACCATCAAATCGCGACCATAGTCAACCAGAAAATCACTCAAAATTTAATCGAGAAAGTCCCTATGACAGCTATCCCTAAAAGGCAAGATGAGCTTCATTGCACAGGATTTTGATTCAAGAAAGATTGTAGCTATCTTAGATGGGCGGACACAAGGGACTATTCGCAATCATTTCCTTCGTTATTCTAGACAGGTGAGAAGCCTAGTAAAATTCATTACAATGGACATGTTTAGACTTCACTATGATATCGCTTTTACATTGTACAATACCTAGGCCGAGCTATGAACCTGCTTCGTATCTAAATCATGAATCAGTTGGATAGAAAATCGCATGAATATAAAACATTCAAACGTTACTGGAAACTCATTCCGTAAACTCAGCCATAAACGATTTTATCGCCCAACTTTTCGTATGCACTTAACTAATAAAGAGATTCTTGAAAAAATTCTCTCTTACTCGCAAAAGATCAGAGAACACTACTCTTGCTTTTTCATTTTCAAGAGAAATAGGCAGAGCAGGTCTTTGGTCTCATTGAAGATACAATTTCTTGTGCAAATCTTATCTCTCCAACTGTTTTTAAGAACTTTTTGAAAGATAAGGATAAGATTACGAACGCACTGGAACTGCTCTGCTCAAACGCAAAACTAGAAGCTACTAACAACCTCATCAAGATCATCAAGCGAAACGCTTTTGGCTTTCCGAACTTTGAAAACTTTAAAACTAGAATCCTCATCGCTTTGAACATCAAAAAGAAGAGGACAAATTTAGTCCTCTCCAGATTGTAGCGTTTCATAAATTTACTACAGTTGACAAAGAGTCTAAAAGTTAGATCTTTTTTGTCTAACTTTTAGGATGCATGTCAAATCCTAGCTTTGCCTTTTATTTTATAATTCTTCTTTATATTTTTGAACTTCCTTTTGATTTGCCCAAACAAAATGCCCTGGTTTTATCTCAACCATTTCAGGTTTATCAACAGAATAATCATGCTGTTCTGGATCATAAACTTTTAGAACTTTTTTACGTTCTAAAATTGGATCTGGAATTGGAACAGCTGATAATAACGACTGCGTATATGGGTGTATTGGATTATTAAAAAGTTCTTCTGTTTCTGCAACCTCGACAATTACCCCTTTATAAATCACCGCAATGCGATCCGAAATAAAGCGAACCACTGATAAATCGTGAGCAATAAATAAGTAAGTCAGACCAAGCTCTTTTTGAAACTTCTTAAGCAAATTTAAAACTTGGGCTCGAACTGATACATCAAGAGCTGAAATTGGCTCATCAGCTATGACAAAATCCGGTTGCATTACTAAAGCCCGAGCAATTCCAATACGTTGGCGTTGACCACCTGAGAACTCATGTGGATAACGAGTCAAATGTTCTGCTAGCAAACCAACTTCCTGGATGATATTTTTAACTTTTTGTACGCGTTCCTCTTCATTTTCGAAAAGGTGGTAATTATATAATCCTTCAGAAATAATATAATCAACTGTTGCACGTTCATTAAGACTGGCAGCAGGATCTTGGAAAATCATTTGAATTTTACGAATAATCTCTGCTGACTCTTGTCCAGATTTTTTGCCATTGATTTTCTTTCCATCAAAGATAATGTCACCTTTGCTAGTGTCATTTAAACCAATGATCGCACGTCCAATAGTTGTCTTACCAGATCCAGATTCACCTACGAGTGAAAAAGTTTCACCTCTGTTAATGAAGAAATTCGCATTCTTGACAGCAACGAATTTTTTCTTCCCTTCGCCAAAGGAAATCTCCAAATCTTTAATTTCTACTAATTTTTCAGACATTTCCTTCCTCCTAATCTTCTAACTGAGTGAAGCCCATGTTTAAGCGGATCTTTTCATGCAAATTTTCAATGACTTCTGGTTTGTGAACTTCTGGTGCGTTTTCATGAAGCAACCAAGTTTTAGCCCAATGAGTATCTGTCACTTTGAATTTTGGTGCTTTTTCTTCAAAGTCAATCTGCATAGCATAATCAGAACGCAAAGCAAACGCATCACCTTTTAACTCAGTATAAAGCGATGGTGGTGTACCTGGAATAGAGAACAGCTCTCCGTGGTCATTTGCTAACTGAGGCAAGCTTGAAAGCAAACTCCATGTATATGGATGCCGCGGATCATAGAATATTTCCTCCACTGTTCCATACTCTACAATTTCACCTGCATACATAACTGCAACCTTATCAGCAATACTTGCAACTACACCTAAATCATGAGTAATGAAGATTGTTGTAAAATGGTATTCGTCTTGCAATGACTTCAAAAGATCAATAATTTGAGCTTGGATAGTCACATCCAAAGCAGTTGTTGGCTCATCACAGATAAGAATATCTGGACGACAAGCTAAGGCAATAGCAATAACAATCCGCTGACGCATCCCACCAGAATATTGGAACGGATATTCGTCAAAACGGCGTTTTGCATCGGGAATACCAACTTTTTCCATATAATCGATTGCTAGTTCTTTAGCTTCTTTTGCATCTTTTCCTTGGTGTTTGATAATTACCTCAGTAATTTGGCTTCCGATTGTATTAATCGGGTCCAAACTAGTCATCGGATCTTGGAAAATTGTAGCAATTTTTGCTCCACGGATCTTTTCCCAATCTTTATTTGTCTTAAGAACTGTAAGATCTTGACCACGGTAATCAATAGACCCTTGAGCAATTCGCCCATTTTCTTCTAACATTCCAGTAAAAGTCTTAGTCAATACAGACTTACCAGATCCAGACTCACCTACTAGTGCTAACACTTCTCCTTCAACCAGATCAAGCGAAACGCCACGAATAGCTGTTAGGACTTTATCACGAACGTCAAATTCCACGACAATATCGCGAGCAGTCAATATTACATTTTTATTATTTGTCATATTTACTCCTATCTATGTGTACGTGGGTCACTTGCATCCGCCAAATTCTGTCCTACAATAAAGAGAGACAAGGAAACTAAAATCAACGTTGTTAACGGAATCCAGAAGAGATAAGCGTTAGTTGTTACGTTTTGCGAGTAATCAGAAATCAAACGCCCCAAACTTGGAACAGTGACAGGAAGCCCTAGACCAAAGAAGGATAGAAAGGCTTCGTATGAAATAAGTGTCGGCAACATTTGAGAACTAGTTGTCATAATAACGGACACTAATTGCGGCATGATATTTCTCACAACAATTTTAAATGTAGAGGTACCTAGTGTACGGCTGGCAAGGTTGTACTCTAAATCACGATAACGCATAATTTGCACACGAATTAAGTAAGCAATCCCAATCCACGATGTAATCGTCATGGCAAAAATCAAATTCCAAAAACCAGCTCCGATTGAGTATGTCAAAACAATAACAATTAAGAGTTGAGGGATATTAGAAATGACATTGTATACTTCCATCATCACTCGATCGACAGACTTGGAGATTCCCCAAATTCCTCCGACAATAATACCAATAACTAAGTTGATCGCTGTCGCAATTACCGAAATTAAAATAGAATTTCGGGCACCAAACCATACTCCATCAAAAAGTGATTTACCATTACTATCTGTACCAAACCAAAACTCTCCGTTCGGCGCAATATAACGTGCGCTAAAGTCATTTACTTTACTCACATCATTGTAGTCAAAGTTTGATACCATCGGATAGATGAAGCTCATTAATATAATGGTCAATAAAATTGCCAACATGATAATTGTCGATTTCTTTTTAAAGAACTGACGAATTACCGATTTCCAGTATGAATATGCTGGTGCATCAATTGTTTCAGAGGCAAAATCATCGCGTTTGACAAATTGAAACTTATTTTTATCAATAGAAGCCATTATTTACCTCCTTTTGCTGTTAATTTAATACGTGGATCAAGCATTGTCATCAGAACATCACCTAAAAGCAAGGCAAAGACAGACAAAGCAGTGAAGATAAACACCAGACCCACTACCATAGAGTTATTAGATGCTTTAACTGAGTCAATCAGCATTTTCCCCATACCAGGAAAGGCAAAAACAGTTTCTGTCAATGTCGCCCCTTGGATAACACCAATGACTGCCCCAGGAATCCCTGATACCAAAGGAACCATAGCATTTTTGAAAATATGCTTGTTAGAAATTTCTTTTTCAGATAAACCTTTCGCACGCGCAAAGCGGACAAAGTCTTGCGACTGTAAGTCAATCATATAGCGACGAATCCAAATCGCTGTACTTGGAGCACCTAAGAGACCGAGGATAACTGCAGGTAAGACATAAGAACGCCAGTCTCCAGCTCCTAGAATTGGAAATGAATCTGGTAGACCTACTGATGAGCCACCCAATCGAATGATATACACCAAAGCGATTGTTGGCAAAGCAAGTAAGAATGTTAATAAGCCAGTTAAACTACTGTCAATCCATGTATTCTTAAAACGAGCCATGTAAGAACCTAGCGGTATAGCAATGAGGTACGAAATAGTGATACCAATCAAACCAACAATAGCTGAGCTTACAAGCATTGAAGGGTATTGATAGTTGCTTTCTGTAGCAGTATAAGGATCGTCTTTTCCATAGTTAGCCACGTCGCGCGAATCAGCTTTGCTTGGTGACTTATATGTTCTTGAATAAATATTAACAGATGATGTTTTCTTTCCTGTTGGGAATTGAACTTCCGAAGTTTTCGTCTGTCCTTGTCCTTGTGAGATAACTTGTAAAACAGGAATATTCGCATATGTTGGGTAAGATTCACCTAAGTTTAATGAAATAAAGTTTTGATGAATAAAAGGAAATTGACTATTGAAGTAGAGCAAGTATTTATGCTTTGTACCAGAGCCAACCACTGACCAACCAATGGCTGGATCGTTTTCAATACGGATATAACGCTTAAGGTTAGGATTTGAATCATCCTTAATCACACCTGGATGATCAATTTGAATCAAATTGCCATAAAACCCAAGAACTCGTTCTAGTACAGGCACCTCACGAACAGCATAAAATTGCTTGTTTTCTTCAAACTGGTATAATTTCCATCCGTTGCCTAATTTTTTGATGTAAGCTTCGTATTTTTTCTTGTTTTCAGCTGTCCCTTCGACTGTCACAGAACTATCTTCTTTGCTAACTTTTTCCTGCAACTCTTTTGTGTCGTAATAGTCTACATAGCCCATACGCTCATAGATGGTATTTTCATAATTTATTTTTTATCTTTAGTCGTAGCTATTTTATTATAATTCGGGTCTTGCTTAAAAATCAATTTTCTAGGAACCATTGTATAAATAATGGTATAGGTCAAGGCCGTTACTAAGAAAATCGACACTAGGGAGCGTAAGATACGCATAAATATATATTTCTTCATTTATCGTTTCCTTTAAAATCCCAAAAGAACTTTCCCCTCTTTATAGAGAAAGTTCTGATGATTGGTTATTTCACGTGTTTTGCTAAATCATCTTGTGCTTTTTGATTTGATTCCACACGTTCTTTATTCCATTTCTCTTGTGCAGCCTGATATTCTTTAGTTGTAACTGGCTTGTCTTGTAATTTCATATATTTGTAGCTCGCCATATCACGACCTTTTGCACCAGACCAAGCAAATGGTGCTGAGAAAGGTTCAACAGTTGTCAAAACTGGACGACCAGTTTTACTTGTAGTTGGAATCAACAAAGCGCTATCTGTTAGCCATGCTTGAGCTGCAGCATATTTTTCATAGCGTTTGTTTACGTCTGTTTTTTCAGCAGCAGCTTCTTCGATCAACTTAGCATATTCATTCAATCCAACTTGAGCTGCGGCAGCATTTTCCTTCCCTTCAAATCCTAAGAAAGTCTTTGTGTTCTCACCACCCGGTTTAATAACTTCAAGGTATGTAGATGGGTCTTGATAATCTGGTGACCAACCTACATTATCCGAGATGTCCCAATCTTCTTCTGCAGCCGAAGCAGCATAATAAGTAATATTCAAAACATCATCTGTTTTCATTTGGTGAATGTCAACAACAACATTATCAGTACCAAGTGAGTTTTCAACTGATTGTTTCAAAGATTGAGCACGTTGAACTTTTGCAGTTGCTGTTTGTTCTACAGGCATATCCAAGTGAATTGGGAATTCAACTCCTTCTGCTTGTAGTGCTGCTTTTGCTTTTGCAAACTCTGCTTTTGCTTTTTCTTTGTTATAAAGACCATCTTGCGCATCATCAAAGTTCACATCTTTCCATTCGTCACCATAACTTGCAACTTTTTCTTTTACAAGCTCACCAAAGCTCTTACCATTTGCCTGAACAAAAGTAGGTGGGATGTAAAGATTGCGAAGCATTTTTGTTGCGCCTTCTTTACCGTTGACTTGCGATGCGTAGGCCGTTCTATCAAAAGCGAATGACAAAGCTTGACGGAAGTCTTTATTCATAAGCGCTTTTTTAGTTGCAGATTTTTGGGCATCGCTTGTCTTAGATGTATGATTGTAAGACTGACGATCAATATTTACCCCAACCAAATAGCTTGTAGAATCTTGCGGAGTGTAAACAATATTTTCTTTAAATTTTTCTTGAATTTTAGAGAATGTTGCACTTGTTGGAGCCAAGCGGGCAACACTGAGAGCTCCTTTAGCAAACTGCTCAGCAGGCTTACCTTGATCTTGTCCGTCGTAGTAGCTCAATTTTACATCACTTAGGTGAACATTGTCTTTATCCCAATAGTTTGTATTTTTAGCAAACTCAATAGAAGATTTTGATGTAATAGACTTAAGCAAGAACGGTCCATTATAAAGGAGACTTGTTGGATCTGTTGACTGAGCAAATTTATCACCTTTAGAAGTAACAAATTCTTCATTTACAGGATAAAGTATTCCCATTGTTGTTTTGGAATTCCAAAAACTCTCTGGTTCATTTAAAGTATATTGGACTGTATGGTCGTCTACTGCTTTTACGCCTACTGTTGAGAAATCTTTCGTTTTACCATTGACATAATCATCTAAGCCTTTAATAGATTTTTGAACGAGATACATCGTTTCTGACTTATGATCTGCTGCATACTTCAAACCTGCAACAAAGTCTTTGGCCGTAACATCAGCATATTCTTCCCCTTCAGATGTATACCATTTTGCATCTTTACGAAGAGTATAAGTATACGTCAATCCATCTTGAGATACTGTCCAATCTTCTGCCATTGATGGTACTAAATTTCCATAGTTATCGTTTTCCAAAAGACCATCAATCACATTTGCTGTCAAATCAGTTGTAGAGGCTTTACCAGAAATCAGATAGTTTAAGTTTTCTGGGTCAACTTCATAGATATAATTTAGAGTCTTATCTGTACTAGATGAGCTAGACTTGGAACTAGAACAAGCTGCAAGAAATCCAGCAGCTAAAAGAGTTACTCCTGCCAATGCAAGAACTTTGCTTTTCTTCATCCTTATCTCCATTTCAATTTTAGTTTTGTTTAAGATTATATCACATAATAATTTAAAAGTAAACCTGAATTGTCAGAATATTTTGTGATATTCGTCTATTTCACAATCTCTATTGTTGTTGAAATTTATATGATTAAATATTCAATAAATAAAAGAGAATGGTTTATATTATACACCTTTTGTCAAAAAAATCAATTTTTATAAAAAATCTTATTCTCTCATTTATACAAAAAAGAGAGGCTGGGACAAAAGTCCTAGCCTCTCAATTGTCTTTGGATTGTCGAGCAAAACGCAGCGGTTGAGTGGGCTCTACTACGCTGATTTCATCAGCTTTTGCAGCCCTACTCAACTGTGCGGAGGTGGGACGACGAAATCGAATTCTAACGAATTACCGATTTCTGTCCCACTCTCTCTTAACTTGAGTAAGCCGATAGATAACTCGTATGAATTACTCGTGCTCCATTTTGTTTCACGAATTATTTCACGTGTTTCGCAAGTTCTTCTTGCGCTTTCTTATTTGACTCTTCTTTTTCTTTAGCCCATTTCTTCTGAGCTTCTTCATACTCTTTCTTCGTCACAGGTTTGTCTTGAAGTTTGATGTATTTATAAAGGACAGAGCCATCCGATTTATTTCCAGTCCAACCAAATGGAGCTGTGAATGGTACGACTTTTGTCACACCAGCGCCACCACCATTAGAACTACTTGGAAGTAAGATTGAACTATCTGTTAACCATGCTTGAGCAGCTGCGTATTTTTCATAACGTTTATTTACATCTGTCTTTTCGGCAGCAGCTTCATCCAACAATTTTCCAAATTCATCCATGCCGATTTGTTTTGCAGCCTGGTTTCCACTACCGGCTTCAAATCCAAGGAAAGATTTAGTATTATCACCTGTTTCTGGGTGCAAAATTTCTAGGTATGATGACGGATCTTGGAAATCTGGTGTCCAACCAAGTTGGTCTGTAATATCCCAATCTAAAGCAGCTGCATTTGGAGCGTAGTAAGTGATGTTTTGAACATCTTCTTGAGACAACATCTGAATATCAACTACAACATTATCTGTTCCCAAACTTTTCTCAATAGTCTGTTTCATTGATTGAACACGTTTGACTCCGAGAGTATTTGTTTGGATAGCTGGAATATCTAGATGAATAGGGAATTCAACCCCTTCAGCTTGAAGAGCAGCTTTAGCTTTGGCAAATTCTGCTTTGGCTTTCTCTGGATTGTAAAGTCCGTTCGTAGCATCTGAAAAATCAACATCTTTCCACTCATCGCCATATTTCACAACATCTTCTTTTACAACATCACCAAAAGTCTTATCGCCAACTTGAACAAATGTTGGTGGTATGTAAAGGTTACGAACAGATTTAAGCGCTCCTTCTTCACCATTTACTTGATCAGAATATGCTTTACGGTCATAAGCAAAGTTCAACGCTTGACGGAAGTCTTTGTTCAAAATTGCTTTCTTAGTAGATGATTTTTGTGCATCTGTCGTTTTTGAAGTATGGTTATAACTTTGACGATCAATATTTGTGAATACTACGAAAGATGATGAACCTTGAGGTGAAAAGATAATATTGTCTTTATAATCTTTCTCTACTGAAGCATAGTTAGAGCTACGTGGATAAACACGTGCTTTACTATAAGAACCATCTTTAAATCCACGAATCAAAGATTCTTGGTCTTGTCCATCAAAGAAAGCTAATTTAACATTATCTACATGAACATTATCTTTATCCCAATAGTTTGTATTTTTTGCATATTCAATAGAAGACTTAGAAGTCAAACCTTTAAGCAAGAACGGACCATTATAAAGGAGGCTTGTTGGATCTGTTGCTTGACCAAACTTATCTCCTTTAGAGTTCAAAAACTCTTCATTAACAGGGAACAAGATTCCCATAGTTAATTTAGAGTTCCAGAAGCTCTCTGGGCGTTCCAAAGTAAATTGCAATGTATAGTCATCAACTGCTTTGATACCTACTGTAGAGAAATCCTTTGTTTCCCCCTTGATATAAGCTGCCAATCCTTTCACAGAATTTTCTACCATGTAACGGGCTTCTGATTTCTTATCTACTGCATGCTTCAAACCTGTTACAAAGTCTTGCGCTTTAACATCTGCATACTCCTCACCTTCAGATGTATACCATTTTACATCTTTTCGTAATTTATAGGTATAAGTCAGACCATCCTTAGATACTGTCCAATCTTTAGCTATTGACGGTACAAGATTACCATATTGGTCATTTTCAAACAAACCATCAATAACATTTGACGTGATATCATGTGTAGATGTTTTTGCAGATAAAGTATAATCTAAAGTTTCTGGATCTGTTTGATAAACATAAGTGAAATTAACACTTGCTTTTGAAGAACCAGACTTTGAACCAGAGCAAGCAGCCAATACACCAACTGCAAGCAAAGAAATACCTGCCATGGCTAAAACATTGCGTTTTTTCATATTTTTCTCCTATTAAAGTTAGTTTCACGTACGATTATAACACTTATCAAATAGAATGAAAACTTTTTTATTAAAAAATTCAACATCTTGTTATAATTATTTTTTATAACTAGTTATAACATTTGTCCACATCGACTCCAACTTTTTAAAACAAAAAGAAGCAGGGACAAAAGTCTTAGCCTCTCAATTGTCTTTGGATTATCGAGCAAGACGCAGTGGTTGAGTGGGCTCTACTACGCTGATTTCATCAGCTTTTACAGCCCTACTCAACTGTGCGGAGGTGGGATAGAAATCGAATTCTAACGAATTACCGATTTCTATCCCACTCTCTTTATTTTTATTTATCATTTATTCCACATGGTTTACCAAATCACTTTGCGCTTTTTCGTTAGATTCTTTCTTTTCTTTCGTCCAATCTTCAAAAGCTTTGGTGTACTCTTTTGTTGTCAGGACATCTTTCTGCAATTTCAAATATTTATAATTAGTGACAGTTCCTTTTGTTCCAATCCAAGAATAGGCACGAGTAAACGGAACCGATCTTTGAATCAAAGGATTCGCACCATTTGAAATGCTTGGTATCGTCAAACCGCTGTCTGTCAACCAAGCCTGTGATACTGCATACTTCTCATACCGCGCATTCACATCTGAGATTTCTTTATTTGCTGCATCATTCAAATCTTTGTATTCGTTTAATCCTAACGCTGATACTATATCTTGATTTTGCCCAGCTTCAAGTCCAATACTTGTTAGAAGTCCACCCTTTGTCGGATCAAATACATCTAAATAAGTAGAAGGATCTTGATAGTCTGGTGTCCATCCGCTGGTTGATAAGTCATAATCTTTTTGTGCGGCAGTGTTTGCCAGATAGCCTGTATTATTAAAATCATCCGCAGACATTTGTTGAAGATCTACAATCACATTCTCTTTTCCTAGAGCCGATTCGACTGACTGCTTGAAAGAGCTAGCCTGCTGAATTCCTGCTTTATCCGCTTGACTTACCGGCATATCCAAATGAATAGGGAAATTCACACCTTGCGCTTCTAAAGTTGCTTTTGCTTTTGCAAATTCCGCTTTTGCTTTTTCTACATTATAGAGTCCGTCTTGGGCATCGTCCAATTTCACAGAAGACCATTCTTGACCTAGAGTGGTTAATTTTTCTTGGACAACTTCACCAAAATTTTTATCTTTAATTTGTACAAACGTTGGAGGAACAGCTAGGTTTCGCAGCACCATGGTTGCTCCGTCTTCTCCATTTGTCTGAGCAGCATATGCTTTTCGGTCAAATGCAAACCCAACCGCTTGACGAAAATCTTTGTTTAAGATAGCAGCTTTGGTATCTGCTTTTTGCTTATCGTCTATCTTTGCAGTATGATGATAAGCTTGACGATTTACGTTGAAGACATAGAAGAAAGAAGTGCCTCCTTGTTGCGAATAAGTAATATTGTCAGCATACTTCTTTTTAACTGACGCGTAATTCGAACTATTCGGGAAAACACGCGCCAAGGTATAAGCTCCATCTGTGAAATTGCGAACCAGAGATTCTTGGTCCGAACCGTCATAATAAGATAATTTCACATTTTCGATCAGAACATTATCTTTGTCCCAATAATTCGTATTTTTCTTGTATTCTATAGAAGATTTTGCTGTTAAAGACTTCAGTAGATAAGGGCCGTTGTACAAGATACTTGATGGCTTAGCAGCACCAAATCCGCTTCCCTGCGATGCAAGAAAGTCCGCATTCACAGGAAATAAGATACCACTAGTAGTTTTAGAATTCCAATAACTTTCCGGCTGATTTAAAGTATACTGAACAGTATGGTCATCTAGCGCTTTAACTCCAACCGTCGAAAAATCCTTGCTTTCACCCTTAATATACGCATCCAAACCTTTGATTGAATTTTGGACAAGGTAAAGTGCTTCTGACTTTCCATCTGCAGCGTGTTTTAATCCCGTAACAAAATCTTGAGCCTTTACATCTGCATATTCTTCACCGTCAGAGGTATACCATTTAGCTCCTTTACGTAGCGTATAGGTATAAGTCAAGCCATCTTTCGATACTGTCCATTTTTCCGCTAATGACGGAACAAGATTCCCATATTTATCATTTTCCAGCAAACCGTCAACTAAGTTGCCAGTTACACTCGATGTTGTTTCTCGATTCGCAATGACATAATCTAAAGAATCTGGATCTCCACTATATACATAAGAATAGGTTTGCGAGCTTGATACAGATGAACTACAAGCTGCTAAGACCGCTGTAAAAAAACAAGGCTAGCAATTGCTATTTTTTTGTCTTTTTCATAAAATATCCTTTCAAAACTGAGGTAGTCAAGAATCCTTGGAAGATTTTCTCTTGAACTTCACTACATTTTTATGTTGTTTTTTCTATTATACTTTATTTTTAATAAAAATAAAATCATTTCGAGTCAAAAAAGCTTATTTTTTAATTTTTGTGTTAGAAAACATAACATAAAAATCTCCATACTTAATTAGCATGGAGATTTTTTTGTTATTTAGTATGCTTTGCCAAATCTTTTTGAGCTTCTGCATTTGATTTTTCTTTTTCTTTTGACCATTTTTTCTCTGCAGCTTCATAATCTTTCGCTGTAACGATATCATTTTGAAGCTCCATGTATTTGAAGACATAGGTATCTCCTTTTATACCAACGAGTGAGTATGCTTTCGTAAATGGAGTTGTCTTACGAATCGTCGGATTTCCGCCATTAGACATAACCGGGATAATCACTGAACTATCTGTTAACCAAGCTTGGGCTGCAGCGTATTTTGTATAACGGCTTGCTGTATCCTGTTTTTCAGCATCCGCAGCTTCATTCAACTTCTTGAATTCGTTAAGGCCTAGTTTTTCTGTTATGTCAGCATTTTGCCCAGGTTCCAAACCAATGTTCTGCAGCATATCTCCCTTTTCTGGGTCGAAAATATTTAGATAAGTCGACGGATCTTGGTAGTCAGGACCCCATCCTGCCAAGTTAATATCATAGTCTTTTTGGGCAGCTGTTTCAGCAAAATATGTAACGTTGTCTTTGTTTTCTTCAGACATTTGCTGCACATCAATCAAAACATTTTCTTTTCCAAGAGTCTCTTCGACGGACTGTTTGAAGGAATTAGCTTGTTGAACTAAGACATTATTCGTTTGGCTAACTGGTAAGTCTAAATGAATAGGGAATTCTACTCCTTGTGCTTGAAGAGCTTCCTTTGCTTTTGCAAATTCTGCTTTTGCTTTATCTGCATTATAAAGACCATCTTGTGCATCATCAAGTTTGACATCCTTCCATTCATCACCATAACTAGCAAGATTTCCTTCAACAACTGAACCAAAACTCTTTTCACCAATTTGGACAAATGTCGGCGGAACTAAGCTATTTCTAAGAATCTTAGTTGCTCCATCTTCACCATTTTGTTGTGCACCATAAGCTTTACGATTAAATGCAAAGTTAATAGCTTGACGGAAATCCTTGTTTAGCATAGCTGCAGTTGCAGAATTTTTCTGCACATCTGTTGTTTTGGCAGTGAAATTATACGCTTTACGGTTATAGTTGAAGGCATAGAAGAAAGTAGTTGCATCTTGTGGTGAGTAGACAATATTATCTTTATACTGTTTTTTCACTGAAGCATAGCTAGAACTAGTAGGAAACAGTCGAGCTTGTGAATAAGTACCATCACTGAAATTACGAACAAGAGATTCTTGATCTGAGCCATCATAGTAGGTTAACTTAATGTCAGTGATTTTTACATTTTCCTTATCCCAGTAGTTGTCATTTTTCTTATACTCAATAGATGATTTTGAAGTAAAAGACTTCAGTAGGTAAGCTCCATTATATAAAATTCCAGAAGGTTTAACAGCACCAAAATCTTTACCAGCAGACGCTAAAAACTCTTCATTTATAGGGAAGAGAATTCCCATTGTCGTTTTAGAATTCCAAAAACTTTCCGGTTGATTGAGTGTATATTGCACCGTATAATCATCAACTGCTTTCACTCCAACAGTTGAGAAGTCTTTATTTTCACCTTTCACATAGGCATCTAATCCTTTGATAGAGTTTTGAACAATAGGAAGAGCATCCGATTTGCTATCTGCAGCATGCTTCAATCCTGTCACAAAGTCTTTGGCTGTCACTCCAGCATATTCTTCACCATCTGAAGTATACCACTTCGCATCTTTACGAAGCTTATAAGTATAAGTCAAGCCGTCTTTTGATACCGTCCAATCTTTAGCCAATGATGGCACAAGATTTCCGTATTTATCATTTTCCAAAAGTCCATCGACCAGATTTGCAATGACATCAGACGTAGAAGCTCGATTTGAATTTGTATAATCTAACGTATTTGGATCTGTCTGATAAACATAAGAATAACTTGTTGCTGCTCCTGATTTAGTGGAGTTCCCACAAGCTGCTAAAGCAAAAATAGAAGCAAAAGCAATCCCCATAACTGCTATTTTTTTCATTGGCCTATCTCCTTTAATTGTTGTTTGTATTATTATACTCTATTTTTTTATAAAAACAAGTATTTTTTGAAATTATTTTTAAATTTTGTCTACTTTTTTGAATAAAATATCTAAAATATAGGTCTTTAAAATATAAAAAAGAGAATCATTAGAATTGTTATGTATATTTATATGGTATATTTATTCAATCTATTAGTCTTCCATTAGATGCTCACTTCATTTTATGGTACAATAGAAGCAACTCCAATCAAAGGAAAAGATATGAAGAAATTTTTTACTTTATTCATTGCTGTTTTTATTTGCTTTTATTATAGTTCCGTTGCGTTAGCTGATGGTTTTGATGCTGCCGCGAAAAATGCTATTGCATTTGATAGCAACACAGGAAAGATTCTTTACGAAAAAGAGGCCGATACTCCAGTTCCCGTTGGTAGTCTCAGTAAACTACTAACCGCCTATTTAGTATATGATGCCATACAAGCGGAAAAAATCACTATGGATAGCCCTGTTGACATTTCAGATTATTCCTTAAATCTGACAACAAATTACGATATCAGCAATCTCCCTTTAGATAAGGGACGTTACACTGTAGAAGAGCTATTAGAAGCTTCTCTCATCGCAAATGCCAATAGCGCGACTATTTCTCTGGCTGAAAAAATCGCCGGAAGCGAAAAAAAGTTTGTCGATATGATGAAAAACAAACTAAAAGAATGGGGAATCACAAATGCTAAAATCGTCAACTCTACTGGTTTAAATAACTCTTACCTAGGAGACCATATCTATCCCGGCTCTAAAAAAGATGATGAAAACCAATTAAGTGCTTATGCTCTAGCTATTATCTCCTATCACCTATTAGAAGACTTCCCACAAGTTTTGAACATCACTGAAAAAACAAGCTTTATTTTTGATGGTCTTGAGGTCCAAACTTCTAACTACATGTTAAAAGACATGCCTTCTTATCGCAAAGGGGTCAACGGGCTCAAGACTGGTGCTTCTGATCAAGGTGGCATCTCATTCATTGCTTCTGCTAAAGAAGGAGAGATGCGCCTTATCACAATCGTTTTAAATGTAGAAAATGCAGCAGAGGATATTAAGGCACGTTTTTCAGCTGCAGCTAACATTATGGATTACATTGCTAATAACTTCGTAGTGACTACTTTAGCCGAACAAGGAAAACCTTATGAGAATAGTTCTATTGCAGTTATTAATGGAAATGAAGACAAAATCAACGCTATCGCTACAAAAGATTTAAAGATCATCCAACGAATTGGAAGTGATTTGGAACCTAAAGTAACTTTCAAAACATACAAAAGCAATTACAAAGCTCCCCTTGCAGCCCGTACTCCTATCGGAACTTTAAGCTACAAAGATACCGACCTCATTGGTAAGGGCTACTTGGAAAAAGAACCAAGCGTCGTCATGCAGAGCGAAAAAGAGGTTTCTATGGGATTCTTCTTGAAAGTCTGGTGGCATGACTTTGTTGAATTTGTAAATGAGAAATTATAAAAACAACGCAAATAAAATATTTGCGTTGTTCAGATTGAATACAAACGTCATGGAGGTTTGTATTTTTTTCTTTTCGAAAATATTTTCTTCACTATATAATACTCTATCCCAAAATCTGATTTAGAGAAAATAAAAAGGGATATTCGCTATCCATTTCACTAATTTTTTAATATTTAAATACACCAAAGTAAGCCAAAATTTTTCTTTCTCTCTGCTATATCTCAAGTTATGGTGCTCCTTAGCAGTCCCAAAGAAGAGTTTAATTGTTTCTTTGAGTTTCTTATAGAGTTCCTTCATCCCTCTTTGATACCGAATCTCTTCACAATATTCAAGATCTTCTTTCCATATGTGGTAAAATGAGAGGCCTTATCATTCAAGATCAGAACAAGAAACCAACGATAGACTACGTTTGCTTCAATTTCTTTAATGGTTTGGAGCATAGAGTGAATGCTATAAAAGCATTATCAATCTTCGAATCTACTTGTTGTCGACGAGTGGCGGATTATAATCAAGTTTTTCTTTGTGAAACATAAGGACCACCTCACAACTCTTCTTGATTCTATTATATGATTTCACATCAAGAAAAGCCCTTGAAATCTTGTATTCTAAGGACTTTATCTTAAATCTGAAACGAGCTCAAGCTCGTTTTTAAAAGTTATTTAGTCTTTTCGACTTTAAGAATCTTGACATCATAGCTACCAACTGGCGTTTCTACTGTCGCTACATCACCTTTTTTCTTACCAATCAATGCTTGACCAATAGGGCTTTCATTTGAAACTTTACCCGCGAACGCATCTGCACCTGCTGAGCCAACAATAATATAGACCTCTTTTTCAGTTTGACCGATTTCTTGAATAGTAACTGTCTTTCCAATCGCTACTTCGTCTTTAGCAACTGCGTCACTATCTACAATTTCAGCATAACGAATTTTGGTCTCTAAGCTAGAAATCTGACCTTCAACAAAGGCTTGCTCATCTTTCGCTGCCTCATATTCACTATTTTCAGATAAGTCCCCATACGAACGAGCAATTTTAATTCGTTCGACAACTTCTGGGCGACGAACCAATTTTAATTCTTCTAATTCTTTTTCTAATTTTTCCTTTTCTGCAAGGGTCATTGGATATGTTTTTTCTGCCATTTTTCTCTCATTTCTTTTCTATAAAATCTTTAAAATAAAATTGAGGGTGGGCACGGCGAACGAAACTTTAGTGTTCTAACCCACTCCCAATTGTTAATTCGAACTACTTTCCTTTGTCAATTTACTATTGACATGTTCCTCAACATTTTTAGCATGTTCTTCATAGGTTGTTGCATAATAGACTGTACCTGTTTCGGTATTCGCCACAAAATATAAATAATCTGTTTTATTTGGATTGATAGTGGCTTCGATAGCTGATAAGCTTGGACTATCTACTGGACCAGGCATTAGGCCAGGGTTTTTATAAACATTAAATGCAGAATCAATATTTGTATCAATAGCTGCGTCCTCTGCTAAAGTAGTCTTTTGGCCAAGTTTACCTTGCGCATACAAAATAGCGATATTACTCTGCAAGGGCATGCCTTGATTTAATCGATTATAAAAGACACTAGCAATATTTTTGCGATCTTCATCCGTGGAACCTTCTTTTTCAACCAAAGAAGCAACACTTAAGACATCATTAACTGTTAGATTCTTACTAGACAAAGTATCGTAATACTTGCTAAGGTTACTATCCATAGCTGCCAACATCTGCTCAATTAAACTTTCAACCGTGGTATCTGCTGTATAGTGATAAGTCGCTGGGAAGAGATAACCTTCTAAGCGATATTTGACTCCCTTATCCTTTGTTGGCAGGCCACTCAGAAGTTTAGGATATTTTGCCACCATTTTTGTTATAAAAGCTTCATCTTGAGCTTTTGCTAGGAAGTCTTGAGCACTGATAGATACTTTTTTATTACTGCTCTTTTCTACCGCTTGAGCAATTTGATCCAAAGTGTAACCTTCAGGAATCGTTAACTTACCTAAACTTGGTGGCTGAGGAGTATCTGTTCCTCCTTTTTGTAATTCCTTTGCAATGCTATCAAGACTCATACTCTTTTGAAGATTATAGTAGCCAGATTGGAAATTAGCATAGCTCTTAAACTTTGTATAATAATTAAAAACTTGACTGCTCTTAATCAGTCCCTGTTTTTCTAAAATACTACCAATTTCCTTAGCACTTGATCCCGAAGGAATCTCTACTGTCACATACTCTGTTGACTTTGCATCAACAGGTTTCAAGGCAGAATCAATATAAGTATAAACAAAGACACCTGTCACAGCCAAACTGATGAATAATATCCCAACAATCGTCCAAACAATTCTTTTTGCGACGCTGTTTTGACGTTTTTTCTTGTCGGTTTGTTGGTCTTTTGCTGATCTGGATAAGGATTCGCCCTTGTCAACATCTGTTCTACGATAGGTAGCCGTTCGAGCCAAGGTTTCTTCCTCATTTGTCGGTTCTTTTTTACTTTGATAAGAAATCTCAACAGGAACTCTTGTTAAATTATCTGGCTTGAATTGAGTAGACTCTGTAGTAGTTTGGCTGTTGACTTTTATTTCTTTGCTAGCAGGAACTACTGGTGGTTCGTTCCCTGGCATCGTTTCTCTTGAAAACTGGTCTTTTTGCAAGTTATCAGAAAAGGAAAAATCTTTATTTGTTTCTGTTATATTTCTTTCTTCTGATGGAGGAAAACCATCCAAATGCGAAGGAGACTGTTGTTCTTTCCTCGCATTTGCTAAATCCCTTAAAATCTGTTCTTTAAAGCTTAATTGCTTATCATTATCTTGTGAATTTTCAGTCAAAAAATTGACCTCCTTCTTCATAATCCATAACATTATATCTTAAAACTTTGATAAATGCAATAAGATGAGGGGTTCTTTCATAATATACTAAATTTTTGTAGATTCTAAATAAGGCTCCCAAACCATATCATACCAGATTTCGTCCGCATAGGTCGATTGGGAGAGGCCTTCATTGATAAAACCATGCTTTTCATAATAAGGAATCAGATAGTCATGACAAGTTAGATTAATGCCAGCACGTCTATCTTTTATGGCTATTTTTTTCATTGCTTCTAGCAACTGTTTACCCACTCCCTTTTTCTGTGCTTCTTTGGATACAGATAGACTAGTAATCGAAATATAACCACCAGATTGAGAGCTATAATCTTCAACGGAAAGTGTAAAAGAACTATCTTGTAAATGACGTTCTGGTCTAACTGGGCCTTCTAAAAAACCTAATATTTGACCATCTTGTTCGGCTACCAAGAAGGTAGTTGGGAATAGCTCTATATGCCTAGCTAATATTTCGTGTGCAATAGCCTCTTCTGAACTAAAATTTTCTAGTTCGATTGCATAGATTGCTGATAAATCAGATAAATTTGCTGTACGAATTTCCATGACTCACTCCTTACAATAGGGATTTTCCCAAATCATTTCAAAATAAGGCTCTTGTGAATGAAGTATCTCAAGCAAGCCTATATCTACAAAACCATTCATTTCATAGTAGGAGAGCAAAGACTCAGTGCAAGAAAGAAGAATGCCTTCATGTTCTTTTAAAGCAACCATTTCTTTTAAGGATGCTATCAGTAAGGTTCCGATCCCCTGCTTTTGAAAGTTGGGATGAACGGACAATCTCTGCAGTCTCAGAAAATCTGATTGTAGGGGATTCTTCACAACATCCATCAAATCCCCTTTTAAGAGAGAATGCGAAGAAACCGCTGATCCAATAATGTAACCAGCGATTTCTCCATTCAAATCTGCTATCAAAAAAGTATCAACCATCAACTCTTTTAACGTTTCGGGTTGAAATGCTTCTTTTGAAAAATTTAAACCTTCAATATAAGCAAGCTCTTCTACGTCAGCTAATTGCGCCTGTCTAATACATATAGGTGATTCCATTTCAACTCCTTATTATTGCACATTGCTAGTTAAGTTAGATAGCAAGCGTTCAAACGAGTATTCGTATGTTTGGATATCTCCTGCTCCCATAAAAACATAGACAGCATTATCATGGTCTAACAGCGGAGATACATTGTCTACGCTAATCACTTGTACTCGTTTAACGATTTTCTCTGCCAAGTCTTCTACCTTAACATCTCCATGATCTACTTCTCGAGCAGAACCATAAATTTGTGCCAGATAAACTGCATCTGCTTGGTTCAAGGCATCGGCAAATTCATCTAAGAGAGCAATTGTTCGTGTGAAGGTATGCGGTTGAAAAATTGCAACAATTTCTTTACTTGGATATTTTTGGCGCGCAGCATCCAATGTTGCTATAATTTCAGTTGGATGATGAGCAAAATCATCAATAATCACCGTTCCATTAACAACTTTCTCTGTGAAACGACGTTTCACTCCGGCAAAAGTTTTCAGATGTTCTTTTACCAAATTCAAGTCAAATCCTGATACATACAGCAAGCCAATAACCGCTGTAGCATTCATGATATTATGGCGTCCAAAAGTCGGAATGTGAAATTCGCCTAGTTCTTCCCCTCGATAGGAAACCTTGAATGTAGATCCCGTTGTTGAGCGTAGTAAGTCGTGAGCGATAAAATCATTTTCCTTTGAAAAACCGTAATAGTAAATCGGTGCATCAGAAGTAATGCGGCGTAGCTGCTCATCTTCGCCATAAATGAAAAGTCCTTTTGTAATTTGCTTCGCATAATCATTAAAGGCATTAAAGACATCTTCCAGACTAGTGAAATAATCCGGATGGTCAAAGTCAATATTGGTAATAATAGAATACTCAGGATGATAAGGCATAAAATGGCGCTCATATTCGTCTGATTCAAAAACAAAATACTTAGCACCAGCTGAGCCACGACCAGTCCCATCTCCAATCAAATAGCTAGTATCTGTGATATTTGAGAGAACATGAGATAGAATACCTGTTGTGGAAGTTTTTCCATGAGCGCCTGCCACACCAAAGCTCACAAAATCACGCATGAAGCTTCCTAAAAACTCATGGTAACGTTTATAGCTAATCCCATGTTCATTCGCATAGGCGATTTCTACATTATTATCTGGACGGAAAGCATTGCCTGCGATGATTTCATACTCAGATTTGATATTTTTCTCGTCAAAAGGTAAGATCTCAATCCCCGCTTGTTCAAGTCCTCGCTGAGTAAAATAATATTTATCCACGTCGCTTCCTTGGACTTTGTGTCCCATCTGGTGCAACATCAATGCTAAGGCACTCATTCCTGAGCCTTTAATCCCGATAAAATGATAGATTTTGGTCATGTGGTTCATCCATTCCTTTCATATTGAGGTTGCAAAAGCCCTCTTCAATTTCTTCATCATTCAAATTATTAAGCGCAAAACGAAACTTGACATGAGATGGTCATATCAAGCTCCACAAATCTTTTGATATATCAGACTTGATCAAAGTGCGTCAAGTTTAATTCTGTTGCAACTGTATGTTCTTTTTTCTCTTGTATCTCTTGATTGTTATAAACTTGGCTTGTCTTCAAAAAGTCATAATTATTTTTCTTTTCAACTACAGGCGCTTCTTCTGACACTACATCGTTAGCCGGCAAATCTACTACGATATAATCATCTTGTTTTAAATGTTGAGCATATTTAGCAAATTCACCTGGGTTTTCTTTTTGGAAGAAAGCCGTTGGTTGTACTTTAGTAGTCGTTGATTTCCGTGGTGAAAGTCCTAGTGTACTCCGGTGTTTTTTAGGTACCACATCACTAGTCAAATAAGATGCCGACCGTTTTTTCTTTAAATCAGCCCGTGCTTCTTCACGCGCTAACTCGGCATAACTCTTTTCTGGGCTTTCAGAACCAAATGATCGGCTAAGCTTGCTTGCAAGTGCTTGCTTGCGTTTTTCTGCTTGTGAAAAATCGCCATGTGGCATTGTTGCTGCACTTGGAGTCCGTTCTTCAGAATAGTTTTTATCTTGGTAATCGCCTTTGATATTACTGATAAAATCAGCTTCATCATAAAGATTCATGTAAGGCACTTCTGATAAAATCACCTCATTATCAGAAACTAGAGGAAATTTCGTATTTGTCATGCTTTTTTCCTTTCAACACTTCATTATAAACTATTCTGACCAATTTGAAAACTATTCTGCTGAAATTCCTAAGATTTCACGAATTTCTGCCATAGATAGACTCGAGCGAGACTCTGTTCCGTCTAAAATGGTCGAAATCAAATTCTTTTTATTGTCTTGAAGATCTTGAATTTTTTCTTCGATGGTCCCACGAGTAATCATACGATAAACTTCAACCTTCCGCTCTTGTCCTATACGATGAGCGCGACCAATCGCTTGTGCTTCTACAGCTGGATTCCACCAAAGGTCTACTAAAATCACTGTATCCGCACCAGTTAAATTCAAACCGACTCCTCCAGCTTTTAATGAGATCAAAAAAGCATCTTTTTCTCCTCCATTAAAAGCCATTGTCATTTCCTGGCGCTCCTTAGCAGGAGTCGAACCAGTTATTTTGAATGCCCCCATTCCCAGATGGTGTAATTCTTGCTCAATCAAGTCTAACATTCCTCTAAACTGAGAAAAAATCAGAACTCGATGATTGCTAGAATGAATCTGTTCCAGTAACTCACGCAAACTATCTAGCTTGCCACTATCCCCCTGATAACTTTCCAAAAAGAGAGCCGGCGTGTCACAGATTTGGCGCAAACGCATGAGACCAGACAAAATCTCAATTTTATTGCGATTCAGTTCTTCATCTGTAGCGTGGAGCACTCGCTCCTGCATCTGTTGCAGCTGAGCTAGATAAATAGCTTTCTGGCTATCTACCAAATCATTGCGATAGACAACTTCTGTCAGCTCAGGCAATTCCTGTAAAACATCTTCTTTTTTACGGCGCATAATAAAAGGCTGAATATAACGCGACACTAAATCTGTAGGCATTTTAAGAAATTCTTTTTTACTTGGTAACAATCCAGGCAATACGATTTGAAAAATAGACCACAACTCACCTAAATGGTTTTCAATTGGTGTCCCAGATAAGGCAAAAGTATTCTTTACATCAAATTTTCGCAAGTGCTGCGCAATTTTCGTTCGATCATTCTTCATCACCTGCGCTTCATCTAAAATTAGATAGTCAAAAGACAAGCGCTCGTATTCTTCCACATCTTGTCGGAAAGCAGTGTAGCTAGTAATCATCACTTGGTGCTGTTCTGCAATCAGACTATCTCTAGTAGATTTTGAACCATATACCACTGCTACATCTAGGTCTGGTGTAAATTTAGCAAACTCCTCCTGCCAGTTATAGACCAAGCTTGATGGGGCCAAAATCAAGACATTCTTGTTATCAGTCAATTTTGTGGACAAGAAAGATATGGCCTGTAAGGTTTTTCCAAGTCCCATATCGTCTGCTAGAATCCCACCAAAACCATAATGATCTAACATGGCAAGCCATTTAATCCCTACTTCTTGGTAATCTCTCAGTTCCGCCTCGATATTTAAAGTGCCAAGTGTAAACTCCTCAGGATGTCTTAAATCATAAGCTAATTTTTTAAATTCTTCAGAGAACCTTACATTTTCTTGTTTGTCTAACACTTCTGCTAGCTGAAATGCTGCCAAACGATGGGTAGCCACATGACCTTCTCGTACCTTCTTGGCTCTTAATTTTTGTAAAGTTTGACTGACTTTTTTGGTTTCTTCATCAAAAATCAAAACTTTGCCTGTCTGACTGATAAAGTAGTCCTGAGCTTCAAAAAGAGCTAATAAAGCATCATCGACTTCTGTCTGATCAATATTGGCAAAGTCAAAACCAATCTCTAAGAGACTTCCTTTTGTCTCAATAGCCATTTTAGGTTTTTCTACCTGATAAAGTGACTCTAAAGCAGCGCTTATCTTCACATTTCCCAAAGCACGAAAACGATCCAAAGTATGAGTAAAAAAGGCATAGATTTCTTGAGGCAATAAAGCAGAACGATGGCTTTCAAAATCTGCTTCAAAGCCCGCTTGTAACAGCGTTTGAAAAACTTGTTGTTCACGCTTAAAATTGCTAGCAAAAGGTAAAGAATCGAGCTCTACTCTACTGCTTACTTGTAGAGAATCATAAGCAAATACAAGCTTCACTTCTAATTCGCCCGTTTTTAATAAATCAAAGGAAAAAGTGGGATGAAAATCATGAATCACGAACTCTTTGGGAGCTGATAGTCGTCCCATTTTTTTGAACTCGATCAAACTGGCTGCAAGCTTTCCCTGGTCTGCACTATCAAACTGCAAACGTTTTTTTCGATCAGAGTCTACTGGTAATTCTCGTAAGGCCAAAAGAATGCGCTGTTGCTGGTAATTCAGTTGAAAAAAAGTATCACCGTAAAATAGAAATTCACCATTATAAAGGAGTTTATAGTGCTGTTCTACAATTTCTAATTCTATATAGCCCTCGTGTTCTTTTATTTCAAAAGAAAAAATCCCTGCATCTTCATGTAAATCTTGAAAATAGACTTGTGAATAATCGAATACACTATACTCTAAGCGAAAATTTTCCAATTCCATCAAGCGGGACACGCCCTCTTCAAAGAGCGCCGCTGGAAAGAAAAGATGGCGGGCAGCATTTTTGAAAATCAAGGAAGAATCTTCTCCATCTACCATGAGACCTCGTAAAAAAACAATGAACTCTTGACTGGCTGCGTCAAAAGCATCAAAATAGAGAGGTTCATAATAGCTTTTTCCGATCTGGTAATACCCTTCTTTTTGAATTGTCTGTAAAAAGGCACGAATATCTCTTACAACATAAGAACGCTCATCTGGTATACGTCGAAGTCTCAAAGTCCATAAAAAATCACCTGTATAAGTATCTTCTTGCCCAAGAGCAATGAGTCGATACTTGGGCTCTTCCTCCTCTATTGGCAAAATACGATCTAAGAAAAGACTGCCAAATGACACACGACCCTGCGTTTCTTTTTGGCTTGTTTCTTCCAGCTCTAGCCTTGCTAATACTTCTTTTCCTTCTGTATCATTTTTCAAGAAATACTCTAGTCCAGCCAGATGGGCACAATAATGCTTTTCTTGAAAAAATTCGCACGAACAAAAAACAGCTTCATCTGCCAGACTGTATCGTAAATTATAGTCTGCAACCCTACTATAAATAATACGATTGTTGACTTCAACAATTTTAATTTGACCCTTTTCGTAAAAAGTCATTCCTTCCATCCGAATTTTCCCCGGAATCAATTTCGCCATAATTACCACCTTACATTTATCTCTTCATTATACCATAGAATGCAGATAAAGAAAAAAGCAAGCTGGTTTGCTTGCTTCTTTTTCTGTAGATAGGTACTATTCTTACCTAACTGTTACTTTTCTGTCTTGGTGGTATAATCACTCAAGATCTCGTACTAAAACATGCTGTCTTTCATCAGCTTCACATTATTTCCGTTTTCGTGCAATCAAGTGAATCGGGGTTCCTTCAAAGACAAAGGCCTTGCGGATTTGATTTTCCAGGAAACGCAGGTAAGAAAAGTGCATGAGCTCTTCTTCGTTGACAAAGATGACAAAGGTTGGCGGTTTAGTCGCCACCTGAGTCGCATAGAAAATTTTGAGACGTTTGCCCTTGTCAGTCGGCGTCGGATTAATCGCAATAGCATCCATGATAACATCATTGAGCACCGCTGACGGAATACGGGTATTCTGACTCTGACTGATTTGCTTAATCATATCCGGCAGCTTATGGAGACGCTGCTTGGTCAAGGCAGAGACAAAGATAATCGGGGCATAAGACAAGTACTGGAACTGCTCACGAATATCTTCTTCCCAGTTTTTCATAGTATGGTTGTCTTTTTCTAGCGTATCCCACTTATTGACAACGATGATCATTCCTTTACCTGCTTCATGTGCAAAGCCAGCGATTCGCTTGTCGTACTCACGAATTC
Source organism: Streptococcus sp. oral taxon 056 str. F0418 (assembly GCF_000220065.1). Classification (GTDB taxonomy): domain Bacteria; phylum Bacillota; class Bacilli; order Lactobacillales; family Streptococcaceae; genus Streptococcus. The sequence goes on along the minus strand of NZ_AFQU01000001.1, from coordinate 1,670,596 downwards.
CTTCTTCGGCATTGAGCACCATCAAAACGACATCTGAGCGATCGATCGCCCGCATGGCCCGCATGACCGAGTATTTCTCTGTATTTTCATAGACCTTGCCTGACTTGCGCATACCAGCCGTATCTATCATGGTAAATTCTTGACCTTCACTGTCTGTAAAGACCGTATCAATAGCGTCACGCGTCGTACCGGCAACAGGACTGGCAATAACACGCTCCTCACCCAAGATAGCATTGATCAAGCTAGACTTACCGACATTAGGACGGCCAATCAAGCTGAATTTGATCATATCAGGATTTTCGGCTACTTCTTCATTTGGTAGATTTTCAACGATAGCATCGAGAACGTCCCCAGTACCAATCCCATGAACTGAAGAAACCGGGAATGGATCACCCAAGCCCAGCGCATAGAAATCAAAAATCTCATTGCGCATTTCAGGATTATCAACCTTATTGACCGCTAAAATAATCGGCTTATGAGTCTTGTAAAGCATTCGAGCTACATACTCGTCCGCATCTGTAATACCTTCCTTGCCAGACACGACAAAAACAATGACATCTGCTTCGTCCATGGCAATCTCAGCCTGGTGTTTGATTTGCTCCATAAAAGGTGCGTCAACATCGTCGATTCCGCCCGTATCAATAATACTAAACTTGCGGTTAAGCCAGTCTGCTGTCGCATAAATTCGGTCGCGGGTCACCCCTTCGACATCTTCCACAATGGAAATCCGCTCACCGGCAATCCGATTGAAGAGTGTTGACTTGCCGACATTGGGACGGCCGACAATGGCAATAGTTGGTAAGGCCATGTTTTTCCTCTTTCATTCTTTAGGACAGAGACAAACTCCGTCCTATTTTTCTAATTTCTTTTCTTTGAATAGTTGATTGATAGCCTGATTAGGCTCCCGACCAAATTGAGCTGCTAGGCGCTGACTCCAGGTTTCCTTAGCTCGCTCGCCGGCATATTCAGTCTGAACGCGGTCATAGGCTTGGATAGTTGAACGATTCTGTTCACGATATCCTTCCTCAAAGACCACTGCTTCATAAGGCAGACGTGGCTTAACTGCATGGTTCTGGTCGGGAGTCCCCAGAACAATCCCAAAAACTGGATAAGTGTAGTCTGGCAACTTGAAAAGCTCCGCTATTTGACTGGCAACATAACGAACCAATCCAATGATTACTCCGCCATAACCCAAACTTTCAGCTGCTAAGAGAGTATTTTGCCCCGCCAAAGCAGCATCTACTGAACTAATCAGGAGATTTTCTGTTCCCTCAGGATAAAAGTCTTCCGTATGCATGTGAACGCCCTTTTGAGCTCGATTGAGGTCGCCGACAAAAAGCAGGAAGGCCGAAGACTGCCGAATAGCTTCTTGGGGCACCAAGTCAAAGAGGGCTTCTTTTTTCTCTTTGCTTCGCACCACAATGATAGAGTAGGACTGGAAATTCTTCCAGCTGGAAGCGGCTCGTCCCGCATCAATGATGGCACGTAATTCCTTATCCGAAATCTGCTCCTCCGTAAAGCGACGAACAGACGTGTGAGCCCTCATCAAGTAAATCGTTTCATTCATCGACGATTCTCTCCTTCTAGGCGTACCTCCTGAGCTAGAAACTTAATCCGCTCCATAACTCGCTTGGCCTGCCAAGTCTCATCGCCATTCTTAGAGCTAGCAAAATGACGCTCCAAATCTGCAAAACTAAAGTTAGAAGTAAAGAAAGTTGGCAGATTTTCCTGCATACGGTGCTGGAGAATGACCTGCAAAATCTCATCTCGCATCCAAGGGCTAGACTGCTCTGCACCGATATCATCCAAAATCAGCACTTGAGCTGTCTTGACCTGGTCAATCTTCTCCTTGACCAAACCGGAACTGATTGCATTTTTAACATCTAAAACAAAGCTTGGGTAATGTAGCAAAGTCGTTGAAACACTGCGCTTTTCTGATAAATCATGCGCCAGAGCAGCCATCATGTAGCTCTTACCCACTCCAAAATCCCCGTAAAGATAAACAGCTTTCTGGTAATGTGGAAACTCAGCAACGAAGTTGGTCAACAGTTCAAAAGCCTTATAGCGACCAACATCATCCAGATCTACCTGTGCCAGACTAGCTTCCTTGAGACTACTAGGCAAATTGATTAGATTAAGTCTACTCTTAATTGCTTCGTTCTTTTGCTGCTCGACTAGCTCTGGAGTCTCCTCGTAGGAAACATCCGCATAGCCTGCATTTTTGATCAAAATCGGTTTATAGCCCTTGGCGATATAGGCTTCATCCCCCAGCAAAAATCGATTTCGCTCACTAATATACTGATTAAACTTCGAGATGCTTCGGGAAATTTCAGATTGACTAAGTTTCTCCTGCTGGATAAAAGCCGCCACATCAGGATCTTCTACGATTTGACGAACCAACTCCTCATAGTTGAATTGACGGGCAGGATTTTTATGCGAAAGGGTCTCTCCAATCTTTTCCATTTAGTCACCTCCTTGTTCTATCTTAGCAAGCAAGCGGCGTTTTTGCTCTTCAAGCTCAGCCTGCTTCTCTGCACTTGTTTCATTTTTATAATCTGGTTGGCTCCAGTCAGGCACATTACTTTTAGTAACTGGCTGGCTAGCTTTAGCTGGTCTACTCTGACTTTGCTGATTGCGCTCGCGGATTTTCATCACAGCTTCTTCAGAACTAGTCACCTTTTGATAGGCAAAATCATTGGCGACTTTTAAAGCGTATTTCTCATTTAGGTTTGCCGAATCCACTTTATTAAAGGTCAATAGCAAGATAATATTAATCACTTCATCTAACAAACCCAGGTTCGCTAATTCTTGTAAAATCCTACGCTCTGACTGCGTAATGGTTGCTTGACGAGTCTTTTTTATTTCTGCCAAGAAAAGCATGGGCGTCTTACTCTTTGCTGCTCGAATAATCGATTGCTCTTGCTGTGTAAAATCTCCTGCCAGCGTTTTCTGAGCCAATTTTTGCTTCATTCGATTCACAGAAATAACCTGTGAAACAGCTGTTTCTCTTGCTAAGACATACACCTCATACCAAGTCCAATTTTTTTGCTCTGCTATTGAAAACAACTCTAACAAATCTTCCTTTTCATCTGCAAAACGTAGATTGTCCTGTGCCATTCTTTGCTTGAAATGTGCCAAATCAAAATCTTCTTGCTTCTGACGAACAATAGATACATCATCTTCTACTTCGAAAACAGCAGATAATTTACTAGCTAAAAGTCGTCCTCGAGGCTGACTCATCAGCATGGATTCTACAGCTACTTCCCCAATTTTCTTTTCTAGTAATCGCTTATAAACATGATGTTGGAAAAACTCATCCGTTGAAAGAGGGGCAAACAATTTTATTTGATAAGCCGAATCTTCTTGATAAAGTTCTAGCAAATGCAAGGCACTCAGTCGTTCAAATCCTGTTTGAAGTGTTTCCATGCCCAGATTTAAATGATTGAGAATATGTCCAAAGGGGTATGCCTGCTGTCCATTGTCCCAGAAAGCTAAACAATATAAATAAAGATCAACTGCTTCTCTACCAATAATGGGTAAATATAAGCGTATGAGATTATTCGTATCGTGGCTCACCAGATTATTTTTCACAAATGAAAATAGATCATTTGGTTTCATCTATTGCTCTCTCTTCTTTTTAACACCCTTGGTGATTTGTTTGAGAAGATTTTCCAACTCACCAACATCCTTAAAACTTCGATAGACACTCGCAAAGCGAACATAGGTAATTTCATCTAGCTCAGCCAGTTCATCCATTACTAAATTTCCAATAAAATCACTGCTAATTTCACTATCACTACTACTACGAACCTTCTGTTCAATTCGATTGACTAGTGCTTCTATCTCATCACTTGATACAGGACGTTTCTGCGCAGAACGAATGATACCGTTAAAAATCTTATCTCTAGAAAATTGCTCCCTCGTGCCATCCTTTTTGACAACAACTAAGGTCCTTTCTTCTACCCGCTCATAAGTTGTAAATCGATGATGACAATCATCACACTCACGGCGGCGGCGAATCGTATTCCCATCCTCAGCTTGCCGGCTATCTACAACACTCGATTTGCTACCACCACATTTTGGACAACGCATATGATTCCCTCCTCAAATCTTAATACTCTATTTTACCATATTTTCATGGATAACAAAAGTAGAGAAAACTCAAAATCCACCCGTATTCTCTTATTTTCAAAGCTCGCCAAAAACCATATTTACTTTTGCAAAAATATTGTATATAATATACGTAAGCGTTATCAATTTAAATGCTCAAAAGGAGATTACTTATGAAATAGTTTATAAAAAACTCAGCTTTACTCTGCTTTTTGGCCATTTCTCTATTAGGTCTTGTGGCTTGTTCTTCGGACACAGAAAAATCCACAACAACAGAATCTACAGAAGTAGTTAGCAAAGAAAGCTCCACTGACAAAACAGAAGCTAGTAAGAAAAAAGAAGACGAAGAAAAGAAAATTAAAGAAAGTAAAGAAAAGGCAGAAGCTGAACTAAAACAACAAGAAGCTAAGAAAAAAGCGGAAGAAAAACGAATCGCAAAAGAAAAGCTTGAAGCCGAACAAAAACAAGCCGAAGCGCAGCAACAAGAAGCTGCTCGAGCTCAACAGGAAGCCGAAGCCGCTGCACAAGCTCAGCAAGAAGCTACTACTCAACAGGCTATAGCCGAAGCACCTGCGCAAGCGCCTACTCCAACAGTCGGTCCTTTCAGAAATTGTGCTGAAGCCAGAGCTGCAGGCGTAACCCCAATTTACGAAGGACAAGCTGGTTACGCTCCTCACTTAGATCGCGACCATGACGGAGTAGCATGTGAATAAGAAAAGCTTTTTAACTCGCTTAAACCGCAAGCAATTACCAATGCAGTCTCTAGCTAAATCGAAAAAGATTTTCAAAGCACCTTTTAATGATACCATTTGTAAAAAATACTGAGACAACTACCGTCTCAGTATTTTTTTACAAATGAACAAGTACCTCTAAACCAAAATGATCACTAACTACCGGTGTTTCCTTTCCGTCAAAGACTACGGCAGAGCTTTCAATTTGGATACCTTGACTTGTAAAGATATAGTCAATCTTCAGAGCGTCTTGATTACCATCCCAACCAGCGATTGCTCCTTCAACGGTAGCTTTCCCAACGATCCTTTCAGCCACTTTGTGGCTATCTTGTAGTTTAAGAGGACTTCGCATGATATGCTGATAACCTTCATAATCGACTGGATTGTTAAAATCTCCCATAAGAACAACTGGACTTGAAACCTTGAGAAGCTCAGCTTCAAGCTGCTCCCATTCTTCTTGGAAGCCCTTGTCCCACCAAGATAGATGACAAGAAGCGATTGTCATTAATTGACCTTCTACTTCTGTCTCAGCTATTAAGACCTTACGTGTGTGGTAATCCCTAGGATCATTCACTTCTGAGACTAAAACTTCTCTAGGAGACAAAGGATTTCTAGATAGGATAGCCACACCTTCATTATAAATGTCAAAACCAATATGATTATAAGCCCAGGACCAATGATAGTCCAGTCCTGCTTTTGCCAATTTTTCTACTAGACAAAGGGCAAAGTGATCTTGATGAATCGCAATCGCCCCTTCAACAGCCTGATAGAAAGGAGCCTGAACAACCTGTTCAGACTCCATTAATTGATTGACTTCCTGCAGGCAAATGACATCATATTTTTCTTGAAGAATGCGTTCTACCAACTGATTTAGCTTGGTTTCCTGCTCTTCTTCCATCCAACTATGAGTATTTAATGTCAGGAATTTTGCCATGATTTCTCTTTTCTATTTTACAATTCAACCTTGGCAACAACTGTCTTCACTGCTGCTTGACCAAGTTTTTCTACTGTTACAGACTTGATAGCTGCTGCATTTGTGAAGACAACAACAGTTGAAGTTTCACGACCAGCCGCCTTGATAGCTTCCAAATCAGCTGTCACAAGAAGTTCTCCTGCTACAACTCTCTGACCTTCTGACACATGAACTTCAAATGGCTTACCTTCTAAGCTAACAGTATCCAATCCGATATGAACTAGTACTTCCAAACCATTTTCAGTTAGAAGTCCTAAAGCGTGTTTCGTAGGGAATACGCTCGTTACTGTACCAGCAACTGGTGAGTAAATCTTACCATTTTCAGGCTCTACAGCAAATCCATCGCCCATCATTTTCTGTGAGAAAACAGGATCTTTAACATCTGTAATCGCAATGACTTGACCATCGGCAACAGTTTCTACTTCTTCCGTCACACCTTTGTAGGCAACTTCAACAGCTGTTGATTCTGCTTTTTGGCTAGGAAGTGTTTCAGGAATGACTTCACCAGAGTCAAGAAGGTCTTGAATATCAGACTTCAATACGTCAGCTTTTGGCCCGTAGATAGCTTGAACGCCATTTCCTTTCATAACTAAGCCCATAGCTCCTTCGGCCTTCCACTGTTCTTCATTTCCGACCTTATCGGCTTCCTTAACAGTAACACGCAGACGAGTCATACATGCATCTACATCTACGATATTAGCGCGACCGCCCAAAAGGTTGATGATATTAACAGCTTGTGAAGCTTCTGCAACCTTGGTATCTGATGAGCTCACTGATGCATCGTCAGAACCTTCAGCAGTTTCATAATTTCCTAAACGACCAGGTGTCGCAAATTTGAATTTTTGAATCATGAAGTTAGCGATAAAGTACATTGCTACTCCAAAAACAACTGACACCCAGATAAAGTTAACAACATCCCAACCAAGACCAGCATTGATAGCCATTGGAGTACGAGTCAGAAATTCAATTGATCCAAATGAATGTACACGAAGATTAACAATATCAGCCATTGCAAAAGCCGCACCTTGAACAACTGAGTAAACCAGGTAAAGTGGAGTTGCAACAAACATGAACATGTACTCGATTGGCTCAGTAACCCCTGTCAAGAAGGTTGCCAACGCAGTGGCAATCATCATACCTTTGTATTTGTGTTTCTTGTCAGCATCTACATTGCGGTAAATTGCAGCTGCTACCCCAATCAAAATTCCAAATGAACCAATCATTTGCCCAACTTTAAAGCGAGCTGGATGGAAAGCTTCAAGTAATTGATTGTAGCTTGCCATATTTGAACCTTTAAGGTTAACAAGGTCAGTTACCCAAGCAAGCCAAAGTGGGTCTTGTCCGAATACTTGTGTACCTTTCGCAGCACCAGTTAACACTTCATATGTTCCACCAAGAGCCGTATAATTCATCGGAATTGTCAACATATGGTGCAATCCAAATGGAAGTAAGAGACGCTCTAAAGTACCATACAAGAAAGGTGCAAAAACAGGAGCCGTATCTTGTGAATTTGCAATCCAGATACCAAAGTTATTAATTCCTGTTTGAATGACAGGCCATACGAAAGAAAGGACAATCGCAACGATTGCAGAGCGCAGAATCACGACAAATGGTACAAAGCGTTTTCCGTTAAAGAAAGAGAGTGCATCTGGTAGCTTACGGAAATTGTAATATTTATTGTAAGCAGTTGCCCCAACAAAACCTGCAATGATTCCGACAAAAACTCCCATATTTAAGGCTGGAGACTCCAAAACACTAATGAAGTAGTCAGAAACTTTAATAGTGCCCCCTAGCAGTGTTCGCACGGTTGCTTCTGGATCCTTCAACATGTCACCTGAAACACCAAATATCACACCAGTGATACGGTTAATCAGAATGAAAGAAAGTCCAGCCGCAAAAGCACCACCGGCACGTTCTTTAGCCCAGCTACCACCAATTGCAAGGGCAAACAAGACATGGAGGTTACCAATAACTCCCCAACCAATTTGCTCCAAGACACCACCGGTCGTTACTAAAATACCTAGATTAGGGTTAATCATTGGTAGTGACTTACCAATACTAATCATAAGACCAGCAGCTGGCATAACTGCAATAACAACCATTAAAGCTTTACCGAATTTTTGCCAAAACTCAAAACTTAAAATATTTTTGAATGATTTTTTCATCATCCATCCCCCTTATTTTTTTGCAAACGTTTATGAAATCGTTTGCATTTACATTACTATTCTACCACGAATTTTTATTTTGTAAAGCGTTTTTATAAAATTTGTTAAAATATTCTATTTCTTTGTTATTTGTTGATGTATACTATATCAAACATTTTTTATATACATTGACAGTTTCTATTTTTTATCCTTCAAGAAGGCACAATATGAGCAAACGATTGCATCTGTCGGACAAAAAACCTCTGACTTTTACTAAAAGTCAGAGGTTATTGATTTATCCTTGCATAGCATAACCTTTGCCACGCACTGTCTTGATATAACTTTCTTGACCAGGGACATCGATTTTACTACGAAGATAGCGAATATAGACATCTACCACATTTGTCTCTGAGGGACTTTCATATTTCCAAACTTGATCCAACAGTTGCTCACGACTCATGACCTTATTATTCCCCATTAGCGTCACTAACAGATCATATTCACGTCTAGTCAAAGCAATAATTTCTTCACCACGATAAACAATGTGGTTTTTCAAATCAACCCGAAGATTGCGATAGGCTGTTGGCATTTTCAGCTTGCTACAATGCTGATCAATAAAATCTCTACCTCGAAAAATCGCAGAGATTTTATCAATTAAATCGCTAATGCTAAAAGGCTTGACTACATAAGAGACCGCAAAACGCTGAATTTCTTCAGTAGAATCTGCCACTTCCTCACGATCTGCCATGACGATAATCACTGTAGCAGGCTTAACAAGACTCAATTCTTTTGCAAAATACGAAGCCTTGCCATCAGATAGTTGGTAGCTGAGCAAAAGTAGGTCATAATCATTCTCTTTAGCCAACTTTAGGCCATCTTGACCCGTTTCAACTAAATCTACTTGAAAATTCTCTTTTTGTAGCTCTAGCATGACAAACCGCGCTAGATTTCTTTCATTTTCTACTAATAAAATTCGCTTCGCCATGATTTATATTATTTTTCGTCGTACCACGAATAGTGGAAAGTACCTTCTTTGTCTTTACGTTGATACGTATGCGCACCAAAATAGTCCCGCTGTGCTTGGATTAGGTTGGCTGGAAGATCAGCTGAACGGTAGCTATCAAAGTAAGTAATAGCTGCTGAGAAGGTTGGTACAGGTACACCAGCTTGGACAGCAAGAGCTACGATATCGCGCACCGCTTGTTGGTACTTAGCTGTTACATCCAAGAAGTACTCATCTAAAAGAAGGTTAGCAAGGTCTGCATCACGGTTGTAAGCATCTGTGATCTTTTGCAAGAAACGAGAACGGATGATACAGCCATCACGCCAGATAGATGCGATATCGGCAAATGGCAAGTTCCAGTTGTTTTCTTTAGAAGCTACACGCAATTGAGCAAAACCTTGTGCGTATGAAATAATTTTTGAGAAGTAAAGGGCTTGACGGATCTTTTCGATCAATTCAGCCTTGTCGCCTTCAAACTTGAAGGCAGCTGGTTTTGGAAGCACCTTGCTAGCATGTACACGCTCTTCTTTGTAAGTAGAGATGTAGCGGGCAAATACGGATTCAGTAATGAGTGACAATGGGACACCGAGATCAAGTGCTGATTGGCTGGTCCATTTACCCGTTCCTTTGTTTCCTGCTGCATCAAGGATGTAGTCTACGATTGGACCATCTTGACCTTCATCGTCTTTGCGGCTCAAGATATCTGCTGTAATCTCAATCAAGTAGCTATCAAGCTCGCCTTTGTTCCACTCTGTAAAAATCTCAGACATATCTGCTGCAGAAAGACCGAGCAAATGCTGCATAAGGTCATAGCTTTCTGCAATCAACTGCATATCGCCGTACTCAATACCGTTGTGGACCATTTTTACATAGTGACCAGCTCCATCAGGACCGATATACGTCACACATGGCTTTCCGTCTTCAGGCGCTTTAGCAGAGATTTCTTCAAGGACATCTGCTACCAGTTCATAGGCCTCTTTTTGGCCACCAGGCATGATAGACGGACCTTCAAGGGCACCTTTTTCACCACCAGAAACACCAGTACCGATAAAGTTGATACCTGAGTTGGCTAATTCTTCATTACGACGGATAGTATCTTTATAGAAAGTATTTCCTCCATCGATTAAGATATCTCCCTTGTCAAGATGCGGAAGAAGGGCTTGAATAGTTGCGTCTGTACCAGGTCCAGCTTGAACCATGAGCATAATACGGCGAGGTTTTTCGATTGAGTTTACAAAGCTTTCAATGTCATAGCTTGGCACAAAATTCTTTTCAGGATGGCAAGCAATCACATCTTCTGTTTTTTCTTTACTACGATTGTATATGGCAACCGTGTAGCCACGAGATTCAATATTTAAGGCAAGGTTACGACCCATAACGGCCATACCAACAACACCAAAATTTGCTTTAGTCATTTCATTCTCCTATAGTTAGTTTGTTATATTTTACCATGTTTACAAGTGAAAAGAAAGTAAATATTATTTGCGACCTCATCACATCAATAAATATATACATATTTATTGATGCAGTTGCTGTGCAATCAAATTATTCTTCAAACATCCCTTGCAAACTTGCAAAAGGATTATTGGCTTCTTTTTTTTCTGCTTGATATTGCTCATAATCTTCTTCAGTCATGACCTGCCAGTTATTTCCTGTTGGCAATTCGCTACCTGCTTCCTCTTCGGCAGTCAAAATTTTCAACGGAATATGCAATAAGATATTATCCGCCACGCTTTCAGCCAGATGGATTTCTCCATCTTCAATCGGCAATACCAAATCTTGATCAATCAACTCTTTTGAGGAGTATTGCCCCTCTTCCATAAAAATCTCATTCACTAGATGAAATTCCTTGCGCTCCACCGGTTCCATGCTCCGACTTGACGAGAGTGTAATCGTGTAAGAGAGTTCATAGTCCAAAAAATAAAGTCCATCTTCATATTGAACTTTTCCGCTAGCCAAAATATCTTGAACATTTAAAATATCCACACTGCGCTCTTTTAGTTCTTCTGCCAAGTCAAACTTTTTTTCAAAAGCCAAGCCATCTGGATTTTTGCGAATTTCTTGTATATTTAACATAAGTTCCTCTTTGCTTTTTCTTTTATTATACCATGATTGTCTGTCCTTCTGTAGAGGAAAAATATTTTATTAAATAAAAAAGAAAAGTAACAAGGAACATGTAAGATTGTTTTTTACATATTTCTGTGACATAAATCCTCTGTCTTTATCAAAAAATACAGATAGATCGCCTCAAAATCTATCTCTCGTTTTGCAAAAACAAAGCGAATGATCCGCTCAAAAATTTTTCAAGACTATCCGTTTCATTCCTGCAAAGACAAAAGGATTTACAACTAAGACTGTCATCAGCGCTTATCCTTCTCACCAGAAAATACATAATCAAAGTCAGAATCACTGAAAACGAGTCTGCTAGCCCCTCTAGAAAAGATCAAACAAGAAGTAAACATGACAAGCTGCTGATGAGATGTAGAATCTATCAAATCTTATCTTTGCGTCATCAAAAGTATGAAAAAACGTTTAGACAAAAACCTTGCAAGTCACTCCTCTTTTCTTACCACTTACTAAGATCATCTCACCACTTAAATAGAACCTATTGAAAGTCTACTTTATCCTGCTATAATCATAACATCAAGATCTTGTATCACATCCCTTTAGAAATCTTTCTAATACAACCACTATCGAAGGAGATTTATATGAAACTTGCTTTAAAAAATAAATTGTTTGCTTTTATCAGTCTCTCACGTATCTTTAATACTTTGGGTGCTTCTATCTATAATATTGTTTTTGTTGTACTCGCATCTAGCATGCCCCAGCCTAAATTCGCAGTTGGTATCGCCAATTTTATTGTACTTGTACCAACCTTCTTTACTATCTTTGTTGGTATGAAAGCAGATAAAACTGTAAACAAAGCACGCTGGCTCATTCATCTAGGATATCTACAAGCTTTTCTCTTTATTTTAGTTGCCTTTTTAACCAAATCCACATCTTACTTAGCTTTTGCTACTGTTTGTTTCCTCAATATATTTTCTGATATCATGAGCGACTATCGAAGCGGTCTGCAAATGCCTATTTTACAAAAAAATATTGCTGAAAAAGATTTGATGGAGGCTTACTCTTTCACTCAGCTTCTATCTTATCTTGGAAGCTTTGCTGGCCAAGCTTTGGGTGTTTGGCTACTCAATATCAGCCAACAAAATTTTGCCATAGTAGCCCTAATCAATGCTCTTTGCTTCCTTCTATCTTCTAGCACCCTTTACCTGGTTCGTAAAAAGCTTACTCATGATGCCGTCATCGTAAAAACTGAAAAAACACCCTTCAAAACACAAATGAAAAGCCTCTATACAAATGTACAAATGATTTTCGAGCATGAAAAAGTAGGAAATTTTATTTTAGTGTTGCTTCAGGTCTTACTATTAAATGCTCTTGGCGGTTCTATAATGGCACTTTATAATCTCTATTTATTGGACCATCCATTTTGGGGACTCGATCTCAGTCAGTCCATTTTGGTTATTCAATCATGTTTAGTAATTGGAATTATTGCAGCAAGTGCCTTTCCAAATGATTACTTTGCTAAACTTCCACTGACAAAACTAATGGTTTGGGGTTCTCTTTTTATCTTTATTTTAGGTCTCTGCAACTTACTCCAAGCACCAGCTCTTTTGGGAATCATTGCGCTTAGCTTCCTTATGTATATCTCAGGAAAAATAAATCCTAAACTCAATAGTATGCTACTAAGCAAATTGCCTGCAGATGTATTAGCGCAAACATCCAATTTCCTCACAATGATCTTTACTTTTTCAATTCCACTAGGTAGTATGATTTTTACCAGCCTAGCTCTATGGAATATGGAAATTGCTTGGATGGTGTTCTCAATTATTGGTGGTATCTGTCTTCTATTAAGCGTAAAAAATAGATAATTTCAAGATTCACAAAAAGGCTGGGACAAAAGTCCTAGCCTCTCAATTGTCTTTGGATTGTCGAGCAAGACGCAGTGGTTGAGTGGGCTCTACTACGCTGATTTCATCAGCTTTTACAGCCCTACTCAACTGTGCGGAGGTGGGACGACGAAATCGAATTCTAACGAATTACCGATTTCTGTCCCACTCTCTTACATATGTCTTAAGCGTTCCACTCTTTCTGAAATCGGAGGATGTGTAAAAAATAACTTTTGCAGTCCTCCTTGCTTTTTAGGATCGCTAATATACAAGGCTGCACTCGCATCGTCTACATGACGGTGCATGGGCTCGCTATTTTCCAGCTTTAACAAAGCATTTATCATTCCTTGAGGGTTTCTGGTTAATTCCACACTGGAAGCATCTGCTAGAAATTCTCGTTGACGCGAAATAGCCAACTGCACCAAAGTCGCTGCCAGCGGAGCTAAGATAATTGCAATAAGTGAGAAAATCAACATCAAAACGCCTAGGCCACTGTCATCATCACGATCGCTTCGTCTTCTTCCGCCACCAAACCACATCATTCGGCCGGCAATACTAGAAATCATTGTAATCGCACTGGCTAAAGCCACTGCAATCGTCGAAATACGGATATCGTAATTTCTGATATGGCTGACCTCATGGCCAATAACACCTTCCAATTCTTCCCGATTCATAAGATTTAAAAGACCCGTCGTCACTGCAACAGCCGCATTTTCTGGCTTAGAGCCCGTTGCAAAAGCATTAGGAGACATATCATCTACAATATAAACCCGTGGCATAGGAATTTGTGCGACCATGGCCATATCTTGTACAATATGATAAAGCTCTGGAGCCTCATCTTCCGATACTTGACGTGCCCCGTTCATTGACATAACAACCTCAGTCGACTGAAAAATCATGCTAAAAGCATAAATGCCACCAATTATAAATGCGATGATTACGCCACCGAAAGTAGAACCCAACCAAAGATAGCCTGCAGCTGCACCAATCACAGCTAAAAGAGTAAAGAAGGCGACCAAGAGAAGCCAAGTTCGTCTTTTATTTGCAGCAATTTGATCAAAAAGCATATTAATCACCTAGACCATTACTGCCAAAGTCAACCTTTGGAACTGCTTTTTCTTCTTCTGGTGTTACCAAGAAATCTGCTGGTTTAAAACTAAAGATCCCAGCAATCACGTTGCTTGGAAAAGCTTGTAATTTCACATTATAGTTGCTAGTCACTGAGTTATAGAGCTGACGAGAATAGGCAATTTTATTTTCCGTATTGGTCAATTCTTCTTGTAATTTTAGGAAGTTAGTATTTGCCTTCAGATCTGGGTAATTTTCAGCCACAGCAAAGATTCCTGAAATTTGACGAGACAAGGCATCACTAGCCTGCATTATTTCCGCTGGAGATGATGCGTCGGCAACTTGACTGCGTAATCGGGTTACTTTTTCCAGTGTTTCTTGCTCATACTTACCATATCCTTTCACTGTCTCAATCAGATTAGGAAGCAAGTCATTTCTACGCTTAAGTTGAACATCAATCTGACTCCAAGCTTCTTGAGTCTGCATACGGCTTGTTACTAAACCATTATAGACAGAGATTACAAACAAAGCCAATACAACTGTAATCGCAATAGTAATAATAAGTGTCATAGTATTCTCCTTTTAACCTATAGGAGTGAAAATATCTCACACCTAGATCTAGGCAGAATAATCACTGCCTGTTGTAGCTATTATAACAAAATTTCGGAAAAGTAGATAAATAATTGACAATCTTTTTTAAAGGAGTATACTATATGTAGAACTATAGACCGACAGTCGGTTTATAAAATTTAGGAGCTTCTCATGACAAATAAAAAAGAGTTTATCTTAGATACCGCAGAAAAAATGTTTGTGGAACAAGGCTTTGACCAAACTTCCATTTCTCAACTTCTCGATGCAACCCAGATTGCAAGAGGAACCCTCTATTACTACTTCACATCAAAAGAAGAAATCATGGATGCCATTATCGAACGTTGGATTGAACAATCTTTTGAGCAAATGCGCATCTGGGTAGAGAGGAAACATCTCTCAATTATTGAACGACTAATGGGTGCTCTAGCTTCATTGAATTTGAAAAAAAATGGACAAGAATTTTTGGAACACTTACATGAGCCCCAAAATGCTCTTCTTCACGAAAAAAGCAATCAAATCCTATTAAGCAATGCTCCTCAAATTCTCTATCCTCTTTTTCAAGAAGGTCTTCAAGCTGGTGAGATGCAAACTGCTTATCTTTACGAGAGTATCGAAATGATGCTCACTTATTCCCTGCAGATTTTTGACAACTCCTTCCAGAAATTAGAGAGAGCTGAACAAGATCAAAAGATTCAAGCATTCATCTACTTATTAGAAAAAATTTTTCAGACAAAAGAAGGGTATTTTGCTTCTTTGGCGCAATTAATCCACTAAAGGAGGCTCCTTATGAAACATAGTGGCTTTAAAATCTACCTCCTGATATGGCTAGGAACGTTTATTTCTGAAATCGGAACGGGCATGACCTCTTTTGCGCTAGGAATTTACACCTACCAGCTGACTGGACAGGCTGCTTCTTCTGCCCTAGTCACCCTTTGTGCTTTTTTACCTGGGCTCTTAATGACACCCTTGGCTGGAATTTTAGCTGATCGTTATGATCGTCGCCTTCTAATGGCTTTGGGAGATGGTCTATCAGGTCTGGGAGTCCTCTGGATTTATTTTAGTTTACAGGTTCATCAACCTTCCATACCTCAGATTTGCCTTGGTGCTGCAATTAGTTCTGTCTTTTCTTCTCTAGTTAATCCAGCCTTTCGAGCCACCATTTCCGACCTGGTTCCGGAGGATCAGATTTCCAAAGCAACTGGCCTGTCACAGATTAACGGCATTGCTCGCTACCTCATTTCTCCTAGCCTTGCCGGCCTTCTTTTGGCTCAGGGGACAATTGGTCTGATTCTATTAATTGATTTTTCGACTATTTTTGTGACTGTTATTTGTAATCTGGTCGCTCGTCGCCATATCAAAGCTCCGATAAAGGCTACACCTCATCCTTTCTGGAGTGAATTTATACGAGGATTTCAAATCATCCATGAAAAAAGAGGAATATGGCTCTTGGTTTTGCTGGGAACGGCCTTCTCTTTCTTTCTAGGAACCGTTGAGATCTTGCTTACTCCTATGATTATTGGCTTTGCCTCTAGTCAGGAAGTCGGCTGGACCATGGCTATTTCCAGTAGCGGTATGCTACTTGGCGGACTTATCTTAGGTATCTTTTCTATCAAGGAGCATTTTCATATGATCCTTAGTCTATCGCTTGGTCTATTGGGAATCTTTATGGCAGGTATGGGCAGCAAGGAAAACCTAGTCTGGATTTGCTTTTTTGGCTTCTTACTGTTTATGTCTCTACCTTTTGCGAATACGGCTATTGATTATTTGATTCGCTTAAATATAGATAAGAGTGAGCAAGGGAAAGCCTGGGGCACAATCGGAATCATCTCACAGTTCGGCTACGTCATCGCCTATGCCAGCATGGGCTGGGTGGCCGATAGCTTCTTTAAACCACTCCTCCTCCCAAAAGGAGCATTAGCCACTTGGATCGGTCCTATCATCGGAACAGGAAGCAGTCGTGGTTATGGACTTCTTCTCATCCTTGCAGGATTTTGTATCAGTATTAGCGCTCTCTTTCTCTACCGCCAATCCGCAATTAAGGAGCTCGAATATGTTTCTAAGATTAATCCGAAATGATGTTAAAGCTAATAAAATCAGCGTCTTAGTCATTGCTCTCTTTCTATTTTTTAGCATGACTGTAGTGATTTCTGCAACTCGCCTCAGCACCAGTTTACTGACATCTATCGAAGAGTTTGTGCAAACTACTAAAAGCCCCCACTTGCTACAAATGCACAGTGGTCCTATCGATAGAGAGAGATTAGAAAAATTCGTAAAAAAGCATCCTGATATTTCAAACTATCAGATTTCTGATTTCATAAATGTCGAAAAGTCAACTCTTAAGATTAATGGTAAAGCGAGTTTGCAAGACAATTCTCAAGATTTAGGTTTCTCCAGCCAAAATCAGCATTTTGATTTTTTACTCAATCAAAATAATGAAATTATCAAACCTGAAAAAGGACAAGTATACATCCCGCTCTATTTTTATCAAAAGGGTAATATCAAACCTGGAGACCAAATCAACATTGGAAGATTAAACTTGACTGTTAAAGGGTATGTACGGGATGCCCTTATGAATGCAGGTCTTGTTTCTTCTAAGCGATTTCTCATCCATCCAGATGACCTAAAAGCTTTGAAAGAAGAGAAAGGAACATCTACTGAATTCTTAATCGCTTTTAGACTCCAAAGACTTAGCCAAATTTCTAAAATAGAAACGGATTACCAGGCAGCTAGATTAGAGAGTAACGGACCTCCCATCATTAGCTATTCTGTCATTAAAATGATTAATGGAATCAATGATGCTCTTGTTATTCTTGTATATCTCCTCCTTAGTTTGACCCTGATTTTTATCACTCTCCTCTGTATGCGTTTTGCCCTTCTAGCAAAGATTGAAGAGGACTTTCAGCAAATAGCAATCATGAAAGTCATGGGGCTCCCCCAAACCTTTATTAAAAATGTTTATCTAGCCAAATATTATGCTTGCATGCTGCTGGCTATTATTCTCAGCTGGTTAACTGCTTATCCCCTTACTCAACCTGTGCTCAAAAAGATGGAAATGTCTATGGGGAAAAGCAGGACACCTTTTTATAGTTATTTACTAGAAATAGCTTTGACCGCCATCTTATCTGGCTTGATTGCTTGGATTACCTCGCAACCGCTCAAATCACTCAAAAAGCTAACACCTGGCCAAGCCCTATCTTCTCAAAAGTCACAAAAACAAGAAAAGACAAAGAATCCAACTAAAAAAAGACTTCCTAGTCATCGTTTTATAGATACTCTCTATTTTTCTTGGAAGCAACTTTGCCAACATAAAAAACTTTATTTAACCATGCTTTTCATTCTATCTTTGATTGGATTTGTCCTACTCCTACCGACCAATCTCCATCGCACACTGACTGACAAAGAATTTACTCAGTATATAGGAGTTGGAAAATCTGATATACGAATGGATCTTTTTCAAACAGAGAAGATCGAAGAAAAAACCAAGCAAGTAGTCAAAGAATTAAGTCAGAATCATGAAATAGAAAGCTTCAACACTCAAATAGTCTACAATATAGCATATAAAGATAAGAAGGGACAGATAAGAGAACTTCGTGTTAGTGTAGGAAACCACTCTTCTTTTCCAGTTAAGTATAGCCAGGGAAGGTTTCCAAAAAATGATCAAGAAATCGCCCTGTCCAAACTTCAAGCCAATGATCTAAACCTAAATCTTGGAGATTCATTGGAAATGCTGGTAAATAGCAAGAAAAAGAAAATGAAATTAGTTGGAATATACTCTGACTTAACATATGGTGGCAAAACGGCTAAGGCCACTTTCCAAGTAAAAGATCAAGTCGCTCTCAATAGTCTGGTAACCATTCAAATAAAAGAAAGTATCCAAAAAAAGAAAATCCTTCAGAAGCTACAAAATAACTATCCTGACTACAAAATTACAGATGTTGATGATTTCTTTTATCAGACTTTTGGAGATACTCTAGCAAGGATAAAGGAGATTCAGCTTGGGGTCTTTTGGCTAGGGAATATTTTAGTCTTTATTTTGACCAGCCTCTTTATTTATATGATTTATATTAAGGACAGAAAAGATTTAGCCTTATATCGGCTCTTAGGTTTCAGCAAACATGCACTGATAAGCTACTACTTGCTAGCCTTTAGCTTGGTCATCATGGTTAGCTTCTTACTTGCCCTAATTTTGCTACTTAGCTTGGGGCAAGCTTTCTGCAATCTTCTGCTAAACAATTTTGGAATTAGTCAACTTCATCTTATTTTAGACTTCCAGCAAAGCTTCCTATTCATTCCTCTTAGCATACTAGTGAGCGGGTTATGCGCCACTCGCTTGATTATTGGAGGTATTAAAAAGCTGGACTTAGCCCCCTATTTACACTAAGGAGAAGCCTATGTTATTAGAAGCTCATAACCTCATCAAAAGCTATCAGGGAAATCAGGAACCCATTCTCCGTGATTTGTCGCTGGAGATTGAAAGCGGCCAATTCATCGCCATCATGGGGCCATCTGGCTGCGGAAAATCCACTCTGCTCAATCTTCTATCCACCATTGACAGACCTGATCAAGGCCAGATTCTTTACGAGGGAAAGAACCTGCTGGCTATGAAAGACAAAGACTTGGACCGCCTTCGCAGAGAAGCTTTTGGCTTCGTTTTCCAGCAGGCAACATTTCTGAAAAATCTCAATATCCTAGACAATATCTGCCTACCGAGTATCATTGGTAAGAAAGGCAGTGAGCGAAAGGCAGCCTATGAGCGAGCCAAGGAGTTAATGGCTCTGACTGGTATTAAGGACATTGGTCACCGCTCTATCCATCAGGTATCGGGCGGCCAGCTCCAGCGAGCCGGCATATGCCGAGCTCTCATGAACCAGCCTCGAATCATTTTTGCTGACGAGCCGACAGGAGCCCTCAACTCTCAGGCTGGCCGTCAAGCTATGGAACTCATGCAGCACTTCCACCAGCAAGGCGCAAGCATTCTCCTAGTGACGCATGATGCCAGCGTGTCTACCTATGCCGACAAGGTCCTGCTCATTTTAGATGGCAAGATCAAAAAAGAAGTTCTCTTTGACCCAGCTGCTAATCAGGACGAGCGTCGCCAGCTGCTCTTGGCGGAGCTCAATCAGATTGGCATATAAGAAAAGAGACCCTTCAGCAGAATGCTGGGGTCTCCTTTTTATGATATAATAGGATGAATACTGACAAACAAGGATGAAACTATGACACCGCAAGAATTTTACCAGCTCTTGATCCAGCAGAGAATCGAGCTGGACGACCGCCAGAAAGATCAGTTTGAGCGTTATTTTGAACTCTTGGTCGAATGGAATGAAAAAATCAATCTGACAGCTATCACAGAAAAAAATGAAGTCTATCTCAAGCATTTCTATGATTCAATAGCGCCCGTTTTGCAATGCCTGATTGATAACCAGGAGCTTAAGCTGCTAGATATCGGAGCCGGGGCCGGCTTTCCCAGTCTCCCTATGAAAATCATCTGCCCTAAACTGGATGTGACTATCATTGACTCGCTCAACAAACGCATCAACTTCCTCAAACTGCTGGCAGAGGAGCTGGAGCTGGACAAGGTTCACTTCTACCACGGACGCGCAGAAGACTTTGCTCAGGACAAGGCCTTTCGAGCTCAATTTGACCTGGTCACCGCCCGTGCAGTCGCTCGGATGCAGGTCCTATCTGAACTGACCATTCCCTATCTAAAAGTTGGTGGCAAGCTCTTGGCGCTCAAGGCTTCAAATGCTCCAGAAGAACTGGAAGAATCAAAAAATGCCTTGACCCTCCTATTTAGCAAGGTTCAAGACAACCTCAGCTATTCCTTACCAAACGGCGATCCCCGCTTTATCACAGTGGTGGAAAAGAAGAAAGAAACTCCCAATAAATACCCACGAAAAGCCGGCATGCCAAACAAAAGACCATTATAAGAAGAAAAACCAGGTAAGATGCAGTGCACCTTATCTGGTTTTTTATATCATCTTCAATAACTCAATTTGCTTCAGGCGTTCTTTTTTAACAGCATCAATATCTCCTGGATATATCTTGTTGATCAGGGTAATAGCAAAATCTGCTGCCCAAAGGCCATGATATTTAACATGGGGACTAGCTACAAGCTGAGCCATCGTTCGATAGAATCTCACTTTAACTACATCATCTTCCTTTTTTGCGAAACGTGAAATCTCAAAGCTCAGATTTCTAGCGGCATGATAAGAACTCTCCCCAGCTAACCAGTCATCCATAGCAGTAAGGGCTTGTTTCATCTCTTCTGTAAATGCAAAAGCAGTTAACTCCGAAAGATGAACGGCATAAACTTGGCAAAATCGAACTACTTCTTGATGTGTTTTTTCTTCATAAACTTTAATAAAGTCTTTCTTCAAGTCTGGAGCATCCTCTATTTTCCCCAAAGGTTTTTGATAAGCATAGATATCCATTTTCTGTCCTACCTCCACGGATTATAGAAGCGGCCGTGATTGACAAAAAATAGAGCAAAACTGACCAGCAAGAAAGTAAGAGAAAGGATGATAACCGCAATATCTATCCGATTAAATACTTGATATGTATACCAGGTCCGTTTTTTATTTTTACCAAAGCGACGTAACTCCATAGCAGTCGCAATCGTCTCAATACGATCTAAGGAGCTAAAAATCAAGGGAATAATAATCTGTAAGTTCCCCTTAATCCTCTGACTCAGTTTAGCTTTTGATGACAATTCTAATCCACGCGCTTCTTGCGACATCTTAATCAGATGGAATTCCTCTTGTAAATCTGGAATATAACGCAAGGTCAAACTAACAGAATAAGCAATTTTATAAGGAACCCCAATCTGATTGAGACTGGAAGCAAACTGACTCGGATGGGTCGTCATGAGAAAAAGTACTGCCAATGGAATCGTACAGACATACTTCAATGCCATATTAAAAAGGTAAAATAACTCTTCTAATGTTACATTATAGATTCCAATGCCATCTAACAATAGCGTCTCATTTCCATAAATATCTTGACCGTACTGGGGTGCAAAAAGATAGACCATCAAGATATTGAGCACTGCAAAAACCAATGCAAAAACCAAAACAAAACGAACATCACGCAATCGAATCCCTGAAATCCTAAATAAACTTAGAGATAAAAGTGCAATGAGCATTAAAAATCGAGTATCATAGCTAATCATAGCCGACACAGACACAAGAATAAAAAACAATAATTTACTTGCTCCTGACAAGTGGTAAATAAAGCCAGTCCCGGCATGATAACCAATAATTTTTTTATCTTGAAACATGACTTCTCCCTTTTTCTTGCATATAAAATTCTGTCAAGGCTAGCGGATCAACACCCAGCTTTTTAGCTAAAGTAAAAATCGAAGTTTCTTTCAGATTTGCTTCTGCAATCAAGTTCTTATCCGTCAGCACCTGAGCAGGGGATTTATCCGCCAAGATTTTCCCATCCACCACTACAATTGCACGATCTGAATAATCTAGCATTAGCTGCATATCATGAGTAATCATGATAATGGTATGACCTTGTTGATTTAATTCATCTAAGAAATTCATAATTTCGGTATAATTTCGCTGATCCTGCCCCGCTGTCGGCTCATCTAAAAGGATAATCTCTGGTCCCAAGACCAAAATAGAGGCGATTGTTACCCGCTTCTTTTGTCCAAATGAAAGAGCTGAAATAGGCCATTTCCTAAACTCATATAGACCGCAAGTTTTCAAAACTGATAAGACTCGCTCTTCTATTTCTTCTTCAGCGACTCCACGTAAGCGCAGTCCTAAAGCCACTTCATCAAAAATCATCGTTTCAGAAATCATCTGATTTGGATTTTGTAGAACATAGCCAATCCGCTCTGCTCTCTCCTTAATAGAATCGGCCTTAATATCCTCTTCCCGCCAGATATAATTCCCATCAGTCTGAACAAACTGGCAAAGTGCCTTCGCTAAAGTAGACTTTCCGGCTCCATTTTTTCCTACAATGGCTATCCGCTCCCCCTTTGAAAACTGGAGTGAAATATTTTTCAAAACCGGACGCTCACCATAAGAAAAACTAATATTCTCTACTGAAAAGAGAGGGGAGACAGCCTTAGAGTCAACCTCCATATTAACTTCTTTTGAAAATGGCAAAGCTGGCACATCAAGTTTCTCCAAATCAGACAAATAATCCATCTGATTCAATTCCAATCCAAGCTGACGCAAGGTAGTCAGATACAATGGTTCTCGAATCCCATTTTCATTTAATAACGTTGTCTGTAATAACTGATTTGGATGGCCTTCAAATAGAATCCGTCCATCATTGACTAAGATCAATCGATCAACAGAACGATAAAGGACATCCTCTAGTCGATGTTCAATGATAATAGTCGTCGTCCCAGCTTCCTTATGAATCTGGTCGATCATATCAATCGTATCCTGACCAGTTTTTGGATCTAAATTCGCTAATGGCTCATCAAAAAGTAAAATCGGACTCTCATCAATCAATACACCTGCTAAACTGACTCGCTGTTTTTGCCCACCAGATAAATCTTGGGGTCGATGTTGAAGAAAGTTGGCAAGCTCCAGTTTTTCAGCCCAATGTTGAACCTTTTCCTTCATGATTGACAATTCAATCATATCATTCTCCAGCGCAAAAGCCAGGTCTTCTGCTACACTAAGACCGATAAATTGACCATCCGTATCCTGCAAGACAGTGCTAACCAAATTAGATTTATCGTAAATACTATCAGAAAATCTATCTTGTCCTTGGATCTTTAGCTGACCCTTGACCTGCCCTTTATAAATATTAGGAATGATGCCATTTAAACATTGACCTAAAGTTGACTTTCCCGAACCAGAAGGTCCGACAATCAGAACTTTCTCGCCTTGATAAATAGTTAGATTAATATCTTTTAAAGTAGGCTCTAGTTGAGCCTGATACTGAAATGTAAAATCTTCAAACTGAATAATAGGTTTTTTCATCATACTCTCTTTATAATGCTAAAGCGATTTGAACTGCCAAATCTGCTATTTTATCTTTCTCATCTAAATTTGCATGATTAGGCAAGCTTCTCATATCCCATTTTTCTTCTGATAAATGATCTGCCGCATAAAAGAAATGGCAGATAGATACACCGCGAAAAGCAGCCAAAGCAGCCACAGCTGAGCATTCCATGTCTACACAAATTGCACCTGCATCTTTTCGCCTGCGAAGCTTGTCTATCGTCTCACGATAGATACCATCTGTCGTCCAGACCTTGCCTTTGCTATAGGAAATTCCTGCTTTGTCCAAAAAATTAAGCAAACAGTCCAGCACATCAGCATTTACCTCAATCTCATCAGACGCCACCTGATAATGGTAACTAGTCCCTTCATCACGTATGGCCGCCGTTGGTATGATGATTGAAGTTTCCTTAATGTCCTCATCCAAAACACCACATGTTCCAAATAAAACCATTTTTTTCATTCCAAAAGCAATCAAATCCTCCAAAATTGCTACGCAAGCTGAAGCACCGACCGGAGCATTGAACAAGGCTAGCTCTCGTCCACCTACAAAAATCCGATAAATGGGAATGTCGATGTTGGCCATCGAAGTCGTTGTGATCCATTCATGATTAAAATTCTCTAATAAGCGCTTGAAAGTTTCTCTTGCAAAACAAGAAACTGCCGTGGAAGGAAAGTCCGAAATCGCCTCAATTAGATCTTCTGGATTTATAATCGCCTTACGATTTTGATCAAATTCTTCCAATATCATACCGAACTTCTCTCCTTACTGAATTTGTCCTTTCTATTGTATCATAATTTGCCTATCAACCTATGATTCAAAGAAAATTTTCACTGAGTTTCCACTTAAAAATAAGCGCTTTAGCAAAAAGAGGCTGGGACAAAATCCCTAGCCTCTCAATTGTCTTTGGATTGTCGAGCAAGACGCAGTGGTTGAGTGGGCTCTACTACGCTGACTTCATCAGCTTTTACAGCCCTACTCAACTGTGCGGAGGTGGGACGACGAAATCGAATTCTAACGAATTACCGATTTCTGTCCCACTCTCTTTTCTATCATCTATCGTAAAATGGATCCTGATCAGATTCTCGATGCCAGTTATATTCAGCTTTTTGAGCTAATTCTTCAGCTAAAGACTGCCCCCAAAAATCAGCAATGAAGCCCAAAGTCATATCCATTCCAGCTGAAACACCTGACGAAGTATAAAACTTTCCATCTACGACCCAGCGCGCCTGACGTTGCCAACGGACCTCACTATCAAACGAAGTCACCCAAGACCAAGCCCTCTTATTGCTCGTTGCGAGACGCCCTTTGAGCTGACCAAGCTGAGCTAAAAAAGCTGCTCCTGTACAGACACTTAAGACTAAATCCGCCTGCTGGATAGCTCGTTCAAGCCGAGTCAAAAAGACTTTATCCTCTACCATTTTCCTGACACCTTGACCACCAGGTAAAAGTAAAATACTGTTTAAGGGTAAATCTTCTAAGAGCTCTGTATTGATTTGAAAACCCTGCCGACTAGAAATCAGACCACCAGCAAGAGAGACATAGTTCATCTCCACATTTGGTAAAGCAGCTAAAAACTCTACCGGCCCCATCAAATCTAGGGTCTCAAAATCATCAAAAAGAAATGAAACAATCGTAATTGGTTGCTCTATTTTTAACATTGATTTCCTCTCATTTTCTATTGATTCGTAGTAGTCATTTATTCTACTTTCGATAACGACCTAGTAGGAATAAAAGTACCACCAAACCAATAACAAAGAAGACGATCCCTAGAATCAACTTAATTATAAAACCTACAAAATAGAATAAAAAGATTAAACCTAAAAGAAATAGAAATAATAGAATTCCCATAATCACCTCTGGCTACTATTATACCTAAAATCACAAGATTGGGATAGTTTTTACTTATTCTTAGCATATCATAGTAAGGTAAAACTCATTTTTTATACCAGCCAGTCTAATAATCTTCTAGACTCTCGATTAACGGGGTATCTAGTGCAAAAGTATATAAACATTTGTACTAAAAAAGAAGATAGGCCTGCTGAATCAAAATTTAGCTAGACTTTCTTCTTTATTCTTTCTTTATTAAGTTTCAGACGATTGGCTCAACTCATGATTGTAGGCCAAAGCTAGCTTGATCCAGTAAGACAGTTCCTTTTGTCCTTCGGCATCTAAATCAATATAGCCATGGTAAAGCCTGCCCTTCATTAACGTCACACTAGCACCATTTTTAGGCAGGACTTGCTTTTCCATTTCCTTACCGATGCGTACCATGACAAGCTCTTGACTTCTCGAACTCACAGTAATGGTCATCTTACCTCGGACCATAAAAGCCAAACCACCAAACATCTTCTTCTCTTCTACCTCTTCTTCAAAAACATGAGGAGGAAGTTCAGTAGCTAAAATGGCACGGACTTGCTGGGCTAAGGATTCACTATAAGCCATCCTTCTACCTCATTTCATCACATCCCAGCCGATACCAAAACGGTCAATCAAGCGGCCATAAAACTCTGCGAAAGCTTGTTCCTCTAAAGGATAGAGAATTTGACCACCTTCAGCAAGCTTAGCAAAAAGCTCATCAGCTTCTTCTCTACTGTCTGGGCTCAGAACTAACCATTGATTGGGCTGATGATTGCTAGGAATAGATAGGTCGTTAAAAATGCCTACATCTTCACCATGCAGGGTTAAGTTTTCCGTATCTAAGGCAATCCAGGCAAGCTTATCCCGTTTTTCTGCAGGAAGGTTTGCTGGATCCATCATCTCACTGGCTCGGACAAGTCCCTTAATCTCTGTCTGAAAAAGGTCAGCATAAAAACGAAAAGCTTCTTCTGCCTGACCATTAAAACTTAAAAACACGTCTAATTTCATTATTGTTTCTCCAATTTTTTATAGCTGAGAATAAATCTCTATCATCAGTTTATCAATTAGGATAAAAATTTTCTTATTCTCAATTGCGCTTGTTTGACTAGGGAACGCATGATTAAAACTGGAAGATTAACTGTAATAGGGGGATCGCTGGGCAAGGGCCTGCGCATGCTGATTTTCTCCTGATAGATGCTATGACCTGAAAAGGTGAGTGGCTCATCACTGCCCCAGCGAAAGTTATGCTTCAAGACATAGTTTTTAGATAGGCGTAAATCCTCCAGTAATTCACAGGCCAAAAGATAGTAGTGACCATCCGGTACATTTTCAAAAATAAACTGCCTCTCCTGACTCAGTGCTACTCCGATAACCGGCTCTTCTTTGGGTATGCGGGTTTTAAAAAGCCCGACACAACTAATGCGTGGCTCATACCCCTCGGGATAAGATAAGGCCACAGTCAACCGATTGCCACTTTTACAGTCGGGATCCTGATGCAAGAAAGCTCCCTTCTCATCCAGCTGTTTGACTATAAAATCATAAGCCTTGGTTGATTCCTGATAATATTTTTTAGGCGAAAGTCCAGTATGCCGCTTAAACGTATTGGAAAAACTGCCTAGACTATCATAACCAGCTTCCATAGAGGTCTCAGTCACATTTTGCCGTCCTTCCACAATTTCCTGAATCCCTTTTTCCATCTTAAGAGCTTCCATATATTGCTTGATAGAAAAGCCCATCTTTTTCTTGAAAGTTCTGGATAGATGGGAAGGACTATAATGGAAATGATGAGCCAAATCGGTCAGACTCAGCTCTTGATCTGCATGCTGACGCAGATAGGCTGCCACTTCTTCCATGATAGCTTTAGACATAGACTTGCTCCTTTCCCATTTATTTAAGCCCATTATATCACATCATAAAGAAAGGACAAAAAATCAAAACTCTATAAAGAAAAGCTAAGCTACAAATAAATAATGAAAAAACTTTAGACGTTTGAATCGTCTAAAGTTTTTAGTTTTTCTTAGGAATTTAGAAACTTGCCTTACCATCAAAAATAGTCAGCTTATGCAAATTTTCCATGCCTGCAATAATGGGTCTAGCTTTTGCAATGAGATTTTGAAAAACTTCCAAGTTCAGACTGTCATTGTGAGCTTGCTCGCTCTCCCAAACTTCGTAAATATAGATGCTGTTGGGTTCATCTGCCTTCTCACCTAAGATATAGCAGAAACAAGTGTCAAGATTTTGCATTTCTTTGACAACTTCTTGCATGTAAGCAGTAAGTTCCTGCACCTTTCCTTCTTGGGCCATTAATTTCCCATAAACACAAAATTTTTCCATTAGGATCTCTCCTTATTACTGAGCCACCACTGTTTCCAAGCTTTCACCGATCGCAGCCAAACGCTCCATCACTTCTGCTTGGCTCAAGCCGTTTTCAGCCACATAGCGGTTGCGAGGGTGAACACGGCATTCATGAGAACAGCCACGAAGGTACTTGTTTTCATTTTCTTCTGAAGTCAGGATGCGGCGGTTACACTCTGGATTGCCACAGTTGACATAGCGCTCGCAAGGAGTACCGTCAAACCAGTCTTTCCCAATCACAACTGGATCGACATGATTGATATCAACAGAGATACGCTCATCAAAGACATACATCTTGCCGTCCCAAAGGTCACCTTGAACTTCTGGATCCTTGCCGTAAGTCGCGATACCGCCATGAAGCTGACCAACATCTTTGTAGCCTTCACGAACCATCCAGCCTGAGAATTTCTCACAGCGAACACCACCGGTACAGTAAACAACCACGCGCTTGTCCATGAACTTCTCTTTGTTATCACGGACCCATTGCGGCAATTCGCGGAAGTTGCGGATGTCTGGACGGATGGCACCGCGGAAGTGTCCCAAATCGTACTCATAGTCGTTACGAGTGTCTAGGACAACAGTGTCTTCGTCCAAGAGAGCTTCCTTAAATTCCTTAGGTGACAAGTAAGCTCCTGTCGTCTCCAGCGGGTTGATGTCATTATCAAAATCATTGTCTTCCAAGCCCAAGTGCACAATTTCTTTCTTGTAGCGAACAAACATTTTCTTGAAAGCTTGCTCGTTTTCTTCGTCAATCTTGAACCAAAGGTCTTCCATGCCCGGAAGGCTGTGCACATAATCCATGTATTTTTGAGTGGTTTCATAATCACCAGAAACCGTTCCATTGATTCCCTCATCTGCCACCAAGATACGGCCTTTAAGACCGATGGATTTACAGAAGGCCAGGTGGTCAGCTGCAAATTTCTCAGCATTCTCAATCGGAACATATTTGTAGTAAAGTAGGACGCGAATATCTTTTGCCATAAGATTTCAACTCTCTTTTCTCTATAAAATTTTCTGAATTTTTAATTCATCTATTCCATTATAAACTTATCAAAAGAGCTGGGCAATTTATTTGATTGAAAAATAAAAGCCAAGCTTCCCACCGAGCCTGACTATCCATCACTAAAAAATATTAAAATAAATAAAGGTTAGAATGAGATTCCAGCTAAGAAAACTGTTCCAAATGACATGCAAAAGAATAGGATAAACAATAGACTTTGTCAGTCTAAATAGTCCTGCAAAAACCATTCCACCAATAAAAAATCCCAGAAAATCTAAAACCGACCACGGCAACCCAAGTATATGTCCCATACAAAAAACCAAGCCAGATGCCACGATATCTAGACCGTACCTTGAGTCTTTGAAAAAAGTCCTCATGACAAGCCCCCGACAAATCAACTCTTCTATAATTGGACCAGTTATGCAGGTTGATAACAAGAACAACGGCGCAAAGTATTCTCCTTGACTGCTGGCAATCATATAATCAATGCTTTGTTGATTGTAACTGACTTGTCCTCTCAAAAAACTAACTGCATGTTGCAAATAAAAAAGGAGAAGGAAACTCAAGCCAAGATAGATAAAATGGCGTATTTTCCACTTAGGCTTAAATATTTCAAGTTCTTTTAGTTTATAAAAAATAAAAACTGAAAGCAGAATAAAAACTACATCAACTGCAATCCGAGCTAGTCTTACTGAATCATAAATGATGGGAGAATCATTATTGACCACACTCAAAAACCAACGCAAACCAATTCTGATATATAAAAGATTAATCACAACGGGAAGTAATAACAGATATAGCCTCTTTCCCCAAACTTTTACAGACATAAAAACCTCTAAATTATTTTTTTCTTCCAACTTAATATCTTCTTAAACTTGGGAAACCATCCCGATTACCAAAATAATCTAAAATATTTCTTTCAGAATATTTGTTTCGTACGTATCCTATTGGGCGTTCAAAATAGTAATCCCACGTAATAATATACCCACCTTGGTTAACACATCATTCTTCATCTGTGAGAAGAGTGAAATTCCTTGTTGTTTTCATCATTGTATCCTCTCTTTTTACAGGTTTGTTACATTACCTTATTCACAAACAAGGAAAGCTTTTCTTGTATCATCATTATATCTCAGATGAATCTTGATGTAATCTTTATTCCTAAAAACATCATATTTGTTCCTCAAATGACAAAAAGCCCCCTAACAGCTGATCATTAAGGAACAAAATAAGGCATTTCAGGAACAAGGCTAATTTTCTTCTAATTCTTTCTCTAACTTTGTCTGTTTCTTCCGATAAAAATAATTGACCAGCTGATCAAGTATACTAGAAAAGGCAACTATCAAAACTAAAATAAAAATAAATTGCAAAACAGGATTCTGACTAAATGATGGTTTTTCTTTTGAGTCTCCATTCAGAATTTGAACAAGCAAGAAGGAAGCTGCTAGGAATACTCCTGTAGCCAGACGACTTCTGAATCTTCTACTACTACCAGTTGTATCACTACGCCTAATATCTAGGCCAAGTTGCCAACTGCGTACACCAGCATAAATTTCTAAAGTGAAAATAATGATAATTTCAGGCACACAAGCTTGCCAATCCAGTCTCCAAAAAACAAGTTTCACCAAAATAGATAAGAGTAATAGAAAGATCGTTAAAAAAGCGAGTTCATTTCCTATTTTATGTTCAATCTGTACCGTACGCTCATCTTTAAAGATCTCTTGTTTAACCTTAGATTCCATATATATTTTCCTCTTTTGCTTAAAATTCTATCCCTATTTAATCTTTTTGCGAAAATTGCTCTTCAACTATTGCCGGACTTTCCCTTGCTTTCACGTTTTTTAGGCTCGGGCTAAAAATGTCCCCCGGACATTCCCTCGCTTTCGTGTTTTTCGGCTCAGGCTAAAAATGTCCCCCGGACATTTTTACTCCCAAAACAATTGATCCAGCGTCTTATTGAGACATTTACATATGGCGATGCAAAGTGCTAGGCTGGGATTGTACTTACCCGCCTCAATCAGGCCAATAGTCTGACGAGTCACGCCTATTGCGTCTGCTAAGTCGCCCTGAGTCATATCATGCTCCACTCGTGCCATCTTTAGCTTAAGATTTTTTCCCATGATCATCGCCCTTATCATTTTTCTTCTCAGTTGCTATGCTTAAAAGTGCGCAACCAATTGCAATATCACAGCCAGCAAAAAGAAGAAAAGTCTGATTGTGGTTGATCAGTCCAATCATCAAACAAATTACACCTAAAACAAGCCAAATAAGGGGGGAATAGATATTTTTTATGTTTTTCATATTTTTCATATCGGTTCTCCTTCATTTTTATAAGTCTATTATACAATATATTTTTTAAAATGCAATATATAAATTTCAAAAAGTATTTTATTTTTAACAAAAAAAGATCGAGAAAAATCCCGATCTTTTGATACTTATTGCATGATTTAATCTTTTTTAAGACTGCCACTCTTTGTCTGAGTTCGAGCATACGCAATCAAGAGTAAGGTACCTGCCACTGCAACAGTCAAGCCATTAGAGATTGCTACTACAACGCCTTGCGTGAAAACTTTATTTGTCGGTTCATTGTAAATCCAAATATCACCAATTGGAGCGATGACAATCCACAAAAGAGCATTTGCCAAAAATTGCACACCATTAAACCAAACAATATCTTTAGCTTCAAAAACTCCTTCTGCCACTCGTAATTGATTCTTAAACAAACCAACGACAAATCCAAATAGACCACTAGCTATAACCCAAGTCCACCAAGGATTACCGTATTGGAGAGAGTCCTTCAATGCATGACCGATAAATCCAGTCAAGAAACCAGTAATTGGTCCAAAGACTACACTAAACAATGCTTGTACAGCATATTGTAACTGAATGCTCGTATTTGGCACCGGTGTCGGAATGCTAATCATCCCGATAACAACAAAAAGTGCCGCTCCAATACCAGTCGCTACGACTTCTCTAATTGTAAAAGTTGTATCCAATAATTTTTTCATTATAATCTCCTTTTTCTATGTCATTTTATATAACTAATTGTCAATACGTTTAATTTCAATATGCCACTGGGCACCGACGCCAACATTATAGGCCTTAGCAAAGGAACCTTGGTTAATCGCTAAGCCGACCCGATAGAGGGAGTTGATGTAAAGGATAGGCTGGCCGATGCGAACATCCGCAAAGGACTTGCCATAGGTTACTTGGTTTTGATAAACTAGCATATCATTATTGTAGATAGTAACTTCAAAACGCTCTCCAAATTGAGGAGCCAAATGCTGAAAATCTTCTCTTGTGATAGAGGTCCAAAGAGAACCAAAGCGGACATCTAGAATATCAACTGCACCACTAACGGAATTTTTTCCAAAGGTCGTTTCAACTACTGGAATTTCGACAATTTCGTCCACACTGAGTTCAGGTCCTACTTCTTCAAAAGTGATATGACCACTCGCTAATTTTGCACCTGTATAAGCGTAAACATCCCGACCATGGAAAGTATAAGAGTGTTCAGTATTTTTACGACGATTCTCCACTTCAGAAATCTCACGAATCGCTACAATACCAACATGCTTCTTGATAAAAGATAGTGTTCCATTATCTGGTGTGACAATGTATTGATTTTGAGCTGTTTTTGCAACTACACTCTTGCGCTTAGATCCTACACCAGGATCGACAACAGAAACAAAAGTCGTGCCTTCCGGCCAGTAATTAACCGTTTGGAACAGTCTGTAACTACCTTCAAAGATATTATAAGGCGTGATATCATGAGTTAAGTGATGGATTTTTAATGTAGCAGACTCCTCAAGTGCTACTCCGATCATAGCTGATACAGCTCCATCCACTAATCCAAAATCAGATTGTAATACCAGTATATTATTCATAATCTCTCCCTTTTTTGTTTGATTGAAAAACAGGTAAAATAGAATTTCATAGCCTTATCAGAAAACTTCTGCATCAGCTGTTTATACTATTTAGCCTTCAATGGATATACTAGGTCTAAACCTAGCGCACACTTCTCTATCATACCAAAAATAGAACGGGAAAGCTAGATAAAGTTTTCTGCTACAAATGATCATCTCAATTTTTTAGAAAGATGAGCTTGTACGACAAATTGACCAATTAAAGCACCCAAAACAGCACCTAAAAGAATCGTCAAAACAAACCAGCTAATTGTTTGAGCATTTGCAGGTACCATAACCCGCTCAATATAATCCGAGCTTCTACCACGCGCTACTAAACTAGCAATATAAGTTGATCGTGCTAGCCACATCATGATAATCGGACCAGAATTGACGAAAGAAAAAACGATAAAGGAAAGAAAACTCAGCTTCCTACTCTTATAATTGCCTGCTTTTGCAATAAAATCGGCCACCAAGCCAAATAGCAAACCTGGTAAAAAGGAAATAAAGAAATGTCCTGCCGTGAAGAAAAAGCAGCCCATCATAATTCCGAGAAAGCTAATTGCTCCAAACTTTTGTACCTTACTTTGCAAAAACATGTACACCGTTCCGCCAAATAAAGCAGCAAACGCTGGCGCATAAAACATATTGCCTGCACGGTCAAAAAGTGTGCCTACAAGAACTCCCAAACCTACACAAAAGAAGTAGAGGAGGGCATAAAGCCCTACTATCTTCCACTCACGTAAATGCCATCGATTCATTTAATCTCCTCATTCTTTTCCATCTGATCTGGCTTTTAAAATACTATTTATGACTTAATTTCTTGGTCAAAAAGTCCCCAGCAAATTGAATAGTAAAGATAATTGCTACAATAACAACCGTCGCCAGAATAGTAACATCGTGATTATAACGATTAAATCCATAAGCGATTGCCACATTACCAATTCCGCCCGCACCAACGGCACCAGCCATAGCTGTTTCACCAATTAAGGAAATCAAGGTAACTGTTGTAACACGAATCAAATCTGGAAGACCCTCTGTTAGATACACTCCAATAATATCCCATAAGGTTGCGCCACTAGCCTGAGCAGCCTCTATCACTCCACCATCTAACTCTGACAAGACGACCTGCACTTGACGAGCAAAAAAAGCATACACAGCAAAAGAAAGAGGAACAATCGCTGCATTTGGACCAATTCCCGTTCCCACAATAAAGTGAGAGAACGGTGATAACACAGCTAGCAAGATAATGAAAGGAATGGCACGGAAAACAGATGTCACCTTATCTAAAATCCAAAAAGCGATCTTATTTTCAAGTACACCCCCAGGCTTAGTCAAAACGAGAAAAAGTCCCGTCACTAAACCAAAGAATCCTCCGATAACAAAAGAAATAGCTGTCATATAAAGCGTCATATAGATAGCTGTTCCCCAGCCTGCTTGACCGTCCCAGCCCATCCGATAAACATTTGGTAAATAAGTTTCAATAAATTCTAGCATCTTATGCACCTCCCTTTAAAATAGTCAGACGAACTCCAGCTTCTTGAATCGCATCTTTAGCGGCAGCTAGACTCTCAGCTTCACCTGATAGTACGACCACCAAAGCTCCTACAGGTGTATGGTCTAGAATTTCGATATTACCATATAAAATATTAGCCGTTACTTGGTACTTTTTATAAATTTCATTGAGAATAGGCTCATCTGTCGCTGCACCCGCATATTCCAACTGAACTAAAAGACTATTCGGTGCTAAGTTTCGGACAATATCTTGTTTTTCAATTTTGACCATTGCTTCATTAATACCTGTAGCTGTCGTTATAAAGTCCTTGGTCAAATCTTGATTTGGATGAGAGAAGATATCAAGAACAGAGCCTTCCTCAATCAGCTGACCATCTTGCATCACGGCTACGCGATTAGCGATATCCTTGATAATTTGCATCTCATGGGTGATTAAAACAATGGTCAATCCTAGCTTTTGATTCAAATCTTGTAATAAAGAAAGAATCTGCTTAGTCGTTTTCGGATCTAGCGCTGATGTCGCTTCATCCGAAATCAGAATTTTAGGATCATTAGCTAAAGCACGGGCAATCGCAACACGTTGTTTTTGTCCACCTGAAAGTTGTGATGGATAGTTTTCTGCTCTATCCGCCAGACCAACAAGCTCTAGCAAATTTTTCACTTTTTCTCTTTTCTCTTCTTTAGATAAACCAGAGTGTTTCAAAGCGAAAGCTACGTTTTCCTCAGCCGTGAGCTGGCTCATCAGATTAAAATGTTGGAAAATCATGCCAATATCCTGACGTTTCTGGCGCAACTGCGCAGCTGATAACTGTACCTTTTTATCTTTGAAAATAATATCATCATCTACGGTAATGGTACCTCCAGTTGGTACTTGTAATAAGTTAATCACTCGTACAAGGGTAGATTTCCCAGCACCTGAGTAACCTACAATGCCATATATATCTCCTTGGTTGATATGTATACTGACATCCTTGACTGCCTGAATCTGACGTTTTTTCTGCTGGAAGGTTACATCAATTTTATCTAATGTAATAATTTCTTTACTCATAACTTGCAATCAGCTCCTCTATTAATTCTATATGGGTGTAATAATCTGATAAGCGAACATTTTCATCGCCACCATGATCCCGACTATTGGCATGTCCCAAACCAAAGGCCATCATCGGCACTTGTAAGGCATCATAAACAATATGCATCGGACCAGTACCAGCAGAAGTGGGCAAAACAGCCACCCCTTCTCGGTAATACTTTTTAGCTAAGTCAATAACATTCAAAATAGACGGGGAACTCATGTCACTACGGTAACTCATTTCCCCTAAAGTATATGTTAACTCTACCTCGGGATAACCATTTCTAATTAGCTGTTGGTGAATTTTTTCCAATACATCTTGTGGTTCCAACCCTGGCACCAAGCGTACTTCTAGTTTAGCTTGGGCCTGCGATGGTATGATCGTCTTTACTCCTTGACCTTGATAACCCGATGAAATGCCTTCAATATTTAGCGCTGGTTCAAAGAAATAACGACGTAAAAATTTGGATTGCTCTTCTTCTAACAGGGGTAATTCTAAGCCGTAAATTTCTTTTAACTCTTCCGGTCTACGACGAGCAAACTCTTCAACCAAAGCAGATTCGCGTTCATTTGGCTCAATAACCTGATCATAGATTCCTTCGACTAAGATTCGACCATCTTTTCCTCTTAGACTGGTCAAAGCATTAATCAAGTACCAAGCACTTGAATCAATCACACCACCAAAACTAGAGTGAATATCTACATCTGCGCTTTTAACCTTAGCATCAAAAGTTACAATTCCTTTATTGCCACCCGTGATTTCCAGTTGTCCCAATGCATTACGACTTCCTTGTTCCCAGACCAATAAATCAGCACCGAGAAGTTCCTCTTTATACTTGTCCAAATAACGATCTAGATCTGTGGATGCAGATTCCTCTGCCCCCTCCATGATAAAGGTAATATTCACTGGCAAATCTTTTTTCGCCTCTACATATTTCTGAAGGGCTGTCAAACGAGCCACAATATGCCCCTTGTCATCATCAACACCACGTCCATACATGACTCCATCACGCACAGATAATGTAAACGGATCCTCTGTCCACGGTTGGTCGTTATCAGCAGGAACTGTATCATAGTGATTGTAGAAGATGACTGTCTTAGCACTAGGATTTGAACTCTTAAATCGGGCAATCACAAAAGGAGCAAGATAGCTATCATCCACCGTCACTTCTGCACCCGCTTGTTCAAAAATTTCTTGTAAATAAATCGCTACTTCTTTCAAACCGATCTGTTGCGCAAAAATCGATTTTTTTGCAATTAACTTGCGTAGGACTTCAAAATACTGTTGAGCAATGACATCTTCTTCAAATTTTTTGAGTTGTTCTTGTTCACTCGAAAAAACCATATTTCTCCCTCGTATATAAGGCGACAAAACTCAGCTGGTCTTCCCAACTGAGTTCTGTCTCACACATTCGGTCTTGTCCTGTTGAATCACTCACCAAGACCCGTGCCTACTGTCAGTTTTTAGCCTCTTACCATACTGGTTCAAGCAAACCATCAGAAGTTTTTTCTGTCAATTCTTTCACTTCATCAGTGTGGTATGCTGCAATCAATTTCTTAATTGCATCAGCTTTGTCAGACTTTTCCCAGTCTTTCTTAGCTGCAATGATATTGTACCATTGTTTAGAGTTTTTATCTTTTGGCTCGATGAACAAAGCCTTCTTGTAGTCTAATTTTGCCTCATTAACAAATGTGTTATTTACAACAGCAGCATCTACTGATGTCAATGAACGAGCTGTTTGGCTAGCATCCAATTCTGTAATTTTCAATTTCTTTGGATTTTCTTTCACATTTGCAACTGTAGCAAGCTCATTTCCAGATTTGTCCAATTTGATCAGACCTGCTGCTTGAAGTAAGTTCAAAGCGCGACTTTCATTTGTTGCATCATTTGGTACAGCGATTTCTGCTCCATCTGGAAGCTCATCAACTTTTGTATATTTATTTTTGCCATCTTTAGTACCTGAATAAAGACGGATAGGTGCAAGATAAGTGTCAGCAATAGCTACTAAATCTTGGTTGTTTTCTTTATTCCAGTTGTTAAGGTAGTAGTAGTGTTGGAAAGCATTGACATCCAACTCACCATCAGCAACAGCTTTATTTACTTGTGGGTACTCTGTAAATTGAGTAAATTCAAGTTTTACATTTTCTTTTTCAAGTTTCTTCTCAATAAGATCCCAACGTTGTTGTTCATCGTTATCGATCGTCATTGTTCCAACTTTAATTGTTACTGTTTTGTCCTTCGTATTATTGTCTGCTTTCTTCTCAGAAGCGCCACACGCTGCCAAACCAACGACTGCAGTTGCAAGTGCTGCTACACCAAACCATTTTGTTAATTTCATTTTATAATCTCCTTTTATTTAAACCTTATTTAATATCTTTAGCATCTGGAAGATAGCTGCCGTCAAAGTATTTTTGAGACAATTTTTCTAACGTGCCGTCTTGATACAATTCCTTCACTCGTTTGTCAACAAAGTTTTTAAGTTCTTCTTGACCTTGGGCGAACAACGGATACACATATGGTTGCTGATCGCTTGGAAGTTCGATAACTTCAACATTATCCAATTTTTGCGCCTTAACAATAGCATCAACCGTAATTCGTTCAAAAACCTTATAATCTGTACGGCCTTCATTCAAATTCACAAGGATTTGCTGAATCGTTCCGTCTGTATAATTGATTTTTGTCTGATTATTCGCATGCTCTTTGTTATAATCTTCTAGCTGCTTGGCTGTAGATGTTCCTTGCACAACTTCCGTTGACTTCCCACCAATATCATCCAAAGACTTGATACCAGTTCCTTTGCGAACAACTAAAACCGTTGGATTCTTAGCGTATGGATTTCCATAAAGATACTTTCCATCACGCTCTTTTGAATAACTGATATTATTTGCAGCAATTTGGAAGCGATCGCTATCTAGACTAGCAAACATAGAAGTCCATTTTGCTTTATTGAAATTGACCTCGTACTTATCAGAGCCTTTAAAGATTTCTCGAAGTACTTCAATTTCATACCCTGTCAACTTACCATCTTCATCATCGTAAGAAAAAGGACGAGTTGTTCCAACAGTTCCAACTTCAATCGTTGTTTTTTTAGTCTCACTTGTTTTGCCTGAATCAGACTTAGAAGTTGAAGACGAGCAAGCCACCAACGTACCAATAGCTGCGAGTCCAAGGACAACAAGGGTGGAATATTTAACTAATTTTTTCAAAGAAATTCTCCTATTCTTCTTAAAGTAGCCCTATGATAACAAATATTTCTAGACTTGGCTAGTATATATTTTTTATCGGGGGTATAGTTTTTGTTTATTGCTACTTTTTTTAAAGACAATAACAAAATCCCCTTGCCACTGTTCTATCATATCAAAACTAGAGAGTTTTGCCTAGTTGGTTTTTTTTATATAGGGATATAGTTATTACTTATATCTCTGCAACAGCAGTAGTGCACTTTCGACATAGTAAGGGACTGACACTTTAAACGCTTCATCATTGATTGTCATTGTATCATGGTGCAAGTCTGGCGCATCAGCTTCTCCATTTGAGCCAATAAAGGCAAAGACTCCCGGAATTTTCTCCTGATAAAACGCAAAATCTTCACCAGCTGTGGAAGGATTAGCTTCAAGAACTTCTGCAAATTTTTGAGCGCATTCAAACAAAAGCGGTGTTAAGGATTCATCATTATAAGTAACTGGTGGCGTTTGATCCCAAGAAATCATGACTTTTGCACCAAAATTTTTAGCAATATTCTCTACAATGTTGATAAAATCAGCTTTTAACTGTTTTTGAGAATTAGGACTAAACGACCGAATGGTTCCTTCAAAAAAACCATTTTGTGGCAAGACATTCCAAGTAGAACCTGCCTCAATATGTGTAATCGATAAAACATTTGCTTCAAAAGGAGAAACTGTTCTAGCTACTAGAACCTGCAAAGCCTGGATCATACTTGTCAAAGTCAAAACGGTATCAACACCTAAATCTGGTCGCGCAGCATGACTACTAACGCCTTCTACTTCTACCTTAAATTTTTCTACTCCAGCCATCACTGCTCCCGACTTCAAAGCTAATTGATTCGCCTTAAGTTGAGGCATATTATGAAAACCAATAATAGCCTTCACATCATCTAAACAACCCGTCGATAAGACTTCTAACGCTCCACAAGAACTTTCTTCAGCTGGCTGAAAAATCAAGCGAACCGTGCCCACTAGTTGCTTTTCCATTTTTTTCAATAACTCTGCCGCGCCCAACAGACTTGCCTGATGAAAATCGTGGCCACAGGCATGCATGACCCCTGGATTTTGACTAGCATAAGAAAGCCCTGTTTTTTCTAAAATAGGCAGGGCAT
This sequence comes from Streptococcus sp. oral taxon 056 str. F0418, assembly GCF_000220065.1. Classification (GTDB taxonomy): domain Bacteria; phylum Bacillota; class Bacilli; order Lactobacillales; family Streptococcaceae; genus Streptococcus. The sequence continues at coordinate 1,631,015 of NZ_AFQU01000001.1, read as the reverse complement.
CAATATCTGCCCGAAGGGCAATAATAGGTTCCCCCTGCCCTATCTCTGCAATTAAGCCCGTCTTAAGACCAGAATCCAAAATTCTAATATCTAATTTTTCTAAATGATTGCGAAGAAAATGGGTCGTTTCAAACTCTTGACCAGATAACTCAGGATGTTGATGAAGATAATGGCGTATTTGCGTCAATTTTTGATAAAATTCATTCATGTTTGGCTCCTTAAAGTCTATTTCTGAAGAAAAGTATAACATACTTTTTCATTTCTAATCTATTACCATGCAAATCAAAATAGATTTACTCCCATACTCATATAAAAAGAGCCGAAATCATTCGACTCTCTTCTTATTCATTTTATTAGATATTTCCACTGAAAATACGAACTAATGAATCATAATTGCTTTCAGTTGTATCTACAACCCATTTTTTATTCTTCTTAACTAATTTCAACTCATACCCTTCACTGTCCATATATTTATTTGTCACAAGTGGAAGACTATCAAATTGACTTGGTGCTTGTTCTAAAATATATTTCTCAGCTGCTGAATAAGCATCTTTATAATCAGAGTATTCTGCTCGGTGCTCATTAGCGAACTTAGAAACTAGATCATATGTTCTGATATTTTCCAAACCAATAGTTTCTGGACGAACATAAATAGTCGCACTTTCTGGTAAAAATTCCTTGATAGAATAGCTAACTTTCGCACGTTTCGCATTTACTTTTGTATAAGCTTCAATAAAGGTACGTAATTCAGCATCAGATGGTTTGTAGTAAGAGAATTTATCTGCAAATTCAGTACCAAACTTTTTAACAAAAGCAGCTCTATCTTTCTCTAACTCACCACCTAATACAAACTTATCTGAACCACCTTTTTCATCATCTTTTGATTTTTTCTTATCTTTCTTCGCCAAAAGCGTTACAGATTTATCCGATGAAGCACTTGCAACATTTGTAGCATCTCCTGAGGCATCTCCGCTCAAGAAAACTTTGTTAACATATTCCTTCACCACATCAACAATGTCATCTGTTTGGTCAGTAAATTTAGAAGGCTTCACCTTAATCTCAATTTCTTTGCGATCTTTAGCTAAGCCATCTATAAATTTAGGTGAGTAGTGCAACTCGTACTCTTCTTCTGGATCCACTTCAAAGACAGTATAACGACTCAAAGTCTTATCTTTTGAAAGACTCTCATATCCTAAAGTTTTAAATTTATCACTAGAATCATAAACATTTACAGCGGAAATTTTTTCACCTTCAGAGTCATAAAGAGTCACGTCCCCTTCTGAAATATTCAATTTCTGGTTGCTCTTATTTTTGATTTCCACTTTCAAAGCTAGGTATTTAGAATCACTAGCTTCATCTCGTGGCACAACGTATGTTCCACCCTTGATTTTGATATCTACTTCGTTATTGCCTGCTTCATTTTCTGCTTTTTTAGCACCACAAGCTGCAAGTGCTAGGACAGCGACCATAAGGACAACATTCTGAAAATTTTTTTCATTATAATCCCTTTTTTTGTTAACTAAGTGTTATTCTAACATAATTGTTGAGTGATGTAAACATTACTTAGAACATTTTGAAGCCATCATAATTAAATTTCAAGTAATCATACATCAAAAAAACTGAGGTTCGAACAATACCCCAAAAATTAGATAGATTATCTAACAATTGGAGTACCATTCGAGACACTCAGTTTTTAATATCCTTCAACATTTGTGTAAACTTTTTGGACATCTTCATCATCTTCTAAGACGTCAACAAGTTTTTCAAAAATAGCTAAATCATCCCCTGACAATTCGATTTCAGATTGTGGAATCATCTCTAGCTCTGTCACTTGAAAATCTTCGATACCTGACTCACGCAAAGCTACTATAGCCTTATGAAGATCCGTTGGTGCTGTATAGACTGTAATTGTTCCTTCTTCTGCTTCTACATCGTCTACATCAACATCTGCCTCTAAAAGCAACTCAAAAATGCTATCTGCATCGTCTCCTGCAAAAACAACTACACCTTTATTATCAAACAAATAAGATACAGATCCACTTGCTCCCATGTTTCCACCGTTTTTACCAAAAGCTGCACGAACATTCGCTGCTGTACGATTTACATTTGATGTCAAAGTATCTACAATCAGCATGGAACCATTTGGTCCAAAACCTTCATAACGTCCTTCTGTAAAGGTTTCGTCTGTATTACCTTTAGCTTTATCAATAGCTTTATCAATAACATGCTTTGGTACTTGAGCTTGTTTTGCACGGTCAATAACAAATTTTAGAGCTGAGTTTGTTTCTGGGTCTGGATCTCCTTTTTTAGCTGCTACATAGATTTCCACACCAAACTTCGCATAAACTTTTGAGTTTGCACCATCTTTAGCGGTTTTCTTTGCCACGATATTGGCCCATTTACGTCCCATTGGATTATCTCCTTTATTTTTTTACATTTTAACCTTACATATTATAACACAAGTCTTTTTGAATTTCACTAGCTGAAAAAGCTTTTCTTATAAAAGGTGATTTCTTAATACTATCGCCTGCAAAATTCACAAATTTACCTGTATTGGAACCCGTCCAAAATTTTGTTCCATAAGTGCAGGATTTCCTAGCTGATAGACCTTATCAGCCTGCTGGGTTAGACTATCCCATGGCTCCTTGCCAATACGACTGACCAATTCAACTTTTCCCTTAAGCTGGGACAAATGCTGGCGCCCCTGCTCAGAAAAGCCTAAAATATGGATGCCCGACGGAAGCTCTTCTTGTCTAGCTCCGACCAGGATATAGGTCAGCAGACGCCGGGCCCTAGCCTTGGTATAGCGCTTGGTCGCCACCTGTTCAACTAGCTCTTCTATGGTCTCACTGCTTTTCAATGCTTCTTTAATCCTAACAGCCAATTCCTGATTGACCTGATAAAGATCTGTCAAATCCGGACAGGTCACTATCTGGTAACGGAGATAAGGAAAGAGGTCCGACCAGGTCACCTTGGGAGCCGTTTCAAGCAAGTGATGGGCTGGCGTGAATTTCTTGAGAAAATCTGGCTGATCCAGACTCTGACGAAGGGCAGTTGCGGAGGCGAATTCCTGATTAGCTGATAAGGAATGGTAGCCAGCCCCCTGACGTTGAATCGGGCACAGCTTTATATCTTTTCCCGCCACAGCTTTGGCATAAGCCAAGCCCAAGATATGATTGGGAGTAGATCCTGAAAAATTGAGCCCTGCAAACTCCTGCCACATAGCCTGAGTCTTTTGAGGATAGGAGAGGGAATCAGGCAGGCTAGACAGGTAAGCCTCCATCTGCTCTGCCTTTTCGCCATAGACCTTCGAAATACTCTCGTAGTCCAGCACTTCCTCAGTCCCAAAAGTCAGCTGTTCGATGCCTAGTCTCTCTAAGATGTCTACCGCCCCCTTAGCGAAAAAGTCTGCCGCCTGAACGCTGACCAAGAAAGGCAGCTCAAGAACCAGATCCGCTCCAGCTTCCAAAGCCATCTGTGCCCGAGTCCACTTGTCCACGATAGCCGGCTCCCCACGCTGAACAAAATTACCACTCATAGCGATAATTTTCAAGCCAGAAGCCTGCTCCAGCAAATATTTGTGCCCATTATGAAAAGGATTAAACTCTGCGATAATACCGGTAACTGTCATGGTAACTCCTTTTACTAGACATTACTTCTCACTATATTTATTAGCTTCAACTATTTTAAAATCGTTGTCTAATTGAGAAATTGTATTAAACAATTCCATAACATTACTAACATATTGATTAGAACAATTTATCTCCTTAATAATAAACTCCAATTTCTTTCTTTTATCATTTTCTTTTGAACGAAAAGCCAAATCTTGAAGTTGTTTCACAAGAATAAAAACGCTATGAACATCATCAATAGAATCATTTTGAGCAATATTTCTTGTTTTTGCTCTCAATTTATTTTCCATAATTCTAAAAATTTTAGGTCGTTCAAAATCCTCTAGTACCAAAATTGCAAGTGACAAATAAAGTAATTCCAAATTTCCTTCCAGAGAATATAATATTTTGTATTTTCGTAAATACTTTTGAATTTTCTCACTAACATAACGTGTACGTCTCAAAATGTAGTTATCTCTTTCGTATATCACTTGTACAATCGAAATTAGAGATAGTCCTATAGCTAAATAGAATTGAAACGCCGTATTACTTGAATCGGGTAAAATATCATTTACATCTCCTGTAAAAGCTATTCGAGCAATGTACCAGTCTAAAACAATTGAAGCTATCGCTATTATTAAAATAAATAAGTGATTCACTAATTTTCGACGACCTAGCATCAGAATTATCAGATATATAACTATCCAAAATACTAAACTTATTGTCCATAAATAATTATATGAAACATGACATGTTTTAAAAACAGAATTCAAAAATAAAGAACAAATATAGCCTAGAATAGAAAACAATGGCGAAATAAATATCCAAAAGATTATGCCATTCGTACTAATTTTATCTATGCTGGAAGAAGAAAAAAATCTCGTACTAAAACCTTGATACTCTTTCAAATTCATTGAAAGAAAGTTCTTAATCATAATATACTCTAATATGACCACAACCACAATCAAAAAGAATTCTAACATTATTACCTCAATCTATTTTGCCAAATCATTCAGCCATCTCATTTCTCCGCCACAAAGAACCAGCGAGCGCTCTTGTCAGTCGGCTCCTTTTCCTCAAAGTCCGCGTAAACCTTGACATTCTTAAAACCAGCCTGCTCCAGCAAGATATCATAGGTCAGAATCTCATAGGTCCGCTCCTCATGCACCTCATCATAGCGCGTGAAGCGCCCATCCTCGTCCTGGACAAAGAAGGTCAGCTCATGCACGATGGAATGAGGCGGTTCATCCGCATAGGAATCCCAGACCATAGCAAAGGTTTCAGCATTTTCATGATAGGAATAGCCTGGAAAAACCTCATCAATCTGGTAAATCGAGTGCACATCAAAGATAAAACGACCGCCCTCATTTAGATGCTGGTAAACTTGAGTGAAGACCTGACCAACATCTACTTCGTTCTCCATATAGCAAATCGAGTCTGAATAACAAGTCACCAAATCAAACTGACCAACGTCACTCAAATCCAGCATATTGCCCTGGATAAAGGGGATATCCAAACCGGCCTCTCTGCTACGCTTCTCTGCCAAATCCAACATTTCCTGACTCAGGTCCAATCCCGTCACATCAAAACCTGCCCGCTTAAAATAAATAGACTGAATGCCCGTACCACAGGCTAACTCCAGCAGCTTTTTCTTATCCTTGGGAAAATGACGCAAGCTGAAATCCGTCCACTTCTCATACAAAGAATCATCCATAATCGCATCGTAAACCGACGCGAAGGTTTCATAAGTTGCCATACTTTTCCTTTCAAAAATAGCCCAGCCAGCAGGCTGACTGAGCCGAATTCTGCTTTCTACCTAAGGGCAAAAAATCACTTGTTTTTTCTTCCAATAAAGCTGCAACATCCACACCAGTTGCTTCGTGCCAGAGTTTTTCCAGATTGTAATGCGCCCGCATTTCCTCAGAAAAGACATGGACAACGACGCCACCTAAGTCCAAGAGAACCCAGCCACCAGCTGCGTCTCCCTCAACATGTCCAGCAGAAAGGCCAGCTTCAGCAGCTTTCTCACGGATATTTTCAGCTACCGCATCCAGCTGACGACTGTTCATAGAGCTGACGATGACAAAGTAATCTGTCACAGTAGTCAGACCTTGCAAGTCCAAAGCTACAATGTCTTCTGCACGCTTTTCATCGGCCGCCTTCACGACCAGTTCTAATAATTCTTGTTCTTTCATAGTTCCTCTTTAATTTTCTTCTATTTCCTTCAAATACCCTACAAAGGCATTGTAAGTCTCCAAGGTCTGCGGATAGATGGGCATCCCTTTGTGAGCCAAGTGCTCCACAGTCCTTGCTGTTTCGTAGGCCACAGCTTGGTTGAGCGACCGTTGAGCCAGCTCTCTGGCCTTGTCCACTCCTGGAAAGTCCCGGTTGTGCTCAATGTAGTCGGCCACATAGACGACCTTGTCTAGCTCAGACATGGTGCCACTGCCCACCGTATGAATCTCGATGGCTCGGAGAATCTCAGCGTCTTTCACACCTAAATCTTCCTGAATCTTGTAAATGCCCACCATGCCATGCCAGACATTATTGCCCCAGTTTTTCAGGTCAGGATTCAGCTGATATTTGTCAATCAAGGATAGAAAATCCTCGTCCGATACCTTTTTGGCATAATCGTGTAGAAGGCCTGCTAGACCGGCTTTTTCGACGTCAAGACCGAAGCGCTCCGCTAATTCACGGGCTGCCTTTTCCACGCCTAGACAATGCCGCAGGCGCTTCTCAGGCATAACAGTTCCCATCTTAGCCAATAAGGCCTCACGACTCATACTGATATAGCTTTCATAGGTCATAGATAAAGCCCTTCTTTCTCGATGTAGTCTAAAACTGGCTGAGGCAACAGGAAATTAGGAGTCCGTCCCTGAGACAGGAAATCCCGCACCATACTGGAGGAAATATCCATAAGCGGCACATCCACCCAGATGACAGGGTAAGAAGTCCCCGCCTTGTAGCGTGGCCGCTGAACACCGACAAACTGAACCAGCTCAACCAGCTCATCAATCCGGTACCACTTGGGCAGGTAGTCCACCATATCCGCACCGATGATAAAGTAATAGTCTGTATCTGGATGCTGCTCTGTCAGGAGCTTCATAGTGTCGTAGGTATAGGAAATCCCCTTGCGCTCCAGCTCAATGGTTTCAACTCCTAGGCCTTCAATGCCCTCAATAGCCAGCTCCAGCATTTTCAGCCGGTGCTTTTCGTCGATAGTTTCTTTTTTATCTACATGAGGTGGTTCATACTCTGGCATGAGCAAGACCTGATCCAAGCTTAATTGTTGACGAACCTGATCCGCCACGACCAAATGAGCATTGTGGACAGGATTGAAATTCCCGCCTAAAATACCAATCTGCTTGCGTTTTTTATCTTTAACTTCTGGTTCTAATTCCACCTTGGTAAAGGGGGTTAGTAATTCAATAGCCATAGGCTGACATCTCCACAGAAATTTTTTCCTTAAATTTGCTTGACTTTCACAGAAAGTTTGCGATTTTCTTTCTTGCTGGACTGCTTGTAGAGAATCAAGATCCGGCCAATCTTCTGCACTGTATCCACTCCAATCTCTTCTTCCAAAATCTCCGCAACCTCGTGGATATTCTCATCCGTATTTTGCAAGAGCGTGACCTTAATCAACTCTCGCGCGTCCAGTGCCTGACGGACGCTGGTTTTGATTTGGTCGTTGAGTCCATTTTTCCCAATCTGAATGATGGGTTTGAGACTATGTGCCTGACTGTTGAGAAAGGCCCGTTGTTTTGATGTTAGTGTCATGTTTTTCTATAAGGCTTGAGACAGTTGGGACCTGCTTGTCTCCTCACTGCTCATGGTCTTTTCCTTCCTTGTTTTAAGGGGATTTATTCCTCTTTGTTTCTTGAGTATTATATAATAGCTTTCCGAGTGACAACCGCCACACCCTCTGGCGCCCAGCCGGCTACTTGAGCAGGTCCACTAACGCGAATCCAGCCCAAGCCAGAGAAGACGATATCTGTCTTGTCCTTGAGGGTAAATTCATGCTTGACCAAGGCTGGAAACTCTTCCTTTTCCTTGCCAACTGGTGGCACCAAGAGACTGCCGACATGCTTGTCATAAAAATCGCTAGCGCCTTGCAACTTGGTCCGGTGGAGCTTAAGTTCATTGTCAAAATAAGCTGTAAAGCCCTGCTTGTCACCTACCACAAAGTCAAAGCGACCTAAACCACCCAAAAAGAGGGTTTGCTCCGGATGGAGTTGATAGGTTTTGGGCTTGATTTCCTTTTTGGGACTGACGTATTTGAGATTCTTAGCTGATAGATAGTGAGCCATCTGGTGACGATGGATAATCCCCGGCGTATCATAGATATGACTGCCGTCTGCTAAAGGAATCTCGATTTTGTCCAGAGTTGTTCCCGGGAAGCGCGAAGTCGTAATAATATCCTTATCGCCCGTGATTTCCTGAATAATGGCGTTAATCAAAGTGGACTTGCCCACATTGGTCACGCCGACCACATAAACATCACGTCCCTTGCGGCAGTGCTCAATCTTGTCAATCAAGTCCTTAATCGCCTGCTTGTTTTGAGCAGAGGTCAGGACCACATCGACTGGACGCAGGCCTTCTTCGTGAGCCCGCTCTGTCAGCCATTGGGTCACCTTGCTATCCTTAACCGACTTAGGCAAAATGTCCTTTTTATTCCCAACCAAGAGAACATCATTTCCTGCGACAAAGCGAGGCAGGCCAGGGATGACAGATCCATTAAAGTCAAAAATATCGATAACATTGACGACCAAGGCGTCGCTATCTCCAACTTCGTGGAGAAGCCGCAGAAAGTCATCATCCGTCAGCTGAACATCGCTGATTTCATTATAATGGCGCAGGCGGAAACAGCGCTGACAATAGAGTTCGCCTGTCTCCAAGCCTTTTTCTAGAGCTGACTGGGGCGTGAAGCCTAGCTTGCCCTTATCTTCAGTCTGAATAGGGGCTCCACAGCCGATACAGAGAAGTTCTTCCATACTTAAATTCCTTTTTTGTATTGAATTGGACCGTATTTTTCAGTGATTTTCTGGAGCACACAGCGTTCACGCGCCCGATTGATCTGAGTCTTGATAGAGTCGTGCTCGACCAGTGGTTTAACCAAAATCGAGCGAATCCCGGCCCGATGAGCTGCCCGAATATCCGTCATGAGCTGATCGCCCACCATGACCACTTCCTTTTTTTCAAAATGGAAAAGCTTGAGCGCTCGGTCAATTCCCCAAGTGAAAGGCTTCATTGCCCAGTAGACATAGTCAATATCAAATTTTTCAACAGCCCGCTTGACTCTTTTTTTGGTATTGTTAGACACTACAATAATCCGAATCCCAGCATCACGTAGATCATGGAGCCACTTCTTCATCTCTGGAGTCCCGTCAGGATTATTCCAAGCAATGAGGGTATTGTCCAAATCTACTAGAACTGCCTTGATTCCTTGTTTTTTAAACTCTCTACTGTTAAATCATAAACTGCCTCGATAGCAAAATCGGGCATGTAATTTTCAATCGTCACATCTCTCTCCAAAATTCGTAGTCTTATTATTATAGCACAAAATAAGCGTTCTCGCACGGATGACTCTGCTTCTTTCACTAAATCATCTAATCAAAGATACATCTGAAGACTGATTTTCGACATTTCACTAGTTCAGTTGCCCATTCTACTTCAAAACATGATATAGTAGAATTAGATTTTTTCATCGGAGGAGATTATGACAGGAAAAAACCGACAGTTTCAAGCTGTATCCCCTTTTTTACAAAAAGTCATTAATTGGTCTTCTATAATAGGAGCCCTCGCTACGGTTGTCTTTTGTATTTGGGCATACCAGGCAGGCATACTAGATTCTAAAGAAACTCTTTCTGCCTTTATCAAACAAGCTGGCATCTGGGGACCTCCATTTTTTATTTTTTGCAAATTTTACAAACAGTTGTACCCATTATCCCTGGCGCTCTAACTTCTGTAGCAGGTGTTTTTATTTATGGCCATATTGTTGGTACAATTTATAACTATATCGGCATTGTCATTGGTTGTGCCATCATTTTCTATCTCGTTCGCCTATATGGTCCAGCCTTTGTCCAATCGGTTGTTAGCAAAAAGACTTATGACAAGTATATCGGATGGCTAGATGAAGGAAATCGCTTTGAACGCTTCTTTATCTTTATGATGATTTGGCCTATTAGCCCCGCTGACTTCTTATGTATGCTGGCAGCTTTAACCAAAATGACCTTCAAGCGTTATATGATCATCATTCTCCTTTGTAAACCTTTTACCTTAGTTGTCTATACTTATGGCTTAACATATATCATTGACATCTTCTGGCAGATGGTTCCAAAATAAAAATCACGAGGCTGGGACAAAAGTCCTAGCCTCTCAATTGTCTTTGGATTGTCGAGCAAGACGCAGTGGTTGAGTGGGCTCTACTACGCTGATTTCATCAGCTTTTACAGCCCTACTCAACTATGCGGAGGTGGGACGGCGAAATCAAATTCTAACGAATTACCGATTTCTGTCCCACTCTCGTTTTTATCTGTTTAAAGAATGCCTTTTTTCTTTTGAATCCATAAATCTTTCAAAGAAATCAGCAGAACTGCCATAAGAATCATGGCCATCCCCACAATATCTAAAATATAAAAATGTTCCCGCATAATCAAAAATGCAAAGAAAACGGCTGAAATAGGTTCTATGGAAGCCAAAAGACTAGATTTCACCGGTCCCACAATGGTTGTTCCTTTCAAAAATAAGGTATAGGCAAAGATAGTACCAATAACAATAATTCCTATCAACGCTAGAAGGATATCCAATCGAAATAACCACTGATGCTGCATAAGGCCACTAAAAGGTAACAAAAAAACGCTTGAAATTGTCATGCCAATCCCAATAACCAACATACTTCCCCACTTCTTAATCAAGTCAATGGGTAAAAGAATATAAAGAGAGTAGGTAAAGGCTGAAAACAAACCAATTAGCAGGCCTTTTGGAGTCATAGAGAGCTGATTCAACTGACCGTGCGTTGCAATCAAGAACGTTCCTCCAACCGCTAAAATCATAGAGAAAATTTCTGAGACAGTCGGAGCAACCTTGTCTTTGATACAAGTATAAGCCAAGATACCAACTGGGCAAAGATATTGTAAAACTGTCGCAGTTCCTGCATTAGTTTCGTGAATAGCTTCCAAATAAGCGTATTGATTAAGAAAGAGTCCGAACAATGCAAAAATCAAAATCAAAGTGAGCGATTGCTTATCTTTCCATATCAAACGAAAGGAGAGTGGATTAGAAAAATAAGCCACTCCCATCAAGGATAGACCAGCTAATAACAAGCGAACATTCGTGAGACTTAAAGCAGAAAAACCATGCACCATCAGATATTGCCCACTTGTTCCAGAAAGTCCCCAGGCAATTCCAGCTACTAACGTATAAATCGTTCCTTTTAACATCTTTGACATGGTAGCTCTAAATCCTTTCTATTTCTATGTTTATTATAGCACAAGACACAAAGAAAAATCAGCCAGTTTCAGCTGATTCTCATATCATATTTAAGCAAAAATTTATTCTGGCGATACTAAAATCTTGATCTGTGTCTTATCCTGGGTCAGCTCGATAAAGCCTTCTTGCACAATATCCTCCAGTTTAATTTTCTTGGTCACAAGCTTGTCTGCAGAGAAATAGCCCTGCTCCATCAGTTCCAACACCTTAGGGAATATATGCCGATAGGCGATGATACCCTTGAGTGATTTTTCTTGAATAGCAAATTCATTTGGATTAATGCTGGCTTCTCGTTCCCAGATAGAAACCACCATACATTCTCCAGCCTTGTGGACAGCAGCTAAAGCTTGTCCCAGCACAACTGGCACTCCAGTTACTTCATAAGACACATCTGCTCCACCACCCGTTAAACGCTGGATAGCAGCTACCACATCTTCACCTTCTTCTGGTCGCACAATGATGGCCCCAAGCTCCTCTGCTTTTGCTTGGCGCTCTGGAGATAACTCGACACCATAAATCTTAGAGGCTCCGGCCGCCCGCAAAGCTTCAACAATCAAGAGCCCGATTGGTCCCAAACCAAATACAACCGCTGTATCGCCCGTTTTAAGAGCTGACTGACGAACTGCATAAACTGCCACAGCAGCAGGTTCTGTCAAGGCTGCCTGCTCATAGCTAAGACTATCTGGAACTTTGTGAACAATATCTCCATCCAAAACACAATATTTGGCAAAACCACCATCAGCCGCCAAACCGACAAAGTTTAGATTAGGGTCCAGATTGTAATCACCGACAAGATTATGCTTAGCTAAAATAGGCTCAACTGTTACCCGATCGCCAACTTTGACCCGTGTTACGCCACTTCCAACTTCAACAATTTCCCCAGCAAACTCATGCCCCAAGGTTACAGGTGCCTTTTGTCCAGAGTAGACATGCTCTGTTTCTGTCGGAATAAAGATCGGCCCGTCCAGATATTCATGCAAGTCAGTTCCACAGATTCCAGTGAACTTGACTGCAATTTTAACCTGATGCGGTTTGACTTCTGGTACATCCACTTCTTCAATACGGACATCTTTAGCACCATACCAACGCGCAGCATTCATTTTCTCCATAAAAACACCTCGCTTTATAATTTGTCAGCTTAATTGTAAACCCTTTCATAAATCTTGTCAAAAGATTAGCTATATTTTCAAAAAATAATATACAAAAAACCAGCATCAGCTAGTCGTAGACTTATTCTACAATTCTAGCTGAGTAAAATGGAAGAACAAACATTAAAATTATATAAAGAATCAAGAGAATCACACAGAGCCATCCGCCAAATATAAGAGCAACTATTAAAGTTCCCAAACAAATAGAAAAATTAGTAAAATTTGTTTCTATCAGCAGGGTTTCTCCTGCTTTAACTGTCACTGGCTTGGTTTTCATAGGAGCTGCTCCTACACGAACAACAGCTTCTTCTCCCTCAATAGGAAAGACAGCCTCGTCACCATTCTTAATTGCTCCAACTTTCCGATCATTGATAAAGATTGGAAACTTTCCAATAATCCCTACAAAACCTGTCCCACGTTTAATTTTAATTTCTGACATAAAAGGCTCCTTTGCTTTTTATATTTTAACAAAATAGATGATTAAAGAGAATAAAAAACCAGCCTCACGACTGGTTTTCTCGGCTCTATAATTTCTCCAACTCTTCATTGAGCAGTTTTTGTGCTACTTGTGGGTTGGCTTGACCCTTAGTGGCCTTCATGAGCTGACCAATTAAGGACTTGGCCGCATTCTTGTTGCCGCCCTTATAGTCATTGATAGCTTTTTCATTGTTGGCAAATACTTCTTGGATGATTGGCAAAAGCTGCGCAGGGTCTGAGATTTGAATCAGGCCAGCTTTTTGCACATATTCCTTGGCAGAGCCACCATTTTTAGCCAGATGGACAAAGACCTTCTTAGCAATCTTAGAGGAAATCGTTCCGTCTGCAATCAGAGCAATCATCTCCGTCAGGTTCTCAGGTGTCAGCTCAATCTCAGAGATGGTCTTGCCTTCGGCATTGAGGTATTGAGCCACATCTCCTTGGAGCCAGTTAGAGACAGCCTTGGCATCACCGCCTGTGGCAACAGCTGCTTCAAAGAAGTCTGACACAGCCTTAGTCGCTGTCAACTGCTTGGCATCGTAGTCAGACAGACCATAATCGCCCACATACTTAGCCCGGCGTTCTTTTGGAAAGGCTGGCAGACTGCTACGTACTTGCTCAATCCAAGCATCTTCAATCTCAAAGATTGGCAGATCAGGCTCTGGGAAGTAACGGTAGTCCGCTGATCCTTCCTTGACCCGCATGAGCAGGGTTTCGCCAGTCGCTTCATCATAACGACGGGTTTCCTGACGGATTTGACCGCCACTGCGTAGGATTTCTGCTTGACGTTTTTCCTCAAATGCTAGACCCTTACGAACAAAATTGAAGGAGTTAAGGTTTTTCAGCTCAGTCTTGGTACCAAATTCTTCCTGGCCGTACGGACGGATAGAAATATTGGCATCGACACGCATGGAGCCCTCTTCCATCTTGACATCAGAAATGCCCGTGTACTGGATGATTTCCTTGAGAGCAGTCAGGTAGGCATAAGCTTCTTCTGGACTGCGCATATCCGCTTCCGATACAATCTCAATCAATGGCACACCTTGGCGGTTGAGGTCCACATAAGAGTAGCCATCGCTACCGTGGGTATTTTTTCCTGCATCTTCTTCCAAGTGGGCCCGCTCGATACGGATTTTCTTGGTCGTGCCATCTTCTAGCTCAATCTCAATCCAGCCATTGTAGCCAATCGGCTCATCAAACTGAGAAATTTGATAGGCTTTGGGATTGTCCGGATAGAAGTAATTTTTGCGGTCAAAGTGCATCTTCTGGTGAATATCCATGTTCAAGGCCAGAGCAGCCTTGATACCATAGTCAATGACGCCCTTATTCATAACAGGCAGAACACCTGGGAAGGACCAGTCAATGATATTGGTGTTGGCATTGGGATCTTCACCGAAGTGAGCTGGAGCCGGTGAGAAAATTTTTGAATTGGTCTTCAATTCAACATGGACTTCCAGTCCGATAACTGTTTCAAAGTTCATTATTTTTCACCTCCAAAGATAACTGGCTGCTGTTTGTGGTAGTCAGTCGTCGCTTCAAATGCTGCAGCTGCCTGATAGATGGTCGCTTCATCGAAGTGGTTACCAATCAGCTGCAAACCGACAGGAAGACCATCTACAAAGCCAGCTGGGATTGAAATGCCTGGTAGGCCAGCCAGATTGACTGGAATGGTCAAAAGGTCAGCCAGATACATGGCCACTGGATCTTGGTTTTGACTGCCCAAATCATAAGCAACAGTTGGTGCAGTTGGGCCTAAGATCAAATCATATTTTTCAAATACCTTTGCAAAATCTTGCATGATCAAGGTCCGAACCTGACCAGCTTTCTTGAAGTAAGCATCGTAGTAACCAGATGACAAACTGAAAGTTCCCAGCATGATGCGGCGTTTCACCTCTTCACCAAAACCTTCGCTGCGAGATTTGACATAGACATCTTCTAGATTTTCAATGTCTTCTGCGCGGTAGCCATAGCGAATACCGTCAAAACGCTGCAGGTTAGAACTAGCTTCAGAAGAAGCAATGATATAGTAGACTGCCACGCCGTACTTGCTGTGAGGCAGGCTGACCTCTTCAACAATAGCTCCTAGACTTTCCAAGTGCTTCGCTGCTGCCAGAATCGTTTCCTTGACCTTGCTGTCAATTCCCTCACCCATGTATTCCTTAGGCAGGGCAATCTTCATTCCCTTTATGTCTTGGCCAATCTTGCTGGTAAAGTCTGGCACTGCTTCTTGTGATGATGTAGAATCCTTAGGATCATTACCAGAAATAACATTCAAGAGCTGAGCATTTTCCTTAACTGTCTGAGAGAAAGGTCCAATCTGGTCTAAAGAAGAACCAAAAGCAATGAGACCAAAACGCGAAACCCGTCCATAGGTTGGCTTGAGGCCGACTACACCGTTAAAGGAAGCCGGCTGGCGAATAGAACCACCAGTATCAGACCCTAGTGACAGACGAACCTGACCAGAGGCAACAGATGTCGCTGAACCACCAGATGATCCACCAGGAACCTTGCTACTGTCCCAAGCATTTTTTGTCGTCTTAAAGTAGGAGTTTTCGCTAGAACCACCCATGGCAAACTCGTCCATGTTGGTCTTCCCAACGATAATCATATCCTTACCATAGAGCTTCTCTACACTGGTCGCATCGAAAATTGGCTTGTAGTTGTAGAGCATTTTTGATGCAGCTGTTGTCAAAATTCCCTTGGTTGAGATATTATCCTTGACTGCTAGCGGAATTCCGCTCATGAGATTGTCAGCATCAATGCCCTTAGCATCCAGAGCCGCAGCCTTTGCTAAAGCTTCTTCTTCGCTGATAGTAATGAAACTGTCCACAGCTCCTTCACGTTCTTTAATATCCGCCAAAGTTGCCTGAGTTAACTCAACCGCAGAAATTTCTTTCTTGACCAGCAAGTCGTGCAGTTCTTCAATGGTCTTGTGATTAAAAGTCATTAGGCATCTCCTCCGTCATCTAGGATAGCAGGCACTTTGATGTAGCCCCGCTCTTTTTCAGGTACATTTTGAAACAGTTCTTCCCGATTCCAGCCCGGCTGAGCCACATCTTCTCGCATATAGTTGATATTGGCAGCTACATTGGAAGTAAAAGGCACTCCTTCTGTGTCTACTTCATTAAGTAATTCGACCATGTCGACAATCTTAGACAAAGTCGTTGCAAACTCAGCTGTTTCTTCTGGTGAAAAAGCCAACTTTGACAGCTTAGCTACGTGACTTACTTCTTCTTGAGTAATCTTCATCTCTGATTCCTTTCTTAAGATATATGAGCTTTGAATACTGACCGAAAACGACAAACCTAGAAAAGATTTTTTATTTTCAAGTTTTGCTCATCTTTTTTGTTAAGATAGAGACGCAAACTCCTTTAATAGTTACGACCTCTTTCTTTGGCTTATTCCTGCTATCCTTCAGGAAATCGCATCATTTCATTTTACCATATTTCAGGCTAGTTCTTCAATTCCAAATGCAGTTCTTTGAGCTGTCTTTGGTCAACCAAACTTGGACTTTCCAGCATCGGGTCAAAGCCCGTACCATTTTTTGGAAAGGCGATGACCTGGCGAATATTTTGCTCTCCAGCCAAGATCATAACTAGACGATCCAAGCCTAGAGCTAGACCGCCATGTGGTGGGAAGCCGTATTCTAAGGCTTCAAGGAAGAAACCAAAGTCCCGCTCATAGTCTTCCCGGCTCATGCCTAATAGCTCAAACATCGCTTCTTGAGCCTTCCGGTCATGAATCCGAAGACTGCCTCCACCAATTTCATAGCCATTCAAGACGATGTCGTAAGCATGACTGCGGAATTGGTCTGGCTCCTGTCCATCTTCAAAAATTCCCTGTGTGAAAGGATGGTGCATGGCTTGGTAGCGATCTTGATCTTCATTCCACTCCAGCAGTGGCCAATCCACAACCCAGAGGAAATGAAGCAGACTCGGATCAATCAAATCTAAAGCTTTCGCGACTTCTAGACGCAAATGTCCCAAAGCTTCCTGAGCTCGACGCTTCTTGGCCATGACTAACAGGATTAAATCTCCATCCTTGGCTTCAAAGCGTGACAGCAACTCCTGAGTCTCAGCTTCAAAGGTACTAGCTAAATCTCCAACTAACTGACCATTCTCAACTTTGAGACTGACAAAACGGCTACAACCAAAATCCTTCATTTCTTGGTAGTAGTGACTGAGTTGCTTTTTGCTAAAAGCACTAGCCGCATCTGGCACACAGATTCCCATCACTTCCTCTTGGTTGTCCAAGACTTTCTTGATAAGAAGCGAGACATTGGACTGGCACAAATCCGTCAAACTCTTCAGCTCTAAACCAAAGCGTGTGTCCGGCTTGTCTGAGCCAAAGCGACTCACAGCCTCTTCATAGCTGATAGTTGGGAAATCTTGCTTCAACTCTAAACCATGAGTTTTCTTGACAATTGCCTTGAGCATGGCTTCAACTAGAGCTCGAATTTCTTCCTCGCTAGCAAAGCTCAACTCTAAGTCCACCTGGGTAAACTCTGGCTGACGATCGCCTCGCAAGTCTTCGTCGCGGAAGCAACGAACAATCTGATAATAACGCTCGAGACCAGCTCCCATCAGCAACTGCTTGAGCATCTGCGGACTCTGAGGCAAGGCGTAGAACTGATTTTTAAAGACCCGACTAGGAACTAAGAAATCCCTAGCCCCTTCTGGTGTCGACTTGGTCAGATAAGGCGTCTCCACTTCCAAAAAGTCCAAACCATTCAAATATTCTCGAATAGTTGAGGTGACCTGATGACGAAGTTTGAGGTTATGTGTCATCTTCTCACGACGCAAGTCTAGATAGCGATATTTCTGACGCAGATCCTCACCAGTGTGAGCGTGCTTATCTAATTCAAAAGGCAAGGCCTTACTGCTAGCAATAATCTCAATTTTCTCAGCCCTCAGCTCAACCTGACCAGACTTAATGGTCTTGTTGACAAAACGCTCTTCCCGCTGAACAACCTGTCCTGTCACCGCAATAAGATCTTCCTTGCCAATCACTTCTAGCTTAGCAAAATCTTCAAGCTCACCGCTAACAAAAACCTGAAGTAAGCCCTCACGATCTCGCAATTCAATAAAGGCTAGCTTACCATGGTTACGGACATTGGACACCCATCCAGTTGCAGTCATGGTCTGTCCTACCTGTTCTAAACCGTAGTTTCCAATAAAAATTTCTTTCATATTTTCCTCCCTCATCAGTACAAAGCCATGAAAATAAGCATATCTATCACCTAGTTACATAGTCAAAAAACAAAAAGCTTCCGTCTTAAAACAGACGAAAGCCGTGGTACCACTGTTATTTGCCGCCTTAAAAGGCAGCCTCTAAACTCGTAACGTGAGCAACGTTTGTGCTTTATCACACAAAAGATTATGAAACATGTTCTTCGGTTTTTGCTTTCTTGGTGCTGTTCTCAGCCATCAGCACTCTCTGTACAAGTCAGCAAGCCTACTCTGTTTCTCTTTTACTTTTAAATTGTATCCATTATAGACGAACCTAAGACATTTTGCAAGTGATTTAAGGCAAATTTGTGATTTTCCTCTGACAAAGAGGCAACAGCTGGCTCTACCACTTGAATCTGATAACCTAGATTATAGGCATCAATCGCTGTATGCAGAACACAAATATCTGTCAAGACTCCTGTCAAAATAATCGTATCTACCTTTCTTTCTCGCAGTCGAATATCCAAATCCGTGCCAGAAAAGGCAGAATAATGACGTTTATCCATCCAAAAGACCCGAGAGTCTGCTTGATGCTTCTCATAAAAATCAGCCAAAGGACCGTAAAGATTGCGACCGCTAGTCCCTTTGATATTGTGAGGTGGAAACAACTTGCTTTCAGGATGAAAGGCGTCATCCTCATCATGGGCATCAATAGCAAAGAAGATGTAATCACCTCGCTCAAAGGCTACCTCAGTTACTCGAGCAATGCTTTCTGAAATTGCCTGTGCTGGTGCTCCTGCTGTCAACTTGCCCTCATCAGCCACAAAATCAACCGTATAATCAATGGAAATCAGTGCTTTTGTCATTAGTAGTCTCTCTTTTTAATTTCCTCAAAAACATCAGGAATCAGAACTTTCAAATAAGTTCCCTTCATCCCCAGCGAGCGGCTTTCAATAATTCCAGCACTTTCCAGCTTACGTAGAGCATTGACAATGACCGAGCGAGTAATACCAATACGGTCTGCAATGACAGAAGCCGTCAAATGCCCTTCATTTCCATTTAACTCACCTAAAATTGCTGAAACCGCACGCAGTTCTGAATAAGATAAAGTGTTCACTGCCATGGTCACTGCGGTCCGACGTCGAATATTCTTTTCATCTTCTTCGCGTTGGAAATTGAGCAATTGAATCCCTACAACAGTGCTAGAAATTTCTACTAAGACCAAATCGTCATCATCAAATTCTTTATCATTTCGCCAAATGATTAAAGAACCCAGACGAATTCCGGAAACATGAATCGGTGCAATTGTCGTCAAACCATCTGGAAAATCTGCCTGCGTTTCAACTGGGAAAATGGATAACTCATGCTCCACATGTAGATTGGCCTCCGTATCATAAATCAGATTTGCCGAACGAATATAGTCTTCTGGAAATGTCTTTGTCTGATAAAAAGCCTCTACACGGTCATTATTGGTTTTATATCGCATGAAATAACCCAGCAAACGCCCTTTGCTATTGACGATACAGGCATTGCAATCCATAATGTCCGCTAACTGTCTTGTAATATCATTGTATGGCAATTCTTCTTGAAGTTGCTCCTCAGAACGTTTCAAAATAGACGTAATTTTTCTTGTTTTTTCTAATAAATGTGCCATAAGCCACCTCGTTTTTAGTCCGCTTGATTATACCACAAATTGACAGAAATTTCAACAATTATCTGAAAATTGTTTATTGAAAAACAATTTTTTACTTTCTGTGATTTTCTCGATAAAAAAGGCCAAAAATAATATTTTAGCCTTTGTATATTATCTTTTGTATTGGCGCAAGAAGCGAGTCATTTTTTCCTGAACTTGAGCTAATTCATCCACACGAGGAAGATATACGATGCGGAAGTGGTCAGGATCTTTCCAATTAAATCCTCGGCCATGTACTAACAAAATTTTCTCTTGTTTTAAGAAATTCAAGACAAACTGTTCATCATCATCAATCTGATACATTTCTCGGTCAATCTTTGGAAAAATATAAAGTCCTGCTTTAGGCTTAACCGCAGACAAGCCTGGAATATCATTGATAGCTTTGTAAATAAAGTTTCGTTGCTCATAAATGCGACCACCCGGTAGCAACAATTCGTCTACAGATTGATGTCCACCCAGAGAAGTTTGAACCACTTGCTGAGCCAACACATTTGAACAAAGCCGCATGTTTGAAAGCATGTTTAATCCTTCAATATAACCTTGAACATGCTTTTTAGGCCCTGACAAGGCCATCCATCCAACACGGAAACCAGCAATCCTATGAGATTTTGATAAACCGTTCATGCTAACACAGAACAAATCTGGCGCTAAGCTCGCAATAGCTGTATGCTTTTCACCATCCATGACCAAACGATCATAAATTTCATCTGCAAAAATGATCAAACCATTTTGACGAGCGATTTCAACAATTTCTTCTAAGATTTCCTTTGGATATAGAGCACCAGTTGGATTATTTGGATTAATGACGACAATCGCTTTTGTATTTGACGTGATTTTTGATTTAATGTCATCTATATCAGGATACCAGTCTGCTTCCTCATCACAAAGGTAATGCACTGCATTTCCACCTGCTAAGCTAATCGCTGCAGTCCATAATGGATAATCTGGCATCGGAACTAAGACTTCATCGCCATTGTCAAGCAAGCCCTGCATGGACATCACAATCAACTCACTGACACCATTTCCCAGATAAATGTCTTCAATACCGACATCTGGAATATGCTTCAGCTGACAATACTGCATAATCGCTTTACGTGCTGAAAAAAGACCTTTTGAGTCCGAATACCCTTCACTGCTACGAGCGTTGATGATTAAATCATGAATCACTTCATCTGGAGCAGTAAAACCAAATTCTGCAGGATTACCTGTATTCAGACGTAAAATACGCTCTCCGTTTGCTCTCATTCGCATAGCTTCTTCTAGCACTGGACCACGAATATCATAAGCCACATGTTCTAATTTGACAGATTTGTTGTATTCTTTCATTTTGAATTCCTCATTTCAATCAATCGTCTTATTATAACGCAATTTTTATCAAAAATCCAAAAAATATCACGAAAATTTAGGGAGAAATTAGTAAAACGACGAATGCTTCTGTTGGTCTGTTTTATGGAAGTTCTATGGCTTTCACTTTATTTCTTCATTTTCTTTACCTTCTATCAGAAAAGGCTTTACATCTTTCATGAAAAGGTTTACAATATAAGTGTAGAAAGTGTTTCAACACTTCCACGATTGTTGAAACAGCCTTAGCATCTTTATGGAGGTAGTCTTATGTTACAAAAATATGAAAACATTCTAGTTGCGATTGATGGCTCTCGTGAAGCTGAATTGGCTTTTGAAAAAGGAGTTAATGTAGCATTACGAAACAAATCTCGTTTGACAATTGCCCATGTTATTGATACGCGTGCCTTACAAAGCGTATCTACATTTGATGCTGAAGTTTATGAAGACTTGCAAAAAGACGCCAAACAATTAGTTACTGAATACGAAAATAAGGCTCGTGAAGCTGGAGTCAACGATGTTGTTACCGTCGTAGAACTCGGAAACCCTAAAACTTTATTAGCAACTGAAATCCCAGATGCACAAAAGGCCGATCTTATCATGGTAGGAGCTACTGGACTCAATGCTTTTGAACGTTTATTGGTTGGCTCTTCATCAGAATATATCCTACGCCATGCAAAAGTAGATTTACTCATTGTTCGCGACAGCGAAAAAACAATGTAAAAAACGAAACAAAAATAGGTTGAGATAGAAATATCTTAACCTATTTTTATATATGATGTAGCAAGAGGGGACGAGAAAAATCCCTTGATTTTAATCTCAGCACTCTCAAATAAGACACTTAAACATCGCTTTTATTTTGAATCATTATTTTTCTTATATGCCTGAATTTGCCGTTCTAATTCCTTCTTAATGGCTGGTTCCGGTGCATATTTTTCTTCCCAATCATCTGGTTTCAAAATTTTGTGGGTCACAGGATCAAAATGAGCTTTACCGTCTGGAAAAATTTTTCCCATATTCGCCTGATGGACAATATCAAAAACCCGCTCAGGATCCACTCCCATCAAAACAAAACTTCCATAAGTAAAATAAAGAGTATCAATCAATGCATCAACTTGACCAACAAGAGAAATATCAGCCTTATGTTTGCTTTTGACCTTAGTGGCTGCTTTATCAAGTGCAGCATGTAGAGATGAGACCGCATCTTCAAACTCTTCTTCTGACCCGCTGGCAGCTCGTAAAAATTCAACCAATTCTTCTAATTTGAAAGATGCTCGATGGCGTGCTCCCTCAGGTGTCCAAGGAATCGGCTCCTCTTGTGTCGTCTCATCCATGACACTGTGAAATTCTTTGACTTTGTTAAAATGATGATCACTACTAGTGAAGACCTTCTCGCTAGCCAAAATACCGAAGTGCTCTAGTGCTTTATGAATACCGTCTTGGCTATTACTTGTCGTAGTGTGTTTGGCTACTTCTTTGACCCTACTAGTCCCATTGCCCATAGCAATAGACATGCCTACTCCCGATAGCATTTCAAGGTCATTGTCCGAATCTCCGAAGGCCATGACTTGGTTGATGTCAAATCCGTATTCCCTTCCTACTCGCTCAATTCCCTGTAATTTTGAAGTATTGGCATTAATGATATCTGCAGCATAAGGACTCGAACGTGTAAACTTCAAATCAGGAAATTCCTTCTCTAAATGTTGTGTCTCTTCTGGAGTCGCTAGCATAACCACTTGATAAATTGGCTCTCTTGAGATATTTATCAAATCTTCTTTTTTCTGAGAAATAATCTTGCCAACAAAACGATTAAAACCATGACTAATATAACGAGCCAAACGTTTAGGTACAAATTGACTCCCCCATTGTGAAAATGGGCTCATTCCAAAACGCATGATATGACTGCCAATCATATCATTTTCAGTTCCCAGCGCAATTTCCTTTTTATGTGTTCGTGAGTAATCAATAATAGCACGAAGACTTGCTTTATCAATAGGTGTCGCTGCAATAACCTTTTCTTTTGAGAAGATATATTGGCCATTATAGGTCACAGCAAAATCCAAATCCAAATCCTTCATAAAGGATTGGACGAAAAAAGGACCTCTTCCTGTCGCCAGACCAACCAAGATACCCTGCTGTTTCAAATTTTGAATAGCTTGCTCTGTTGATTTGAGAACAGTTCGGCTATCATTGACCAAAGTACCGTCGATATCGAAAAAAACAGCTTTTACTTCCATGAATCTAATTCTTTCCTTTTATGATAAAATAAATTATAACACAATTCGGAAAGAAGCTCATCTATGAACAAAAAATATTAGTATTGCACACCGGCGGAACTATTTCTATGCAAGCCGACGGAACAGGGAAGGTCGTAACCAACGATGTGAACCCTATGAATCACGTTTCTATACCTCTAGATGGCATCCAAGTTACCGCTTTAGACTTTTTCAACATTCCAAGCCCCCATATAACACCACAGCATATGCTCAAGCTCTATCAACACATAAAGACAGTGGCGAAAGATTTTGATGGAATCGTTATTACCCACGGTACAGACACGCTGGAAGAAACAGCTTATTTCCTAGATACGATGAAATTACCGAATATTCCAGTTGTCTTAACTGGAGCTATGCGTAGCTCTAATGAGCTTGGTAGCGATGGTGTTTATAATTATCTATCTGCCTTAAGAGTAGCAGCATACGAAAAATCACTTGGAAAAGGTGTTTTAGTTGTTATGAATGATGAAGTGCATGCTGCCAAGTATGTCACTAAAACCCATACAACAAATGTCAGTACATTTCAAACTCCAACACATGGACCACTTGGTTTGATTATGAAGCACGAAATTCTTTATTTCAAAACCGCTGAACCCCGTGTTCACTTTGATTTAGGCTGTATAGATGGACTTGTTCCTATCATAACCGCCTACGCCGGCATGAAAACTGAAATACTCGACATGCTTGATTTCAATACTATAGATGGACTTATCATTGAAGCATTCGGCGCCGGCAATCTTCCATATGAAGTAGCAGAAAAACTGGCCCAAATCACGAGCCAGGGAGTCCCCATTGCCTTAGTTTCTCGTTGCTTCAACGGCATTGCTGAGCCAGTCTATGCCTATCCTGGTGGAGGTGTCCAACTTCATGATGCAGGGATTTTCTTTGTTAAGGAACTAAATGCACCTAAAGCCAGAATCAAGCTCCTTATCGCTCTTAATGCTGGGCTAGAAGGAAACGATTTAAGGAATTACATAGAAGGATAGAAAAGCCATAGATAAGACAGCAATCAAAGATTCTTAAAAAAAGCTGGGACAAAAGTCCTAGCCTCTCAATTGTCTTTGGATTGTCGAGCAAGACGCAGTGGTTGAGTGGGCTCTACTACGCTGATTTCATCAGCTTTTACAGCCCTACTCAACTGTGCGGAGGTGGGACGGCGAAATCAAATTCTAACGAATTACCGATTTCTGTCCCACTCTCGTTTTCTTATTTTTCATATGGCGTTTAAAAGGAGGGCTGATGAAAAATAGGAGGGCTACTTACTTACCGTAAGTAGAAAATTTTTTATTTGAGACCTTGAAATTTTTATTATAGTCTACTTTGATACTTACTGTCATAATCAATACCTCATTTCTTTTGATTGGTTTTATTATAGACAGAAAGTCTTAAGGTTTTCTTATAGAAATCTTTCAAAAACCTTAATCTAAGTAATCTTGTTTTTCTAGATGAAGAGCTACTAGGTGCCAGTCAGAATCATTGCGCCAATCTGTCTTTTGCACAATCTGACCCGCTACCTTTCTTGCTTCTTCCAAGATAGGAAAATCTTCGATAATATCAGCTACTTGAAATTCTGGAATTCCTGATTGGCGAGTGCCAAAAATCTCTCCTGATCCACGCATTTTCAGATCTTCTTCTGCCAATACAAAGCCATTTGTTGTCTCTGTCATTATTTTCATGCGCTGCTTCCCAGACTCTGTCTTCGGGTTGGCGACAAGAACTGCATAAGATTGCTTATCTCCACGTCCCACACGCCCTCGTAATTGATGAAGTTGACTGAGACCAAAACGATCCGCATCCATAACAATCATAATGGTTGCATTTGGCACATTGACTCCAACCTCGATAACTGTAGTAGAAACTAAAATATCTACTTTTTTATCCTTAAATGCCTGCATAATCGTTTCTTTTTCATTGCTCTTCATTTTTCCATGAAGTAAAGAAACATGGGCAATATCTGTGAAATAAGTCCTTAGTTCCTCTTCTAAAGCAATGGCATTTTTCAAATCCAAAGTCTCTGACTCCTCGATAAGCGGAGAAATGAAATACACTTGAGCTCCTTTTAGAACTTCCTTTTTGATCCAATCAAGGACAACTTCTAGTTGCTCATGCTTCACCCAACGTGTAATGATCGGCTTGCGACCGGCTGGCATCTGATCAATGATTGATACATCCATATCTCCAAAAGCTGTAATAGCTAAAGTCCGTGGAATAGGCGTCGCTGTCATCATCAGAACATCTGGATTGTCACCCTTTTCACGTAAAATCCGACGTTGCGCCACTCCAAAGCGATGCTGCTCATCCACAATCACAAGTCCCAGACGATGGTAACGAACACTGTCCTGAATTAGCGCATGGGTTCCAATCACCATATCCACTGTACCTGTCTCAATCGCTAACAAGATTTCCCTACGCTCTGCTACCTTCATGCTCCCTGTCAACAAAGCTAGCTTTAGCTCAGGAAATAGCTGACCTAGGCTCTCAAAATGTTGTTCAGCCAAGATTTCTGTTGGTACCATCAGAGCAGACTGGTAACCTGCGGTATAGACAGCATACATCGCCAAGCCAGCAACTACAGTCTTCCCGCTTCCTACATCTCCTTGTAATAGTCGATTCATATGAGCAGGTGATTTCAGATCAGATAAAATTTCGCTCAGACTACGTTCCTGAGCTTCTGTCAATGAAAATGGCAGTTGCTTTTTCTTTTCTTGTAACAACGCCTTCTGCCAATCAATACTCAGACCATTACTTGTATCTTTGCTCTCCATTTTCAAAACCTGCAACTGCATTTGAAAATAAAACAACTCTTCAAATTTAATGCGACGAAGCGCTTGGCGGTATTCTGATAAGTCTTTCGGAAAATGCATGGCTCGTACAGCTTCTACTCTTGAAAGCAACTGATAGCGCTCTAGCAATACTCCTGGGAGATTTTCCTCAATTAATAAGTCCAGACCCTGATCAAAGGCTGTCTTAATCAACTTTACGAGACTAGTCTGGCTGATCCCTTGAGCTACTCGGTAAACTGGTTGTAAATCATCCTCCACCTGAGCTAAAAGTTTCATGCCAGTCAGACTGGCCTTAGCCTTGTCCCATTTCCCAAAAATCGCAACAGTAGCACCAACCTCGATTTTGTCTGCCAAATAAGGTTGATTAAAAAAATTAACTGCTAATACCACTTCTCCTTGCTTGATAGAAAAACGCAGACGATTGCGTTTAAATCCATAGTATTGAACATTCGCTGGAGTAGCAACAATTCCTGAAATAACAGCTTTTTCACCATCTTCTAGATCAAATACTTGCTTGCTTTGAAAATCTTCATAGCGAAAAGGAAAATAGAGTAGCAAATCCTGTAAGGTCTCAATACCTAATTTAGCAAACTTCTCCGCTGATTTCGGTCCTACTCCAGGCAGAACCGATAAAGATTGGTGTAAATTCATAGTTCCTCTTTCAGTTCCATATTTTTAGAATCCCTTAGTGTGACCAGCCGATATTTAAGCCTTATAAATCCTTGGCACACGATCGCTAAGAAGACAAAGAACCTCATAGTTAATCGTTTCTCGTTTTGCCGCCACATCTGTCGCAGTTATTGTTTCTGCTCCGCTATTTCCAATAAAAACAACTGGTGTTCCTAAAGGATATTTTCTTGGCAATCGCACTGTGATTTGGTCCATTGAAACTCGACCAACAATTGGACAACGATAGCCATCAATCAACACATCAAACCCTTGCATATCGCGAGTCCAGCCATCAGCATACCCCAAAGGGATCGTTCCAATGAATTGAGAATCTGTTGCCGTATAAGTTGCTCCATATCCAATATTTGCTCCCTCTTCCACCTCTTTGACATGCACCAATTCAGATACGAGACTCAAAGCAGGCTTTACCTCGTAAGGAAGATCCAGCGTACTACCACTTGGATTCAAGCCATAAATAATATCACCCAAACGCACAGCATTCATCACAGTATCACTATGCCAAAGAGAGGTTGCCGAATTACTAGCATGAACAATCGGAGGAACCTCATTCAATCCATTCAAGATTCTCTTGAAGCAAGCGAGTTGCGCTTCAAATTTGCTACTATCTACCTCATCTGCAGTCGCAAAATGGGTAAAGATCCCTTCTACCTGTACTCCTGCTGCCTGCAATCTATCAATCGCATTCTGAAGAGATTTTTCATCTCGAAATCCAATTCGTCCCATTCCAGAATCGACTTTCATATGGACCACTAATCCGTTCAGAGACAAGCCAGAGTCTTCTAGTAAATCCAACCATTCTAAACTAGCCACAGTCAATGTAATCCGATGCTGGATAGCAAGCGAAACAGCTTCAATGGCAGACACACCCAAAATTAGGATTTTCTTACTAAGTCCTGCTTCTCGCAGCTCCAAAGCTTCATCAATATTAGAAACACAAAATCCATCTACGATTTCTTCAATATGATGGGACACTGCTACAGCACCATGTCCATAGGCATCCGCTTTTACAACAGCCCATTTTTCAACCGTTTGAGGTAGATGGGCCGACAACTGCTCAATATTAAAATAAATGGCCGATAAATCCACAAGAGCTCGAGTCGGTCTATGTAAACTAGTTCTCATTTTTTTCCTCCAAAATTACACTAGCCATGACACTATTTCCTGCATGGCTAATCGACACCCAGACCTTACCAGAAAAGGGAGACCGAGTAAAGATTGGCGCACCTTTTTCATCATTTAAGATCTCTAAATCTTGAAAACCAACCTTGCCAATCCCTGTTCCCCAGGCCTTAGCAAAGGCTTCTTTAGCAGACCAGCGCCCTGCTAAATATTCTATTTTCCGTTTACCAGAAAGTGTTTCAAAGCGTCTTAACTCTGCCTCTGTTAGTACTTTTTGAGCAAAACGAGCATGTTTAGTATAAGCTTGCTGAATAGAAGACAACTCTTCTATATCGATTCCATGTCCTATAATCATTCTTTATCTAGGAATGAGACAAAACTCAGCTGGGCGACCAACTGAGCTTGCTACAATCCGATCTCTTGGTCATTCCTTCATCACCAAGCAGATTCCTTTCATTTTTATAATAAAATTACTTGTCTAGATGAGCATAAATGCCTTGAATCAACTGTTCGGTTTTGCTCCAACCTAGACAGGGATCTGTAATTGACTTTCCAAAAACTTCTGGTTGATCTTGTCGTCCATCTTCCAAATAAGATTCAATCATAAAGCCACGAACAGTCTGCTTAATTTTTTCATTCCAATCGCGATTAAGTAGCGTCTCACGAACAATTCGTTCCTGTTCAAAATGTTGTTTGCCAGAATTGTCATGATTTGTATCAACCACAATAAAAGGATATTGTAGATTTAACTTATCATAAGCGCTAAGTGTCTCGAGAAGTTGCTCATAATGATAATTTGGCTCATTCTTACCATTGGCATGAATAGCTCCACGCAAGATTGCATGAGCAAGTGGATTGCCTGATGTTTCAACCTCTTGAAAACGATAGAGGAAGGTCTGCTGATTCTGAGCAGCATAAATCGCATTGAACATCACAGACAAATTGCCTGAGGTTGGATTTTTCATCCCAACTGGAGTGGATAAACCTGATGCTACAAATCGATGTTGCTGATCCTCGACAGAGCGAGCGCCTACAGCCATATAGGATACCAAATCATCTACTAGTGCAACATTCTCTGGGTAAAGCATTTCATCTGCAGTTGTTAATCCTGTTTCTGTAATGACACGATGGTGCAAATTGCGAACAGCTTTAATACCATCCATCAGATTCGGTCCTTCTGAAGCTTTAGGCTGATGAATCAACCCCTTATACCCATCGCCATTGGTACGTGGCTTAGCTGTATAAACACGCATCACTATAAAGATACGATCTTTAACCTTTTCTTGTAAAGCAGCCAAACGCCCAGCATATTCCAAAACTGCTTCTTCATTATCAGAAGAGCACGGACCGATAATCAATAAAAGTCTCTGATCTTCACCACGGATAATGGCGGCTAATTCTTGATCTCGCTGTTGCTTTTTTTCGCGAGTTTGGTCATCTAGTTGCGACAAGCTACGCACTTGTTCCAAGTCCACCACTGAACCTCTTGTTGTAAAGGTCATTGTACTCCTCTTTCTGTCCAATCTTTTTTAACGGCCGTGGCAGTTTTTGAATTTCTTACCTGAGCCACATGGACATAGCTCATTACGACCAACTTTTGATAAATCTACACCAGATGGCACATCTGATTCTTGTGCAGCAATATTTCGAGTTGCTGTCGTTACAATGTTATGCTCTGCACGTGGACGTTCTTGTTCATGAATTTGCGCTTTCATCATCAAGCGTGTAACATCAAACTCGATAGAACCAATCATATCGTTGAACATTCTGAAACTTTCTGCTTGGTATTCAACTACAGGATTGTTCTGAGCATAACCACGAAGTCCAACAGCATTACGAAGTTGATCTAATGCATCAATATGATCTGTCCACTTGTTATCTACAACACGTAAAATCAATACTTTTTGGAACTCTTGAACTGCCTCTTCATCACGAAGTTTAGCAATCTGACTATCATAGACTTTCAAAGCTCGTTCGTAAAGGTCTGCCTTAATTTCCTTATCAGTCATTCCTTGAAGGTCAGCTGTAGTAATGGAATCCTCTGGAACTAGATTGTATTTCGCAAAGTTTACAATGGCTTCTAGCTTTTCTTCTTGAGGTGCTCTGCTATTGCCATCTACAAATCGATCAATCGTCCGTTTCATCATAGCATGAATTTCAGGTGCCAAATCACGATTAGCTGTGATGACGTCATGTCTTTCAGCATAAATGATTTCACGTTGCTCACGCATAACATCATCATATTGAAGGACTTGTTTACGAGTATCGTAGTTATTTCCTTCTACTCGCTTCTGTGCTGCTTCGACTTGACGAGTCAGCATATTAGATCGAATCACTGATTCCTCTTCACTTAGATTAAAGCGTTCAAGGACAGCTTTGATCCTTTCTGATCCAAAACGTTTCATCAATTCATCTTCAAGCGAAAGATAAAATTGTGACTCACCTGGATCACCTTGACGACCTGCACGTCCACGAAGCTGATTGTCAATCCGACGGCTCTCATGTCGTTCTGTACCAATAACACAGAGTCCACCTAACTCACGTACACCTTCTCCAAGCTTAATATCTGTACCACGACCAGCCATATTTGTCGCAATGGTCACCGCACCACGCTGACCAGCATTCATAATAATTTGCGCTTCTTTATAGTGATTTTTAGCATTCAGAACCTCATGTGGAACTCCTGCAGCTACTAGCTTTTTAGACAAGTAATCACTGGTTTCAACCGCTACGGTACCAACTAGAACTGGTTGGCCTTTTTGATAGCGTTCTTTAACGTCTTCTACTACTGCTCTAAATTTAGACTCTAAGCTAGGATAAAGCAAATCTGGATGATCAATACGTGCTACTGGTCGGTTAGTTGGAATCGGAATAACACGAATGTTATAAATTTCGCGGAATTCTTCCTCCTCAGTCTTACCAGTACCAGTCATTCCAGACAACTTTTTATACATACGGAAAAGATTTTGATAAGTGATAGAAGCCGATGTCTTGGTCTCATCCTGAACCGGCACACCTTCCTTAGCCTCAATCGCTTGGTGAAGACCATCTGAGTAGCGACGACCTTCCATCGTACGACCAGTAAACTGGTCAACAATCAAGATTTCTTGCTCTTCACTAACCACATAGTCAATATCTAAAATCATTATATAGTTGGCACGAAGAGCATTATCAATAAAGTGGGTCAAGGCCACATTTTCAATATCATATAAATTGTCTAACTTGAAATAACTTTCGGCTTTATCAATACCTGAATCCGAAAGTCCGATTGTCTTAGACTGAACATCAATGATATAGTCATCTTTTTCTAAAGTTTTTACAAAACTATCTGCCATATGATACAGCTGATTGATTTCAGATGAAACTGGGCCAGATACGATCAAAGGGGTACGAGCTTCATCGATCAAAATAGAATCCACCTCATCCACTAACGCATAGTTAAGCGGGCGTTGAACCATATTTTCAGCACGTACAACCATGTTATCACGAAGGTAGTCAAACCCAATCTCTGAGTTTGTTGAATATGTAATATCACAAGCGTAGGCTTCACGTTTTTCAGCTGGTGATTTTGCAGCCAGGTTAATCCCTACCGAAAGACCTAACCATGAATACAATTCCCCCATCTCAGTCGCATCACGCTCACTCAAGTATTCATTAACCGTGACAACGTGTACACCCTCTCCTGCTAAGGCATTCAAATAAACGGGCATAGTCGCTGTCAGTGTTTTTCCTTCACCTGTACGCATTTCAGGCACATCTCCATGGTGCAGAACAATTCCACCCATAATCTGAACTGGATAAGGATACAAGCCTAAGACACGCTTAGCTGCTTCACGAACAACAGCAAAAGCCTCATATAACAGCTGATCCAAAGTTTCACCTTTTTGATAGCGTTGTTTAAATTCTTCCGTTTTTGCTTTTAATTGTTCATCGGACAAGGCAGCCATTTGGTCACTATATGAAATAACCTTATCCGCCATTTTTTCTAATTTTCTTATTTCACCTTTATCATTCTCGATGATTGTTCTTAAAATATTTGCCATTTTTTTCCTTACTTTATAATCTTTTTGATTTTAGAATGTTCTTTTCATTATAGCATTTTTACCCGTATCTTTCAACAAACAAGAGGCTTTTTTATAAGAGCATTACTATAAAACCATAGAGCAAACAATCAATTTATAGCTTCATCAATCACTCATTACACCATTCCTGCCAAACAAGTTTTCGTTTTAAAATAATCAAATACCCCCATGTCAAAGTGACATGGGGGTTATGAATTTTTACATTAGTGTTTCCACTTGAGATAGAAAACTCCTCCTAATAGACAAAGTCCAATCAGTACTAAAAGACTCACACTTGTACCTGTTAATGGTAATCGATGTCCTCGACGAACAACCTGCTGAACTTCCTCTTTTGGAAGCTTGATACCTTCACTCACCCCTGTCTTATCCGGTTTTTGATTAGGAGTAACCAATGCTCCCTTATCCAAACCTTGAGGCTTACCATTCGGAACTGAAGGAGTCGAACTTGGGGATGAATTCGGTTGTGCTTTCGAACCAGATTGGCGAGTATGGATTACAGTCGTACCATCCACTCGCAACTGGTAACCATCTACCGTATCGGCAGAAATCTTATAAACAATCTCTTTACCATCCTTATAGCGTGGTAAATCCTTAAATTCATAACGCCACTTGCCTTCTGAATCCGCTCGAACAACCTTGCTCTCTTTCACTCGTCCATCCACAATCAAGTGAATATTCACTGTGCTTGGACGTTTACCTGACTGATTGCCATCATCATTCCAAATCACTTCTCCTGTGACAGATATCTTCTGCTCTGGTGTCAGCTTATTGGTTATCGTATATTGACCATTCTCTTCAGACACAAGTCCCTCTTCATAGCCTGCAACACGACTTGTCTCAAAAACTTGATAACGAATCTCTTGGCCGGCTTCGTATTTCGGAAGCTCTTTTGAAACGAAGTTCCAGTTACCATCTCCATCTGGACTCACTGTGATAGTATCCACTACTTCTCTACCTTTTCGGATTTCAACAGTAATAGAGGTTGGACGTTTGCCTGCTTGGTTATTGTCGTCTTCCCATATTTTCTTTCCAAGGATACGAACAGTCTCTGGTGTATGGCTGTTGGTAATTTCACGACCATTGATGCTTGTGGTATAGCCTGCAACGCTGTCTTCTGTAACAGAATAAGTGATCTCTTGGCCGGCTTCATATTTCGGAAGTTGGCTAAAACGGTAACGCCAGTTATCAGCGGAGCTGATTTCCTTACTCTCTACTTCTGTAGTTGTACCTGCCACCGTCTTCATCAAGTGAATCGTAATCTTATCGGGGCGTTTACCATCTTGATTTTCCTCATCATCCCATTTCTTAATGACTTCATAGTCTACGACTTGCGGTTGATAGGAGTTAGTAATGTCAAAGTCCTTAATTTCCGTAGTGTAATTTGCCACAGTATCTTCAGAAATCGTATACTTGATTTCTTGACCTGCTTTATACTTCGGTTGAGCCACAAAAGTAGTGGTCCATTTCCCTTCAGAATCAGCTGTCACTTTCTTGCTGGCTACTTTTTGTCCATCTGCTAAGAGGTGAACGGTAATTTCAGACGGACGTTTCCCATCTTGATTCTGAGCATCATTCCAATTCTTCTTGACTGTGATGTCCATCTTTTCTGGTGTGTAACTATTAGTCAAATTAAACTGATCAACTCTTGTCGTATAACCTGCTACACTAGCTTCACTGATAGAGTAAGTAATAACTTCCCCATTCTTGTATTTTGGTAAATCGCTAAAACGATAAGACCAAGCATCTGCAGCAGAGACTGTCTTACTGTCTACCAAGCTACCATTCGCTAACAAACGTACTGTGATAGAAGCAGGACGCTTCCCATCTTGGTTATCCGCATCATCCCAAGTCTTGCTTCCAGAAACTTCTGTTTTTTCTGGGCTATAGCTATTAGTCAAGTTATAGCCATTGATCTGGCTCGTATAGTGAGCAACTGTTTCCTCACTAATTGAATAAGTGATTTCTTTTCCACCCTCATACTTAGGCTGATCTTTAAAGCTATACTTCCAATCATCTGCTTGGCTAACTTCCTTAGAAGCTACCTTGCTTGGTGCTTGACCATCAACGGACTTCATCAAGTTGACTGTAATCTTACTTGGTCGTTTCCCGTCTTGGTCATTGCTATCATTCCAAGTTTTCTCACCAGCGATTGTCACGGTTTCCGGTGTGTAACTATTGGTGATCGTATGGTCTTTAACCTTGCTGGTGTAACCGGCCACCGCTTCCTCGCTCACACTGTAAACAATCTTAGTTCCATTTTTATATTCTGGAAGATTGGTGAAGGTGTGCTTCCAGTTGCCATCTCCATCTGGACCAAATGTCGCATCAGATACTTTTTCTCCATCTGCTAGAAGATTTACTGTAATCGTAGCTGGACGTTTCCCATCTTGATTGCTTTTATCTTTCCAGACCTTCGTAACTTCAAACTGAGTAGTACTTGGAGTATGGCTATTGGTAATCGTAAACCCTGTAGACATATCACCTGTCACACTAGCTGTGTAGCCAGATGGACTGCTGACTTCTTTTACTGTGTAATCAATCTCGTGGCCAGATTTTTTCACTGGTAAATCACTCCAAGTATGGCTCCAACCATCCTCGGCTTTCAGGGTGACTTCTGTTCCTGACTTTTGACCGTCCGCATAAAGCTGAACCTTAACAGTGCTTGGGCGCTTCCCATCTTGGTCATTGCCATCATCCCAAGCTTTGGTTACGGATACTGTACGCTTGGCTGGAGTATGTGTATTGGTCACTTGATAGCCTGTGATGGTCGACTGGTAATCTGCGACCGCATCTTCTGTGATACTATAGGCAATCTCCTTACCACCTTCATACTTAGGTTGGTTTTTAAAGCTGTATTTCCAGTCTTCTGCTTGACCAACTGTTTGACTAGCAACCTCAACAGGTTGACTACCATCAACTGACTTCATCAAGCGAACAGTTATACTTGCTGGGCGAAGACCATCTTGGTCGTCTGCATCATCCCACGTTTTAGTACCTGCGACCGTTAGTGTTTCAGGGGTATGACTATTGGTCACTACAAAACCACTTGTCATATCTCCTGTGACGGTTGATCGGTAGCCTGTTGGGACTGTTTTTCTGCAACAGTATAAGCTATTTCATTATCAGATGAATCGTACTTATCCAAATTAGAAAAACTAGCTTGCCAATTGTTAGAAGCATCTAGCGTAAGACTCTGACCTGTCCTAGTCCCATCTGCTAGCAACTCAACTTCTACAGAGCTTGGACGCTTCCCATCTTGATTATCTACATCTGACCATGTTTTGGTGATGGAAATTACTCTTGTTGGCTTTACATAAATATTAGAAAAAGTGTCACGCAAATCTTTGTAGGTCAGAGAGGTCGTCAAATTCCCAGATAAATCATCCGTAACTTCAACAGTTACCTCAATTGGTGTTGAATCATAAGTTATACCAGGCTCAGAACCTACTACTTCTTCAATATTATATTGATAAGTTCCTGCTCTATCATATGTAATTTCAGGAAATTCAATGGACCCATCAGCTTTATTTTTAGTGGTTGAGACAACTGTACCGTCTTGATTTTTCAGAACAAACTCAAATTCATTTGCCTTTAAGCTACGACCACTCAAAATTTTCTTAGCTGTCAGTTTTTTCTTTGTCTTTTTGGCCTGATAAGTATTTGTAAAGAGTGCATCCGTGTCGCCCGCTCCAGTGATAGAGGTTACAACTAACTTGCCTGTCCCATCATCTGCAACAACTATTTCAACATTTTTCACACTAGTGTCATAGGTTACTCCCGGCAGATTATTGTTAAGTTCCGAAATAGTATAGTGGTAAGTTCCAGGGCGGGAAAACTTAACATTAGAAAACGTAATATTCCCATCTGCATCATTCGTTGCTCTTGCTATAACAGATGTTGCATTTTTTAATATAAAAGTAAATTCATTTGCCTTTAAAGCACGATTAGCCAAAGCTTTTTTTGCTGTGATCGTCGCTTCCACCGGTGTCGGAGCATAAAGGTTATCCCAATAAACAACCTGACCATCCTGGGTCACATTAATCTTACGTGGAGTTGTATCTAACTTGTAGCCCGGGAGAGTTTCAATTTCTTCTAGAGTATATTCTCCTTCGGTTAGACGAGGAGTTTGATAAACTCCTGGATCTTTTTGCGAATTATCCGCAGTGACAAACTCCGTTGACACTCCATTTGGATCCGTCAAGCGGAATTTTACACCATTTAATCCACGTCCCGTCTCCTTATCCCGTTTATAAAGAATGATCGAACGTGCGGGTTTAATCGTGATAGAAGCTCCTGAAGTATCAACGGATGATTGCGTAGCGCTAGAAGCCACATTGCTTCGATTAGTAAATGGTTTTACCA
Source organism: Streptococcus sp. oral taxon 056 str. F0418 (assembly GCF_000220065.1). Lineage (GTDB taxonomy): Bacteria > Bacillota > Bacilli > Lactobacillales > Streptococcaceae > Streptococcus. The sequence continues at coordinate 1,594,777 of NZ_AFQU01000001.1, read as the reverse complement.
ACTCCCCGTTTTCTGTCGCTTCCAAATAATTGGTAATCGTTGTCCCTTGGACATTTTTAGCCGTGGTCGAATAAGTCAAAAAATATTGTTCTGTACCAATATTTCCTAGGTCTAGTGTAAATTGTGTATAATCCGAGTTAAACGATAAAAATTGAGTAATATCCACTACTTCAAACTGACCTTTTTGATTGATATAACCACGTGTATCAGTACGCAGTGTTCCACGAATCAGTTTGAAAGTTTCTGGGATAAATTGATAACCTTCTGTTTTCAGTGTATCTTTTAAAACAAAGTTTTTACGATCTGTTTTATTTGTATTGACATAAACGTTCCACGGATGCCAGTAAGAGCCTGAACGCCCTAATGCTGCTGATGTCCATTCTTTCTTCTGGATAACACCGCCTGCTTTTGAAAAATTTTGGATTGTTGTATCATAGGCTCCACCTTGGGAACTCTTAGCAATAATATTTACCCTATCATTTTTACCATATCCTTTTAAAGGAAGTGGCGTGGCTATTGGCACAGCCTTTTTTATCCTAAATGTCGAGTTTATATTCCCCGAAACACTAGTAATAGAAAGAGAGGCTTGCTTATACTTATCTAGATTTTTCATGGTGACCATGACCTTACCGCCAGCATGCTCTCCGTTAGAGGTAATAACGACATCAGCAACTTTCCAACCATGCTCATCTTCAATTTCCATGGTTCGCGCGTCCACTGACATTGGTGCAGGAATATCATAAGTAAAGTAATCCCCATCCTCTAAATTATTGTCATAATCCGTCAAATCAAAGTCAGTCGTTAAAGTATATAAACCATTGACTTGAAGAGTAACAGGATCTGTTTTAAAAGCATTCCCGTTAGATAAAATTTCTGTCCTTGGAAATTTTACTTTAGTCAGCTCTTTGGCCTCAACTTTTTGTACCATAAAAAAGACACTCAAAAATGTCAATGTTACAACAGTAAAGGTCTTAAACAAAGCAAATAATTTTTTCATCATTTTTCCCCATCTATTATATTACATAATACATCATTTTATTATACCATAAAAAACTAATTTTTATTCTATATTACTTCTATTTTTCAAACCTTTTTGTTTTAAACTTCAAATCAAATATACCATTATATAAATTAATAACAAAAACCTAGGATATCTTAACACAATGCATTCTGATTTTATAATCTATAAACACTGAAATCCTCCTCTTTTATCAACTCTAACCTTCCTGTTATTTTTAGTTCATTCACCATTATTAATACAACGATAAAAATCATTATAATGTCTACCGGTGGCTGAAGAAACTAAACAACTGAAATTCCAAATATTATTGGTAAAACAGCTATACATGGAACAAATAGAAATCATTGCAAAAAAACACAATAATACTCGCTTTTTCTCATTGCCAGTCGCTTAAAAATGTAATAATTATAACCTTTATTCCATATAAAATATCCTATAACGATTGGACACCTACGCTAAATTTGTAGTCTTTAAACCAAAAATTCTAAAATTTGAATAGAGAAGATGATGGTCATCATCAAAAAGACACCCACTAAAACTAGATCTCCTTGCGAGAAGATATTTATCATCTCTTTTACACGTATATAGTTCTTCACACCATAGTTCACGTCAACAACAAGCTGCAATTGCTGACTCATCCTAACTTTAGCAATCACATCTTTCATTATCGTCTCTTAAAATCCTTTTCTCAAAAAAAGTAACGGTAGTATTGACAAATCTCCTTGTTCATTTCTCCTGAATTTTCGCATCTTTCTTGACTATTTATTTTTCAATCTAAATCAATCTTTTGTTAACTCATTTTAAATAAATGGCGTCGATTTTTTGTTTTTTACTATCAATCTACCTTACCAATAACTATACAAAAAAAGATTAGAAATCCATCTAATCTTTTCTGGTTTCTACAGTAGAAAGGAAAATCTTTTACGACTATTCCTCTGTCTGAATAACATAAGTTGAAAATTCTATATTTGACATACATTCTATCAAGTCTTTCCGAATCCTTTCCAATGCATCTAAACGCATTTCTACTGAGGTATTCGCATTCCCTTGGATAATAAAAATAGCATTTTGAGTCTCATCATCAAATTTATAATGCTCACTATCTCGAACATCTAACCACGCCAAAACTCCTTTAGCATCACGGTAAACATAGTCCGTCTTTGAAACATGCTTTTCAGTTGAAAGGATGGGGAGAAAAACATCTTCTTTCTGGCTCACTGTAAACTCTAAGTTACCCTCAATTTTATCAAAATCATGTCCACCAATGGCTAATAAAGAATGTAGAGCTTCCACATTATAAATATCAATAATACTGTTAATATGCGGAAGAGAACCTCTGTGTTGGATATTTCGGATCAAAGCTGGGACAGTCGGAGGATTTTTCTTAATACTACGCCCTACACGCTGCAACATATCAGTATATCCTTGAATAACTGGCGATTTTAGAAGTTCCTCTAGATTACAATTCAAAGCCCACTCTTCCATCTCTTTTTTCTTTTTCAAAAAATTCGAAGATAGATCAGCATTTGGATTGACATGTTTCGCAATCCCAACCACAACACTTTCAATCCCTAAGTCTCTCAGACTTTTATCAACGATAAATTCCATAGTATGAGTCCTCCACTCATTTTTTCTTTATTATATATCTTTCAACCATAAAGTCAATAAAAAAAGAAGCACTTTACACTTTGCTTCTTTTCAGCTAATCTATTCTTCATTTTCAGTGTCGTCATCTGAAAACTCATCGTCTTCTTCATTAATATCGACATCTTCATCTAAATCGTCCGGCGCTATCTCGTTGATTTCAGCATCATAAGCTTCTGCTTCACTCTTTTCATCGTCCGGATTTTCTTCATCATAGTTGAGTGCAGGGTCTGCTTCGTAAGAATCTTCGTCCTCTGGATCATCATCGCTATAATCAATGGCATCTTCATCACCATCCATAAAGGCATTCACACGTTTCTTTCTACGTGCTTTTGGTGTATCTTCGTCATCTGTCTCTTCAAGTGCAATGATTTCTTCATCTACTTCATCAATCGCATACCATGAACGTAGTCCCCACTTATTATCTCCGAGTGGAATGAAACTTCCATCAACATTTAATTCTGTATAGAACAAAGGCAGGGCTTCACGAATTTCGCTGTTTGATTTTTCTAGATAATTTTGAATTTCATTGACAAGGTCATTAAAGTACATCTCATGATCACGACCGCGCAATTCTAAAATAGCACGTGCTACCTCAATCATAGAAAGCTCACTTTTTTCTTGTCCAGCAAATACTTCTAATTCCAAAGTTGGTCTCCTTTTAAACTGATAAAGGCCTTAGCCCTCTTGCATTTTTTCGCTACTTTCTATTGTACGATATTTTTTTGCTTTCGTCAAAAGAATTTCGCTCTTTTTCCTTTAAAGAAAAAGAAAAGCCACTAGTTAAACTAGGGCTTTCACAATATTATTTTACTTTTGCTGAACTTGTGATAACTTCAACAGCTTTCTTGATTGCAATATCATGTTTTAGCATATCTTCTGAAAGAAGTTGACGAACACGTTCTACTTCCATGTTGTAGTCAGCTGCAAGTGAAGTGATTTCTGCTTCAATTTCTTCTGCACTTGCTTCAAAACCTTCTGCTTTAGCGATTGCTTCAATTACAAGGCTTGTCTTAGTACGAGCTTCAGCATCAGCTTCATGTTGTTTGTGAAGATCTTCTTGAGTTGTACCAGTGATTTGGAAGTACATGTCTGGAGAAATACCTTGACGTTGCATATTTCCAAGGAACTCGTTTACTGAACGGTGAACTTCTTCATGTACCATTTCTTCTGGTAATTCTACGATTTCTGCATTTTCTACTGCAAGATCAATCGCTGCTGACTCAACTGCATCCTTGTATGCTGCTTCTTTTCCTTCAGCTAATTCTTTACGATATTTTTCTTTCAATTCATCAAGAGTTTCCACTTCTTCATCAATGTCTTTAGCAAGCTCATCGTCAAGTGCTGGAACTTCTTTTTCTTTTACTTCATGAATAGTTGTGACAAACTTAGCTTCTTTTCCTGCAAGGTCAGTCGCTTGATAGTCTTCTGGGAATGTAACAAGCACATCAACTGTTTCACCAGCTTTATGACCAACTAACTGCTCTTCAAAACCTGGGATGAATTGACCGCTACCGAGTCCAAGTGAGAAATTATCACCTTTACCACCGTCAAACTCTACACCATCAATAGAGCCAACGAAATCGATAACAACAGTATCGCCTTCAGCTGCTGCTCCATCTTTCAGAACCAACTCAGCTAAATTATTGCGTTCACGTTCGATACGTGCGTTAACATCTTCGTCTGTTACTTCTTTTGAAAGATCTACAGACACTTCAAGGTTTTTGTATGCACCAAGTTTCACTTCTGGTTTCGTTACAACTTCTGCAGAAATAGTCCAATCTTGTCCTTTTTCCATTGATACAACATCAATTTTGGGTTGTGCAACTACTTCAATACCAGCTTCCTTAACAGCAGCTTCATAGGCAGTTGGAAGCAAGTTGTTCAAAGCGTCTTGGTAAAGCGCTTCTTCACCAAATTTTTGATTGAAAACAGGACGTGGAAGATGACCTTTACGGAAACCTGGCACATTAATTGTTTTCTTTACTGAGTTAAACACACGGTCTAATTCTGGTTTAATTTGTTCTTGACTAATTGAAAAAGTCAAGACACCACGGTTTGTTTCTTTATTTTCAAATGATACAGACATTCTGTCATTTCTCCTTAAAATTTATTGAGTACACGCTATTATATCACATTCAGCTCTTTTTTCAAAATGGAATTCTAGTTTTTCTAACAAAAACAACATCTTTTCTGAAATTTCAAAAGACATTCATGATTCTTAAAACAAAGTCTCTTTTTTACTTAGATCCCCAAATGGAGTTTTCATCCATAAAGCTGTTGGTGTTCTTCAGCAACTGCGTAAAGACAGCGTATTTGAAGTCCTTGGTTGCCCGTTCATCGACACGAGACTTCTTCAGATCCTTGTCAACAGCTTCTGCAAAGCCAGCTTTCAGCTCTTCATAAGTACTGTAGACTTTTCCGTTGATTGTCACTGATTTAATACCTGAGGTTTGTGCTTTATCCACAACTTTTCTGAAGTAAGCTTTCTTGAAGGCTTCCATGGTTTGAAATTCGCCTCCAGAAATTTGATTGATGATAAAGTTATCGCTCAAACCAGTCACACCTTGCTCATTGGCCGTCTTACGGTGTTTATTAGAAGCATAGCTTATGAAGCCTTTTTCATAGCCATAGTAGCCCCAGATTCTGAAGGTATTATGCTTGAACATCAAGGCGCCTGGTGCTCCAGTATTGTTTTGACCGCCACCATAGATACCCGTCATAAAGTCGATCGCAATGTAACTAGAGTCGTAATCAGCAGGGTTATAAGTTCGATTGTCAACCGCACGGTTAGAAAGCAAGCCTTGGTCAACCAAGTCATTTACAGATGAAACTGACATGGCCGCTTTCTCCTCTGCTGTCAACTCTCTCACGACATCATATTGAGTCCGAGCATCCACAACCTTTGGCTCAACCTTCTTGAACCATTTAGCTGCGGCTGCATTTCCTTTATCCACAACCGCTTGACCCTCAAGATAATCCAGCAGCATGAGAGTATCATTATAACCCTTCATGTAATGGTCAATGTCAGCTCGGTTCTTGAAGAGACTTGGCGAGCTATTGAAAATGAGACTACCATCATTTGGACGTTCAAAGGCCATATTGAGACCCAAAGCACCCCAGCCTGGCTGACCAGGAACAGGTGATTGGAGCAACCCTTGGGCATAGCCTTCTGGTCCGATCCCTTGTCGTCTGCCATGTCCGCCCAGGTAAATATAGCTGTCATTGACGTGGGTGAGCTCATGCGTGAAGACGGACACACCGTATTCCGTCAAGAGGTCAAAGGCCTCGAAGTTCACACGAATTGAACCAGCAGCATGGGCACCGTAGCCATTTGACTTGTACCAGCCACCAGCTCTGCCGCCAACTAGGTTGAAGAACTCGCGGGATGGTGCATAAGGCTTGCCCTTATTATCATTTCCGTTGACATCAATCCAGCCACGTCCTTCCACATCGAAACCATCCCATACAGCCGTTACATTTTGCTTGACCATTCTGGACTTGATATCATCTGAGAGCAGTTTGTACCAAGTATCTACGTGATTGCGATGCTGGGTCGCTACTTCCTTGATGCGCGCGTCAAATCGTTCATCAGACCATGAGCGGCGCTTGTCTCTGTTGACAAAGGCCATCGTGCTATAGTTCGACAGAATAGCTAAACGCGTATTCTTCAAGGTTAGCAGCGGAAGGATATAGTTGCTGAAATATTCAGAGTTGAGGTTGTCAAAGACACGATACTTAGCAGACTTGATCTCCTCTACTTCTGACTGGCGTTCTTCGAACTGAATAAAGCCTCGAGTCGCATCCTTGAACCAAGAATCCATATCCGCAAAATCAGTCAGCAGTCGACGGTTGTAATCCAAGTAAGCCACCAAATCATTAGACTTGGACTCAGCTTTCAACTGACGTGCAAACATATTGACATTGTCTGCCCCTTTCAGTTGATTTTCTGTCGAACGACCAATCTTAATCAAGCGATCCAGCAATGGTACTTTTTCACCATAGAAGTCTGGTTTGAAGAGCACCAGCTCCTTAAGGTTGTAGTCGCCAAACTTGAGATCGTAATAACGGTTGAGGTAGGTCAGACCGAGCATGATAGCGGTCTTATTCTCTTCGATTTTAGCTTTCAGAGCTTCATTAGCTGCTGGATTATCAGCATGGAATCTTGTCCATTCATTAGCCAGAAGCTTACTAATCATATCCTGCAAGTTGGCTTTCACTTCAGCTAGAGATTCATCCAGGAAGAGGCGCTTCACTTTGTTGACCCTATCATTATCATTAGGAAGACCAACAGAACGATAGACTTCATCACTGTATAGTTCAAAACTCTTCAAGCTCTCAGTCAGCTGAGTCAGCAAGTTTTCTTTGACTGCCGTTGAGTGATTTGGAGTATAGACTGTACCAAGCTCTGCAATCTGATATTCCGGCAGAGCCGTCTGTTCAAATCGTGCTTGATTTTGAAGATTGAAGATGGTCTTGCTTCCGTCTGCAAAATGGACTAAGATCTTATCTGCATCCGTTCCGCCAGCAACAAACTGATTGCCTTTCAGGGCTTGAACTGATAGAACTTTCTTAGTCAACAGGTCGCCCGCCTTACCAGCGTCCACCAGCTTATTAGCCTCATGAATCAAGAACTCTTGATTGTAGAAAGGCATAAAGCGTTCTAGGTTCTGATAAAGCTGTTCATTTTCTGCCTTGTAACCTGGCTTATCTTGATAAGTACTTGTTCTCAGGATAGCAGCATTTAGCTTCTCAGTTGTTACTTCATTTGCGCTGGTTTGTTCAAGAGCTGTAATCCGATAGCTCTTGACTTTTTGCTCCGCTTCAGCTTCTGTCAAGCGACGGAACTTGGCATCTTTTCCTGTCTTGGTTCCAGAGCTTTGTCCCTTAACACCAAAAAGGTTTTGGAGTTTTTGCCCCATCCAAGCATCGGTAATCTCATTATCTGAGCTAAAGAGCTCTTTTCCGTTCACTACTGTAGCATAGCTGACAGTGTCATTGATAGTTCCATACGGCCAAATGGAAGCAGCGATACCAGCTGCATTTCTTGAGCCCGCATCCTCTAACTTACCTTTGGCAACTGACTGAGTGAGCTTGCCCCAATTACCCCAGCCTGCACCTGAATAGTTAGTGAAGTTTTGAGCGACCAGCATACCTGCATTTTGGCCACTTTTGACCCAAATATCTGCTTCGACATAAGCTCGGCTTACCAAGGACATGGCGTTGGTGCCAGCGATACCAGCTGTGACAGAGTTTCCACCCTTGGACTTAATCTGACCCTTAAAGGAGACATTTTCAACTCGAGATTGGCCTTCTATATTGTTAACCAAACCGGCAATATGGTCTCTTCCTTCCAAATATCCTTGGACATTAACGTTTTCGATTACTCCTTTATTCTTCAAACGAGCAGCAATTGTCGCAATTGTATCGCCCGCTTGCGAATCTGGATAAACCATATTGACCCGCTTAAAGTCAATATCCTTGACCGTTCCGCTCGTAATCGTATCAAATAGAGGATGCGCCAAGTCTAAAATCGCATGGCGCTCGCCATTTTGACTACCAATCAGCTGACCTTTGAATTCACCTGGCAGGTAAGACTTGCTGTTGGCAGGTTTATCAATCAGTTTGGCACTGATACTGCGGGCCAGAATAAAGGTTCCAGAAGGATTTTCCTTGATGCCGTCCAAAAGGTCTTGGAAGTCATAGTAGACATTTCCTTCACGCTTCTTGGCCTTTTCCAGATAGAAGTCAAAGCTGTTTTGAAGACCGGTTGCGCTTCTTTGCAGCAAGTCTGGCAGCTGAGCCTGGATCTTGAAGACAGGCTGGTTATCAACGACCACTTCCTCGATAGAGGTAACTGGCAGGACAGTATCCTTGAACTGGTCTGATGTAAAGTGCAGATAATATTGGTCCAGATTTGCTGGTTTTTCAGCCAAAGTAGGCATCAATTTTGTCTGACCATTCTCAACCTTCATCAAAGCGACATTAGTGATGGATTTGAGCTCCACCTTCTTCAGGTCAAGCTGGACTGTCTCTTGAGCTAATTCTTTGCTTTCAGAGCCATTTCCTAAGTCATAGGACAGGGTCGTCTCAATCTTATACGGTGTATAGTAATCCAAACCACTGAAGCTAGTAGTCAGCTGGCCTGCCGCCAAGTTCTGCTCTGCTATCAGCTGGCCATCCTTCTTCAGACGAACATGGGCACTGGTAAAGGCTTGATCCCTGTCCGTCAGCTGGTATTGAATCTGAACTGACTTCTGCAATTCATCCTTCTTAACCCCTGAAACAGTCAGAGTTGGCGCTGCTTTAAGGGCCAATAAGTCAGCCAAAGCCTGCTTGAGTTGGTTGACACCCGCATCTACTTCATCTTGACTAGACGAAGTTTGATAAACCGACTCAGCCATATTCTTGATCGCTTGCAATTGCTGGTAGGATTGATTGGTGTAAACTCCTGGATCCACAGCCGCTGCTAAAGCTAGCTGCTTGCTCAATTCTTCTTTATTGATGCGAGCCTTGCTACCTCGAGTGACCACTGTATCAACTACTTCATGCAAGATTCTTTCAGTTGTTTGTGGCTCCGATATCCGCTTGCCATCCAAGACTTCATAGCTGGTTACAATTTCTTTTTGGCCTGGAGTTCCTTCTACAGTTGCCTCTTCATCAAGATACTTGCTATCATCAGTTTTGTGAACAATCTTTGGTTCAATTGTTTCTAGCTTGACATCTGTATGCAAACTAGGCAGTTCAGCTTGAACTGTTGATTCCCCGTTAACACCACCCGTGTATTCTGGAAGCGCAAGCTCGATTGGGGCCGTATCTCCTGCTGTACCTATCGGCTCTGTATAAGCTGGTTTCTCCGGTTGAACTGCTGGTTCGCCATTCACAGATCCTGTGTATGCTGGAAGCGCAGGCTCGACTGGGGCTGTATCTCCTGATGTACCTATCGGTCCGGTATAGGCTGGTTTCTCCGGTTGGACTTCTGGCTCGCCATTCACAGAACCTGTGTATGCTGGAAGCGCAGGCTCGACTGGGGCTATATCTCCCGCTGTTCCAACCGGTCCGGTATAGGCTGGTTTCTCCGGTTGAACTTCTGGTTCGCCATTCACAGATCCTGTGTATGCTGGAAGAGCGGGCTCGACTGGGGCTGTATCTCCTGATGTATCGACTGGGGCAGTATAAACTGGTTTTTCCGCTTGAATTAGCGATTCACCATTAGTGGCACCGCTGTACTCTGGTAAGGCGGGCTCTTGTACACTTCCCCCTTTCGCTGTCTCTATAGCTGAATTTGGCGATTGAGGAGCTGGAGCTGGGCTAGAATTTGGAGCTAAATGTTCTCCTGTCTGTTCCGAATCACTCGTAGCAGAATTTAATTGATCTAGCAATCCTGACTGAGCAACTTGATCATTCGCATCGGAGCCCTCTTTTGCAGCTTCTGATAATTCTGCTTGCCCTCGAGCTTCTTGACCAGCTGGCAAAGAAGTTGGCTTGGTTCCTGTCAAAGCCAGCAAGTCAGAAGCGGTAAAATAACCGATGTAGTTATAACCCGCAATGGTTACATCCTCTTCAGAAACCGCCGACGAAACCGTAACTTGACGGTTATAAGAAAGCAACTCCCGATTTTCTAGAGCAAACACTTGAGGAGACTGTAATACGGCCTGTCCCAAGCTACCTAATAGAAGCACTCCTAACAACTTGCCTGATTTCTTTCGTGAGAATACCAAGACAGCCAAAATAGCCGTTCCCGCAAATAAGCCGAGAAGCGGTTGACCATTATTTCCGGTACGTGGCAAGACAGTTTTCTCATCTTGCTTTCTATAAATCAGGTAATAGTTTTCTCCTGTTTGCAGATTTTCAGGAAGACCTTGCTTAATCAGCCCTTTTTCCTGTTCTGTTAGTTCTTGCTCTTCGATAAAGGTATAGTGAGCGGTCTCACTGCCTCCCACTTCATCTGCAGCAACAATCGAACTGGACAAAAAACTTCCAAAAATCATAGCTGCAATGACAACCGATCCTATGCCTACAGACAATTTACGAATCGAATATTTTTGAATTTTCTCCTGTGCTTTCCCAACTCTTTTCACTATTAACCTCTTCATTTTATAAAAAATCTTCCATGCTTTTCTAAACCATATCTTACATAGAGTAGCTTGGCTGTTGCATCTAGTATTATCATAAACTTTTTGAGTATTTTTTACAATTTATTTCTCTAGAAAATGCTTTTAACAAATAAAATCCCAGACTAAAGCTCTTGCACAGTTCTCATCGCATTTCCAAATCCAGGTAGCCGTCTTTAATGAACAACGAAACAAAATTTTCACAAAGAAAATCCTTCATAACGCAAAAAAACAAACCAAAACCATTTGTTTCTACAACTTGATTTGCTTCTAAGATGACCTACTAATATCTTGATATACACCTACAACCTCCAATCAATGATTTGAATTATGTAAAAAGTTGTACGTAATAAAATGAAGTTGAGACATATCAGTCCCAACCTCACTCTTCATAACGAATTTCTTTCAAATAAAGGCCATTAGGATCCGCTGTCGGGCCTGCCAAATTCCGATTTTTTTCATCTAAGATTCGCTGAATTTGCTCCACCGGCATACGTTTATTCCCAATTTTTAGCAAAGTACCAACCATATTACGAATCTGCTTATAGAGAAAGCCATTCCCCGAAAAGGTAAAAACTAGAAAATTGCGCTCTGCATCATAGCGGACCTTAGCCTCAGTGATGGTCCGAACCTTGTCTACCACACTGGTCCCCGATGCAGTAAAACCCGTAAAATCATGCGTTCCCTCTAGTTGCACAATCGCTTCTTCTATTAGCTCCAACTCTAAAGGATATGGATAATGTGTGGCATAATGGCGCATCATAGGATTTTTAGGACGGCCAATATCCACTAAAAATTCATAGGTCTTGCTATGCTTATTATAACGGGCATGAAAATCCTCAGCCACTCTCTCAACACTAATAAAATCAATATCTGCTGGCGTCTGCGTATCTAAGGCAAAACGCAATTTTTCTGCATCCCTTTCCCCAGGCAAATCAAAATGTAGGATCTGCCCCAAAGCATGAACACCACTATCAGTTCGACCTGCTCCATGAATGACCACAGTCTGACCTTTATTGATACGGGTCAAGGTCTTTTCAATTTCTTCCTGAACACTCCTAGCATGGGGCTGCCGCTGAAAACCAGCAAATCCATAGCCATCATAGGAAATAATCGCTTTATATCTTGTCATACCTCTATTTTAGCAAGAAAAAAGCAAACCTGCAATCAAACTCATCTCCCCTTAAAATGTACTATACTGTTGTCATAAGAAAGATAAAAAATGCTTTCGCTATACAAGTATTTGCTTCTTGTACTTGTTTTATACTTTTTCCAACAAGAAAAATTTATCCTTCTTATACTGACCTTGATTATTGGACTACACTTTATACAGAAGGCGAAGATTATAAACCGAAAAATTGATTATCTGGTAGCGTATTTACCGATTATTCCTATAAGAAGGAATCTTTAATCAGACTTTTTCTCAAATGCAAATTGGATATTTCTTGCTATCGTTGTAGCGAGTGGTAGGGCGGGAACTATCTACAATCTTTGCCACTTTTATGGGCTGGATGTCAACAAAAAAGTTGCGGACAATTTCAAGTCCCTTATCCACAATTCAATAAAAAGAGAGTGGGACAGAAATCGGTAATTCGTTAGAATTCGATTTCGTCATCCCACCTCCGCACAGTTGAGTAGGGCTGTAAAAGCTGATGAAATCAGCGTAGTAGAGCCCACTCAACCACTGCGTCTTGCTCGACAATCCAAAGACAATTGAGAGGTTAGGACTTTTGTCCCAGCTTCTTTTACTTATTTATTCTCCTTCAAAGGCATCTTTTACTTTGTCAAAGAAACCTTTTTTCTTAGGATTCACACTGATATTACCAGCAGCTGCAAATTCTTTGAGAGCTGCTTTTTGTCTATCATTAAGTTCAGTCGGTGTGACGACATTGACAGTGACATACTGATCACCCATGTTTCCACCACGTAGGCTCGGCGCTCCCTTGCCACGTAAACGGAAACGTTTACCGGTCTGCGTCCCTTCTGGGATATTTAATTCCACATCACCGTGAACGGTTGGAATATCTACACTATCTCCAAGGGCTGCCTGAACAAAATTTAGATTAAGATTATAGTAAATGGTAGAACCATCTCGCTTAAACTTGTCACTTGGTTCAACATTTACAACAACATAAAGATCACCATAAGGACCACCGTTAAAACCAGCCTCACCCTGACCAGTCAGGCGGACTTGCTGGCCAGTTTCCACACCAGCAGGAATCTTTACATGTACGCTATGGGCTTGTTTTTCATGGCCAGTACCGTGACATGTCGCACATGGGTCTTTGATTTCCTTACCTCGCCCATGGCAAACATCACAGGTTACTTGACGACGCATCATCCCAAGCGGTGTCTGAGTGTCCACGTTGATAACACCAGCACCATGACAACGTCCGCAAGTAATAGGACTAGTACCTGGCTTAGCACCAGAACCATTACATGTTCGACAAGAGGCTTCCCGATTATATTTAATTTCCTTTTCAGTTCCGAAAATCGCCTCTTCAAACTTAAGATTAACGCGATATTGAAGGTCATCTCCTTGACGTGGTGCATTCGGATTTCGTGTACCTCCTCCACCAAAGAAGCTGGAGAAAATGTCTTCAAATCCGCCAAAGCCAGCACCATCAAAACCACCGAAACCGCCAGCACCACCAAAGCCACCGTTAGCACCTGCTGCACCATATTGGTCATAGGCCGCACGTTTTTGGTCGTCACTCAAAGTCTCGTAGGCTTCTTGGACTTCTTTATATTTTTCTTCTGCCCCAGGATCTTTATTAATATCTGGGTGGTATTTTTTAGATAATTTCCGATAGGCTCTCTTGATCTCATCCTGAGAAGCACTCTTTGAGACTCCTAGACGGTCATAATATTCTGTATTGTTCATGTAAGATACCAAGACCGTAAAATTCGACTGAAAAATAGGAAATCAGGCGACGGAGCGATGCTCCTAGGCTGATTTCTCTTTTTTCCGAGAATTTAGGTCGGGTTCAGTTCCTTTCTTTTATATTGAGTCAAAATTTTTGGAACCCGTGTTCAGTTGCGAACACTCATGTTCCTTTCTATTGATGTTTGAATCAAACCACGATTTAGGTCGGATTCAATTCCTTTTTAAAATTTTAGAAAATATTGATCAGGGGGTATTTTCAAATTCATGCTTCATTTCAGCAAACTCTTCGTCGGATAAAGTGAATATCAAGTCCTCTTCCGAATACTGATTCCGTTCTTTAAAATAGTTGTCAGCATTATCTACCAAACCTAGACTAAGAAGCACTTTTCTCGCAAACGCTTGATGTGAAAAGCCAACAGCTGTAATGATGTTTTTATCTTGCAGAACAGCTTGAGCTTTGAAATTCTCACGTGGAAGAAATTCAAAATAGTCGAAGAAGTTTTGCCAAATCCCACCAGTAAATTTAGTTCCCTTCAATAAACCTGCTTTCGCCAATAAAATTGGTGCTGATGAAATAGCTGCAATCAAAATCTCTTGTTGCTTCAGATTTCTTAGGAAAGAAATCAATTTTTCATCATGCAAAGCAGGAACAATATCTATCATTCCTGGCAAAATGACACAAGAATAGTCTTCAATGACCACTTCATTCAGTGTTCTAGTAGGTTGACAGGCTAATCCATCTTCCGATGTTATAACATTTCTATCTGAACCAATATAATCAACCTCAACACCAAAAGATAGAGTTAAAGTACTGGTGAGGCTAACTACTTCATAAAGTGAAAAATTAGGATAAATTAAGCAGAGCACTTTCTTCATAAGCGTCACCCCTCTAGTTTACCGAAAAACAGAGGCTGGGTTGCAACCTCTGGATTTCTTCTTATACTTACAACGCAAAAGTCATCATAGCGATTGCTGTAGAATAACAATCACTTTATCGATTCGTCATTCTTACCGAGTTAGGCTGAATTGAGTTTCGACTAAAAACTTCGGAAAAAAGATAAACCATCTTTTGTGCATCGCACAAGGCGATGGCTTCCTATTTTTCTTTCGTTTTCTTAACGCCTCAACATCTTACCGAATCGAGCACACCCTAACCTCTTGGTGAAAAAGAGACGTGGCTGTTTTCGCTTTAGCGAACTACAGATATGGCTACCTTTAGGTGCAAATCTTTCTAGAAACTAAAGTTTCTGCGTCAGATTTCCTATTTTCACTGTGAGGTTTTAACGGGCTTTGCATCTTACTTTTCAGTAAACTCTCCGTCCACGACATCATCGCCTGCGTTTCCTGTTGCTTGTGCGCCTTCTGCTCCTGCTTGAGCTTGTTGAGCAGCTGCGGCTTGTTCGTAGAGTTTAACAGCAAGGCCTTGAGCTTTTTCATTCAAAGCTTCAAGTTTTGCTTTCATGTCGTCCAAGTTGTTGTCTTCTTGCGCTTTCTTAAGGTCATCAAGGGCAGCTTGGGCAGCGTCACGTTCTGCGTCGAAGCCTTTACCTTCAGTTTCCTTGATAGTCTTTTCAGTCGCAAAGATAGCTTGGTCAACTTCATTGCGAAGATCAACTTCTTCTTTGCGTTTCTTATCTGCTTCAGCGTTTGCTTCTGCATCCTTCATCATGCGGTCGATTTCTTCGTCCGTCAAACCTGAGTTCGATTGGATGACAATTGTTTGTTCTTTTTGAGTTCCAAGATCTTTAGCCTTAACAGACACGATACCGTTCTTGTCGATGTCAAAGGTTACTTCGATTTGAGGAATTCCACGAGGAGCAGCTGGGATGTCTGTCAATTGGAAACGTCCAAGAGTCTTGTTATCCGCTGCCATTGGGCGTTCACCTTGAAGAACGTGGATATCAACGGCTGGTTGGTTATCTGCTGCAGTTGAGAAGACTTGTGATTTAGATGTTGGAATCGTTGTGTTGCGGTCAATGAGTTTTGTGAAAACGCCACCCATTGTTTCGATACCAAGTGATAGTGGAGTTACATCAAGAAGGACAACGTCTTTAACATCACCAGTGATGACACCACCTTGGATGGCAGCACCCATGGCAACCACTTCATCAGGGTTTACCGATTTGTTTGGTTCTTTACCAGTTTCAGCTTTAACAGCTTCTACAACAGCTGGAATACGAGTTGAACCACCGACAAGGATTACTTCGTCAATATCAGACAAGCTCAATCCAGCGTCTGAAAGGGCTTGGCGAACTGGAACTTTTGTACGTTCTACAAGATCACGAGTCAAATCGTCGAATTTGGCACGAGTTAAGGTCATTTCCAAGTGAAGAGGTCCAGCCTCACCTGCAGTGATAAATGGCAAGCTGATTTGAGTTGAAGTCACACCTGAAAGGTCTTTCTTAGCTTTTTCAGCAGCATCTTTCAAACGTTGAAGAGCCATCTTGTCAGTAGACAAGTCAATACCATTTTCCTTCTTAAATTCTGCAACCATGTGGTCGATAATCTTTTGGTCAAAGTCGTCACCACCAAGTTTGTTGTCTCCTGCAGTTGCCAATACATCGAAGACACCATCACCCAATTCAAGGATAGATACGTCAAATGTACCACCACCAAGGTCAAATACCAAGATTTTTTCTTCTTTGTCAGTCTTGTCCAAACCGTAAGCAAGGGCTGCTGCGGTTGGTTCGTTAACGATACGTTCTACTTCAAGACCAGCAATTTTACCAGCATCTTTTGTCGCTTGACGTTGTGCGTCGTTAAAGTAAGCTGGTACAGTGATAACTGCTTTGGTTACTTTTTCACCAAGATATTCTTCCGCATAGCTTTTCAAGTACTGAAGAATCATTGCTGAGATTTCTTGTGGAGTGTATTCTTTACCATTTGCAGAAACTTTTTCAGATGTTCCCATTTTAGATTTGATAGAGATAACAGTATCTGGGTTTGTTACTGCTTGACGTTTTGCAGCATCACCAACGATGATTTCGCCATTTTTGAATGACACTACAGATGGAGTTGTGCGATTTCCTTCTGGATTTGCGATGATTTTGCTTTCAGTTCCTTCAAGAACTGCAACTGCTGAGTTTGTTGTACCTAAGTCAATACCGATAATTTTAGACATGTGTTTTTCTCCTTAAATTTTATATTCTATTTTCTTTTTGATACTCTTATTAGGTGACGGCGCCGTCAGAGCTTGACTTTATCAATCTCTTTGACTAAACTTTGAGCCTAAGGTCTCAAAGTTTGCGCAAATAACGCCACGGCGAAAAGTATCCCCTTTGGTTCGCTTCGCTCACTATTGCAAAGCTAAACACATTTTATCTTTCTTCATAGTTTATTGTCGTTTCGGACAAGTTTACGCAGTAGCTGATTGGCAGTTCACTTCGCAAACGCTCGTGACCAGCCTAATCACCCTTGCGGGGGTGCGTCAACGAAATCACAGATTTCTGACTTACCGCCTAATTGAACTCGCCCTAAGCTCTGGGTAAAAAAGATAGATTTCCTTGTGTTCATCGAACACTTCGTCAATCTCCTATTTTTACTGTGAGCTTTTTACGGACTCTATATCTTAGTTATAAACCACCACCATTGCTGGTCTAAGGACACGCTCATGGAGTTTGTAGCCTTTTTGAAAGACTTGTGCGATGGTGTCTGCTGGATGCTCGTCATCAGCAGGAACTGTCTGGATAGCCATATGATGGTTATGATCAAATTCTCCATCAGCTGGAATTTCTTCGATTCCCTCTTCTTTGAGAGCATGAATCAAGCTTTCCTGCACCATTTCCAGTCCCTTTTTGACATCATCTGTCAATCCTTCAACTGCCAATGCGCGCTCAAGATTATCCAAAGAAGGCAAGATTGCTTTTGCTAAATCTTGGCTACGATATTTTTGTAATTGCTGGCGTTCTTCATTGGCACGGCGCTGGATATTTTGCATTTCTGCATGAGCACGAAGATATTTGTTTTCAAAATCTTCTGCTCGCTCATAGGCTAGTTCTAATTCAGATTTTTCAGGACTTTCTGATTCAGTCTGCTCAGCTGTTTCTACAGCTTCCTCTTTTACTTCTACATCTTCTGGATGTTCTTCTTGTTTATGTTTTGCCACAGGGCACCTCCTTTTTAGGAATGATTATACTGTATTAGTGGACTTCATAATGATTGCTACTAAGGTAGCGATAGAAGTCGGTCAATTTCATGGTCAGCACGCAGTTGACAACATTCATCTGGCTGACCAGCCGCTGGTAGTCAAGATTGACTGGACCAACCACCGCCAACACCCCAAATCCTCGATATGGAATCAGGAATTTGCTGGAAATCAGTGTCAAATCAGCCAAACAGCTTTCCCTGCTATCTGCCACGCGTACGCTTTGCATCTGATCCTCGGCCAAGCTGTCGCGGATCTCGAAAGCTACTTTCTGCAGATTATCAAAAAACTGGTAAGTCGCCAGATCCGAAAATTCCAACAACTGAACCTTGCCGGAAAGCATGACATTTTCCTTGAAAATATCACCGAAGATATGTTCAAATAGCTGAATGACATTGTCCGTCGTAGTGAAATAACGCTGGATAATCTGCGGAATTTCCGTTCGAATCTTGTAATGGATATCCAGCACTGTCTGACCCAAGAAGCGCTCCCTTACTAAGCCTTTAAGCTTATCCAGATCTTCTCCGAGGAAGTTTCGTGGGATCATAAACTGACTGGTAATAGTATTGGACTCATCCAGTGTAAAGACTGCTAGAGCCGTATGCTGACTGAGCACTACGATGTCAAATGCAGTCAATCGTTGCCTACTGGGTTCTACATCCAGCGCAACAACGGTGCATCCACTCAGTTTAGCTAGAAGATCGGTTGCCTGTTGAAGAATGTCCTCCAAATTGAAAAACTCATGATCAAAAGCCTTGATAACTTCATAGAGTTCATTTTCAGCAAGTCGATCAAAAGACAGCGAATGCTTGACGAAGTATTGAAACCCTGCCACACTAGGCTTACGCCCACTAGACGTATGCGCTTTTTCTAGCAACCCCTGTTTTTCTAGAGCAGCCATGTCATTTCTAATAGTGGCGCTACTAGATTTGATAGAGTCTTGCAGGGCTTTTGATCCAACTGGCTCGTGAGTCTTGGTAAAGATATCAATAATCAAATTTAAAATCTCATTTTGACGTTTTGTTACCAAAATTCCACCTCCAATTCAGATCAATTTTATTAGCACTCTAATAACATGAGTGCTAACTTATGATTCTATTATACACTCTTTTGCACTAAAGTCAAGACAAAAACTCAAAAAATTAGCACTCTTTTTTCAAGAGTGCTAAAAATCGATCTAAAGACCTAGTTTAATCATCCAAGACTTTCAGGTTTCTCATTAAGTAGAAAGAAATTCCTGCAAAAAGAAGTAGCCAGAGAACGAGAGCCAAAAGTTCTCCACTCCATAAATGGAAATGAGACCAATCTCTCATATAGCTAGTAAATAAACCTAAAAAGCTATAACGAAGAACTTTAAATAAATCCTCGCTCATATTTGAAAACATAGGAATAAAAGCTACCAAGAGCATGGCTGGAACACTAAGGGATTGTGCCATAACTTGATTTTTACAAAGCAAGCCAACCATTAAAAAGAAGAAAATTAAGACCAACATGGTCAATAAGAGAACCAAACCATAACTGAATACCTGATTAGAAAGCTTAGCTCCTACCAAAATCGGGGTGATGATGATATAAAAAATCCCAATAATCACTGGCCAGATTAAAGCTGAAAGAATGTATTGACCAGCTGTCACACCTGCCAAGCGCAAGCTTTGCAAATTATGTTTTTCTCTCTCCTCAGCTAGAATGATGATAATAGGCGTCCCAATAGCCAAGGCTAAGGAAAATGGCAGGGAGATATTGAGTAGCATCGTAGCCAGTCTATCTGCTCCTAGTTTTTGTCCTGCTCCATTCAGAGAAAACATAAATTTATAGAGAAGAATAAAGAAGACCGGCATGAGAACTTGTAAAAAAACACTTTTATTAGCTAATGTCGCTTGGCCCCTCAGCCAAATCATCCCTTTTAACTTATTAGACATTTAAGGTTCCTCCTGTCAAAGTAATGAAAACATCTTCTAAAGTTGGTTCGCAAGAATGAATACTGATAACATTTGACAAATCTACGCCTCCTTGTAGTTCCTCAAAGATAACTGTCTTCGTCGTCAAATCTACATATTCTAAACGAACTTTCTTATCTGTATTGTACTTTTGGATAATCTCATGCGGGCTACCCACTTCGACTAACTCACCCTTATGCAGCAAAGCTAAGCGATCACACAAAAGAGTAGCTTCCTGCATATCATGTGTCGTCAGAAAAATAGTTGTTCCCTGAGCTTTTAGTTCCAGTAGCAAATCATGGATTGTCCGGGAAGTTGACGGGTCCAAACCACTGGTCGGCTCATCCAAAAAGAGCAATTTAGGCTGATTAATCAAGGCACGGACCAATAGCATCCGTTGTTTCATACCTGTAGATAATTTTTCAGCTATCTTGTTGCGACTATCATAGAGCCCCACTTTTTGAAGAAGCTCATCAACTTTCTTCATATCAACACCAAAGATCATAGCATATGCCTTGAGATTGTTGTAGAGCGACATCTTCTCATAAAAGCCACTCGTATCACTGACAATCCCAATCTGCTCTAGGACTTCTACCTTTAAATCCTCAACCGTTTCAGACAGCACATGAGCTGTTCCAGCATCTGCCTTAAGTTGCCCAGTCAAGATATTAATGGTCGTGGTTTTTCCTGATCCAGACGGTCCTAGAAAACCAAAAATCTCTCCTTCTTGGATGGAAAAATCAATCCCTGCCAAGGCTTCTTGTTCCTTGAACTTCTTTTTCAAGCCCTGAACTTCAATTATCGTTTTTTTCATCATTATCCTCACTTTCATAAAAAACAGTTGATAAGGGGCTCATCAGCTCTTGAGCTCCTGCTTCATTCTCCAGAAACTCAAGCCGATATGAACCAGTTGACCAAATAAAATGAGCAATAATACAGTATCTATTAGTAAGGCACACTTTACAGGCCAACTTACATCTGAACCTTTTTGAGCTACACTTAAAACTAAATAAGTAGCAAAAAACAAAGATACAAGGGCTGGCAAAAACCGCCATATAAGCAAACGCTTGACCATTTCTAGCTTAGACCAGGCATCATTATAGATCTCAAGGTCACTTTCCGCATCAAGCTGAGAAGCTGGCTTGCGGAAATAGGAAAATTGATTAAAGTTTGTAATATGCTCCCAACCACAATCTTTAAATAGTTGATAATAGGAGTCACGCTCCGCCTTCTTTATAGGGCGAAAATCTAACTGATAGGCCATTTCCTGAGGTGAAGTCTTTTCAAAAGTATAGCGAACCGCAACAAGAAAAGGAGAATAACTTACTTTTTTCAACTTCCAGCCCTGGCCATGCATCTTTTTAAAATAGGCCGCTTCTCTATCATAGTCTGCAATGGTGAAGATCCTGTAGACGACTTTCATTTCCATCAAACATCCTCCTTACTATTGCGGTAAAGGCGCTCAATCCGATGGATTTCCAAGCTTAAAATCTTCTGTCCAAGTTCTGTAATCTGGTAGAGTTTCCTCTTTTCTTCCTCGCGAACAAAAACAATCAGACCATCCTTTTCCATTTTGGACAAGGTTCCATACATGGTTCCTGGACTAATTGACAACTGACCTTCTGTCAATTCCTTGACTTTTTGAGTAATACTGTAGCCATGTCTTTCTTTCTGGAGACAAAAGAGAATATAGAATCCCGTCTCCGTCATCGGCACATAGACTCGCCGGAGCTTTTCTGTCAATCCACTCATCTTCGCATCTACCTTTCACTTCGATATATCGGATCTCGACATAAATATTATATCGCAGTACGATATAGTTGTCAAGAGTTTCTATAGGAATCTTGGTTAAATTATTCTTTCAGCTCAAATAGATCCTCTATCTTCAAATCAAAGACTTGTGCAATTTTTAGAGCCATTTCAAGAGAGGGATTGTAACGATTATTTTCTAAATGCAAAATGGTCTCTCGCCTGACACCGATACGCTCTGCCAACTCTTGCTGGGTCATGCCACGAGCCTCACGAGTAAACTTCAAACTTGTAATAAGATTGCTTGCTTTCCCCATCATGCCCCTCTACTTTCCAAATACATGAATACAAAATTGAAAAGCAAGACCAGCATACCAGCCACTATAAAAAAGATACCTCCTGGAACATACAGCCCCCTCACAATCGTTAAAAGCAAGGCTAGGGTTAGCAGAAAGATGATACTGCTAGCAAATGCTGTCATGGCAGCCTTAGATAGATTTGCATAAAAACGCTCATCTGCTTCTTCATCTGCTTTTCTTGAGATAAAGTAAGCAAGAAAAATCAGCTGCACTAGAAGACCTACTGCCATCACTGTTTCCTTTAAAAGACCTGCAGATGGCGTACTGAGCCAGATGCCTAGAGTATAGATGGACGAAGCAGATAAAACGAGGACTCCATTTAATTTTTCTTTAATAGAGAAGCTCTGCCTTTCCCTAACTTCATTTTGTTTGCTTTTTAAAGCACCCCAAGTAGTAAAAAATAGACCAATCCCTGTACCACCAATCAATATTAACTTTTGCAGCAAGCTAAATCGAACAACCCCAGATAAAACCGCCCAATCTCCGCATAAGACCAGAATCCACAAAGGTAGTAACAAGACTAGTTTTTGACTTATTTTCATGGCAAAACCTCCTGTTATGTTATAAATATATCACATCCGTGTTATAAATATATCACATAACAAAAGAAAAAACAAGTGTTCTGATAAAGAAAAAGCCGAAAATTCGACTTTTCTATAATATTCTATAATATTCTTTATTCTTCTTGATTGATCAAATGAATTCCCACTTCACGATAAGACATATCACCAATCCGGTCAATCGTAAACTTACCATCTTCGTAGCCCACTACAGTTACACTGCCGTTGTGCAAACCTAAACCTCGAGGTGTTGCGTGGTCAATCAACCAAGCGAAGGTTCCAATCGTCATACCATGACTGACAATCAGAGCATTTCCTCCTCCTAGCGACTCAACTTCTTTAGCAATACTCTCAAAACCATCTAAAATACGGCCACTGAGTTTAGGCCAAGATTCTGCCCAGCCCGCTGTGTCCACTTCTACCAATCCTTCTGCTAATTCGGGATAGCTAAGTTGATGAACATGTTCGACATGAAAGACACGGGGCATAACACCCATAAAGAGTTCACCGTCATAGGCCCCATCAAAGCTACCAAAGCACCATTCACGGATGCGCTTGTCTGTACGGTAAGGGATCTTATCTCTCAAGTCTAGCTCTTCTAGAATGATTCCCATGGTTTGAATAGTCCGACCACTATCGCTAGAATAAGCCCGCTTAAAGTCTATACCAGCATCTTTCAGACCCAATGCTAACTCTCGAATTCCTCGTTCACCTTCAACTGTCAGAGGGGTATCCGACCAACCTTGAGCTCGGCCAATGGTATTAAACATGGTTTTTCCATGACGGACGATATATAATCTCGTTTTGGGCATTTTCTTACCTCCACTTTCTCCATTCATTATACCACTTTTCTATCTACTCATCCTTAGAGAGCATCCAATATTGCTGCTCCCACTTGGCGATATGACATATCTCCCAACACCTGGATGGTGAATCGGCCATTTTCGTATTCCACTACTGTCACACTACCGTTTTGCACGCCAGGATTCTTTGTAATCTCTTCATCAATCAGATAAGCAAAAGCTCCGATTGTCATGCTATGACTAACCACCAAAGCATTGCCACCACCTGAAGCCTCAACATCTTTTGCAATGGCTTCAAAACCTTCTAAAATTCGACCACTGAGCTTATCCCACGGCTCTGCCCAACCGGCAGTATCCACTTCTACCAAGCCATTTGCCAAGTCCGGCAGACTGAGTTCCTTATAGTCATCCGTCTTCAAAACACGAGGAATGACACCATGAAAGAGTTCTCCACCATAGGCCCCATCAAAGCTACCAAAGCACCATTCACGGATACGTTTATCATAGATGTAGGGAATCTGATCTGTAATCCCCAACTCCTCCAAAACGATCCCCATAGTCTGAATGGTGCGCCCCGAGTCACTTGAGTAAGCTTTTACAAAGGAAAGACCAGATTTTTTTAATCCAATTCCCAACTCACGAATCCCTCGCTCACCTTCTGCTGTCAGAGGAGTATCCGACCAACCTTGAGCCCGACCAATTGTATTAAACATGGTTTTCCCATGTCGAATGATAAATAATTTTGTTTTTGCCATCTTTTCTCCTTGTTCAATCGAAAAGGCCTGTCTGCACAGACCTGATTTTCTTATTAATTTTTAAAACTGTGAATCGGTGCTGGAATCTGACCCCCCCGCGCGATAAAAGCAGCTGACGAAGCCTGATTGACCTTCATGACCGGAGCTGTTCCCAAGAGTCCGCCAAATTCAATCATGTCGCCTTCCTTGCCCTTCGGAATAATCCGCACAGCTGTCGTCTTTTGGTTGATGACACCAATCGCTGCCTCATCCGCAATCATGGCTGCTATGGTTTCAGCTGGTGTCGCCTCAGGGATGGCAATCATATCCAAACCGACCGAGCAGATAGCTGTCATAGCTTCTAGCTTTTCTAGATTGAGCGAGCCATTTTGCACAGCCGCAATCATGCCCTCGTCTTCTGACACAGGAATGAAAGCACCAGACAGTCCGCCCACCTGATTGCAGGCCATGACCCCACCTTTTTTGACTTGGTCATTGAGCAGGGCAAGTGCCGCTGTCGTACCATGAGTGCCAACTGTTTCCAAGCCCATTTCTTCTAAGACACGAGCTACTGAGTCTCCGACCGCTGGCGTTGGAGCCAAACTCAAGTCAACAATCCCGAACTTAACACCTAGGCGCTCGCTAGCCATCTGACCAACCAACTGACCGATACGTGTGATTTTGAAAGCCGTTTTCTTGACTGTTTCAGCCACCACATCAAAGCTCTCACCACGGACCTTTTCCAAAGCCCGCTTGACAACACCAGGTCCTGAAACACCGACGTTGATGACCACATCTGCTTCACCGATACCATGGAAGGCACCCGCCATGAAAGGATTGTCCTCCACCGCATTGGCAAAGACGACTAGCTTGGCCGCACCCATGTCAGATAACTGAGCTGTTTCCTTAATAATGCGTCCCATATCTGCAACTGCCGTCATATTGATGCCGGTCTTGGTTGAGCCGATATTGACAGAGGAGCAGACCTTGTCCGTCTCCGCCAAAGCGCGTGGAATAGAGTTAATGAGAATTTCATCACCTTTTTGATAGCCCTTTTGGACCAAGGCCGAGAAGCCGCCGATAAAATCAACACCGATTTCCTTGGCTGCCTTGTCTAGAGCTTTTGCCAGAGGCACGTAGTCTTTACTGTCTGTCGCTGCCCCAATCAGCGAAATCGGAGTCACTGAGACCCGCTTGTTGACGATAGGAATCCCGAGCTCTGCTGCGATTTCATCTCCAACCGCTACCAAATCTTTCGCTTTGGTCGTGATTTTTTGGTAAATCTTCTCCGCCGCCCGATCAATATCTGTGTCGGTGCAGTCTAAGAGTGAAATGCCCATGGTGATGGTCCGAATATCAAAATTCTGCTCCTCAATCATGGCAATGGTTTCTGTAACTTGTCTAATATCCATCCTTCACTCCTTAGATATTGTACATGGCATCAAAAATGGCTGCGCTTTGAATGTTGATTTTGACATTGAGCTCTTGTCCGAAAGCCTCAAATTCGCTACGAAGAGCCGCAAAATCTTTCTTTTCATCACTTGAAACAACAGCCATCATGGTAAAAAACTCATCCAAGACTGTTTGTGAAATATCATCAATGTTTAACCCTAATTCTGCAATCTTAGCAGATACGCCTGCCACAATACCTGTTCTGTCTTTCCCAACAACCGTAATTATTGCTTTCATCACTAACTCCAATCCTACTTTATTTGTATTATTGTAGCATAAAACAAGACTTTTTGCATGCTTTCTTTAAAGAAAGGAAAAGAGACAAGACTAGAACTAACCTCAAAAAATTAGTTCCATCTCGCCTCAAAATCAAGTCTCGAGTAAACTTTATTTTAATTCATTTTACCATTCGACATATGTGTGGAGCGGATAGGTCGGATAGGTCAATTCACGCGCAAGCTCAGAAGTCACATAACCAGACGGTGCTTCTAAAACTGACGGGATACGATTGACAATCGTTGCACATGTCAACGCTACAGTATCAGGCTTGCTGACAGAGAAAACAAGGTTAGGCTCTCCAGTGATTTCCCAATCGCACATGTCGCCATCATGTTCACGATAGACCTTACCAATACATTCCACTTCTATTTCGACACCTTGGTGTGTGTGAATAGTCGTTACAGCCGACATCCCCGTCACCTGACCAGCTGGAATCGTACGTCCCAAAGTCTCCGAATAAACATCTTCATCCAAAATATAAGGAACACTTTTTTGTGAAATATCACGAATAGTCCATTTCATCTTGGAGCAGATTGCTTCTGCGGCGTTCCACATATAAGAAGGCAGACTTTCTGCTGAAGCAATTTCTTTGTCAAATCGTTCTACATCATAACCCGCACCATGTGCTTCTGCAAGGGCTAGACCATAATCTTCTACATTGTAACTAGCAACACCTTTCACCTTTTGAATGTGATTCAGTCCAGACATGGCTAAACAAGGCATATTAATCCAGTAAATATCCTGCATACCAGACCCCATAATCGTGACGCCATATTCTTTGGCTAATTTATCAAGACGATTCGTCTCAGATGGTGAAGTCGTCCAAGGATAAATAGCTTCCTCGCATGTCGTAATAATATTGACACCATGTCTAATTGCGGTTTCAAAAAAGTCATACATTTCAGGCATATAGGAAGCAATTGTAACAATGGCAATATCTGCATCGCATTCATCAAAAACACGCTCTGCATCATCCGAAATGATGACTCCTGTTTTGCAACCAAGCGCTGCAAAATCTCCGACATCTTGACCCACGACAGCAGGATTATTGTCAATAGCACCTACAATTTCCACGCCGTGATCCATAAGGTATTTAAAAATAACCTTAGACATCTTACCACAGCCGTACTGAACAGCACGAATTTTTGTATTTCTCATAGCACACCCTCCGTTTATTGTTATTTTCTTCACAATTATAGTATAATGTCTCTAGTAACTAGAGAGTCAATAGAGAGTTTTAAAAAAATGAAAAAAATTTTACGTATCGGAGAATTTTCCAAAATCAATCAAATTTCCATCCAAACTTTACGGTTTTACGATCAAATCAATCTTTTAAAACCTTATAGGATCGATCCCGAAACCAACTATCGTTATTATCACATCAATCAGTCTTCGCTGGTCGACTCTATTCAGTACCTCCGTCAGTTGAATTTCTCCCTGGAAGAGATCAAAGAAATCCTTTCTGATAGAGACCATTTCCATCTACATCAGATTGTTGAAGATCGCTACCAACGCCTTCTACGTGAAAAAGAGAATATTGAAAAGCAGATCCAAGAAATCGAAATCTTTCGGTCTGGTGTACAAATTTATGGAGAAAAACAAAAGGGCAAAAATCTAGAAATTGCAACTTTCCCTGAACGACAGCTACTCGTCTTTGATATCGAGCAAAACATCTATCAAATGAACTCAGAAGAATACGAACTCGCACTTCGATACTTTAAACAAGAAATTCTCCGCTACAGTCCCTTTTTTACTCACTTCAGCCGTGTCGGATCCATTATGAAACAAGAAGATTTCCAGCAAAAAAATTGGATTTCCACTCAACTCTGCCTCTTTCACCACAGCCCCAACGAACTTCCTCACCTAAACAAAACATTACTACCCGAAGGCGATTACGCTATTGCTTATTGCTCCTCTTTTTCCGATGAATTAAAATCCTTACCTTCATTTCATCAAACCTTGACCCAAGCAGGCTACACTCCTATAAGCGACTATATCTGCGAAGTGATCCATGAGCAACCTCAGATCCAAGAAGGACAACGCGATATGTTTATCCGAATGCAAGTAAGAGTTACACAAAGATGAGATTGCAAAATAATCTGGTGTATTACTACAGTCCATTTCTGGAGCCTCAACTAAAAGAAATAAATAACTAACAAAAGCGCGTGTTAATATAAATCAAGCAGTTGGAAAAACTGCTTTTAGAAATCTCGAAAAATGATTCAGATAAATTCCAAAAAATTTTTTAGGTAAACTCTTCGTTTTTAGATAAAAAAGACATACAAGAGAAAATTCTTGAATGTCTGTTAAGATTGATGACTCCTTTTATCCTATCAGTAAATTTGGAATGATGATACTATGGATTCGTTATCTCAAATACTGCTGTATGAACCCACTCATTATTAATTTGAAAGTCATTTTCTATGACCCTACTAAATGTGAAACCATTTTTTAAAAGCACTCTTTTAGAGGCCAGATTATCCATTGCCGTTCCCGCAATGATTCTATCTAAACCATAAGTATGAAACGCCTTATCTAAAACAAGTTTAACTGCTTTACTTGCATAGCCTAAATTAGTAAAATTTTCCCCAATTCTATATCCAAGTTCCGCTGTTTTTCTATCACTCTCTAAAACATTTAAATTGATTCTTCCAACCACAATACCTTGTGAATCTCTAATAAGATGCATGTAGGCGTCATGATTCTCTTGTTCCGTTAACAATTCCTTTGTAATTTCCTTAAAACCTTCTAGATCAAAATAGTTACCTGGTCTAGGAGGTAAATTTCGCTCAAAATATTCCCGATTTTCTATTTCAAAAGAATAGACATCTATACTATTTTCTTCAGACATCAACTCTAAACTTATCATCGTAAACAATCTCCCATTATATCTACATTCAAACCTTCTCATGTTTACACAAAGTAAAATTTACAGAATATAAACAAATACTTTTTTTCATATTGTTTCTACATTATAACACAAAAGACTATTGACAAAAACAATATCCAAGATTAAAACATGCTTCGCCTCATAAACTGCGACATGCAAGAGTAATACTTGCTAAACAAGCGGGAATGAGCTTAGAAGCTATTTTCGAAGCTCTAACACATAGCGACACAGGTACAACACAGATTTCTGTCAATACTTCTAATGCAGTCCCTATGGCAGTCGGTGAATTTGCCTTAAAGTCTCTAAAACAATAAGGTAAAAATAAGGTAAACTTTGAGGTGAACTTTTTTAAAAAACATAAAAAAAGCACCCATGAGGTAAACTCTTGAGTGCTTTGAAACGTTGATATAATCGTATTGATTAACGTTTTGAGGCAACTGACTCTGCCAGTTTGCAGCCACATTTATAAGCGACTAAAGTCGCAACAACTGTGTCAATTGCACCAATTTAGTATAGAAATATAAAAAAAGAACACCAAGAAAGGTGCTCTTTGTAAGTATAGTAATTCTTTCGAATTAACGTTTACTAAATTGTGATGCTTTACGAGCTTTCTTAAGACCTGGTTGGAAACACTTTTATTTGAATAAGTTTCAATATCCGCTTAAAATCAATGTTTTCCCACATTTACAGAAAACAGAATTCCATCTAATTTGAATAAATTTCAGTTGAATGGTGTGAATTTTACCCTAAAAATACACAAATTGAGCTAGATTTTACCAAAAAGTTCACACCATTTGAATTATTATTGTTTTGTACAGTTGATATACGGAATGCAATATAAATTATCGCAAATATCTCTCAATATATTCTATGAAGATAAAAGGTTCTATATCTTTATGAGTGAGACCTTTAGATAGAGTAAGGCATTGTTTTGCTGTACCTTTTCCTGGTCGATGGTAAAATGTTCTAATCCCTTGAAGGAATATTCCAAAACGCGAATGACGTCCCGAGGCTGTCATCTCATCTAAATATTTGTCAACAGCTAAAGCGAATACATTTCCATAATACCTATCATCGTCAAATCTTGTTCTAGTCATATAATCTCGAATATCATAAAGCATGGATCTCATATTTTGATAATTTGGTGCCCCAACTAATTTTCGACTTGCTTTACATATACCATCAACATAACTGTAAGCATCATTTAATTTACCAAAATCCCAAAACCTTTTAGAATCAAAATACTTATACTCTATATCTAGTTGTGATTTTAATATTCTTAAAATGGACAGTGCTGTTCTGTCATCTTTATTTTTTATTGCAGCATAAGCTTCTTCGACTCCAGTATTATAAAAATCAATATGTTGATTGATTTCATAGCCTAAAATTCCTGTAATATCAAATTCAAGTAAATCATTTTCCAATGTAATCATAATTGCTCCTTCAACTTTCAGTTCAACAATTGTTAAAGTTTATTTACTCATCAACTAATGACAGAACATCAACAATATCACTCTCCTCAAAATAATCTTTTGCTTTTTCAATAATCTGACGATCATTACTCGGCATGTAAACAATTAAATTTTTCATCGCTCTAGTAATTGCAACATAGAATAACCTCTTAGTTCTATTTTGAACGTTCTCATTAGAAGAACCTTTTCCAAACAAGGTATCAAAATTATATTGATTCCATTTCCCATTATCTAATAAAACTAAGACATTCTCATATTCACTGCCTTTAACCTTATGCTGCGTTATAACAGATACATATTCTCTGAGATAATCAATACTATTTACATATTCTTGAAATGGCATTATCTTAAGTCGCGACCATAAATAATGTCCTCTATTTTTAATAAAATTAGTAAATAAGTCATCCTTTGAAATTAGTTCACATTCCTCTGCAAGCTCTATTACTCTTCCAATTGTGATATCATCAGCAGAGATTTCTGTCATAACATTTGATAGACTAATTTTATCTTTGGACGAAGTTATTTTAAACTTAGTAATACGTAAAAATTCATTATGCTTACCTGTTTTATATAGTTCTACTAGCTCATAGACTAAATCCAACCTTTTAAGAATCCTATCCCTATCTGTGCCCGCTTCATATCTACTACTTAATCCATTAAATTTATAAGATAATAGCGATTCTTTATTAACTTTACTCTTACTACTAACTTCTTCAAACGAGCACGTTTTAATTTCATCATAAAAAGCTGATAGTTCTGAATTGGATTTAATCTCATCGACTATTAAGGGGCCACCCCTTATAACAACTATTTGAGCTTCTTCTACTAAATCTTTAAATAATTTTCCATTATCATCTATCTTGTTCTCATTGATTTTTTTCTTTATACCTGTAATTAATTTTACAAATAAATCAGTATTATATAACTTAAATAACTTAGAAAAACCTGCCATTTCTGCATTAAGTTTATGTGTCAGGCGCAATTCTTTTGTTTTTGAGGGTACATTAAATTCTAACTTTCTATAAAGTTGACTACCTCTAAGAATTTCAAGTTGATTAATATCATTCCCATAGACAAATTTCACTATTCCTGGAATGATACTCCCATTATCCATATTAGGTGCTGTATCATCGTTGGACGGAGTTTGAACCAATCCATCATCTCTAAATTTATTAGCTAAATCAATAACTTTTTTAGGATTGCGACGATTTTGAGCTTTTGCTATCTTTATTAGATTATACGAACTTAAGTCTCCTACTCCTGAGTCATAGATGGCTTGCATAGAATCTCCAAAAAATCCTACAATATTTTTCTTAGTTCTATTC
Source organism: Streptococcus sp. oral taxon 056 str. F0418 (assembly GCF_000220065.1). Taxonomy (GTDB): domain Bacteria; phylum Bacillota; class Bacilli; order Lactobacillales; family Streptococcaceae; genus Streptococcus. The sequence continues at coordinate 1,563,407 of NZ_AFQU01000001.1, read as the reverse complement.
TGTATATATTCCAATAAAATTTTTACAACTAACGGACTAGTATCTTGATATTCATCTACAAAAATATACTCAGCTATATCGATCAAAATGTCGCATAACTTAGGATATGTAGAAAACAATTTTTCAGCAACTATAAGAATATGGTCATGACTTATTTGAACTTTATTTTGCTCAGTTATGCTCATAGAATACCATTCAGTATATTCAACACGAACACCATCAAAGTAATCAAGCGAAATAAGTTCCTCACCTAATACTTCCTTTGGAGCAACAAATAAGATTTGTGCATCATCATTTATTAACTCAACAAGACATTCTTTAATCTCTTTTTGGAAATTTTCAATGACATGCCATATAAAATCGTGAATTGTTGAAACCCGTAAATTATCATTAATGATTCTAGCTCTAATCTCTGCAACAGCATTGTTAGTATAAGTGATGCATACAATCGATTTTTTTGGTTCTTCCATAGATATTTTTTCAATAACGGAAATTAATGAATAAGTTTTCCCACTCCCAGCACCACCCTCAAGAATAAAATTTTGACCTTGTTTTATTACTTCAAATACTTTTTCTACCTCTGGTTCTACTTTTCTCTCAACCATAATAATCCCTCCGAAATATAGTTAGGTACTTTCCAAGTATTTTCTTCACCTTCAAAATATAATAAACTTGATGCAAATGCAGATTTTTTGTTTACTTTATCCCTAGCAAATTTATAGAAATCTTCTATTTCACTATCATCAAAGTCTTTTAAAGCTTCAAATTGAATAAAACCAGCTTTTTGATCAATAATGAATTGTTTATTTAAACTGATAAAAGCATCCTCAAAACTAGCAGGCTGATAACCATTTTCATCTTCGGGAATTTGATATGCAATACGAATTCTATCGTCTGATGTTGTTTTTTCTGCAAAACTCTTTTGGGCTACTATTGAAAAAACCTCATCTCCAGAAATATCAAAAAAATTTTTAATTGAAGTATTTGTCGTAGAGGTAGCATCTACTGCTGAGCAAGAAGTCAAGCGATTCCTTTCATTTCTATTTGCTGGATCAATATCCGTAATTATCAATACTTTTATTCCTAAAAAATCAAATAACTTCCTAAAAACTTGTGAATGGGCACCTGTTTCAATGATTGAAATATTTTGAGAAAGCAATGGCATTGTATTAAAAGCTTGATTTATTGGATTGATTGTATCTACCTTTTTCATCATCGTAGGAATTAAAATCCTTTCTGTATCACCTTCAACACAAATGACTTTATCAGCAAAAAATAATTCACTACTATTGAGAGTAAGGTACTGCTTTACAAATTTATATCCTAGTTGTTCATCACCATATTCTTCTTTCAATGAATTAAAAGCCTTTGATACTGCTGTACCGTTATCACGTTTAAAATAAATTAGATCATCAAAGTTACAATCAGAAACTATATGAGAGGAATGAGTTGTAATTAAAGTTTGAATACAACTAAAATCTCCACTTTCTTTTAGTTCATCATTCTGTTCCTTTAGCAAATCTTTAATATTCTTGATAAAAATATACTGTAATTGTGGATGTGTATGTGATTCTGGTTCTTCAATATATATTAGGTTAATATCAGCAGGTTCGTTTTTTATATCTGCCATTAAAGTTTCAATTTCAAAAATAATTCCATATAAATTTAAATATCCCAAACCATTATATGCTTCAGGTAATAGACTATCGTCATGCTTATAATACAGTGTCGTATTATTACTTAAAATATCTTTCTCAGACAGTGATGAATGAATTGCTAACTCTGCTTCACTATCATTTCCACCAAATCTTCTGACGCGTTCAAAGACTGAAGTAAAAATTCCTTCGACGCTATCATCACCACTATATGCTCTGGTTAAAGTTTCATCTGCCTTTAAAATAGCAGATTGCAGTAAATTATTTGCTTTACTGTTAATTTCTTCGCCATTATTTAATTTATAAAATCGATTTGATGTCTTAGATAATGAATGGTTATTTTCTTTATTAGATACTTCTCGACTAGCACTAATCCCTCTTACTTTAATAATTTTATGAACATCTTTCATTTCATGTAAATCAGACTTTTCTTCTGTCATTGCTTGAGTAATAGGATTATATCCACGTGAATAAATCTGTATTTCGAAAAATTTATTCAGATTTTTCTTCATAAATGATTCAAATTTTGAAAAATCATCTGCAAAATCACAAGTCAAACTACTTATCTCGCGAAGCTTTTGAGTAGGAATTATATACGAAAATTCAAGAATAATAAAATTATTTTCGGGATTTAAATCCATCATAAATCCTTGGATATTTTGATAAGAATCTAATTCTGAGTATTGAATCCAAATTTGAAGATTAATCCCTAAAATAGACGATAATTCCGAATCAGGAATATCAGAGACTCTCTTTATATTCTCAAAGATTTCCCTCCTATGATTTAAATTAATATCTTCCCATACCAAATTGCGATTGGAATTTTTATTGAATATTTTTTCTAACACAGATAAAACCGAAGTCTTGCCACAATTATTCTTACCCACAATTAAGGATAAATCATTTTTCAACTCTAAAGAAAAATCGTTTAATAAACGATAATGTTGAATATAGATTTTTTTAATTTCCATCAATTATACCTTTTTTCATTTCCATTAATTCTCTCAACCGTTCCTGCCCCATCTTAAACATCTCTTCCTCCACCTTACTCCATTTTCCGAAGAGGCATTCTTGTAGAACTTTTGCTGTTGAGATTTGATCTACTTCCGAATCATAAATACACGATTGATCTCTTTGGTAAATTTGAATTTGATTAAATAGCTGATCATTTTCTAACTCTCGTAAGTTATCAACTAAATGTTCTACAATTCCATCATGGTGCTCTTTGGGAGTCGCTCTAGCTTGACTAGGATCTATAGCATAGAGCTCTTCATAACGTATCAAGGTACTGAGATAGGACAATTCTGGCTTCGTCGCAATCAGCGCAAGTGATACTTGATAACCTCTAGTTGTTAATAATTGTGCTGTTTTTCGGGGAACTTCTGTTGTTCTCAAGGTGCCCTCGATTAACAAATGATAACCTTGTTTACTCAATTCATCTATGAGATATTCAACCATTTGTCCCGCAAATACTTTGGTATAATCCACACTATCTTTATCATACTTTTCCTGTAGGCCAAGGTAGTTCGGATGAAAAGAGCGGTAACTATCTCCATCAATGATAATGATATTGCCTTGAAATTCCCTTTGTTTCACACGATGAATCGTTGTCTTACCAGCACCACTCTGTCCACCGAGCAAAATAGCTTTAGGCTGAGATGAGGTTGTTTTTCCACAAGTTAAAGAACGAACGAGTCGTTTGGATGCTCGTTCAAAATCATCTTGACTAAATTCTTTTAGTTTCATTAAGCGATCACCAGATGAGTAGCTTGTTCTAGCATCCGTTCAATGCCATCCAAATAGCCATTATATCGCTCTACTTCATCAAAAGTCCCCACAAGATAAATCTTCGTGTTCAGCAAATCAGACAAATCATCGCTCATTAGAACCCAAGGATTAGAAGTATCATCAAATGCAATTCCTTGTTCATCTTGAAAACGATAAAGTTGCGCTAAGATATTCGCCCCTCGTTCTTTAATTACTTCAATTTTCAGGGTTAGCTGGTAATCTTCTACTGGTGTGAGCATCTTTTCCTCTCCTACAATATCGATATAGGAAACATTAAATTTCTGACAAATACGATCTATTAATTCTGTCGAAACTGAACTTATCCCGTTTTCATAACGACTCAGGCTATTTCGAGAGATGCCAACAATCTTTGCGAACTCAGGCTGGGTTAGGTCATGTGTTTTACGTAACGCTTTAATATTTTCTCCAATCATGAGAACCCTCCTTTTATTTCTATTATAGCACAAAAAAGAGAAATGCACCATTTTTGGTGCGTTGTTGTTGCCGTAGATAAAATATCACACATTCAGTTATTGAAGAAAAAGCACTATGAGAGTTTTCAAAAAGTCTTCGAGAGTATAAAAAAATAAGAAAACTACAATCGAAAATATATCAGAGATAGGAATCTATGGTATACTACCGATAACTATTTATTATCACTATACAAAGCATCTAAATAAGTTTATAATAGCATGATTATTGTTAAAGGAGTTATTCATGGATTATAAGCTTATTTCTACTTTCTTAGACTACTGTAAAACTCATAGACGCTTAAGTTCACATACAATTCGAGCTTATCAAAATGATCTTTTGCAGTTTTACAATTCAAATTACACTAGTGTGGAAGCCTATGTTGAACATTTGACGCAATCCAATATTAAATCCAATACATTACGTAGGAAAATTGCTAGTTTAAAGGTGTTTTATAGCTATTTAAAGTATCATAATTTAGTTGATGAGAATCCTTTTAATCAATTACGTTTTCAATTTAGAACGGAAAAAATATTACCAAAAACGATTCCCTATGATACTTTGAAAAGTATTTTTTCACATCTAGAACAGAAAGTTATCTGTTCAAAAACTAAATATCAAAAACAAAAAGCTGAAAGAAATTTGCTAATCATTTCCCTATTGCTTTCAACTGGTATTAGGATTTCCGAACTTTGTCATATTCATCTCAAGAATATTAATCTTTCAAATAGGACTCTGCATATTATGGGAAAAGGCAAGAAAGAACGTATCCTATTTTTAGGGGATCAAATAACATTTAGCTTACTAGAAACATATATAAATAACTACTGCTTTCAACCTAGTGACTACCTATTCCCTGGAAAATATTCTCTCAAACCATTGTCAGAGCAAAGTGTACGTTTAATTCTAAATAATCTTATTGAACAACATAACTTAACCACACCTATTACCCCCCATATGTTTAGACATAGTTTCGCAACGATGCTTCTAGATAGTGATGTAGATATTCGATATATTCAACAAATTCTCGGACATAGTTCTATCTCAGTCACACAAATCTATACTCATGTATCTCAATCAAAGCAAAAAGAAATTCTAACTCTGTGCAATCCCATCGCTTTGATTCATTCACAGTCAAAAAAATAGGGCTACCTTCATTGAGGTAGTCCTATTCTAATGCCATCTTTTTTATAGCTCTGATGATTAAATTTTAACAAAGATAATGATAATCTTACTCATGCTAGTCATAACTCACTTGAATTTTAAACTTAACCTTTGTATTTGATACATTCTTGATCTTCATTTTGAAACCTTTCTTTGAATCAAATGAAAAAGTGCATTTTGAGGCGAAACCATGATAATACCTTCATGATTAACTCCAATACTATTATGGCCCCCTCTAAAATCGTTACATCCTATTCTTTTATTTCTTCTCATCTCCGTCATTTCTTGTCCTTGATCGCAAGCAAGCGATTCTTCGTGTCGTAGATGTAGTTTAGCTTTTCTGAGTTCTTCTCAGAAGCGATGCGATTGCCATTCTTGTCGTAGGTGTAGGTAATCGTACCATCTGGACCTTCCAGTTTGGTCAAGCGGTTATGGTCATCGTAGGTAAAGCGTGTCTGGCTCTCCTTGCCATCGACTGTCTCGGTGCTGGTCAGTTTATTACCGGCTAGGTCATAGGTGTAAGATAGCTTGGAGAGTTCCTTACCAGCTAGATCCGATACGGTCATATTTTCCACTTGACCTAAGGTATCATAGGTATAGGTATGGACTAGAGTTTCGCCATCCTGCTTGATGGTTTCTTTGGCGATATAGCCGCCGTCGTCATACTCATAGCCATAGCTAGAGATGAGTTTATCCTTCTTATCTACATGGCGGAGTTCGATGAGGCGGTGAGCCTTGTCATAGGTCAAGAAGCTCTTGGTTCCATCTCCCCGATCAACTTCCGTCAAATCCCCTGCTTGGTTATAGCTATAGCTGGTCTTTTGTCCCTTGACATCTGTCACGGAAGTGAGGCGATCCAGTTCATCGTAAGTGTAGGAGACTTTACTGCCATCTGGGTAAATCATCTTCGAGATATTGCCATAAGCATCATACTCGTACTGAATCAGGCTACCATCTCCCTGACGAACACCAGTGATCTCGCCTTCTTCGTTGGTCGCGACCTGACTGGTTCCTGTCAGGTCACTCATAGACACCCGACGGCCATCCGCATCATAGGTATAGAGGACTTGACCATCTTGCTTTTCAGAATAATCTACCTTGAGCAGTTGATCCAGCTTGTTGTAGTCATAGCTGATGGTTTTCCCATCGGACTTGGTTACTTTTTCGAGCTGGTTATTGATATTGTAGGTATAAGTCTCCTTATCTCCGAGACTGGTCATGCGTTCTACTAGATTGGAAAGCTGATCATAGCTGTAGCTTGTGACCTTACCATTTCCATTCGTAACCGAAGTGACATTGCCCACACTATCGTAGGTATAGCTTGAAGTGGAAGCTTTCTCTCCACTTCCTTGCGTCGCTGTAAGCAACTGATCCTTTAGGTCATAGGTGTGACATAAAACTCTCGAAGAAATCCTTCCTCGAGAGTTTTTGCATGTTTGTATTACAAAAGAAGAGGTTAATTTAAAATAGCTCACATTCTTAAGTAATATTTAATTATTATAAAGTGTTTTAATAAACTAGGTTTTCAATAAGAGATTTATATTAATTTTTCAATATCCTTAAATCTATACCTATTCTATTAAAAAATTTTTTCGCCAGTATTTGAATCTAAGAAATACTTCTTCTCACCTTCGTAAATAAGTATGAGTTCTGTTCCAATAGGCATGTTAAAAATTGGTAAGACTGCAGGTTCTATTTCAACAATTGTACTCCAGTCACATACCGACATATTTTCTGAATGTGATAGATACTCTTCAGTATCTATTTTGGAAAAAAACGCCATCCATTGTCTAGTTCATCAACGGAATCCTCTCGGAATATCCATTTTATATTCGCCTTATTTTTTAAAATATTATTAGACACTATTGAAGCACCTAATCCCATTCCTGTTTTATTCATATTTATGACCTCTATTTGTACTAGGTGATTCTGGTCTATAATTAAATAGATCTCTATACCATTCTAAAAACTCTGATATTAATTAACAATCACTCTTCCAACTTGAAAACAACAGGAAACTTCTCAGAAATTACATCTATCCCAAAATTAATACCAATTACTTGATAATGATGAAAAGATTTGAAATATATTTGTTGTAATTTATCACTTAACTGACTATGAGTAAGTTCAACAAGAACTCCTTTAGCAATAGATTTCATATTGTTATCATCTAAAATCTCACTAGGATTTAAATCCCAACTTTCATCAATAGCTTTACAAAAGAGTACATTACCAAAATCAATATAAAAATGATTATCCTGATTCTTTAATCCATCTAGATAAATCTTTAAGTGAGTTCCTTTGTCTAATTTACAACGTAATTCATACCAATCACTTTCAATCTTATTTCCGATGTTAACCCAATTCACTATCTTCCACCTCATCTATATTAACTTGAATCTCTTCCCCTTGACACAAAATTATGTCAAAAATCAAATTACTAGAAACAACTCGGTAGTGTTCCAATTCATTTTTTTCTAATAAGCCTCCTGAACTATGAATAATATATTCAATTAAAGAACTATTTTCTATTCGATAAATAGGATAGTCTTTATCTAATTTATTTAAATGAGAAGTTTGACAAAATATTGAAAAGATTCTTCTGTCCATTATTTGATAACAATGGCTAAAAGGAAATTTTAAATTTAACGAATGCTTACTCCCTTTTAAAAAAATAGTAGCTAGTTCATAATCGGTATTTTCACTGAATTCTGCTTCGGACTCATATCTATCCTCAAAAAAATTTCCCCATTTTATGCATTTCTCATTTTTTACGTACTTTTCACTTCTTGATTTGTCAGAAATAAAAGAGCGGGTAGCCGAACCTATTCGTTTTAATATATCAGACATGTTATACCTCTTACTAATATTATTAGTATCTAAATTTATAAGGAGCTTTAAACTGAAACTCTAATGTTGAATTCCCTCTTTGTTAGTTGGTCTAACAACAACCTTTGTTCCATCATCTAAAGCACCCCTATACCCTTTACCAAATGAAGTATTAATTTCCGTTACATTTTCTAAATTTAATGAATTGAAGTCTTCAAGCGCTTTAGCAACTCCTCCTACTACATATTTTTTAGCATCATTTTCCCACCAGGGCAACACTTCTTCTTTCAGAATTTCTAAAAATAGCCCCTTCGAAACAAGATCATCCGCTAAGAAAAAATTATAATTGTTAAATACAAAAGCATATTTATCTGCTTTCAACCATAAGAAAGTAGGTATCCAATCTATTGTTTTAGTTAACTTTTAATAACTGATAAAAACTTAATACTCTTCACAGATAACTTCAATATCTTTATCTGAAATATCTAGATTAGATTTTAGGATAAATTTTTTTATATTATTTATATCCTCATCTGTCATATATTCAACTTGGAACTCAATAATAAAATCGACTATATTTTCATTGCCTGAAATAATAATCATAGCATCCTTAAAAAACTTTCCTAAAAATATTTGTCCTACATGCAAATATCCTGTAGATGGACTAGAAAAATACTGCCCCCATTTTATATCATTTGAATAGTTTATATCCTGTTTTTTATAATAAAAATGAGAATTAATTATCTGCTGACTAATATCTAACAATTTCAATAATCTATCTATAATAGCTAAATCTACTACCGCTATTCTCAATTCAATGTTTACCATAATTTCATTCCTATTTATCAATAAATCCCTTGAAAGAACCATCCATATTTAATCTCATCCCCCGTCCATCAGGTAATTTTTTCTCAAGAAAACTAATACCTCTATCAGTTGTATGAGTCATAAAGTCCCCTGGTGATTTAATTATATCATTTATATGTTCCATGGCTTGTCTATTTATTGACTCTGAATTTCCTTTTACTGCGCCCCAAATCTGCGGATTTCTGCCAGCGTGCTTTTGTAAAGCATGGCCTGCTATAGTTTCTCCTCCGCTGTTTCTAATTATATTAGCAGTATCACTAATTCTATCTACATCAACTATTTTTACTATATCTGATGCTTTATCAGCTACCTTTGTAGCTTTTGAAGCATCATTAGCTTTATCCACTGCCTTTGTAGCTTTTGATGCATCATTGACTGCGTCTACTGCATCGAGTGTTTTTTCAAGTTTCCTTAATTTGCTAGCCTTAGCTATAGGATAGAAATTACTTGCAATATCAACAGCTAGCTCTGCACCTGCTACCCAACGATTTGCGTCTTCGCCCGTTAGAGGATCTTTCCCTGTAACTAAACGTTTTCCATTATTCCAACCTATTAATTCAGCAGCTAAAGTTGGAAGTTTAGCTTTATTTTCTTGGTTAAACTTTGCAAATTTTACATTAGCTGCATAGGCATTTTCCTCAGGAGTCATTGGGGGTGCTTTTAGATACTCCTCCAATGTCATCCTATCAATTCGCTCTTTCTGATCTAGTCTGAGTCCATGTTTTGCCGCATCTTCATACTTTCTAAAATCTGCGACAGATGGGACTTTAGTTTCTCCCTTATCGGAGGCACTAGTCGTTTTTGGATTACATACATGCTTCAATGTATTCTGTAAAGCCGTATTCCAGTTACGATACAGATTGAGACCTTCTCGGATGGTTGGGGAAGAGCTCAAGCCTGTTGCCAGGGCATAGGCAGACCGAACCACTTGTTGGCGTTTGGCTTCTATCTGCGCCGCTACTCGTTGGTATTGGGTTTGTACATAGTCACTGGCACTATGGTAGGCCGTTTGAACCTTACTCCACTGCCTACTACCCCAATTAACCGCACGGTTGAATTGGGTGCCGACCCAGTTGGCCGCATGGTTGAAGGCACTCGTGGTCGCATTCCAAGCCTTGGAGGCGAAACTCTTCACACTATTCCAAGTGTTTGAGGCCACTCTTTTCACTGTATTCCAGGTATTAGAGGCGATTCTTTTAACACTATTCCAAACATTAGAAGCTGTCTTCTTAACATAGTTCCAGCCTTTTTTGAGACTGTTCCAGAAATGCCCACTCGGGTCGGTATAGTTGACGGGATTATTCTGCACATAGCTATAGCGGTTCTGACTGAGAGGATCTGTCGCCTCACCTGGGTAGCTATCCTCGGTTAGGAAAGTCCCTCCCTGACTATCATAATACCTTGCGCGTAAATAGTCAAGTTCAGTATCATCACGAGCTTCACCGTTATAGGCAAAGGGTTGACCTGTCGTGTCTGTGCTTGTCTTTCGTGCACCATAGAGGTTATAGCGACTGGATGCGACGGCTTGTCCATCCTTGGTTAAGCCTGTCACAGAGCCTGACTGATTGGTCAAGTAGTTGTAGCTGTCACCTGTTTGCTTGTTGAGGTAGCTGGTTCGTCCCTTGCCATAGCTATAAGTTTCACGAGCCTTGCCATCATGGTCATAAGTTTCAAGGACTTCTGTATGTTCGCGATTGACATCGTTGACATAGTTGCGTTCTTCGTAGTAGTTGTAGGTGTCCTCTCGTGTGGTATAAGGGATCAGGACATCCTGAACCTGACTGGCATAGGTCACGTCTCCCCGTCCAGGTAAATTGCCAAGTTTTGGTGGGTTGATGACGATTCCCTCCTTGGTTGCTCGGTCCTTAGCCACTTTCTGGTGGTAGGCTGTCGACACATCGTCAAAGATGCTATGCCAGATGCTTCCTACTGTCTGTGGTAGAGCAGACAGGGCTTGGAGGACATTCTGAGTGAAGCCATACCAGAAGAGGGAGTGTTTTTCCCCGTTTGAGGCTGTATAGGGCGACTTACGACTTTTCTTGCGTTGGAAGAGCTGATAGGTGTTCTTGCCTTCCTTGCGACTAGCAGTGAAGACACGGTTACCATCCCCATCATAGAGCGCAGCCATGAGAAGGCCTTTCTTGTCCTTGATCGCAAGCAAGCGATTTTCTGTGTCGTAGATGTAGTTTAGCTTTTCTGAGTTCTTCTCAGAAGCGATGTTGGTATCAATATAGTCAACTAGAAGTAAACTTTATAATGCACCATAAGTAAAATCTCCTGAAGAAATTCTTCAAGAGATTTTAACAAATCTAATTATGAGAAAAGTTCTTCACTAACAAACAGTTTGTTCTTAGTTTTAACTGTATATTACCACCTTACCCATTTACATAATGCTAAACTAATTTGGAAAAACTTTGTAAACTAAATCACTATAAAAAATTTTTTATATTAATCTATAAATTATACCTGTCTCTTAATAATGCACTATCTCGTCTAATAATTCCAAAAAAAGTTCTGGTCACTCACTAAAACCTTAGAGACTTGAATATCTTGGCATACAATGTCAATTAACATACTTGATAAAGTAATTATAGCTTGTATCATATTATTTTTCTCTTTGATAAGTCTAATGTCATGTACAGTATGAGACATGAGATTTTCAAAAGGAATATCTTTCATATTGAAATTTCTTGTGCCAGCCTCACTTTCCCAACACGTCCAACCAGCATCCGTCTCATAGTCAACCTTAAAACAACGGTAGAAAACTATCTCCCAGCAATACTGATCCGATTTGCCATTTTCAATCTCGATATAGAGTTTACATTCATCCCCGAAAAATGAAGCTCTAAAGTCTAACGCATAGGCATCACAGTAATTTGTACTATCAATCTGTTCTTGAATTTTTAAAATATTCATTAACTACCTCCATTGTTCCACGGTATATGACCAGCTGGATTTTTTCTACCAACAATTTCTCCGTCAATGTTTAATAAATTTTTATTTTCATCATATATATGCATATGAGGGTAGGTTGTAACCTTATCTGGAGGATCCAATTTTATCCTGTCTACACCATTTTTCTTAATATGTACAAAACCATTATGCTCATAAACAGCCCATCCGCTATTATCAGGTATAGTACTTTTGATTTCATCAAGAGTCATATTTTGCAATTCCTTAGGAGAAAGCTCATCAATACTCTTCATTACTTTATTAGCATCTTTAACATCATATATTTTATCCGTCACACGAGCAACATCTAATGTTTTATCTACCGCCTTTGCAGTTTTCGAAGCACCTGACGCCTTATCCACTGCCTTCGTGGCTTTCACCGCTCCCCACTTCATACCATTACCAGTCGGAACACTAGAATTGTACTTAGTGATCTGTCTACCGGCAACCGCAACCGCAACATCTTGAATCGGCGCAATCCACGGCACATATGGAGCGATAGCTTTCTCTAAATCACTCGCTGGTGTCCCGTCTATCCGATTTTCTGTCTCAGCGATATGCTTGTATAGGTTAGTATAGTGATACTTATTCATCTCAGCTACTTTTTGAGCTACCTTGGCATCTTCAATCGCCTTTAATTCTTTATAGCGAGAAATAATATATCTATTTTTAGCTGAACCAAGCGGATTAAAGTAACCTGTACCTTGATAGGTACTATAATTGCCTAGAACATTGCCATATTTATTTTTCAGGTCACTAAGAGAACTTGAATCAATACTAGCTTTTTCAGAAACAGTTAGTCCATGTTTTGCCGCATCTTCATACTTTCTAAAATCTGCGATAGATGGGACTTTAGTTTCTTCCTTATCGGAGGCACTAGTCGTTTTTGGATTACAGATATGTTTCAAGGTATTTTGCAAGGCTGTGCCCCAGTTACGGAGGAGATTCATGCCTTCTCGGATGGTCGGAGAAGAGCTCGAGCCTGTTGCCAAAGCATAGGCAGACCGAACCACTTGTTGGCGCTTAGCTTCTATCTGTGCCGCTACTCGTTGGTATTGGGTTTGTACATAGTCACTGGCACTATGGTAAGCCGTTTGAACCTTACTCCACTGCCTACTACCCCAATTAACCGCACGGTTGAATTGGGTGCCGACCCAGTTGGCCGCGTGGTTGAAAGCACTCGTGGTCGCATTCCAAGCCTTGGAGGCGAAACTCTTCACACTATTCCAAGTGTTTGAGGCCACTCTTTTCACTGTATTCCAGGTATTGGATGCGACTCGTTTAACACTATTCCAAGCATTAGAGGCCGTCTTTTTAACATAGTTCCAGCCTTTTTTGAGACTGTTCCAGAAATGCCCACTCGGGTCGGTATAGTTGACGGGATTATTCTGCACATAGCTATAACGGTTCTGACTGAGAGGATCTGTCGCCTCACCTGGGTAGCTATCCTCTGTTAGGAAAGTACCTCCCTGATTATCATAATACCTTGCTCGTAAATAGTCAAGTTCGGTATCATCACGAGCTTCACCGTTATAGGCAAAGGGCTGACCTGTCCTATCTGTGCTTGTCTTTCTTGCACCATAGAGATGATAGCGACTAGATGCGACGGCTTGTCCATCCTTGGTCAAGCCTGTCACAGAGCCTGACTGATTGGTCAAGTAGTTGTAGCTGTCACCTGTTTGCTTGTTGAGGTAGCTGGCTTTTCTGAGTTCTTCTCAGAAGCGATGTTGGTATCAATATAGTCAGCTAGAAGTAAACTTTATAGTGAGCCATAAGTAAAATCCCCTGAAGAAATTCTTCAAGAGATTTTTTAATGTTAATTAATAGTCGATAATATCCATATTCAATGAAATGATATTTAATCTATTTCAGATTTTCCGAATAAATCTTTAGTAATTAAGGTCGATCTTCCAAATCCTATAAAACCTGTGTTCCTATCGTCAAAGTATCCTTCACGGAATAACACTATTCCACCACTACTGACCACATTCTCAATATACTCGCTATTTTCAGCTATTGTCTTTGAAAAACCTGACTGTAAAAAAGTTGTAACCTTAAGTTTCTCTGGCAACAATAATAAATGAGCTGTTAGTTTTGCTATCAAGATTGAAACAATGTCTGGAACAGATTCTCTATCTAATATTTGAATTCCACCAAAAAATTTTACTTTATTATTCTTCGTGATCATAATCTCATCAGAATAAATTGCATTCCTAACCTCTAGGTGTTGCTTTTTTAGCAATTTCCAAAGTTTATAATATTGGATTATCCTACTATTATCATTAAAGCAATCATCCCCTAATACTAAGTATAGATTAAAATTATTTTTAGTTGAATAGTCATATAATTCCGAAATCAAATACTGTAAATACTCCTCCCTTCTTCTATAGTCACCAACAATCTCCCAACGTATAGCATTTATCCTTTGATTTATCATCAAATCAAAAGGTAAAGTTTTTACATCAATTTCTTTCCTAATAATCATAGTGATTCCCTTCCATATCATTAAAGTGAGGTCCTCTGTTCTGAGACGGGTCATCCAGATAAATATGTCCTCCAGCATCATCTCTGATAGTTATAGTATTCTTTCTACCATTTTGAATTTGATCAAATTCATAAGTTCTACCCGGCTGTCTACGACCTCTTCTATCAAAATTCGGTTCTACCCTGTCAGGACTTTGACTAGTGGGAATCCCACTATGTCTTTTTGCCTCATTAAAAGCACCTTTTCTTCCAGCCCCTTCTGGTGATAAGTTAGGTGGTCGTGTACCTGTAGCCCAGCTTCTATTTCCTTGAACAATCTCAGAAGACTTAGCCTTAGACTTCTCCGCAAACATTTGGAGATTATCTACTGTCATTGGTAGACGTCCACCTGCAGGCTTCGTCGTCCCTACCTCAGCCTTAGGAGCCTTCTTAGAAGACACACTACCTACTCCATTGGTAAAGGTGTTAAAGGCAAAGTTCATGGCGACTGTTTGACCAGTAATCTTATTTCCTGTAGCCAGATCAATCCCTGTGTCAATCGCAGTCTCAACCGCAGATTCTACTCCAATCCGTGCAACTTGTCGGACTGCCTGATTGCCAATATTTTGGGTCACATTGGTTGCTAGATTCGTCCCAACTCCCATAAATTGACCACCAATAAACCCTGAGATAGCTCCTGTTCCTGCCCCTTTGGCAATCGAACCAACTAAGTCCCATCCACGTTGGCCAGAACGATAGGCATCGTAACCTGATACGATCGCGCCAGAGGCTGCACCACCAATAGCCATCGCTACAGGTGCTCCAAGACCTCCAGTCGCTACGGTAAGAGCCATACCAACACCGATAGCTCCCACAGTTACGGCAACCTTCTTCCAGTCGACATGTTTCACGAAATCAACGACTTGATTCTTGATCCGTTCGGCTGTCGTACAGATATGTTTCAAGGTATTTTGCAAGGCTGTGCCCCAGTTGCGGAGGAGATTCATGCCTTCTCGGATGGTCGGAGAAGAGTTCGAGCCTGTTGCCAGGGCATAGGCAGAGCGAACCACTTGTTGGCGCTTAGCCTCTATCTGCGCCGCTACTCGTTGGTATTGGGTTTGCACATAGTCACTGGCAGTATGGTAGGCCGTTTGAACCTTATTCCACTGTCTGCCAACCCAATTCGATGCACGGTTGAATTGGGTGCCGACCCAGTTGGTCGCATAGTTGAAAGCACTCGTGGTCGCATTCCAGGCCTTAGAGGCGAAACTCTTCACACTATTCCAGGTGTTTGAGGCCACTCTTTTCACTGTATTCCAGGTATTAGATGCGACTCGTTTAACACTATTCCAAGCATTAGAGGCCGTCTTTTTAACATAGTTCCAGCCTTTTTTGAGACTGTTCCAGAAATGCCCACTCGGGTCGGTATAGTTGACGGGATTATTCTGCACATAGCTATAGCGATTCTGGCTGAGAGGATCTGTCGCCTCACCTGGGTAGCTATCCTCTGTTAGGAAAGTACCTCCCTGACTATCATAATATCTTGCTCGTAAATAGTCAAGTTCGGTATCATCACGGGCTTCACCGTTATAGGCAAAGGGTTGACCTGTCCTGTCTGTGCTTGTCTTTCGTGCACCATAGAGATGATAGCGACTAGATGCGACGGCTTGTCCATTCTTGGTCAAGCCTGTCACAGAGCCTGACTGGTTGGTCAAGTAGTTGTAACTGTCGCCTGTTTGGTTATTGAGGTAGCTAGCTCTTCCCTTGCCATAGCTATAGGTCTCACGAGCCTTGCCATCATGGTCATAGGTTTCAAGGACTTCTGTATGTTCACGATTGACATCGTTGACATAGTTGCGTTCTTCGTAGTAGTTGTAGGTGTCCTCTCGTGTGGTGTAAGGGATCAGGACATCCTGAACCTGACTGGCATAGGTCACGTCTCCCCGTCCAGGTAAGTTGCCAAGTTTTGGTGGGTTGACGACGATACCCTCCTTGGTTGCTCGATCCTTAGCCACTTTCTGGTGGTAGGCTGTCGACACATCGTCAAAGATGCTGTGCCAAATACTTCCTACTGTCTGTGGTAGAGCAGATAGAGCTTGAAGGACATTCTGAGTGAAGCCATACCAGAAGAGGGAGTGTTGATCCCCGTTTGAGGCTGTGTATGGCGACTTACGACTTTTCTTGCGTTGGAAGAGCTGATAGGTGTTCTTGCCTTCCTTGCGACTAGCAGTGAAGACACGGTTACCATCCCCATCATAGAGCGCAGCCATGAGAAGGCCTTTCTTGTCCTTGATCGCAAGCAAGCGATTTTCTGTGTCGTAGATGTAGTTTAGCTTTTCTGAGTTCTTTTCAGAAGCGATGCGATTGCCATTCTTGTCGTAAGTGTAGGTAATCGTGCCATCTGGACCTTCTAGTTTGGTCAAGCGGTTATGGTCATCATAGGTAAAGCGTGTCTGACTCTCCTTACCATCGACTGTCTCGGTGCTGGTCAGTTTATTACCCGCTAGGTCATAGGTGTAAGAGAGTTTGGAGAGTTCCTTGCCAGCTCCATCCGATACGGTCATATTTTCCACTTGACCGAGAGTATCATAGGTATAGGTATGGACTAAGGTTTCGCCATCCTGCTTGATGGTTTCTTTGGCGATATAGCCTCCGTCATCATAGGCATAGCCATAGCTAGAGATGAGTTTATCCTGCTTATCTACATGGCGGAGTTCGGTGAGGCGGTGAGCCTTGTCATAGGTCAAGAAGCTCTTGCTTCCATCTCCCCGATCAACTTCCGTCAAATCCCCTGCTTGGTTATAGCTATAGCTGGTCTTTTGTCCCTTGACATCTGTCACGGAAGTGAGGCGATCCAATTCATCGTAAGTGTAGGAGACTTTACTGCCATCTGGGTAAATCATCTTCGAGATATTGCCATAAGCATCATACTCGTACTGAATCAGGCTACCATCTCCCTGACGAACACCAGTGATCTCGCCTTCTTCGTTGGTCGCGACCTGACTGGTTCCTGTCAGGTCACTCATAGACACCCGACGGCCATCCGCATCATAGGTATAGAGGACTTGACCCTCTTGCTTTTCAGAGTAATCTACCTTGAGCAGTTGATCCAGCTTGTTGTAGTCATAGCTGATGGTTTTCCCATCGGACTTGGTCACTTTTTCTAGCTGGTTATTGATATTGTAGGTATAAGTCTCCTTATCTCCGAGACTGGTCATGCGTTCCACTAGATTGGAAAGCTGATCATAGCTGTAGCTTGTGACCTTGCCATTTCCATTCGTAACCGAAGTGACATTGCCCACGCTATCGTAGGTATAGCTTGAAGTAGAAGCCTTCTCTCCACTTCCTTGCGTCGCTGTAAGCAACTGATCCTTTAGGTCATAGGTGTAGGTCTTGACACGCTTGGTTCCAGATGTGACGCTGGTGAGATTGCCATTGGCATCATAGGTCATGCTTGCGACGCCACCAGCCTCATCTGTGATCTTAGTGAGATGGTTATCATGGTCATAGCTATACTTGGTCCACTGGCCTGCCGCATCACTTTCTGAGGTGAGACGATTGAGGCTATCATAGGTCCGTTTGGTCACCTGACCGAGAGGATTCGTCTCCTCAAGGAGATTACCATTCGGGTCATAGGTATAGGTCGTTTCGCGCTTGCCATTGATCGTTCGTTTGGTCACCTGACCGACTGGGTCGTAGCTTGATTCTACCGTTCGACCAGTTGGCGTTTTGATCGTTTTTAGTTGATCAAGGGTCGTATAGTCAAAAGTGGTTGTAGCGCCTGATGGTTTCGTCACTTTGGCTAGATTCCCCGCTTCATCGTAGCTATACTTGGTTTCAAGGTCAAGGGCATTCTTAGCTGTTAAGAGACGGCCCGCCTTGTCATAGCTATAGCGATTACTTCGATCGGATTGGTCTGTCTCTTTCACCAAGTTCCCAGATACATCATAGCTATAGGTTTTTGATAAACCTTGTGGACCTGTTTGCTTGGTGAGACGGCCCAAGGCGTCATAGGCATAAGTGTAAGCCGCCTCATTTGGCAAAGTGCGTTTTGTTACACGGCCATAAAGGTCATTGACATAGTTGGTGCTATGACCGTTGGCGTCTGTTTCTTTCGCCAAGCTCCCTGTAGCATCATAGGCATACTGAGTCACTCCGCCCGTTGGACGTTTCTGACTGCTGACACGGTTCATACTGTCATAGCTGTAGGTCGTTGTATGTCCTTCACCGCTGGTTTCGCTCAAGCGATTTCCCAAAGCATCGTAGGTGAAGCTTTGCGTGCTTCCTGTCGGAGCTACTGTTTCGATGATCCGTCCTAATGGGTCGTACTTAAAGGCTGTCGCTTGACCATTTGGATCTGTATAGAGTACCAATTTCTTATTAGCATCATAACCATAGCTACTTGAATGACCATTGGCGTCGGTCATTTTAGATAGGTTGCCAAGGACATCATATTCGTAAGTAGAGGTATTACCATCCGCATCCGACTCTGTCACCACTCGATTGAGGGCATCGTAACTATATTTGGTTTCACGTTTTAGATGATCGACGGTCTTGAGCAGATTACCATTTTGATCATAGTGATAGGTCTTGGTCTTACCTTCTTGGTCGGTTGAACTTGCGACATTGCCCATGACATCATAGGTGAAGGTTTCGCTGGTCTTATCTGCATAGACCACCTTAGTCAGTTGGTTGTCACTATTATAGCTGTATTGGGTAACTTCACCCAAGCTATTTGTTAAAGTGAGACGATTTCCTGCCTGATCGTAGGTGTAGGACTCATTGAGATCCTGATTATCTTTTTTGTTCACTACACGGTTAGCGGCATCATAGCTGTACTCCGTTACCAACCCACTAGAATGCGTCTGCTTGATGAGACGATCAAGAGCATCGTATTCTTGCCTTACGGTGGTTCCATCTGGAAGAGTCACTTCTTCCAATTGAGCCGTTGTGGTATAGGTCATCTTAGTGACATTGCCATTGGCATCGGTGACCTGAATCGGATAGCCCAGATCATTATAGGTATATTGAGTCTTGCCGTCCAGGGCATCTGTCAACTCAGTCAGCTGTTCCATCTGGTTGTAGGTCATCGTAGTCTTATTGCCCAAACCATCTGTAATACTGGACACTTGATTTTGACCAGTATAAGTCGTGCTAGCAGTATAGCCTGCCGCATCCGTTAGGCTATTTTGGTTCCCATTAGCATCATAGGTCATGCTGGTGCGGTGACCCAAGGCATTGGTTGTTGCAATCAAGCGGCCTGCCTTGCTGTATTCATAGGTCGTTTTGTTTCCAAGGGCATCTGTCATAGACAGGATATTCCCCATCGCATCCAACACATATGAAACACTGCTACCATCTGGATAGGTAACACCAGTCACATTTCCCGCTGCATCATAGGTATAACTAGTCGTCTTTTGGCCTTTGGTTTCACTGAGTTTATTTCCAACACTGTCATAAGTGTAAGATACTGTTTGCCCTGCTTCATCGGTGTAAGATAGCACACGACCCATGATATCATAAGTAGTTTCTGCCTTTGTGCCGATAGGATAAGAAACTGAGGTCAACTTTCCTGATGCGTCATAGGTGTTTTGAGTAACTTGACCTAAAGCGTCTGTGATGGTTTTAACGGCATCATTTCTATCATCATAAGTCAAGCTACTGCTATTGCCCGCTTCATTGGTTCGATTGACGATTCGTCCCAGTGCATCACGTGTTACGGTAGTTGTTTGACGGGAAGCATTGGTTTCTGTTAGAAAACGACCTTTGCTATCATAAGTATAGCTTGTGGTTCGACCTGCTGCATCAGTAACGGAAAGCTGATTTCCAACACCGTCGTAGGTGTAGCTATAAGTTCCACCTTCTCCATTTGAAGCACCTATTTTACGACCGAAACCATCATAGGTGAAGGTAGTAGTATTACCATTGCCTTCTGTCACAGCGGTCACTTGACCTGCCTTGTCAAAAGTATGGCTCGTCCCAACACCATCTGCATCTTTTTCGCTCAGTTTACGACCTTCTGCATCATAGGTAAAAGTCTTTGTCCCACCGAGAGGGTTTGTAATGCTAGTAACCTGATTATGTGCATTATAGGTAAAGGTTGACACGCCTCCTAAAGGATTTGTGATTTTTACTAGATTTGCACCTTCATAGGTAAAGGAAACTGTATGACCAGCCGCATCTGTCGTAGATAAAATGCGCCCTTGCTGATCGACAGTATAGGTAATCTTAGATCCATCTGGCAATGTCGTTTGAATTAGATTCCCCTTTGCATCATAGCTATGGGCTGTCGACGCACCACTAAAATCAGTGAGAGACAGAAGATGATTCTTCTCATCATAGCTAGAAGTTTTTACTGCACCGTCAAAACGCGTTTCTGTCAAGTTATTGCCATTGCTATCATAGGTGTAGCGAGTTGTTTGCCCCGCTTCATTCGTCACGCTTGACAGACGATTGTTGTCATCATACGTTTTTGAGACACTAGTTCCATCAGCATAGCGAATGCCCGTTGTACGATATTGCTCATCGTAAGTATATATGGTTTGATTACCATTTCCATCGGTAGTGATCGTCTGACCTTCACTATAAGAAAGAGTTGAAACAGCACCTGCACCATCTGTTTGCTTGATGACACGATTCTCCTCGTCGTACTCGTTTTGGATAACCTTGGTGCCATTTCCATCATACCAAGCTGTCATGCGTCCCTTATCGTCATATTCATAACGAGTGGGAACTCCTGTCGCATCCGTATAGGTAATCAAATGGCCATTCGCGTCATATTCATACGTCAAAGTTGAGCCATTTGGGATTTGAATCGCACCAATATAACCGTCTGAGTTATAGGTGAGACTATAAACCAAGCCTGTAGGAGATGTAATCTTGGTCAGCTGGTAATTTTCATTATAATCAAAGCTTGTTTTATTACCTTTTTCATCTGTCTGGCTCGTTAAAAGGCCGTGATAGTTAAAGATTTTCTTTTGATGATTGTGATCAACAATCCGATATTCCTTAATATCATAGTCTTCTTTTTCGCCTCCACCAAAGTCACCTTTCTTTGTTTCAACTGTTTTTACTTCGAGAGTGAGGTCATAACCACTTGGAGCACGATAACCATCACTATCCTTCGTAAACTTAAGAATAGAACCGTCTGTACGAGTATAGTAAAGATTTTGGTCTTCATCGCTTGATAACTGCTCATTAAAGGCAAATGACCAACCACGACCAAAAAGACTATTGATGCCCGCTGCTTTAGAGTTATAAGCACGAGTAATTTCAAACTTGCCGTCAACATCTGTGATAGAAACATCTGTTCGATCGAGGTAGAAATTCCCTGTGTTCAGATTGATAGGTTCAAATCCGAACTCGCAGTGAAGGCCACGTCCCATTAAAAGCCTGTCTATTTCTGCCTTAGTATTAGATGTCAAGGCTGGTGGATTATAAGGTTTATCAGCATTCTTTCTTGGATTGCGAATAAAAAGGGTATTATTTTTCACAACCATCATATCTTGGATACGATTATCAAAGGCAATTTGATTCAGTGGTACTCCATAATAAGCCGCAATCTTTGGAAGGGTATCAAACTGGGTAACTTTGTAAATCAAGAAAGTATCACTTGATTTTTTACCACTGGTCTGACCATCCTTTTTACTCTCTACGTCAATCGTATAAAGCTTGTTTAGTTCAGGCTCTGTGAAAGGCACCTGAGTCTGCCAGTTTGAGAGCTTGTCTTTATATTTGGTCGTTCCTTTTTCAAAAGCAGCATCAAAGGGACTACTATCGGGGTATTTGTGAGAAAAACTTGCAGAACTTTGACCTTTGTAGTCTTTCGCAGTGTCACTAAGGTTATAATCAACCTGAGCACCTGGTGTTGTCAGACCATCCGCAAAAACTCCCTGGAATTGCAACTTTCCTTTCTTATCTGTCTTCACCATTGTCCGAAGATTGATAGTAGTGTTCCCGATTGGATAACTAATATCAACTGGATTTGGAACAAACCAATTAATCGTCAAACTCGGAGCCTTATCTGGAGTAAACCCAATCTGTCCTGCATTATCTGCAGTAGCTTCAGTTGTATAGAAGGCACCACCATCTGAGCCCTCATCGGTTGCGGCCACAACTAGACCATAGTTTGGTTCTAAACCTTGAACCCATGCATTTACAGTCTCACGGATATCAAAGTTATGCATCCCAATCTTCTTGCCACTGGTCGCATTCTTTCCTGCAATTTCCATATTGAGCCCTACAGAAGTATCCCATGTGAGGGCATTGATATCAAAATCTTGCTTCAAGCGGTAAGCCGCAAACTGAGTTGATTGAGATTCTGGTGCAGTGTATTCATAGATATTCAAACTCGCACTATCGATACGCGCTTCCTTAGGAATGTTCTTTTGAAAATCATAGTTGATTTTAAAGTACATCCTTGCGCGACCGATATCACGAACACCTAGAACACCAGTCATCCCCATCATCTCAGCTGTCATATACCCAACATACCCATAGGCATAACCTTGGTACTGTCCATGTACGGATGAAGTAACAACATCAAGGATTTTTTCTCGTGGAACAGTTACAGTCGGGTCAATCCGAACAGGATACTTACGGTCTGAAGCAGACAACCATTCTTTACTAGCTGTGACGGTAACTTCATGGCGTCCATCCCCTTTTTTCAAACCAAGGGTTAAGGCAGTGCTTGTAGCACCGGCACTATCCACCATCATTGGGGCAGTGAGTACAAAGAGAATCTTCGTTTTGCCCTTTTCACGAACAAGGATTTGATTGTCCTTCAAGGTGACATCGTACTTAGATGCATCCAAACCATAAGTGAAGGTGTTCTTCCCACTCCACTCTGCTAGAATGATCTCTTCTTTTACACCATTAGACTGTACCGTATATTGTACGTCTGTTTTGCCATCAACATTATTGTATAAGATGGCATTCTTTTCTACAGTTGCCTGATCGTATGTTTTATCAAGCGGATACAGGGAAATTTTGTCATCCTTATGTGTAATATCAATAGGAGTCCCTTCTTTGACTTCGCTCGGAAGAACTACGCCTACTGGAGATTCTTTAGGTAAATAATAGTGTTTCCCATTGGCATGATAAGAATAGAGAGATAAGTCAACAGGAACTTCCGCCCCTTCTTGATCAATATAGGTTTTAATATCGCTCCCAATATGCGTCACAAAGTGGGTTTCATCTACCCGAAACAGTTGTTCTTGCCCACTAACCGCTACCGGTTCTCCATATTGTTTCTTTAGTTCTGCCTCTGCTTTACTCTCTTCGTTGACCACTTTTGGTTGTTGTAAAGCATCTCCACTGTCTTTTGCTGGTTTTGAAGCATCAGCACTTGTCGAACCTTCCGTATTCGCATTCTCAGAACCTACAGTCTGGCTACTCGCTTCTGTAACAGCTTTTTTATAAGCGTCCTCAGCCTGACCTTGTTTAATTGCATGAATTATTTCTTCTGCATAAATAAGTGGGGTGTTGGAAACAAATAAACTCAGCAATAATAACCACTGTATGGTCTTACGAAGTTTTTTCATCATTATTCTCCTTTGCAAGATAAATAAAATAATAAAGTGTAAAAATTAAAATAAAAGCATCACTGATAGATAAAATGAAGGAACCTAGTATTGGGAACCAAGTAGCGATAGCTAAACAAAAGGCAACAAGAATCGTTGATATTAGAACAGGTAGTCGCAATTGCTCTACCCTACTTTTAATTGGTAAAACTTTGTAAATACTAACCAAGCTGTAGGATAAGATTACTTTAAAAAAAGTTTGTATAATTGTAGTAAAAGCCCAGATAGCAGTCTTAACATGGTCGTACTCCAAACTCGTATTATCGTATAAAATTTGACCAAAGCCACCGATGAGGATGCCACATAAAATCGCACTAAACAAGTAAATCAGAATAGTGTGATTTAAACGTTTATCTGATCGGTACTGCCTATAAAACCAGATAGCTATTGGAAAAATAAGAACTATCCCTATAATCAAAAATAGTAGGCTGAGTGAGGTCAGAATGAGCGATAAGCCTTCCTCGACTACCACAGGAGAAATCACACCTGTATATAGAAGGCGTTGCCCCATTCCTAAAAACAGTAAGCCAGTAGCTAGCCTCCAGAACCTTGAGAATCTTAATGTTTTCATCATTTACTTGTCCTTTCTTTGACACTTTTTAAACGAGCAGTAACCACAAATCGTTGGTCATTTCCAGTAGCATCACAGGTTGACAAGATTAAAAATCGGTCTTTTTGAGGGTCAGTGGCTATCTGGCGATAGAATCCCCCATAGTCTGATGTTCTTGTCTTTAATGTATCTAAATAATATCTGAGGCCTTCTCGACTTCCTAATTCGAATGTATGAAAAAGATGAGCATCTGTATAAGAATGGGCTGCCAGTACCTCATATTCAAAATGTTGAGTCAACGTATCGATTTTGATGCTCTCATGCTCATTAAAAAAAGCTGGCTTCGCAAAATAATCTAAAGACCCAAACATAGAATCATCTAACATAGCATGTCCATAAATAATAGTGACAGGATCTTCAAATGTTTTTTTGTTAACCAGCTCTGTAAATATAGCTCCATAATAGGTCTCTTCACCATCTATATCATGAGATAGGTAATAAGTATCATCCCTTGAATGTTGAGCGACTGGATAATCAATTCGAGTCCCTTCGACTGTTAGCCAAGCAAAGATATCTGGATTCTGATGAAACCTCGTCTTCACTGCATTTTGGGAATGTTGCTCCACATTCGTCTGTTCGAATCCAGCCAAGATCTTTAGACCTAAAAATAAAACTGCAGTCATTGCAATTAGTGATAAACTAAACCTTAAAATTTTCATGTAATCCCCCTATGTCATCATTATATCAGACCCCTATAACCCTTGTAAATACACTCCCCTTTGAAAATTATACTTTTATTAAGATATTTTGATAATCATATACATATATATCGTTTCATTACCTGTTTGATATCTACTTTTTAACAGAAAAGAGGCTCATGGTGTGAACCATGAAGTGTTTCGAAACGTTGATATAATCGTATTGATTAACGTTTTGAGGCAACTGACTCTGCCAGTTTGCAGCCACATTTGTAAGCGACTAAAGTTGCAACAACTGTGTCAATTGCACCAATTTAGTATAGAAATATAAAAAAGAACACCAAGAAAGGTGCTCTTTGTAAGTATAGTAATTCTCTCGAATTAACGTTTTGAAAATTGTGAAGCTTTACGAGCTTTCTTAAGACCTGGTTTCTTACGTTCTACCATACGAGCATCACGAGTAAGAAGTCCAGCGCGTTTAAGAGAATCGCGGAAGTCAGGGTCTACTTGAAGAAGTGCACGAGCGATACCGTGACGGATAGCTCCTGCTTGACCACCGTAGCCTCCACCGTTTACGTTTACGAAAACGTCGTATTGACCAGCAGTTGAAGTAACTGCAAATGGTTGGTTGATAACCAAACGAAGGTCAGCGTGTGGGATGTACTCTTCAACATCTTTTTTGTTTACAGTGATTTTACCAGTTCCTGGAACAAGGCGAACGCGTGCAACAGCGTTTTTACGACGTCCAGTACCTGCATATTGTGCTTGTGACATAGCTTATTTGTTCCTTTCCTTAGATAAGTCCTGAAATATCAAGAACTTCTGGTTGTTGTGCAGCGTGAGTGTGCTCAGCGCCTACAAATACTTTCAAT
This sequence comes from Streptococcus sp. oral taxon 056 str. F0418, assembly GCF_000220065.1. Classification (GTDB taxonomy): domain Bacteria; phylum Bacillota; class Bacilli; order Lactobacillales; family Streptococcaceae; genus Streptococcus. The sequence continues at coordinate 1,537,517 of NZ_AFQU01000001.1, read as the reverse complement.
TTCATACCTTGAGCACGGCCAAGAGTATTGTGTGGAAGCATACCTTTAACTGATTTCTCGATCAAACGAACAGCGTTCTTAGAACGAAGTTCACCAGCAGTGATAGATTTTAATCCACCTGGATACAATGAATGAGTGTAGTAAACTTTATCAGTAGCTTTTTTACCAGTTAATTTAACTTTTTCAGCATTGATAACGATAACAAAGTCACCTGTATCAGTGTGCGGTGTGAATGTTGGTTTGTTTTTTCCACGAAGTACGCTTGCTACAACAGCAGAAAGGCGTCCAAGAGGTACATCAGTAGCATCTACTACATACCATTTGCGTTCAACTTCACCTGGCTTAGCCATGTATGTTGTTTTGTTCATGATTTCTCCTATATGAATATCGTTTTTGTTTACAGGGCGGATGTTCCGGTCCGCAAGTTATTTGAAAGGTTCCGGGGCCTTACAAATGGGGTAAACAATACCGCCTACTATCATACCAAATTTTTAGGGTAAAAGTCAATATATTTGTAGGAAATATTTCACTTTTTGCTCTGATTTCGCTTTCAGACGTCATCTACTCTCGATCATCTGTCGAAAAGCCAAATAAAGCTAATGTCCCAGGCCCAACGTGGGTTGCAATGACTGGTCCAAGTGGTTCTATCAACACTTCTTTTACCCGTCCATCAGCTAACAGCAATTCTTTCAAATTATCGGCCGCATCAACTGCATTTGCATGTGCAATAACAGCTCGCTCGTCTGCAATATTTTCCAATAGCATCCGCACGCATTCTGTCTGAGCCTTTTTCTTGCCGCGAACTTTAGCAATCGGCTTCAAACTTCCATCTGCTTGCACCGTGATGATTGGCTTAATACTTGCTAAACTCCCAATCACAGCAGCAGCTTTTGAAATACGACCACCACGTACCAAATGATTTAAGTCATCCACTAAAAAATAAGTTTGTACTTTAGAACGTAGATTCAAAAGTAAATCTACCGTCTCTGTCAGTGACTTTCCTTCTGCACGCGCCATAACTGCTTCCATTACAAGTAAGCCTTCACCCATAGAAGCAGCACGACTATCAAAAATTTCAATCACTGCTTCAGGATATTCTTCTAAGACCATATCCTTAGCCATAACAGCACTTTGATATGTGCCGGACAATGAAGAAGCAAAAGCAACATACAAAAGTGGCTCGCCAGCTTTTGCGTATTTTTTAAAAACATCTTCAAATTGGCCAACATTAATCTGGCTAGTTGTAGGTTGGCTACCAGTATTCATCTTATCAAGCAGGACTTTACTGGTGAGTTTATTCTCTCCAACTGTCTCATAGGTTACTCCATCTAACTGAATCGTCAGTCCTACGATAGCAACATCATGCTCTAAAGCCCATTTTTCTGATAAATCTGTTGTTGAGTCTGTTAAAATTTTAAAAGTCATTTTTTTCTCCATTATTTCTTGTTATAGACGATTTCTAAACACTTCATACATGAGAATGGCCGCAGCGACGCTAGCATTGAGACTTTGTACATGCCCATTCATGGGAATGGAAATCATCTCGTCCACCTGCTTCTTGATATTGCTTGAGATCCCTTTCCCTTCACTGCCAATGATGAGGGCAAGCTTACCAGCTGTATTCCACTTATGAGAAGGTGTCCCTTGCATATCTGTCCCGAAAATCCAGAAACCAGCTTCCTTGAGCTTGTCCAGTGTTTGACTGATATTCGTCACACGGGCAATGGGAATATGCTCAATAGCGCCAGTAGAGGTTTTAGCTACGACTGGTGTCACACCGACCGCACGGTGTTTAGGAATGATGACTCCAGCCACATTGGTCGCGTCAGCTGTCCGCAAGATAGAGCCTAGATTGTGCGGGTCAGTCAGCCCGTCCAAAATCAATAAGAGAGGATTGTCCTCCTCCTTCGCTCTTTTCAGTAGCTCCCCGAAGTCAGTATAGGCGAACTCCGCAACCCGCAGGACAAAGCCTTGATGAACTGCACCATCGGTCATTTCCTGCAAGGTCTTCTTAGGCGTCCAGGAGATGGAAACCTTTTTTTCCGCTGCTAGATTCTTGATTTTTTCAACCTTGTTACCATGCAAATCTTCTTGAATATACAGTTTATTTCCAGTGTTAGCTACGAGAGCCTCTGTCACTGCATGTACACCATAGACAATATCGTTTTTTTCCATAAATCTAGTATATCATAAAGCTTTCAAAATAAAAGCAGAAGTCATTCAGCTGAGACAAAATCCTGATCACGCAATCTCTCTATCCCGCTTTTCTATCAAGTCATGGTATAATAAAAGAACTCTAAAAAAGGAAGAACACAATCTATGCCCCTTCTTCATCGGACTATCAAACTAGTCCTGGCAACCTGTCTAGCTGCCTGGGCGGCGAACTTTTTAGGTCTAGCCTACTCAACCTCGGCTGGTATTATTGCTATTCTCAGCATCTCAGATACTCGCCGAAGCACTTTAAAACTTGCACAGAATCGCTTTTTATCCACCCTGCTGGCTCTTGCTGTTGGCAGCCTATCCTTTCACTTTCTGGGCTTCAACCTCATAGCGTTAGCCCTCTATATTACAGTCTATGTGCCTCTAGCCTTTCATCTAGGTTGGGAAATCGGCATTACACCCAGTACTGTCCTGGTCACCCATCTGCTTTTAGAAAAATCCACTTCCTGGCCACTTCTTAGCAATGAACTAGCTCTGTTTCTCATTGGAACTGGCTTTGCACTCTTAGCCAATCTCTATATGCCCTCGCATCAAGAGGAGATTGACAGCTATCACGAACAAGTCGAAGAACAACTGAAAAAAATTTTGCTTCGCTTTGAATATTTCTTAAAATCTGGAGATGGGCGAAACGACGCGACCCTAATAAAAGAACTTGATGACACTCTGGAACAAGCTTTAAAACTTGTCTACTTAGATCATTCTAACCACCTCTTTCACCAAACCAACTACCACATCCACTATTTTGAAATGCGACGAGCTCAAAATCATATCTTGCTGGATATGGCTAGCAATATCAATAACTGTCGTCTGGCCGCTAGTGAAAGCATCATTTTAGCGAAACTCTTTTCAAAAACAGCCCAGCAACTGAGCCAGGAAAATCCCGGCCATGATTTATTAGATGAAATTGATCGCTATCTAGCAGCCTTCCGCAAACGACCTCTTCCTAAAACTAGATTAGAATTTGAAACCAGAGCAACACTTCTCCAACTTCTGAGGGATCTGCAAACCTTTATTGAATTAAAAGTGAACTTTTACACTAATTATAAAGAGGAACAAGTAGGCTAGTGCTTCAACGCTCATAAATAAAATACAAAGAGAGTGGGACAGAAATCGGTAATTCGTTAGAATTCGATTTTGTCGTCCCACCTCCGCACAGTTGAGTAGGGCTGTAAAAGCTGATGAAATCAGCGTAGTAGAGCCCACTCAACCACTGCGTCATGCTCGACAATCCAAAGACAATTGAGAGGCTAGGACTTTTGTCCCAGCCTCTTTTAATAATGGTATTACTCATTCCTTTAAGTGGTAAGAATAACTTGCAACTACAACATCTTCGTACCATTTTAAATAATATTTCAATTTTAAGCTCATCTGATTATGTAGAATATTTTGCCAGCTCTTTTTAGGAATAAATTGAGGGACTAAAACTGTCACTGTTCGTCCTTCTTTTTTAGCTTTCTTTGCCACCTTGATCACATACTGAACTGTCGGACTGATGATATTGCGGTAGCTAGTTGTAACTGTCTCAAATCGGATATCAGGGAAGTAGTCTGCAAATTCCTCTGCAACTTCAGCATCCTTTTTAGCAGTCTCAGTTGTTGAGACGTGCATTGCGACGACATCGTCTCCGATGCTACGAGCATAGCTCATTGCTCCAATACTGACGCGAGTGACATTACCGACTAGTACAATCACGGTATTGCCCGTGTAATTCTGACGCTCGATATGTTCTTCTAATCTCAACTGTCTTGCGACTCTGTTGTAGTGCTGTTTAATAGCTAAAAACAGCCATGTCAAGACAATGATAATTGGAAAGAAGGGCCAAATATCGCCGAGACGGAATAAAAGTAAAATAAGGACAATCCCGTAACAAATAACAGCACCAAGAATATTCGCAACTGAATGCTTCAAGAAATCTTTTCCAAACTTTTTCTTCCAATGGAGAACCATACCTGTCTGGGAGAGTGCAAATGGTACAAATACACCAATAGTATACAGTGGGATTAAGCGCTCCGTATTCCCTTTAAAAATCCACAAAAGGGCAATAGCCCCAAAGGCCAATGTGAAAATTCCGTTTGAATAGCTGAGTCGATCTCCTTTTTCCATATACATATGTGGCATATATTTATTCTTAGCCATATTGTAGGAAAGCACTGGAAAAGCTGAGAATCCTGTATTAGCCGCAACTGCTAAGATCAAAGCTGTTGACAATTGAAAAACGTAGAATAAAATACGACCAAGTGGAGAACTTCCCAAGATTGCCTGAGCCATCTGAGCCAAGGTGGTTACACCTTTGACAGGAACAATCCCAACCCAATAATTTAAAAAAGTAATTCCTGCGAACATGACTCCTAGGATTAAAGCCATAATAGATAGGGTTGTTGCAGCATTTTGAGCTTTCGGCTTCTTGAAAAAGGGAACCGAATTAGATATGGCCTCCACTCCTGTCAAAGAAGCAGAGCCACTGGTGAATGCTCGGAGCAACAAGATCATGCTTACTCCAGTAATAGAAGTCCCGAGATGGGCAGTTGCCTGATACTCCAAGTTTCCTGTCATGATTTGCACAAAACCAAAAGCAATCAACAGCAAAGTGCTGACAATAAAAAGATAGACAGGAATCATTAAGGATGTCGCAGACTCTTTTAGCCCTCGAAGATTCATGAGCATCAATAAGAGGACTAATAAAACCGAGATGTGTAAATTGTAAGGGTGCAAGACAGGAATTGCTGAGGTAATGGCATCTGCTCCTGACGCGACCGAAACCGCTACTGTCAGCATATAATCAACCAATAAACTTCCACCTGCAATTAAACCTGCTGTCGGAGAAAGATTTTCTGTCGTCACCATATAAGCCCCTCCTCCTTGAGGGTAAGCATGGATAACCTGACGATAGGAAATGGTTAAACTCGCCAATAAAACCAATACAAGGATTCCTATCGGAATAGACCACCAAATCGCTCCAATAGAAACAGAAGTTAAGACCAAAACAACCTGCTCTGGTCCGTAAGCAATAGATGACAAGGCATCACTAGAGAGCATAGCCAAGGCCTGTAGCTTGGTCAATAAATGACCATCCTCTCCATCTTTACCGGATTTTAATGGGCGCCCAATAAAAAATCCTTTTAGCTTGGAAAACATAAGTTCCTCCTCAATCAAAATATGGCTATTCTACCCTTTTTTAGAAAACATGTCAATAGTTTTTTATAACTTTATTCTCACGATCCTCAAACTTCCATAGTATAAGATAATCACAATTAGTGGCATATAAGAAGTCAGCTACTATCACACTATTTAACTATAAAAATCAACGCACCGTAAATCATCCTAACTTAGCAAATCTACTTTGATCTTCATTCATGCTCTCGCTCAGCATTCCCTTCTTTAGTTATGATGCCTTTTCTCCTACCAAGTAAGGATTCATCGGCCATACATGAAAGCAAAAAACGACCACGGTTTACCATGATCATTTTTGATAACTACATATCTTTTTTCTTAAAATTAGTAAACTGTTTTTTCAGTTTCTTTATCAAAGAAGTGCGCTTTGTTCAAGTCAAATCCAAGATCGATGCCTGCACCTGTTTGCAAGTAATCGCGTGCATCTACTTTTGCGATAAATTCATTTTGACCGACTTGGCAATACAAGTGAGACTCTGAACCAAGCAACTCTGATACAGAAATCGTTGCGTGAACTACTGAGTCAGGGAAAGTTTCAAGGAAGGCTGGTTCTGTATTGATGTCTTCTGGACGAATACCAAAGATCAATTCCTTACCTTCATAGCCTTTTTCCTTCAAGACTTTTAAGATTCCTTCTGGAACTTTTAATTTGATGCCTTCTGCATAGATTTCATCATCTTTGAGAGTGACATTAATAAAGTTCATCGCTGGACTTCCGATAAAGCCGGCAACAAATTTATTGACAGGGTGCTTGTAAAGTTCTTGTGGTGTACCAACTTGCTCTACGCGACCAATTGTACCAGTTCCCGATGGGTTCTTAGTCGCTGACATGATAACGATACGATCAGCCAAAGTCATCGCTTCTGTTTGATCGTGCGTTACGTAGATAGTTGTTGCTCCGATACGACGGTGGATTTTAGCGATTTCAGCACGCATAGATACACGAAGTTTAGCATCCAAGTTTGACAAAGGCTCGTCCATCAAGAACACTTTTGCATCACGGACAATCGCACGTCCCATGGCAACACGTTGACGTTGACCACCTGAAAGGTCAGCTGGTTTACGATCCAAGAATTCTTTCAAACCGAGAATTTCAGCCGCTTCTTGGACACGTTTGTCAATATCATCTTTGCTGTATTTACGCAATTTCAAACCAAAGGCCATGTTATCGTATACAGTCATGTGAGGGTAAAGGGCATAGTTTTGGAAAACCATGGCAATGTCACGGTCTTTTGGTGCTACATCGTTAACCACTCGGCCATCGATTGAACATTCACCTTCTGTGATGTCTTCAAGTCCAGCAATCATACGAAGAGTTGTAGATTTACCACATCCTGAAGGTCCTACGAATACGATGAATTCTTTGTCTTGGATTTCTAAGTTGAAATCTTCAACAGAATAGTGTTCACTATTTGGATATTTTTTGTAAATATTTTTTAGGTTTAATTCTACCATGATAGGCTCCTTTTAAATTTATAGTTTTATTATATTTGAAAGCGTTTTACAATACTATGGCAAATTGCCTAAAAATTTAAAAATGTTTTGTGCAGTTTGCACAAAACATCAAAATAGATCTTTTAAAATAATTTGATAGCAGAGCGATAAATCCGTCAACTCCTTCAACTGCAAACCAGTTAATTCTTCCCACTTATCCAAGCGATATTGGAGGGTGTTTCGGTGAATATAAAGTTGCTGAGCCGCCTTGGTCACAACTGCTCCATTTTCCCACAGGGCAATGATAATTTCCGACAGTTGCTCTTGTCCCTCTATAAGCTGATGCAATTTTCTCTTCAAAGGAAGAAGGCTATCCTTTGCCTCGTCTAACCCCCATAAAAAGAGCTGTGAGAAAGGTATAACTAAAGACTGCTGATAGCGATTTAACCATTGGGTGAAGAGGCTACTCTCAGCTCGATAAAGTTGTGGCAACTCATCTTTCACCGATTTCGGCCAGACTTGCCCAATCAAAACAGCCAATCGCAGATTAAAATCATATTCGACAGCTGACAAGACATCCCTCAGCAACTCTTTAACAGCCAACTGCTGCCCCTGATCAAGAACAAAAACGTAGTCTTGTGGGCTGGTCTGAAAGTAAGCAACCTTATTGGTCAAAAGAGTTCGCATCATATCTAGCCAGGCCGCAATAGATTCTGTCTCATAATGAAAAAGGTGGCAATGAATAAACTGTAGCGCCTCAACCTCATGAGGTAGTGTTTCTTCGGACTCTGATGCTAAATATCTATACCAGGGATTTTGTGAAAAAACGGACTCTTTTTCTGTCAGTAGAGCGAGTAGTTGCTGTTCTCGATCTGTTAAATCTTCTGTCGCCAAAACCAACCAATGTTGCTGGTCAAGACGAAGCGAGATTTTTTGGCTATCTTGACTGGGTTTGTTTTGTAGACTAGCCTTTGGAAACAAAGCTAGTAGTTCATTTGTTTTCATGAGTAGCTTCCTCCACTCGCTTGATGCACCAGTCAATTAATTCTTCTAAGCGTTCGATTGCTCCGGTCATATGCAGGTAGCCCATGACCGCCTCAAAGCCTGTAGACATACGGTAGGTGACGATATCCGCATTTTTGGCTTTGGTGTGGCTGTTGGCATTGCGGCCACGCTTGTAGATATCCTCTTCCTTTTCCGTCAGAATCCCTTCTTCCAGCATGAGAGAGATAAGATTGGCCTGAGCCTTGGCAGAAACGTACTTTGTCGCTTCCCTGTGCAGCTGATTGGGCTTAGTGAGCCCCTGAAAAATCAGGTGACGCCGGATATACATGGAGTAGACAGCATCTCCCTCAAAGGCGAGGGCAATACCGTTAATCAGGTTGACATCAGTCACGCGTCCACCTCACTCCATCCTTAGTATCCAAAAGCTTGATGCCCTGAGCGGCCAACTCATCCCGAATACGGTCTGCAGTCGCAAAATCCCGATTAGCACGCGCTTCTTGGCGTTCCTCAATCATACGCTCAATATCCGCATCTAGGACTTCTTCTACAAAGACGATACCAAAAACTTCTAAGAGCTTGGCAAAGGCTGCCTTGACTTCAGCGGTGTAATTGCCAGAGTTGATCCACTTGGCTAACTCGAAGACAACCGTGATACCGTTGGCTGCATTGAAATCTTCGTCCATAGCAGCGGTGAACTTGTCCAGAAAGGCCTTAAGCTGAGCAGAATCTGCCTGGCCAATGAAAGGCTGCTCATAGGTATTCTTCAAATACTTGAGATTAGTCGCTGCATCATGAACAGCTTTTTCTGTGAAATTAATCGGCTTGCGATAATGCTGGGTAGCAAAGAAGAAACGCAGCACCTGACCATCAATGGTCTTAAGGGCATCGTGAACAGTGATAAAATTGCCTAGAGATTTGGACATCTTGACGTCATCGATGTTGACAAAGCCATTGTGCATCCAGTAGTTAGCAAAAGTCTGACCAGTCTTGGCCTCTGACTGGGCGATTTCATTGGTATGGTGAGGAAACTCTAGGTCTGCCCCGCCACCATGAATATCAATAGTATCACCCAAAATCTCCGTTGACATGACTGAACACTCGATGTGCCAGCCCGGACGGCCTGCTCCCCAAGGACTGTCCCAGGAAATCTCACCTGGTTTAGCCGCTTTCCAGAGAGCAAAGTCCACTGGATTTTCCTTGCGGGCGGTCTCTTCATCTGTTCGACCAGAAGCACCCAACTCCAAGTCTGCCAAGGTTTTGTTAGCTAGTTTGGCATAATTGTGAGATTTTTCGACACGGAAGTAGACATCGCCCTCTGACTCATAGGCATAGCCCTTGTCCACCAAAGCCTGCACAAAGTCAATGATCGCCTCCATAAAGTCAATCACACGCGGATGCTGAGTAGCCGGCTTAACGCCCAGAGCTGTGACATCCTCATGAAAAGCTGCGATATACTTATCAGCTACTTCTTTGGGAGTAATGCCCTCTTTCTTAGCCCGATGGATAATCTTATCATCTACATCTGTAAAATTGGAAATATAGTTGACTTCAAATCCCCGATACTCAAAATAGCGACGAACCGTGTCAAAAGCTACTGTTGAGCGGGCATTGCCGACATGGATATAGTTATAAACCGTCGGACCGCAGACATACATGCGAACCTTGCCCTCTTCAATGGGCACAAATTCACGTAGGCTGCGGGTCATGGTGTCGTAAATTTTAATCATGCGGTCCACTCCCTTCTCTATTTCTGACTTTTTCGGCTGAAAACCAGCTCTGCAAAAGGACCAAATTGTCTGAGGCTATCCAGTTGGTAAAAGCGCTGCCCTTCCTCTTGGGTAAAGAGGGGAACCCCCTTTCCTAGGATAAGGGGCGCTATCTGAATAATGAGGTGGTCGAAAAGATCCGCATCCAAGAGCGGTCCTACCAAGGAATTACCACCAATCACAAAGACATTTTTGCCTTTGTCAATCTGGTGAACAAAGTCCACCACATCCCCAGCTACTGGCTGGTAATTGCTGACAGGCAGGTGCCTATCATGCGTAAAGACATAGTTTTCCGTAGCTTGATAAAAACTTTCTACATCTTGCAAATCTTGGATTTCCTCAAAGGTCCGCTTGCCCATGATGGTGATATCCATTTGCCTGTAAAAGTCATCATAGCCTGTATCCTCTACAGAACCAAGCTGATGCAGCCAGTCTATCCTGTGCTGGCTGTCTGCCAAGTAGCCATCCATGGTGATACAGCCGTAAAAATATACTGCCATTCTTGTAGTTACCTTTCTAGTTCCTTTGCTATTGTCAAAGCGATCGTGAAAAAAGTCATGACATCAGCTGTCCGCTCTTCATGACGAGCATCCCAGATTCGGTTATGGTGATCCACATAGTCAGCTGTGTAGAAGAACTGATAGACCTTGGTCTTGCGAAATTGGCTCCAAGCCATGATCGCCGAAGCTTCCATGTCCACCACTTGGGCACCAGTAGCCAAGCGACGCTTGACTTTCTCAGGTGTTTCTCGGTAAAAAGCATCAGTCGTCCAGGACTTGGTGCGGATATGTTCAATATCGTGCTTGTCAAAGATGGCTTCTAGCTTAACTAACAGAGAGTCGTCATAGGCTACTTCGTCACCCGGTGGAGCATAGTGATAGCTAGTCCCTTCATCTCGCAAAGCAGCAGACGGCAAGATAATCTTATCCGCCTCAATTGAGCGATCCAAAACGCCACAGGAGCCTAGAATGATGAAATTCTTGAAGCCTCTAGCTGCCAATTCCTCCAGCTGGCCGACTATCATGGGAGCCCCAATCGGAGCCAACATAACTGCCAGCTTGCTAGGTCCTTGGCCATAAATATACCATGGATGCTGGCCGTTTATGCTTTTCAAATAGCCTCCTGGATAGACTTCCTCTGACTCAATCAAACGTTTCAGAATTTCTCCATTAAAGGACAGGATGATGGTTTCGCACACCTCACCCTTGTCATGGACTGGCTTTTCAGTTGGCTCAATGACTGCTGCGACATCTTCAAATTCCTCTAATAGCATAACTTCTCTTTCTTTAAGGCTTCAGCAAATCCATCTTCATCTTTTCTATGTGGCACAGCTTGGTTTCATCTTTTTTAGCTTCACTGATATAGCGAGCCCATTCGCGCTGGTGGCTAGGTAGCAGTTTTGTAAAGCGCTCCTTGGCAGGACCGTCCAAGTCATCTTTTAGTTCAAGGACTACCTGGTTCAAAATTGCATCTGATAAATCTGACATCGTCGCTTTTTTCTGTCGGATTTTACTTTGATAACTTGACTAAGCTCATGTTTTTTAAAGACCAGATGAATGGCAACTCGCTTCACGAGCATTCTCCAGCTTATCTAGATAATATTCTCGTTTTTCCTCTACTTCATGAATAGTCGGTTCATCCTTTTGACCGTGAACTCTGACAATCTTAGCTGGAACACCAACAACCGTCACATCACTTGGCACATCCGATACGACAACTGCTGCCGCCCCCACTTTGGCATTTTCTCCGATTTCGATAGGGCCAATGAGCTGGGCGTGGGCAGAAATCAAAGCACCTCTACGAACAGTTGGATGCCGCTTACCAATGTCTTTACCAGTACCTCCTAGAGTGACTCCATGGTAAAGGAGGACACCTTTTTCTACAATCGCTGTTTCTCCAATCACCAAACCACTTCCATGATCGATGAATACTCCAGGTTCAATCTGTGCTCCTGGATGAATCTCAATTTGCGTCCAAAAACGCCAAAATTGACTATGCATACGTGCCAATAATTTAAAGCCATGCTTCCATAAAAAATGAGAAAGACGATGGGCTGCCAAGGCTTTAATTCCTGGGTAAGTCAAGAGAACTTCCAGCGTTGTCCGTGCTGCTGGATCATTTTCTTTTACAATGTCAATGGATTCTTTCCACCACCCCATCTTTTTCTCCTTTCCTGTTGTAAAAATAGGGGGGATCAGCTCATATTTCTTCACGAAGAACTTTACAACGTAGCTGAATCCAACACCCTTTTTCATTATTCTTCTACTTTAGTACGAGGAATCTCTTCATCCTTTTTATGGCCTTGCTTGCTTTCTGGATGATTATCATGGTGCTTGTCTGATTTTTCAGGTTTAGGCGGACGTGGCAAAAGAGCTTTCATAGAAGCATCTACCCGACCTTTGGCATCAATCTTAATAACCTTGACATCCACTTCATCACCGATTTGTACGACATCTTCGACATTATTAGTCCGAGTCCAAGCTAGCTCTGAAATGTGAACCAGTGCATCCGTCTTGTCAAAGAGATTGACAAAGGCACCGAATTTCTCAATCCGAACAACCTTAGCATGGTAAACTTCATCCACTTTTGCTTCGCGGACCAAGCCAGCAATAATTTCCTTAGCACGATTAATCGCGTCTTGATCGCTAGAGTAGATGGATACATTACCCTCTTCATCAATGTCAATCTTAACACCGGTCTCAGCGATAATCTTGTCGATAGTTTCCCCACCTTTACCGATGACAATCTTAATCTTGTCCACATCAATCTTGATGGTGTCGATTTTCGGAGCAGTTGGAGCCAACTCAAGACGTGGAGCTGGAATCGTCGCTTCAATCAAGTCCAGAATTTCAAAGCGGGCTTTCTTAGCCTGAGCCAGAGCTTCTGTCAAGATCTCAGCTGTAATCCCTTCAATCTTAATATCCATCTGCAGGGCGGTAATCCCTTCGCGAGTACCAGCTACCTTAAAGTCCATATCACCAAAATGGTCTTCCAAACCTTGAATGTCCGTCAGAACCGTATAGTTGCTGCCATCTGAAATCAATCCCATGGCAATTCCGGCAACCGGTGCCTTAATCGGCACACCACCGGCCATCAGAGCCAAAGTGCCCGCACAGATAGAGGCCTGTGAGGAAGAACCGTTTGACTCCAAGACTTCTGCTACCAGACGGATAGCGTAAGGAAACTCTTCCAAGCTAGGCAAGACTTGCTCCAAGGCACGTTCCCCAAGAGCACCGTGTCCAATTTCACGACGGCCAGGAGCCCCATAACGACCTGTCTCACCGACAGAGTATTGCGGGAAGTTATAGTGGTGCATGAAGCGTTTCTTGTATTCTGGATCCAAACCGTCCACAATTTGCGTTTCGCCCATTGGTGCTAGTGTCAGGACAGACAAGGCTTGGGTTTGCCCACGGGTAAAGAGTCCTGAACCATGCACGCGCGGTAGGTAATCCACTTCCGCATCCAGCGGACGGATTTCATCAACCTTACGACCATCAGGACGGACCTTATCTTCGGTGATCAAACGGCGCACTTCCGCATGCTCCATTTGCTCCAAGATTTCAGCCACATCACGCATGATACGGTCGAATTCTTCGTGGTCTGCGTATTTCTCTTCATAAACTGCTGTGACTTGATCTTTGACAGCCTGAGTTGCTGCTTCACGCGCCAGCTTTTCTTCTACCTGAACAGCCTTTTGCAAATCGCTGTTATAGGCTGCGATAATCTCTGCTTGCAACTCTTCATCAACATGCAGCAATTCTACTTCTGCTTTTTCCTTGCCAACTGCAGCAACAATTTCTTCCTGGAAGGCAATCAATTCTTTGACCGCTTCGTGCCCTTTGAGAAGAGCTTCCAGCATGACATCTTCAGACAGTTCCTTGGCTCCAGACTCTACCATGTTGATAGCATCTTTGGTACCAGCTACTGTCAGTTCCAAAAGTGAAACTTCTTTTTGCTCCTTGCTAGGATTGATGATGAATTCACCATCTACATAGCCGACTTGAACTCCTGCAATAGGGCCGTTAAAAGGAATATCTGAGATAGAAAGAGCCAGAGAGCTACCAAACATAGCAGCCATTTGAGGCGAAGCATCTTCGTCATAAGAAAGAACAGTATTGATAACCTGAACTTCATTGCGGAAACCTTCCGCAAACATAGGACGAATCGGACGATCAATCAAGCGGGCAGTCAAAGTCGCATCTGTTGACGGACGGCCTTCGCGCTTGTTAAAGCCGCCAGGATATTTCCCAGCCGCATACATTTTTTCCTCATAGTTGACCTGCAATGGAAAAAAGTCACCAGTAGCCATCTTTTTGGACATGGTTGCCGCAGTTAAAACGGTACTTTCTCCATATCGAACAACGGCGCTGCCATTTGCCTGCTTTGCAACCTGACCGGTTTCAACTACCAGCTCACGACCTGCAAAAACGGTTTTAAAAACTTGTTTTGTCATAAAGACTCCTTGCCGAGCACATGCTCAATTTTTTTCATACGTCTTGGCTACAAAGATCAAGATACTAAGACCTTAAGCAATTCAAAGGAAAATAGGAAAGCGAGCTACGGAGCGACTGCTCCTAGATAGATTTATCTTTTTCCACAGAGTTGTAGGCGTGTTCAATTCTCAAGATACTAAGACCGTCAAAAGCAACGTAAAAATAGGAAACTGGCGAAGTCTTCGATGAAGACAAGACAGTTTATCTTTTTTACACAGCTTTTAGGGCGTGTTCAGTTCATCAAGATACTAAGACCTTAAGCAACTCATAGGACGTGTTCAGTTAGCACTTTGACTTTAATTTCATGGTCTTAGTAGCTTATTATATCCTCATCTTTGTATCAAGCACGTACAGACCTTATTTTACCACAATTTCAGGCAAAAGAAAAAGCTCAGAAACAGCTTTTCTACAAATCCACTAAAATTAATGAACTTTTTACATAACTAGAATAATGACGCATAAAGTCACATTTCATCCGTTCTTTCTTCCCATACGTATCAAATGTATTTTTTTCACTATGATAGACTTTTTTGCTATACTATTTTTATATATCATAAAAGGAGTAGACTATGGAACAAAAACATCGTTCTGAATTTCCAGAAAATGAACTCTGGGACCTAACAGCCCTTTACCAAGACCAAGAGGACTTCCTGCGGACCATTGAGAAGGCCAGAGAGGACATCCAAAAATTCGTCCGTGATTACCAAGGCAAGCTCGACACTTTCGAAGATTTTGAGCGGGCTTTTGCTGAGTTAGAGCAGATTTATATCCAAATCAGCCACATCGGTAACTACGGCTTTATGCCACAGACCACTGATTTTGGTGACGAGAGCTTTGCGCAAATTGCCCAAGCAGCTATGGAGTTTGAGACCGAGGCCAATGTCGCACTCAGCTTCTTTGACGACGCCCTGGTCGGTGCAGACGAGGCTGTCTTGGAGAGGCTAGGTCAAGAGCCCCATCTGACTTCAGCTATCCGCCAGGCTAAAATCAAAAAAGCCCACTATCTAGGAGCAGATGTCGAAAAAGCCTTGACCAATCTGGGCGAGGTCTTTTACAGTCCACAGGATATTTACACCAAGATGCGGGCCGGTGACTTTGCCATGGCTGACTTTGAAGTAGACGGCAAAGTTTACAAAAACAGCTTTGTCACCTATGAGAATTTCTATCAAAACCATGAAAATGCAGAAATCCGCGAAAAAGCTTTCCGCTCTTTCTCTGAAGGCCTTCGTCAGCATCAAAACACTGCCGCAGCTGCCTATCTGGCTCAGGTCAAATCTGAAAAACTGCTGGCTGACATGAAAGGCTATGACTCTGTCTTTGACTATTTGCTAGCTGAGCAAGAAGTTGATCGCTCTATGTTTGATCGGCAGATTGACTTGATTATGAGCGAATTTGCCCCAGTAGCTCAGAAATACCTCAAGCATGTCGCTAAGGTAAACGGACTTGAGAAAATGACCTTCGCCGACTGGAAACTGGACTTGGACAGCGAGCTCAATCCCGAAGTCAGCATTGATGATGCCTACGACCTCGTCATGAAGTCAGTCGAGCCACTCGGACAAGAGTATTATCAAGAAGTTGCCCGCTATAAGGAAGAACGCTGGGTCGACTTTGCGGCCAATGCCGGAAAGGACTCTGGAGGCTATGCAGCTGATCCTTATCGGGTTCACCCTTATGTCCTCATGAGCTGGACTGGCCGCATGAGTGATGTCTATACTTTGATTCACGAGATTGGACACTCCGGTCAGTTTATCTTCTCTGACAATCACCAAAGCTATTTCAACGCCCACATGTCCACCTACTATGTGGAAGCACCATCTACCTTTAATGAGCTCCTGCTCAGTGATTATCTAGAACGCCAGTTTGATAATCCTCGTCAGAAACGATTTGCTCTGGCTCACCGTCTGACAGATACCTACTTCCACAACTTCATCACTCACTTGCTGGAAGCTGCCTTCCAACGCAAGGTCTATACTTTGATTGAAGAAGGCGGAACTTTCGGCGCAAGCAAACTCAACGCTATCATGAAAGAAGTCTTGACGGACTTCTGGGGCGATGCCGTGGAAATCGACGACGACGCTGCCCTGACTTGGATGCGCCAAGCTCACTACTACATGGGGCTGTACAGCTACACTTACTCTGCAGGATTGGTCATCTCTACTGCCGGCTACCTACATCTGAAAAATGACGAAAATGGTGCCCGTGACTGGCTTGAGCTACTCAAATCTGGCGGCAGCAAGACTCCACTTGAGTCAGCTATGATTATCGGAGCAGATATTTCAACGGACAAACCACTCCGTGACACCATCCGATTCCTCTCTGATACTGTAGATCAGATTATTGCCTATAGTGAGGAGTTGGGGGAGTAAGCCCATATATTTAGAATCAGACTCGGATTATTCATCTGGGTCTGATTTTTAGTTCTTTTAAAGAACAAAATCAAATCTATATTTCCAATTATTGCAAAAATATTTATATACATTCTCAAACAAAGATTTAAATTAACTTCTTATTGTTATAACCGAAATAAAAAAGGCCGCTCCAACACAAGAGCAGTCTCATTTTAAAACAGGCCTATCTAACCGTCATCTTACTTTATCCCAACTCCGCCACAATGGCTTTAATCTGCTGGGCTGTGTGAACACCCGCTACCTGCTTGACGACTTGACCGTCTTTTTTAAAGAGCAAGGTCGGGATAGACATGATGCCAAAAGCTCTTGCTGTAGCTGGATTTTCGTCCACATCCATCTTGACAATCTTGAGCTCATCTTCGGAAAGTTCCTCTGAGAGTTTGTCAAGGATCGGCCCTTGCATGCGACAAGGCCCACACCAAGTCGCCCAGAAGTCTACCAAGACTAAACCGTCTTTTGTTTCTTGTTCAAATGTTGCATCTGTGATTGCTTTTACCATTTTTTTCTCCTTTATTCTCAGTCAAATTTTGTCAAATCCTGCTTCATCAGGAAAAAGAAGACGTCGCCGTAAGTACCCTGATAGTTCAAATCATGACCTTTATAAGTCAATTTTTTAACCGGGTAATAATCCGCCACACCAATCAAGCAGGCTTGCTGGGACTGCTCAAACTCCTGATAAGACTCAAAGGTCATCTTCCGCTCCTGCTTGACAGCATCCAAATAAGTAATTTCAATCATAACTTCTCCTTTTTCAAATTACTCTTGCAATTTTTATTTTATGATTTAATTGTAATGACTTTGATTACATCTGTCAAATATTTTGCTTCTCATTTTAGGCT
The DNA here is from genome assembly GCF_000220065.1 of Streptococcus sp. oral taxon 056 str. F0418. Lineage (GTDB taxonomy): Bacteria > Bacillota > Bacilli > Lactobacillales > Streptococcaceae > Streptococcus. Next base: position 1,520,181 of record NZ_AFQU01000001.1, on the reverse strand, counting down.
CATCATAAAATAAAGAATATCCCCAATCTCTATTCTTGTAAAATACATTCATTTCCGCTATAATACTACAAATACTGAAAGGAGAGAACTATGAAGTATATTTGGGCTTTCTTAGCAACCTTGAGCTTGACAGGACTGGCTCTGTTCTTCTGGCACTTCCAGACCAAACCGAATCCTACCCCTCCTAAACCAGAAACCACACAGACAGCCTCTAGCGAGAAGAGCGACAAGCAACCGACTCCGACAGAAGACATCGTATCCGAAGAGTACAGTATTTCATACGATGACAAGCAACTCTACGGAAAGATTACTGCTCCTCGTGACTACAAGAGTAAAAAATTGCCGACTATTGTTATCGCGCATGGATTCAACAACACCCTTGAGCAATATGAAATATACAGCCAGCTGCTAGCAAAGCAAGGTTATCTAGTTTACAGCTTTGATTTCTACGGCGGCAGCCGCCAATCGAAAAGCGGTGGACAAGATATGCTGAATATGTCGGTCAAGACCGAACTCACAGACTTGACTCAAGTCATGGAAAAGCTTCGTTCTGAGACCTTTGTAGATAAGAGCAAAATAAGTTTATTCAGTGCTAGCCAAGGTGGTGTCGTTGCCAGTCTCTATGCTGCTGCTTATCCGGACCGCGTGCACAAACTCATGCTCATCTTTCCAGCCTTCGTTCTGTTCGACGATGTGCAGGAGACCTACCGTCAGCTGGGAAGTCCAGACCTAAATCAACTTCCTGATAGCCTGACACACCGCAATGCTACCCTGGGCAAGATTTATCTAATCGATGCCTTAAACATTGACATCCAAGCAGAGCAGACCAAAATCACAGCTCCGACCCTCATTATCCATGGCACTGATGATGCAGTCGTTCCCTACCAGTATGCGGTCGAAGCGAGTCAGACCATTCCAAATGCAGAGCTGGTCACTGTAGAAGGCGGGGAGCATCGCATCGACGAAAAATTTGCTATCACTGCCGCTCCTGCAATCCAAAAATTCTTGAAAGAGTAAAGCCGATGATAGAAAAAGTTCTTCTAAAATTATGGAAGAACTTTTTATTTGGAAAAATTAGAAGAATTAGACTAGGAAACGACATTTGAACATCTTAAAACGAACTAAGATGAATGATGAATAAAAAAGTCTCTAAAACCAGAGAGCCAATTTGAGCTCGGGCTAAAATCCCAGTGAAAAAGAAAAAGCACTCTACAAATAAGAGTGCTCCATTCTTGCAGGATAAAATGTTTCTAGACAAGGCGACGCGAGCCGAAGATTGTACTGATGGTACATCAAGGCAAAGTCAACGAAGTATAGGAACCTTTTAGACGCAAGATTAACGACGAAGTCCAAGAGAGTTGATCAACTCGCGGTAACGGTTAACATCGTTTTTACGAAGGTAAGCCAAAAGGTTACGACGGCGACCAATCTTTTTCATCAAACCACGGTAAGTAGCATGGTCTTTTTTGTGTTGTTTGATGTGTTCATTTAGGTGGTTGATTTCCCAAGTAAGGACAGCAACTTGTACCTCTACTGAACCAGTGTCACCTTCGTGACGTGCATATTGTGCAATGATTTCATTTTTTTTCTCTTTTGAGATTGCCATGATATTCTCCTTTTCTTTACGCTTCATCCGAGTGGCAGGTTTGGCATGGCCTGCAACCAAGAAGAAGTTATTTGCCTTTTAGACATTCCTATTCTACCAAGAAGGTCTAGCTTTGTCAAATGATTCTATCTTGAATCTTCCTTATTTTGTAAATAGGAGTGAATGGCTTCTAATATTTTTCGTTGTTCTGCCAACTCCTTTTCAATTTTCAGAAGTTTCTCCTCAGTGAGATTCTCATTTCTAACAAAAAAATTAGTTAAGGAGCTAGTAAGCAAGCCTAACGTCCCAATACCACTCAGCATCAAGATAATCGCAATCATTTTACCAATAATAGTCGTTGGGACGACATCACCATAACCGACCGTGGTAACCGTTGCTATGGCCCACCAAAGCGAGTCAATAAAAGGCTTTTGTTCAACATATGAAATAATTGCACTGCCAATAAAAAGGAGCAATACATTGATATAAAACAAATGCAAAAAACCATTTTTAAGAAGAAAACGCTCTAGGTATCGTTTGAGCTTATTGCTCAAACCAATTAAGCGCGATAATTTGCTTAATTTTGCTAAACGTGCAATTCGACCAAGACGGAAAAAAGTGAAAAACAAACTAAAAGGAATAATCGCTAACAGATCAAAAATATGACTTTTGAAGAAACGCCACTTGTCTGGAGCCAGGTAGAAACCCACTCCATAATCTATAGCAAAAATTAGTGTAATCGCTCCATCTAACCAAATGTAAGGTGCTACATAAATATCAATAAACCCGATAAAATCTAATAGAACCAAACAGATAGAAATCACAGCTAAAAAGATAATGCTCTGCTCATAAATCCTTTGTTTTGCCTCTTTTTGCATTGTCATGTCCTTCCCATGTCCTTTATAGATGGCATCATTAGAAAAGCCAGCACTTCATGCGCTGGTTCTCTTACAATTCCACTTCAAAAATTTCCAAAGCTCCTAACTCTTCTTCAGTCAATCTCCGCCATTCTCCGAGAGCCAAAGTAGTGTCCAAACACAGAGGCCCCATGGAGATGCGCTCCAAATCTGTGACTTCTTTCCCACAAGCTGCAACCATGCGCTTGACTTGGTGAAACTTGCCTTCGGCAATGATAATCTCGACGAGAGAGGTTTCTTTTTCCTCATCTATCTCTAAAATCTTAAGCTGAGCTGGCTGGCAGACAAAATCCTTCAGTTCTATTCCTGCAGCAAAACGCTCTATATCTTCGTGATTCATCAGGCCAGCAACGTGAGCTCGGTAGATTTTCTCAACATGCTTTTTAGGAGATAACATGGCATGAGCCAATTTACCATTATTAGTCAAAAGGAGTAAGCCGTGAGTATCAATATCCAAGCGACCCACCGGAAAAACCGCCTTCTGATGGGCAGTAGCATCTAGCAAGTCTAGAACCGTCTTGTGGTGATTATCTTCTGTCGCCGAAATGACCCCTTGTGGCTTGTTAAGAAGATAATAGACGAATTTTTCATAACTCAGTTTTTGACCCGAAACGATAATATCATCTGCCGCCTCATCAATCTGAGTCTTAGGTGATTTCTCTGCTCTGCCATTGACCAACACCAAGCCCTTTTTTAGAAGTTGTTTGACTTCAGTGCGTGAACCAAGACCATTTTCAACTAAAAATTTATCTAGACGCATGTTCTTCCTTCGTTATAAAGTGAGAGATAATAGCCATGCCCATCATCATGATTCCCAGAACAGAAAAGATGAAGATAGGATCTGATGATAATCCACCAATAAAAGAGAGGACAAAAGTCGTAATTGAAGCACCACCACTACAGCCTAGAACAGTGATAGAAACTGCTTGATTGACTTGATGTAGAGGGATTTTTTCAGATAAAACATGAAAGACTGTTGTCAGAGAGGTACTATATGTAAAACCAGCAAATAAAGTACTAACCCCCAGGAACCAAATATTCTGAGAAAGCCCAATCAAAATTAAACCAAGCCCAAAACAGATCCCTACAATCGTGAGCAAACGTCCTTTAAAAATACCTACCATCGTCGCAAAGCTAATTCCCGCCACAATTCCAATTAATTGCATAGCGCTCAAAACCAAACTAGCCACCTCTGGTGTACCTATCTGATGGTAAACAACCAAACTAGGTACGCGTAAATTGATCGTTGTATTACATAAAACAATAACTCCAGATACTAAAGCAGAAAGTAAGGTTAGGCGAAGCTGATGAGATGTCATTTTTCTTTTTTACCTTGCTCATTATGATAGTCTTCCCCTTTCTCATAAGGAACAAAGAAAAGGAAAAGCCCTAAGACTAAAAAGCAAAAACTATAAGCAAGAAAAGTTACAGTCCAGCCAAAGCGCAAGAGCTGACCAACAATCAAGGTTAAAAGTGCTGTTCCTACCACTTCTGCTGACCCTCGATAGCCTAACAGCTGCACACGTTCCTTCCCATGGTATCGTTCACTGATAATGGAAATCGCCTTCGCATTGATCATCCCTGTTCCTAGCCCAAAAATCAAACGAGATAGAAAGACAACACTGTAAGACTGATTGAACAATGGAACAAAGGCACAAAGTGACATGACAAGCAAGCCAGTCACAATCATCGTTCTCTCTGATAAGAAACGCTCTAAAAAGCTATTTAGCACAAGCATTACCATGATTCCGACAGAAGGCAGAGATACCAATAACTCTACCTTATCAGCAGGATAACCCTTATAGAAATCAAACATAGCTGGCAAAGCACTAGAGATTGAAAAAGACGTTGTCAGTACCAAAGACAGACTCAAGATACTGATTTTCTCCATTATTTTCTTCATTTTATTTCCCTTCAAAATCACACTATTAGTATGATACAGTTTTTTGTAGAAAGAAGCAATCTATTTGGAAGAAAAATAGCCTCCCCTTCCTTTCTTTCTCAACTATTTTATGTTATAGTATCATATAGAAAGAACGAGGAGAGAAAATGTCTGTAATTGAAAATTTGATTAAACCGGCTCATTTAATTGATATGAAGGATATTATTCGAGAGGGAAATCCTACTTTGCGTGCTATTGCAGAGGAAGTTTCTTTTCCCCTAACAGACGAGCAGATCCTTTTAGGTGAAAAAATGATGCAATTCCTACATAACTCACAAGATCCTGTCATGGCAGAAAAACTAGGTCTGCGTGGCGGTGTAGGATTAGCTGCACCACAGCTAGATGTCTCTCAGCGTATTATTGCAGTACTTTTGCCAAATCCTGATGATGAAAATGGCAAACCACCAAAAGAGGCTTACGCTTTAAGAGAAGTCATGTATAATCCCAAAATCGTAGCTCACTCCGTTCAAGATGCTGCCTTAGCTGATGGTGAAGGATGCTTGTCTGTTGACCGTGATGTCCCTGGTTACGTCGTTCGCCACGCTCGTGTTACTGTAGATTATTTTGATAAAAATGGCGAAAAACATCGTATCAAACTCAAAGGCTACAAGGCCATTGTCGTCCAACATGAAATAGATCACTTAAACGGCATTATGTTCTATGATCGCATCAATGAAGCTGATCCATTTGCTATTAAAGATGATATGCTGATTCTAGAATAAGTCATTTAAACAACTCGTATTACACCTTAGAAGTTAGATAGAGACTCTAATTTCTAGGGTGTTTTTGTATATTTTTCCTTAAACAAATATTAAACCAAACTTAAAGCTAACTGATATCAGTTAGCTTTAAGGAGCAGTCTATATACTATCTACTAAACATCTAAGAAAGAGGTACTGTTTATGGACTATCTCGTTATTCCTGCTTATGAACCAGATTTCAATCTCATCCGCCTACTTAAAAAAGTTCGTGAAAAAAGCGATTTTAATTTAATTGTAATCAATGATGGTAGCTCTGCCTCATGTAATCGAATCTTCGAGCAAGCGTCACACTATGCCACAGTCTTACATCACTCTACCAATCAGGGAAAAGGGCAAGCTCTTAAAACAGCTTTCCACTACATCCAGTCTCAAAATGATTACGGTATCGTTGTCACAGCAGATGCAGATGGGCAGCATAAACTTTGGGATATTCTCAGAGTTGCCAACTGTGCTCAAGAGCAACCTCAGAAATTAATCTTAGGGGCACGAGCATTTACCGGAAAGGTCCCACTACGAAGCCGATTCGGAAATAGTTTGACCCGTCTGCTCTTTAAACAACAAACCGGCGTTGCTGTTTCGGATACCCAGACCGGCCTTCGTGCCTTTACCAGTAATATGCTTCCATTTATGCTCTCCATAGAAGGACAACGCTACGAATACGAAATGAATATACTCCTACAAGCCTGTAAAGTCTATCCCATTGTAGAAGTGCCTATCGAAACAATCTACATCGATGATAATAAAACTTCTCATTTTAGACCCATTCAAGATGGCCTGATGATTTACAAGGATATGTTTAAGTTCGCCTTATCTTCACTGAGTAGCTTTATTGTGGACTATCTGGTCTACGCTATCGCCCTACTCTTTCTAGTTGCTGTTCCGATTACTCTTCGGATTCTCCTGGCTAATGGAATTGCTCGTGTCACAAGCTCCGTCTTTAACTATTCAACTAATAAAAAGCTCGTCTTTAAAAATGAAGATAGTCTATTGAAAACGGGAAGTAGCTATTTAGGACTAGCTATAGGCTTATTTATCCTAGATACTGCCCTCATCAGACTTTTCTACACTATCTTTAATGGCAATCTCTTACTCATCAAAATTCTGGTTGGCATACTACTATTTTCTCTCTCTTGGTTCATTCAAAAGAAATTCGTTTTTAAAGAAAGGACGCATCCTATATCATGAAAATTTTAAAAAATCTTACGCCTATGCTAGTCTTTTTGGCTTATTGTTGACTGCATCCTTTAGCTACTCCATGCTCAAGACCTTTGTCTTATCAGAGTCCATCACAACTGTCAAAGCCAACACTACAAGCAGTAGCACCAGTACAACTGCAACCAATGTCAGCACGTCTGATACTAGCTACAGCGACGATAATATCTCCATTACACTAACGGAAAAAACAGTCAGCAATACCCAGGTTTATATTGCTGATATAACGGTCAGCTCTGCTGAATATCTAAAAACTGCTTTGGCTCAAAACACTTATGGAACCAATGTCACTGCCAAAACATCAGTCACTGCCGCCAACAACAATGCTATTTTAGCTGTCAACGGTGACTACTACGGGGCTAACTCTACTGGCTATGTTATCCGCAACGGGGTTGTCTACCGTGATACTGTCCGAGAAGACTCCAGTAATGGTGATTTGGCGATTTACAAGGACGGCTCCTTTAAGATCATTTATGAGGATGAAACATCTGCAGAACAGCTAGTGAAAGATGGAGTTGTAAATCTTCTTGCCTTTGGTCCATCTTTAGTTGAAAATGGTGAAATTGTCGTAAATACCAACTCTGAAGTCGGTCAATCCATGGCTTCCAACCCCCGTACAGCTATCGGTATTATCGATGAAAACCACTATATCATTATTGTGTCAGATGGCCGAACCTCAGAAAGTCAGGGACTATCCCTCTATGAGTTAGCCGAAGTCATGAAATCATATGGTGTCAAAACAGCTTATAACCTTGACGGTGGCGGATCTTCTACACTCTACTTCAATGGTCAGGTAATCAATAAACCAACGACCAACGGAAATATTTCAGAAAGGGCGGTGAGCGATATTGTCTACATCGGTTACTAATCCAAGCAAAAAACGTTTCAAAAAGACAGCTCTTGTCTATACTCTCTTAAGTATCTTCTTCTTTGCCTTTAGCCGTATCTATGAGTCTTTCAGCTTTGGCGAAACCTCTATCTATATGCACTATCTCTATGCAGTTCCTTTGGTTGGAGGCCTTCTTCTATTGATCATTCTCAAGATCATTCCCAACCTCTCTCGGCTCAGCCTCAACCTCTGGAACTCAGCAGTTGCTACTCTCACGGCGGGCGTCCTTTTCCGAGGCATTGTTAATCTATCTGGACGTTCCACGACGCTGGATCAGCCCTATATCTATACTAGCCTTGGCTTTCTTACCTTAGCTATTATTTCAATGTTATTCACTAGAAGCGTATGGGTAACCGAAAGTTCAAGTACTGGAACTCAAACCCCTTCCGCTCATCTCTAATATTATGCAAATAACAAAAAGGCTGGAATTTTCATTCCAAGCCTTTTATGTTTATTTATTAATATTTTCCCATTTCCAGTTGTGAACTTCTGGGATATCATCACCATTCTCACGAATGTATGCATTATGGTAAGCCACTGTTTCATCCATTTTAGCAGAGAATCCAGCCGCTGCTGCACCAAGTGCTGCATTTGCTGCATCTTGAGCCAAGTGGAAGCGATCCAATTCTGACATAACGCGCATATCAAACGGAGTCGTAATATCTCCATTTTCACGGTAACCGTGAACACGGAGGTTGTGGTTGTGACGATTGAAGAAGATGTCACGAATCATTCCTTCATAGCCATGGAAAGCAAAGATGACTGGCTTATTAGTTGTGAAGACTTTGTCAAATTCTTCATCTGAAAGTCCACGCGCATCTACAGATGGATGGCGAAGTTTCAAGATATCAACTACATTGACAAAGCGAATCTTAAGATCTGGGAAGGCCTTGTGGAGAATAGATACTGCCGCAAGAGCTTCTAAGTTTGGCTCAGTTCCCGCTGCTGCAAAGACAACATCTGGCTCTTCATTGTTAGACACAGTTGAAGCCCAGTCGATAACCTTATAACCTTCACGTACCAATTCTTCTGCTTCTGCAGCTGAATAGAATTGCGGACGTGGGTGTTTTGAAGTGACAATCAAGTTAATCTTATCTTCTGCTTTAAGCGCTTTGTCCATAACAGCCAACAAACTATTTGTATCAGCTGGCAAATACTCACGGATGTACTCTGGAGTCTTCTCTGCTAAGTGAGTCAAGATGCCTGGATCTTGGTGAGTGTAACCATTATGATCTTGTTGGAATACAGTAGACGTCGCAATTAAGTTCAGAGCTGGATAGTTCTTACGCCATGTTGTATGAGTTTTAGACTTACGCAACCACTTGAAGTGCTGTGTAATCATAGAGTCGACAACACGCAGGAATGATTCGTAAGAAGCAAAGAAGCCATGACGACCTGTTAAAACATAACCTTCCAACATTCCTTCTGCTTGATGCTCTGACAACTGAGAATCAATGACACGTCCCACTGGGCTTAACGCTTCATCATATTCAGGTCTCATTCGACCTAGCCATTGACGGTTGGTACGAGTGAAGACTTCTTGTAGACGATTTGATTTCGTTTCGTCTGGACCAAAGATACGGAAGTTATCTGGGTTAGCATCTACCAAATCAGCAGCATATTTACCAAACTCAATCATGTCTTGAGCCATGATTTCACCTGGTGTTTCAAATTTCAGAGCATGTTTCTTCCAATCAGCAGTATTCATCGGCTTGATGACACCCGCATTGGTGATTGGGTTCATCGCCATACGACGGTCACCTTTTGGAGCAATTGCTGCAATTTCTGGTAAGATTTTACCAGATTCGTCAAACAATTCTTCTGGGCGGTAAGATTGCAACCAGTCAAGCAGAGCGTCAACATGCTCCATATGATGCGAATCTACTGGAATTGGTACTTGGTGAGCACGGAAACCACCCTCAATTGGCGTGCCTTCCCATGACTTAGGTCCAGTCCAACCTTTTGGAATACGTGCAATCAATACAGGGAAAACTGCTTGAGTTGCTTCTTCAGCTGAACCTTTGCGAGCTTCTACCTGTACTTTCTTGATTTCTTCGATTGCTTCGTCCAATTTAGCTGCAAAAAGTGCATGAGCTGCTTCATGATTATCTGAAATAGCAGTCACATCAGCAAAAATCGGCTTCCAGCCCAAACCTTCAAAAAATAGAGCCAATTCTTCATCTGTTTTACGATCGAAGATAGTAGGGTTATGAATCTTACCACCATTCAGATAGAAGATTGGTAACACTGCACCATCGTTAACAGGATTAATAAAGGTATTCGACAACCAACCTGCCATCAATGGACCTGTTTCTCCCTCACCATCACCAATAACAGTTGCTGCAATCACATCCGGATTGTCCAAAATAGCTCCTGCTGCGTGAGATAAAGCATAACCTAGTTCTCCACCTTCGTGGATAGAACCTGGTGTTTCAGGCGCTGCGTGAGAAGCAATACCACCTGGGAATGAGAAAATCTTACATAAATGTTTGAATCCTTCTTCATTTTGAGGGATATTTGGATTTAACTCTGTGTATGAACCGTCAAGGTATGAGTTTGAAACCATCACCTGACCACCGTGACCTGGCCCTTCAATGTAGAACATATCTAGATCATATTTATTAATCGCCCGATTTAAGTGAGCATAAATAAAGTTTTGTCCTGGTACTGTTCCCCAGTGTCCAATTGGGTGTGCTTTCAGATCATTTGCTACCACTTCTCGCTTCAAAAGTGGATTGTCTTTCAGGTACATTTGAGCCGCTGAAATATAGTTAGCCGCACGCCACCAAGCGTCAACTTTGTCTAAATAAGCTTTAGAATTATAATCTGTTGTCATGTTTTCCTCGCTTTTCTATTTTGGGATATTTAGTAAAGACTAACCCCTGATATGAATCAACACCTTGATGATTGCCTCAATCATTCTCATGTAAAAGGATAAAAATAGAACTGGTTACAGCCATTTCTCCCCCTTACTTTTTTCTCACCGAATAAAAGCGTGAATTTTAATCACTCAAGTGCTATTCACTAAGAAGTCCTTTAAATGAATTTAAAACTCCTACTTTATCATTTTACCATACTTTTTGAAATATTTAGCAAAGAATTTATCACATGAAGCCTAAAATACAAGTCCAAACTTTACAAGCTTGCTATTCCTCGATTCTACCTGAATAGGATTGCTAAAAAATCAAAACTCTATCTGATGCCTATTTCAACGTTTAAGAAAGGAAATAGGGCAAGATAGAGTCTTTTATTATTTCGCAAAAAATGTATGGGTTGCTTGGTAAATATGATGGGCAGTCGCTGCATTATTCATTGTATAGAGATGGATTCCAGCCACATCCTGCGTTACTAAATCAACAATCTGATCAATCGCGTAAGCTAATCCAGCCGATCGAAGCGATTCTGGATCATGCTCATACTTGTCCAAGATAGCTCGAAACTTTCTTGGTAATTCAATATTTTCACATGTTTTAAGCAAACGCAAGGCCTGATTTCTATTTAAGACTGGCATAATCCCTGCATGAATCGGAACGTCAATCCCGGCTAGGACACATTTTTCTTGGAAATTATAGAAACGTTCATTATCGAAAAAGAGCTGTGTAACAAGACTGGAACAGCCTGCATCTACTTTCTTTTTCAAATTTTTAATATCCGACACGCAGTCTGGCGAATTGGGGTGACCTTCTGGATAGCAAGCACCAATAATATCAAAATGCGGAGCTTCTTCCTTGATATACTCAATTAAATCCGTTGCATATTTGAAATCATTTTTCGGTGCTGCATCCGGGAAAATATCCCCGCGTAAAGCTAAAATATTGTGCACGCCAACCTTATCCAAGGCATGTAAAATAGTCGATACCATTTCCTTCGTTAAATAAACTGCAGGTAAGTGAGCTATGGTAGGAATCCTCAAATCATTATAGATAAAGTCTGCCAAGCGAACCGTCGTTTCCTCAATATTAAACTTATTATTGCTAGCCGTCACACTTATAAAATGAGGAGCAATATCTTGCATTTCCCTAAGAGCCTTCACAATTTTTTCATTGCCTGCTGCTGGATTTGGAGGAAATACCTCAAATGAAAGAGAGGGAGTATGACGAGTCATAACAAACGAGTTCCTTTCTAATCTTAGCTCAACCAAACATTACTTACTTTTATAGGGTTAGCTATGAATCTTACAATTTCTGTCTAGCTGCTTTGGCTGCTTCAACTAAACGCACCAAGCTAGCTTTTGTTTCTGGAATACCGCGTGTTTTCAAACCACAGTCAGGGTTGATCCAAACTTTCTTACTTGGTACTTTGGCAAGAATAGCTTCGATGGTGTGGTCGATTTCGCCTTCGTTCGGCACACGTGGTGAGTGGATATCGTAAACACCAGGTCCCACTTCTGTTTGGAAGTTTTTCGCTTTGAGTTCATCCAAGATTTCAAGGTTTGAACGGCTTGCTTCAAAGGAAATAACGTCCGCATCCATGTTGTCGATAGCTGGGATGATATCTGTAAATTCTGAGTAACACATGTGAGTGTGGATTTGAGTGTCTGGCGCTACTGTAGAGTGTACCAAGCGGAAGGCAGGGATTGCCCAGTCAAGGTAGTCTTCATACCAGTCGCTACGACGGAGTGGCAATTTCTCACGAAGAGCAGCCTCATCGATTTGGATAATCTTCACGCCAGCAGCTTCAAGGTCAAGTACTTCGTCCTTGATGGCAAGTGCGATTTGAAGAGTTGAATCCTTGATAGAGATGTCTTCACGTGGGAATGACCAGTTGAGGATAGTAACCGGTCCAGTCAACATACCTTTGACAGGTTTGTCAGTACGGCTTTGTGCGTAGCTAGACCACTTGACAGTGATTGGGTTGAGACGAGTGACATCGCCCCAGATGATTGGTGGTTTCACCCCACGCATACCGTATGATTGTACCCAACCATTCTTAGAGAAGAGGTAACCTGACAAGTTTTGACCGAAGTACTCAACCATGTCGTTACGCTCGAACTCACCGTGCACCAGCACGTCAAAGCCAACTTCTTCTTGCCACTTTATCCATTCATCAATTTGCTCTGCCAAGAACTTGTCATAGTCTTCTACTGACAATTCACCCTTACGGAAGGCCAAGCGTTTGGCACGAACTTCCTTTGTTTGAGGGAATGAACCAATAGTTGTTGTAGGAAGGGCTGGAAGTTTGAAGGCTTCTTCTTGGATAGCTTCGCGTTCTGCAAAGGCTGGCAAACGAGTGTAGTCAGCGTCTGTCAAGCCAGCGATTCGAGCACGAAGTTCCGCATTTTCACCCACACGCTCCGTCGCAAAGAGTTCTTTGTTGGTTGCAAGAGCTTCTGCACCTTGTCCATTGCGGATAGCATCCAAGTCACGAAGTTCTTCCAATTTTTCAACTGCAAAGGCAAAGTGATTCAAAATTGCTGGTTCAAATTCTTCATTAGCAGTTGTAAATGGCACATGAAGAAGTGAGCATGAGCTTGTCAATACGATGTTTTCAGCTGGGATTTGCTCAAGAATAGCCAAGCTCTTTTCGTAATTGTTGCGCCAGATGTTCTTACCATTGATGATACCTGCATAGAGAGTCTTGTCAGCTGGGAAGCCACCTTTGACAAGCTCAAGTGTTTTCTTACCTTCAACGAAGTCCAAACCAATCGCATCTACTGGCAGCTGTACAAGGTCTGCATAGATATCACGAACGTCACCGAAGTATGTTTGAAGCAAGACTTCAAGACCTTTTTTGTCAGCCAAAAGCTTCTTATAAAGGTCCAAGAAGAGAGCTTTTTCTTCAGCTGATAGGTCTTTGACCAGACTTGGCTCATCCAGCTGGATACGCTCTGCACCTAGCTCTGCTAATTTTGCAAAAACTTCTTGATAAGCTGCAACAAGTGCATCTACAAAGTCAGCCGGCGCTACACCATCTTCAAAGTCAGATACTTGCAAAAGGGTGAATGGGCCAACCACAACTGGACGGGGCACCAAGCCCAACTCTTTAGCTTCAGCAAATTCATCAAAAATTTTATGGCCAGTCAGTTTGACTTGGGTTTCTTTTTCAAATTTAGGAACGATATAGTGGTAGTTGGTGTTGAACCATTTCTTCATCGGAAGGGCACGGACATCCCCTTTTTCTCCCTGATAGCCACGAGCCAAGGCAAAATAACGCTCCAAGGCAGTCAACTCCAACCCTTGCACAGATGACGGCACCACGTTAAAGAGAAAGGCCGCATCCAGCACATTGTCATAATGAGAAAAGTCATTTGACGGAATCTCAGAGATTCCTTTTTCCTTAACAATATTCCAGTGTTTAGCACGTAGCTCTTTGGCCACAGCCAAAAGCTCTTCTGCTGAGATTTCATGTCTAAAGTATTTTTCTGTTGTAAATTTTAATTCGCGGAATTCACCCAAACGTGGGAAACCAATGATAGTCGTTGACATAAGCGCCCTCCAAAATTTTTCTTGATTTTATCTTAGCAAAAAAGAAGCCCTCTGTATAATTGGAATTTAAGTGCATTTCATATAGTTTTAAACTATACCTATTTTTATAAACCTAGCCAACCCCTTGTAAATAAACATCTATTTTTAAAAGTCATGGATTGGTATAGTTAAAAATTATATATAACATTAAAAAAAGAGTGAAGTAAACTAAATAGTTATTTCATTTAGTTCTACTCACTCTTTTTCTTCTATTATTCTACTTTAGGATAGGCTCCTCAATCCTCAACTGCCTCTACTTTATTGGCAGCAATGACAAACGGTGTCCAAATTAGAAAGGCTACAAAAATATTGAAAAGTGATACCAAAGCAGCCATGATATTACCTCCTGTTGCTAAAAAAGCATAAAGACCTGGAGGAGTAATCCATGGAATTTGTTGGTAAACCGGTGGAATCAAGCCTGAAACTGTCGCTAAATAAGCAATCGCACAACAAATTGGTGGTACAATCAACCATGGAATTGCAAAGAGTGGATTCAACACCATTGGAATACCAAAAGTGACTGGTTCGTTAATATTAAATACTCCCATTGGAGCAGAAAGTTGTGCTACTGTACGGTATTCTTTTCTCTTAGAGAAGATAAAAATGGCAATAATAAGCGCAATCGTTACACCTGAACCACCCATTTGAGCATATGCGTCAAATGATCCCCTTGTCCAGATATATGGCAAATGCTCTACACTTCTACTTGCTTCATAAGCAGCTGTATTTTCAAATAAAGCCGGCAAATAAATACCATCTAATACAGGGCCCAGTACATTGTGGCCGTGCAATCCAAAGAACCAGAAAAGCTGGACTAGGAAGGACAATAAGACGACACTACCTAAACCTTGTGATAATCCCATCAATGGCTTTTGGACATAGCTCGAAATAAGGTCATTTAATGGAATATGCGCAAGTATCGCTGGTAAATAACCAAGAAGAGCTGATACGTAAATTGCAATTGTCCCTGGAATAATAGCAGCAAAAGCTTTATTAACAGCAGGTGGCACATTTTCAGGCATCTTAATAATCAATTTTTTATTCATTAAGAAACAATAAATTTCAGAAGAAATTAGGCCAATGAAAACAGCTGTAAACAAACCTGTAGCTCCTGCGTATGCAGTTGTAATAGCCCCCCACTGAGAGGTTTCTAAATTTGTTTTTCCACCTTCTTGTAAAAGAGTTAATCCAAGTTTTTTCAAAGCTTCAATGACAGTCTTGTCTACTCCTGCAAGCTCTGTAATGATTTTTACAGTTTGTGGAATAGTTGCCACAAAGGCACCAAATGCTACTAGACCACCTGCAATCGGATTAACCTTCTCATGTTGAGCGCGATTATAACCAAGTGCAAAAGCAAAAATTAGTGCCATAACAGCAATCGTTCCGAAATAAACATAACCATTTAATTCAATTAATGGTTTCATAGCTTCTGAAAAGCTAGTCCATCCCAAGTTGTTTGGAATGTCTCTGAAGAATACATTAAGTAAAACGGCAACTGAACCGGCCATCGTTAAGGGTAACATAGCCACAAAAGCATCACGAATCGCTACTAAATGCTTCTGCGCTCCTATTTTACCAGCAATTTTCATAAAACTGTTCATCATTATTGAACCTCCTTATTTTTTGCAAATTCCGCTAATTTTCTAATTTGAAGTCGCATACGCTTCTCCAAATTCTTTTTCATAAAAGGCAACATAAATTTATAATTCCAGCCATTGAGCTTACCTTCTGGCAAATATTCTTCCAAATATGTAATACGAACTTCATTTATCCCAGTATCTTCACATAGATAAGTTAACCACTGAACACCTCTATTTGAAGATATAGCAACAGAATATTGATGATTGCTAATCATCTCTCCAACAGTGACACGTACCGAATTTTCGTTTCTTTTTCCGAACTTTTTTTGATAGTGAAGTCCATTTCGAATTTGACTGTCTACTATTTTTTTGCCTGTTGACTCTTGGTAATCCTGCTTAAATAAGTCAAGTAATGTTTGATATACATTGCTTGCACATCCGGCAAAACGTTCAGATACTTCCATTTACTCAAGCACTCCTTTCTTGTAATTTTTTATAAACATCGATAACTTCTTTAGCCAAATCAATAAAGGTAATTGCATTCATCAAATGGTCTTGCCCATGGACCATTAAAAGAGTAACCTCAATACTATCTCCACGAGCCTCTTGTGTTAACATGTTTGTCTGAGCATGATGCGCTTGACTCAAGGATTGATTGGCTTCTATCAATTTGGCTTTGGCAACATCAAAATCAAATTTCTTCGCAGCACGAATAGCCTCAACTGCCTTTCCTTTTGCATCGCCACCATACATAATTAACTGCATGATGCCTTCCATTAGTCCAGAATCTTCATTCATATCATCCCTCCAATAACTGCATGGCACTAGCAAACACTTTTTCACCATTCATAATTCCATAATCAGCCATATTGATATCACTTACTTTTGTTGTGTCTCCATACTTTTCTTGATATTCATCTAACATAAACCGCACTTGAGGTCCAATTAATAAAACATCAATTTTCTTGCTTGACATTTCACCTTCAACTTCAGATACTGGGACAGCAAAAATAGTGGCCTCTATCCCCTTATTTTCTGCAGCCTTCTCCATTTTTGTCACTAGTAAGCTGGTAGACATACCGGCATTACAAACTAACATAATTGTTATCATAATTTTCCTCCATTATCTAAGTAATATTTTTTTGAAATAATTTAATGTGGGATTTTCTAACAGTTTCCTCTGAGCTTCTTCATCTTGTACAAAATGCGCGATGGGTTGCGATAAGTGACGTATTTGCTGATTCTTCCATTTTGAAGGTGAAATCAAGAAAAGTAACTTTATATCAGGATGCTCATCATCCCAATATATCCCCTCTGTGCAGATTGCAACAACAATTTCTTCATGATGAGAAAGCGATCTAGCAGGATGAGGAATAGCTAAGTAACGGCTAAAAGCAACCGTCCCCATCTCATCTCTTAAATGAATCTGTCTCAACATTTCTTCTTGAAATTCTAAATGATTATCGCTAGCAAGACATGCAATCATTTTTTTAATAACATCTTCTTTCTTAAGCTGATGCTGAATTATTAAAAATTTTTTAGGTGAAAAACAATGTTCAAATGCCTGATGAAGGACTATTCGATTATTGGCACAAGCCGAATCTCTCGATTGCTTAGAAGAGCCAAGATATTCCTCTAAACAGATAATATCATTTTCATTTAGCAAGACGCTGACATGAATAACCGGTTTAGGAAAAAAAGTACCCGTCAAATCAATCGAAGAAATGATTAAATCAATCTTTTCCAGAGGGTACTGAGACATCTCATGAAAACTAATGCAGTCTACAATTCTCATCCGATTACTAAAACGACTCTCCAAGCGATTTTTTAACACCTGAGCACTGCCGATGCCTGTCGCACAAACGACTAGTACCTTTACGAAAGGTTGTTTTTGTTTTCGCTCCATTGCTGCTAGAAGGTGTAACACAATATAAGACCATTCATGATCAGAAACCGAATATTTCTTAAACAAAGGTAAATCTTGAAACGTCTTTTTTGTTATCATAATTAATTCTGAATAATCCCTTGATAATTGCTCATACAGAGGATTCGTCAGCTGAATTCCATTTTTCAATCGAAATAGCAACGGTCCAAAATGCTCCTTCAGTCCTTTTTGTAAAATTTCATCATTTAAAGAAAGCAGACCAGGAAACTCCTTGTTTAAACTTTTCAAAGCCATCTCAATTACTTTATCCACATCTACTGGATACAACGATTGTGCCACAGCACTACTCCCCTTACCAAGCAAATGCAGTGCGATATAAGATGCTTCTTCTGGCGGTAAAGCAATACCAACCCTTCCCTTAATTTGCTTAATAATTTTCTGCGAAACTGCTTCTGCTTTTTTCTGAGCTTCATTACTATCTAATCGTAAAATTTCTAAACGATGTCCATCTTTTAAACGTTTAATAGCCAAAGCCAAATGAATAAGTAAATTCATTAAAGAGTAGTCTGATAAATAAATTTGTTCCTCCCAGCTCACTTCTAAGACAATATCATACAATTCCTTTACATCCAACTGATTAAAAAGACTTAAATCTGTTAAATGCTGTAAGGAAAATTGTTCGATTTGCTTTGACAGAAAATAATCGATCATAAAGCGTCGCTGATCTCTTTCATCCCCCAAAACAACAAGTTTTCCTGAATATTTTTCCAAAGATAATCGGTAGGTCGCTAATTTTTCTCTGATAGAAGTCAGAAGCTTGGATAAGCTAGACTGGCTAATATAAAGCTCTTCCATCAAGTCGTTTGTCACTAAAGACCGTTCTTGGAAAAAGAGTTGATAGAAGATATAATGTTTTCTATCTTCCTCCTCTTCAATACGCGTTACATCTTCAAAACTTGTAGCCAAGGTTTGTTCTTTCTGAAGTACTTCGTAGAATACTTGTTCATCTTGAATCAACAAACGATAACCTTTCCCTTGTAAAGATTGAATTTCTGCCATGTGATAAAAACAATCATTAAAGTCTTTGATGATTTTACGAAGCGTTTTCTCTGAAATTGCTAGCTGTTCTGCCAATTCAGAGCCATTCATATATTCTCTCTGACTAGTTAGTAGACAGTTGAGTAATTTAATCTCCCGTTTATTCACTCATTCCCCCCTGATTGAAATTCATAGCTTCTATTTAAAATGAAATCGATTACATGTTCTTTTGTTCTATTATATCATGCACTTTAAATGAATAACATACATAAAAATTTCCAATAATTCCCCTATAGGGCTGGAATTTTTAGAATATCTCTCCTTAAAAAACTTTAGAAATAATTTAGAAATGCTTGAGAATTATTTGAAAGATTGGTACTATACTGAATAGTGAAAAGAGAGCTTCCTCTCCCTATCTATACAAGGAGAACTCATCATGGAAAATATTTTGGTTATCCAGCAAGTTAGCAAGAAATTCGGCCAACAATATGCCTTGACCGACGTTAGTCTGACCATCAAAAAAGGTGACATTTACGGTCTTATCGGGAAAAATGGAGCCGGAAAAACGACCCTCATTAAGATTATCGCTCAGTTACTAGAGGTAGATAATGGCAGTGTTTCTCTTTTTGGTTCTCAAAATCAAAAAGAATGGATGCAAGGCCTCAAGCGGGTCGGGTCTGTCATCGAAACTCCGGTTGCTCACAACCACTTGACAGCCCATGAAAATCTCAACTACTACTGCAAACTCCGCCATATCCCTCATGCTGACAAGGTTATCCAAGAAACCTTGGAATACGTAAACTTAACGGATACTGGCAAGAAGAAATTCAGAGATTTTTCACTCGGTATGAAGCAACGTTTGGGTATTGCTATCGCTTTGCTATCTAAGCCAGATTTGATGATTCTAGACGAACCGATCAACGGTTTAGACCCAGTCGGTATTAAAGAATTCCGTCAAATGGTCCAACGGCTCAACGAAGAATTGAGGATAACCTTTATCATCTCCAGCCACATCTTATCTGAACTCTATTTAGTGGGAACAAAGTTTGGCATCATCGAACAAGGCCGACTAATTCGAGAAATTTCTAAGTCTGAGTTTGAAGAGCAAAGCGAAGACTATATTGTTCTTAAAACTTCCAAATTAGAAGAAGCCAGCCGGCTTATTCATGACCAGCTCAATTATCGTATTAAGGTGGTCAATGCTTCTGACGAAATTCATATTTTCACTCATTCGCACCAAATCAGCAAGATTGTAGAAGAACTTGTAGGTGCAGGTCTACCTGTGCAAGAAATCTACTATGCACGTCAAAATCTGGAAAATTTCTTTACGGATTTAGTTGAATAACAAAGGGAGGCTCATTATGAAAGACTTCATTCGTGCCGATTTTTACCGGCTTATACATTCAAAAGGCTTTTGGATTACAGAATTTGCACTATTTTGTGTCATGTCTCTGGGAACCCTATTTCAATCAAATATCCGTTTTGGAGCAAATATTTCCTACCACGAAACTGCTACTCAAACCTTGGGAAAGTTAACTGGGATTCAAGCCCTGAACTACTTTGCAGGTAATACAGACAGTTTGCTCTTTTTCACCATCATTATTATCAGTATGGTCCTTGGGGTGGATCTATCACGAAAGCTCTACAAAAACTGCCTCAGCTACGGCATCTCTAAACTCAGCTATTATTTTTCTAAGTTCTTTGTTTGTGTTAGCATCGCAGCCTTTCACTTCCTGCTTATTTTATCTATCTCTTTTGTGACTGCTAGCCTATCCAACGGAATGGGAACCGCACCTAGCCACTTTTGGAGTCAGTTGGGTGCTGCTCTCTTCGTTCAATTTCTCAGCACCATCGCTTGGATTAGTATCATCTCTTTGGTCCTCTATGCCAGTCACTCTATCGTATCTAGCTTTTTAACCTATTTTATTGGTGGAGCCCTACTATCTATTCCTCTTATCTTTTATCCTGATAATGAATGGCTCCTCTATCTCACTCTACGTTTCAACACTGCTATGGCAGCTGATGGAGGAACTGTCATCAAGGCCATCCTTACAACATCAGCTGTTACCTTCCTCTTTCTCATTGGGGGACTGAAGATTTTTAAAACAAAAAATTTATAAGATGCTAGTAGTATTTTAAACAATAGGAGGAAATTCCATGTTACACATCATTCAGGCGGAACTCTTCCAGCTCACCCGTTCCAAACTTTTTTTGATAATAGAGGGTCTGCTCTTCCTCCTCATCTTCGTTAGTTCTTTTGGAGAAGCTCGCTTTAGCTTATATGTTTCTATACCTTCTAGACAGGATGAAATAGTCAGTCAAGGATGGACAGGATTTCAAGCCCTCAATCAAGTCGCTCACGATTTCCTCCCCTTTGTCATGATTGTAGTTCTTGTCCTCACTACTTCTTTATTGGGGCGAGACCTGACTAAAAAACTCTACAAGAATACATTGGCTAGTGGTCTTTCGCGAAAAGAATTTTATCTATTTAAAACTGCTACCCTTGCAACTACCAGTCTTATTCAATTGGTTACCGTATTTGCCACAGCTTTTATCTTGGGAAGCATCTTTCATGGGCCTGGGAGCATGCCCATAGATTTCTTTGAAAGTTTTTCTCTATCCTTCTTTCGTGCCTACGTCTTTATCATGGCCTGTAGTTCTGCCTTTGCCTGCTTACTCTACCTGACCTACTCCACCTTAGCCAGTTATCTAACCTTTTTTGTCCTGATAATGCTTCAGGCTGGTCTCCACGCTATTTCCCCTCAACTAAATTCCGATTTCTTCACATTCTTGATCCTTGCCGGATCCCTTTTTGGGGGCTATCAGGCCTTCCAACATCAAGACTTATAAATATACCGAGTTAGTCCCTGACTAGCTCTTTTTGTTTGTTTTTGCATTTCGTATTTCTTTAGAAATACTTTAAAAAGACTTGAGAAATATTTGAAATTTAGTTTGTATACTATAGTTAAACCTAAGAAAGCGAGAATATACCATGCAAACTGTTTTAGAAGTAAAGCAAGTTACCAAACAATATGGCCAGCAATATGCCCTTGATCATGTGAGTCTTTCGATCCAGAAAGGCGAAATTTACGGTTTAATCGGCAAGAATGGAGCTGGCAAAACCACTCTTCTCAAGACCATTAGCCGGCTCATTCACACCAACAGCGGAACCGTGTCTGTCTTTGGTTCGCAGAACTCTAAGGAATGGAATGAAGCCCTGCGTAAGATAGGAACCGTCATCGAAACACCGGTCGCTTACAATCAAATGACTGCTTATCAAAATCTCAACTACTACTGCAAGGTCCACCAGATTGCCCAGCCCGACCAGCTCATCAAGGAAACCCTGGCCTATGTCGGATTGAGCAATACTGGTAAAAAGCAATTCCGTAACTTTTCGCTAGGAATGAAGCAGCGCTTGGGAATCGCTATTGCCCTTATAAACAAGCCTGAACTCATGATTTTAGACGAACCTATCAACGGCCTAGATCCTCTTGGCATCAAGGAATTCCGACTGATGATTCAGCGACTCAACCAAGAGTTGGGAATCACTTTTATTATTTCCAGCCACATCTTATCCGAGCTTTATCTGGTAGCCACCAAGTTTGGGGTGATTGACCAAGGACGGCTTGTTGCAGAATTCACCAAAGACGACTTTGACCGAGCCAGCGAAGATTATATCGTCCTCAAAACCAGCGATAGAGACCAGGCTGCCAATCTCATCCAAGGTAAGCTCTACTATCAACTCAAGGATGCTGATAAATCTGATGAGCTGCACATTGTCGCCCAAGAACAGGAATTAAATGACATCAACAGGGAGTTGGTCCTATCCAACATTCATGTCAATGGTATCTATGCAGCTCACAAAGATTTAGAAAAATACTTTACAGATTTAGTCCAGTAAGGAGAAAAAACATGTTACATACTTTTCAAGCAGATTTTTACCGTTTCTTTCGTTCCAAGGCTGTTTGGATTACCGAATTCATTTTTCTACTGACGACCTTGAGCGCAGTCTTTGGCAAATTAAATGCCGTCCAGCTGATACAAGCGGTGTCCAACGCTATCGGTAATAATACTTTTATCATCATTATCCTCTCTATGGTCGTCATTGGAACAGATCTGAACAAGCAGCTTTACAAGAACACATTAACCAGCGGTGTTTCCCGTACCAGTTTCTTCGTCTCTAAAGCCCTAGTCATGGTCTGCGTAACGTTCCTGCAGCTAGCTCTCTTTTATAGCATCAACTTTATCCTAGCTGCTATCCTAAACGGTATCGGTGAGTTTTCCGCCACCTTCCTGCTTCAGTTTATTCTTCTATTCTTTATGCAGTGCCTAACTGTCATTGCTTGGACAGCCATTATTTCCTTTATTCTTTATCTGAGTAAATCTATGATTGCTGCCCTGGGAGGTTACCTTTTCTGCGCATCTTTAACCGGCGCACTTGCGCAACTTTATCCCAAATCTTTATGGCTACAGCATTTTACCATGAGCTTTGACTTTGAGACGCTTCAGAGCAGTGGCGTAACCTTAAGAATTGTTCTAATCGCCTTGGTTTTAGGAACAGTCTTCACCGCAGCAAGTCTCTATACTTTCCACAAAAAGGATTTATAGTAAAAAAGGAGCTGGTTCTTAACTGGCTCCTATTAATTTTTTCATTTCATATTTCTTTAGAAATACTTTAAAAAGTCTTTAGAAATATTTGAAATTTAGTTTGTATACTAAAAGTATAAACAAAAGAATTAAAGGAGAAACATCATGCAAAATGTTTTAGAAGTGAAAGGACTGACTAAAAAATACGGCGATCAGTATGCTCTGAAAGATGTCAGTCTTTCCATCAAAAAAGGAGAGATCTACGGTCTCATCGGTAAAAACGGTGCTGGTAAGACCACGCTGATCAAAATCATCACGCAAGTCATCTATCCTAGCGGAGGAACCGTATCTGTCCTAGACTCTCAGAACCATCAAGAATGGACCAAAGCCCTCAGCCATACTGGATCTGTCATCGAAACCCCTGTAGCCCATGCCCACATGTCGGCCTATGAAAATCTGCGTTACTACTGTACCGACCGGGACATTCCAAATGCTGACAAAGTCATCAAAGAAACCCTGCAGTACGTCGGCCTGACTGATACTGGAAAGAAGAAATTCCGTAATTTCTCTCTGGGGATGAGACAGCGGTTGGGCATTGCCATTGCCATTTTGGGGCGTCCCGACTTGCTCATTCTGGACGAGCCCATCAATGGCTTAGACCCAGTTGGGATTCAGGAATTTAGAGAAATGGTCAAGCGCCTCAACCAAGAACTGGGCATCACCATCATCATTTCCAGCCATATCCTGTCCGAGCTCTATCTAGTAGCAACTCGCTTTGGCTTTATCAATCAAGGGCGTTTCATCAAAGAGCTGTCCAAAGAAGAATTTGACCGAGAAAGTGGCGACTATATCATCCTCAAAACGGATAATATCAAGCAAGCTGCTCATTTAGTGCAAGACAAGCTCGGCTACCAACTCAGACCAAGCAACAAGGAAGATGAGCTACATATTTCCGGCCAAGTACAAGAAATTCGCAAGATTGCCAAGGAATTAGTCCTAGCCGACATCCCAATCGGGGAAATCTACTACGCCCACAAAGACTTAGAAAAATACTTTACAGACTTAATCAACCAACAAGGAGGAAACACTCATGTTTAATAGTATCAAGGCGGATTACTACCGTCTCTTCCGCTCCGTAGGATTCTGGGGAGTGCAGGCTTTCTGCATCTTTGGAATTCTCCTCGCCATTTTCACTTCCACGGCCGTCAGTTCCGACAACGGTATCTTTTTTGCCATAGATGTCGTCTCCTACAACATTGGCATGATCTTTATTGCCTGCAATGTCATGACTAGCTTGCTTCTCGGTGTTGATCTCAATGACAAACTTTATCACAATAACCTGACTACAGGCAAGACTCGGACCCAGTATTACTTCTCTAAATCACTGACTATCGGTAGCTTACTTCCTATGCAGTTCATACTACTCTACATTTTTGGTATTGTCATCGAATTTGTCCGAACCGGCGGTAATATGGGAAGCCTGCCAGCTAATTTCTGGGGACAATTCGCAATACTCTTTGTCATGCAGGTCATCTGTACCTATGCTTGGTACTGCATTACCAGCTTTGTCCTCTACTTGACTCGAAACTATAGTGTCGTCTTTATCACCTACATCATGACCTACATCTTGCTCAGTCTCCCTAGTCAAATGATCGATGCCAATAATGAATGGTTCAAGGCTATCAAGATGGAGTTCTTCTACGAAGACGCTTCAATACCAGGTGTCATCACCAAAACAGCTATCTTTGCTCTCAGTCTGATCACGATCTTTACCATCGCAGGACTGGCTACACTCAAGAAGAGAGACTTATAAAAGCAAAAACGAGGCTGGGACAAAAGTCCTAGCCTCTCAATTGTCTTTGGATTGTCGAGCAAGACGCAGTGGTTGAGTGGGCTCTACTACGCTGATTTCATCAGCTTTTACAGCCCTACTCAACTGTGCGGAGGTGGGACGACGAAATCGAATTCTGACGAATTACCGATTTCTGTCCCACTCTCTTTTTTCTATTTTCACAACTATTACAAACTAACCCTTAGTTCAAACCAATCGTCTTCTGCTTTCATGGTCAAGTCCCCCCCTAGGATTTCAACTAGCTGCTGGGTGATATAAAGACCTAGACCAGAGGACTCCTCACTGCTGGAGAGATTTTCTGAATAGAAACGGTTGGTTAGTTTATCTAGGTGTAAGATCGGTTGTTGGACGATATTTTTGACAGTAAAAATGCAGTGTTCCCCCTCTTTTTTCAGAGAGATATTAGCTGTCCTACGCCCATGCTTCAGAACGTTGCTAATCATATTTTGTATAATACGTTCTAAAATCTCAGGATCCGTTGTCAAAAACAATCCTTCCGTCAAATCAAGATCCAAATCAATCTGAGCCTTTTGAAAAGCATCATAGTAAGCAAAAAGTTGCTGGGTCACAAGCTGAGTGAGATCCACCTTAACAAGTCTTGGTCGAATGGCACCTTCCATCAACCGGCGGTACTCCATCAAAGCCTCTAAGCGTTTAGATACCATACCCAAACTATCTGCAATTTTGACTAACTGTTGACTTTCTGGACTGTTTTCCTTAAGTAGTTGCTGGGTATAGCCACTAGCAATGGTCAGAGGAGTGCGAATATCATGAGCAATGTTACTAATTGTCATATCCAAAGTTTTCTTTTCTTGCTGAACCACAAAGGTTGTTTTATCCAGCTCCTGAAAGACCTCTTCAACCTCTTCAGTCAGCTCTAGAATACTTGCTAGATGGACCGATGGAGCTAGTCTACTAGAACTAGCCTGTTGACGCTTTTTGCGAATTTGCTGGGCTATATCCTTAACTGCTATATGATAACGTACCAAAACGAGGAGCAAAAGCAAACAGATAATGACCAATAGAAATGCAAGAACTCCCATTTCAGTCCTCCTTGAGTCTTACACCTAAGCCCCAAACTGTTTCAATGTACTCTTCGGATGGATCTAACTGAGCCAGCTTTTTACGTAGGTTGCTAAGATGAGTATTGAGGGTATTGTCCCCAGGAAGATAGGCTTCTTCCCATACAGATTCAAACAAAGCTTCTTTAGTAAAGATTTTTTTAGCATGGCGGAGCAAGAGTTGAAAAATTTGAAATTCTTTTTTACTCAAACGAACTTCTCGCTCTCCACAAACAGCCTGGAAAGTTGCTGGCAACAATTGAATATTCTTAAAACAAAGACTTTCTTCCTCAGCCGATGAGGTATGCTGACTGCGCAACTGGACTGTCACTCGGGCAAAGACCTCATCCAGATTAAAGGGCTTGACAATATAGTCATTGGCTCCATTTAAAAGGTACTCGCTGACCAAAGACTTCTCTCCCAACGCCGTCAGCATCAGAATAGGCACTTGGCTGTTAGTCCTGCGAATTTCCTTCAATACTTGGTCACCATTCTTACCAGGCAACATGATATCCAGCAAGACCAGATCAGGCTTTTCCCGCTCAAAAACAGCCAGCCCTTCTGTTCCCGAATAGGCTGAGTAAACTTCATGTTCTTTCTCAAACAGACTTGTCAGAATCGCATGAATATCATTATTGTCTTCAATCACCAGAATTCTAGCCACAGTCCTTCTCCTCTGTTCCATTTTTACTATTAGTGTAGCAAGGAAAAAGCCGTAAGTCAATGAAATGCCGTCTTCGGACAAATCTTTAGAAATATTTTAGAATTTCTTGAAGAATATTTGAAACCTGTTCCTTACAATGAAAGAAAGCAATATTTCTGGATTACACGTAGAAAGGAAGCAAAGAATGATTAGAGTATTTTGTAGAGTTATCTTTAGAAGTATAAGATTCGCTATTGAGGATTTATAAAAGGAAAATTCATTTATACTATTTCTTGTTGGGATCGTAACGCTAAAACTTTCCCAGTCCTCATCCAAATCAGTCTAAGATCGGAATGGGGACAAATCAAAAACAAGGCTGAGACATTCATATCTCAGCCTTGTTTCTATTTCACAGACGCTCCGTTAGTCGCGATGACTTCCTTGTACCAGTCAAAGGATTTTTTCTTAGAGCGCTTGAGTGTTCCACTGCCTTCATTGTCCCGGTCCACATAGATAAAGCCGTAGCGCTTCTACTCCATCTTTGCGATCAGGTTTCGTTTTGAAAATGAGTTTTTTCTGACATTTCTCATGAAAACGATTTACAAAACGATTACAGTATTAATTTATCACAAAGAGATTCACATATATAAGAATCTGCTCAGAGATGCTCAATCCCTATTACATAACAGATGCTCTTTTTTTGAGAAAATTTCACAAGCTATAGTAGAATAGGATATTTTATTATAATTTGCATGCACCTCTAAGACTTGTAGCTGTAGGAAATCAAACAAAAAGCGATACAAAATTCTGTATCACTTTTCATTTCATTTAATCAATTTTCTCAACATTGAGAAGCAGCGAGCTAGTCAAAACAGACAAAGAACTAAGGGCCATAGCAAGACCTGCTAGTTCTGGATTGAGGGTCAATTCCAGTCCTACAAAGACTCCAGCAGCAATTGGAATCCCAAGGATATTGTAGATAGAGGCCCAGAAGAGATTGAGTAAGATCCTGCGGAAGGTCTTTTGACTCATGTCAAAGGCGCGCACAACGCCAAGTAAATCATTTTGCGTGAGCACGATGCCACCGGACTCGATCGCAATATCCGTTCCAGATCCCATAGCGATCCCCACATCCGCGATCGAGAGAGCTGGAGCATCATTGATCCCATCTCCAACAAAGGCGACCTTGCTAGCTTCTTGCAGTTTTTGGATTGCGCTAGCTTTTTCTTGAGGAAGGACATCAGCAATGACGGTGTCAATTCCCACTTGCTTAGCAATAGCTTGGGCCACCCGTTCATTATCCCCCGTTAACATGACCGTTTTCAAGCCCCGTTCTTTGAGCTTTTTGATCGCTTCTTTTGAGCTGGCCTTCGGAGCATCTTGAATGGCAATCAAGCCAATCACTTGCCCATCCACAGACAAACTGATCACTGTTTTGGCCTGCTCTTGCAACTCTACCATCCGTTTTTCAAGCTCCGGATCCATCGCTGTCCCGTCATGAAGTTTGCCATTTCCCAAGGTCACCAACTGCTGGTCGATCTGACCTTGGACCCCTTTTCCTTCAATCGCTTGGAAGTTTTCCACAGGGAATAACACCAAACCTTTTTCTTCTGCTTGGGATAACACCGCTTGGGCTAGTGGATGTTCTGAAAAAGTTTCAAGACTAGCAGCCAGTGTCAAGACACGCGCTTCATCTCCTACAACATCGGTTACAAGTGGTTGGCCAATGGTAATAGTCCCTGTCTTATCAAACACAACGGTTTGAATCTTTTGCACTTCTTGAAGAACTGTTCCATTTTTAATCAGAACCCCCATCTTGGCACTACGGCCGGTTCCGACCATCAGGGCTGTTGGGGTTGCTAAACCAAGGGCACAAGGACAGGCAATAATGAGGACAGAGACTGCATAGAGCATGGCCTCTTGAAGCGACGCGCCCAGAAGCACGGACCAAACCCAGAAAGTCGCAATGGCCAAAATCGTCACCACTGGAACAAAGATACCTGAAATCTTATCCGTCAAATCTTGAATAGGAGCACGACTGGATTGGGCCATTTTGACAAAGTCCACAATTTGAGATAAGAGGGTCTCACTACCGACTTTTTCAGCCTTAAAGAGAATGGTCCCATTGCTGTTGATAGTGGAGCCGATAACTGCATCACCAACTGATTTTTCCACAGGCAAGCTTTCACCTGTCACCATCGACTCATCAATGGTCGTACTTCCTTCTACAATCGTCCCATCAACCGCAATCTTTTCCCCAGGACGGACCCGAATCAAGTCATCAATTTGGATATCTTCTGCCGCCACCTCGACATAGTTCCCATCACGGAGAACTTGAGCCGTTTTTGCCTGCAAATCCAACAACTTTTCCACAGCCTCGGAGGCATTGTTACGCATCCGTTCTTCAAAGATTTGCCCTAAGAGGATAAAGAAGATGATAAAACCCGCAGCCTCAAAGTATACTGGCTGACCAGTAAAAAGGGCAAATACACTATAGACATAGGCTACCAGGGTTCCAAGAGCTACCAAGGTATCCATATTGGAATGGTGCTTCTTAAATGAGGCCCAGGCACTCTTGATAAAAGGAACTCCTGCTACCAACATGATCGGCGTTGTCGCTAGAAAAGTCCCCCAGCGACTGACTGTATGGGATACAAATCCTGCCATCATCCCGATCATCAAGATCAATAAAGGAAGGGTAAAGATACTAGTAATCCAAAAGCGATCCCGTAAACTTAAGACACGACGGCGTTTTTCCACAACCGTGTAGGAACCCTTTTGCATCTTCATTCCACATGAAAACTCGAAGTCCCCTGTTTCTGTCGGAGTAAAGGATATCACCTTATCCACACCGACTTCCAAAGGCTCTAAAATCCCCTGATCTTCAAACAAAATTTCCTTGTAACAGCCGGAAGGATTGACCCGATGGAAGGTGATTTCAGCAGGGATCCCTTTTTGAAGTTGAAATTCTTTGGGACTATAGCCCTTTTCTGCTGTAATACGGATCTTTTGCACTCCGTTTTCCACAACTGCTTTTTGTTTTTCTACCATACCTACTCCTTTATTCCACAATCATGTGACCATGCATCATGTTCATTCCACATGAATACCCATATTCACCCGCTTTTTCTGGCGTAATTTCAATGACATGTTTTTCACCTAAAGGCAAATCTTCATGAACGCCAAAATCTGGAAAGATCACTTGAGCCAGACATGAAGATGGATCCTTGCGATTAAAGATGATCCGGGCTGGAACATTCTTTTTCAGGACAATGGTTTCAGGCGAATAGCCCCCCATGACTTCGACTTCAATTTCTTGATAACCTGATTTCTGACGAGCGTGGCCGCTTACCTTTTCATGCTCTGCAAAGAACCACCAAGCAATAAAAGCAACCACAAGTAAACAAACAATACTAATCAACAATCCAAACATGGAATTTCCTTCTTTCTATTACATACAATTGCAAGGGACTGTTTCGACAGCCTCTGCTTTCTTTTCTTCCAGGACCTGCTGCAGCTGATTAAGATCTGCAAGCGTAAAGTCACTCGCCTGAATCAAGTTTTCAAGCACCTGGACAATCCTTTTGGAGCAAACCTTGTCTTTCACATCCTCAACGACCAAGTCTAAACTCTGGTCCTGCTTCAACAAAGCCGAGTAAACAAAGGCTTTGCCTGATTTTTCTCTAGTCAAACATCCTTTCTCCACCAAGCGCGTCAAGAGGGTCTTGATGGTCGACTTCGACCAGTCAAAGCGCTCGGACAAGACGGCGATCAAATCCCTGCTGGTCTGCTTGCCTTCCATCCAGATAATCTTCATGATGCGCCATTCCGCATTGGAAATTTGCATGGCTTCTCCTTTCTAAATCTACATTTGTAAATCTTATGATGCTATTTTACACCTAAGATTTACATTTGTCAACAAAAAGTTTTTAAAAAACAAATCTTCCTTTAAAGATTTGTCTGGTTGGGCTTTTTTCGCTCCCTATTTTTATCTCTATAACATCTCCTGCAAAGCCTTGGACAGGGCTGCATAGCCAGCAATGGTCAGATGGAGGCCGTCCCTTGTGTAGTCTGGGCGAAGCTGACCTTCCTCATCCAGAAAAGCATCGTAGAGATCGATAAACTGGACGTTCATGTAGGCGTTAGTCAGCTGGCGATAGGCCTGATTCAGGGCCTGAATCTTTTCATTGCTGCGGACATAGACCGTGCTCTTGTAGGCGGGATCTTCATTGACCGGCAAAACAGACAGTAGTTGGATCTGAGCTAGAGGATAATTGCGAGAAATAAACTGTATGATCTCTTCCATATTACCCAACGTCTCTGCTTGCTCCATCTCCTTTCCAATATCATTAGTTCCAATCAGAAGAAAAATCTTATCTACGGCGTGGCCAAAAAGATGGGCATCCAAATTTTCTAAAAGCAAATCTGTCTTGTAGCCTCGAATACCACGATTGACAACCGTCTTATCCGTCTGCAACAGCTCATGGAGTGGATAGTATTCCACAATGGAGTCCCCAATAAAGATGATATCTGGCTCTTTCACAGAAATCTGATTTAGCTTACGGTAGTTTTCCTGTAATTTTGCTTGCTCCTTTAAGAGCCATTGTTCTAATAACTGTACAGCCATTTCCTTAACTTTCTTTTAAATATTGTTCGATTACTTGTAGCACTCCTGCTTCAGTATTTGCTGGTGCCTGAAATCTAGCGGCCTCTTTTGCCTTATTTTCAGCATTTTTCATTGCATAAGAAAAACCCGCCAGCTCTAATATTTCCACATCATTTTCACTATCACCAAAAGCCATGATTTGATGCTCCTCAATATTCCAACGTTTCATCAAGTTACGAAGTCCCCAGCCTTTATGGATTCCTATCGGCAGTAAATCAATTGCACCAAAACCACTAGTAACCGCATTTAGTTTCTCTTCAAATTGTCGATTGATTTGTCGTGTCACCTGACTGGCCTGTTCCTCATCCACTACCAGGCTCATCTTAATAATTGCTGTTTGGTCTAGCTCTTGAAAATTTTTAATAAAATGAATCTGCTTGTAAAACTCCTTGGCCATTTCCTGAGTCATAAACTTCTCTACCATTGGAAAAGTCATCCCCTCCAGAGCATAAGCACCATCATGAAGATTCGCAACCAAATGATAGTCTCGTTCTTTGCCAGCAAAATATGCCAAAACGTCCTGTACCAAAGCTTTGTCCCAGTGTTGCTCAGCAAGCAAGCTATTCCCTTCAAAAATTCGAGCACCGTTAGCCACAACAAAGGTCATCCGCCCCATCAAATCTTGACCAAAAAGCTTGCGCATACGCCCAATTTCATTTCCAGTTGCTACGACAAATTTAATGTGACGCTCTTCTAATTGGTCTAAGATTTTTTCAAAACGATTGTTATCAAACTGACCTTGGGCATCTAACAGAGTTCCATCCATATCTGTTGCTATCATTCTAATATCCATTGCTTTCTACCTTCCTGTCTATAGACTCCATTGACCACTTTCTTCATACTGCTCGATAATCGTTCTCGCTCCATTCGTAATTTCCTCAGGATAATCTAAACTTTCTAAAGTATTCACTGCATTTTTAGTCAAGGCGCTCCCTGGTTTAATCTGATAATCAAACACAATCTCACCATCCTGATATTGGCTATCAAAGTGAAACTGATCATTTACATCCGATGATGTCGCTACTAACTCAACGTCATGACTAGAAATCATATAAAGACATGGGCAGTGTGCTAGCCATTTTATTATACCTAGCCCTGCTCCAATCCGCTCAACAGTATTCGTACCTTTAAACAGCTCGTCGATAAACAAATAGTGAATGCCACCCTGCTCCAAGCTGTCTAGCATTCGTTTAATCGTTTTACTTTCTGCAATGAAATAGCTATCTCCTGCCTCGATGCTATCCGTCACATCCATCGCTGTCAATACGGATCCATATGCTAGGCTCATCCTTTCTGCACAGGCAAAGTTCAAACTCTGCGCCAATATCACATTAACGGCAACAGTCCTCAGGTAAGTGGATTTTCCAGAAGCATTATCCCCACTAATCATCATATTTTTCAAAAAGCTGACATCATTGCAGACAGGATGATGGAGTAAAGGATGATAGAGTTTTGTCCCTTCAACACCTTCCTGTTCACAAAAGCACGGCTTACTGTAAAATGGCAAAGATTCCTTGTAGTTTAAGACAGTGATCGCTGCTTCTAACCTTCCTAAAATATCCAATACTGACTGAGCACTTTGCTGGTAATGCAAAATCTGTCTAGAAATATAAGCCTGCGCCATTTGAGGAATTAAGAAAATCATATTTAGATAAAGCAATACAATTTCTAGCTCAGACCCTCCTGATTGATTTTTAAAAACAGAGCCAAAAATCTGTGAAGCATGAAAAGGTTTGAGGGCGAGTTTTAATTTTTCATGTCCTGGAAAATCCATTTTTTTCATTTTTTCGGCTACATAAAAAATCCGCACCAGATAGCTCATATTTTCTAACTGCATAGACAAGGACCAACAGGTCAGAGCCGAAAAAATAATATTCATCACTAAACTAAGTAGAAAAAGAGTGAGACCTAGCGAGTCAGCCACAAAAATGATTCCTAAAGAAATAAGAGGTAACAAGCCAAGTAAGATATAAAATGGCCACCAATAATTCGGCTTAATAGGACGCAAAACTAATTTTTTAGCATGATTGTAGTTCTTCTTGCCTAACTGGGCAAATAAAAATTGTAACTGTAGACGCTCTTTAGGATGTTTCTGTAAGTAAATCTGTAATTGCTCAAATACCAAATCAGACTCAAAGCTTTGCAAACGAAGCTTGCTATAAAGATATTCCGATCCTAGACTAGACTGAGCAGCAGCATCAATTTCTTGAAAAATAGCTTCTAAATCCAAATCATTCCAAGTTTGATCATCAATCAAACTATCATAATGCTGCAAATCCATATCCAGTAGCATAGACTCATATAAACTTGCTTCACTATCAGCCTTAGCCAAACGCTTACGACTTCCCCAATGAGCCTCTAACCTTTGCTTGAAGCGTCGTCTACTTATAAAACCAATCATAAAAATGAGGAAAAAAGCTCCAGAAATAAAAAGAATTAGTCTCACAAACGAATCCAACATATAAACTCCTTCACAGAGAACCTATCATTTCCCTCATTATACTACTTAATATATTAAAAATCAAAACAGTACACACTATCGAACAACGTACAATTAGCTCATATAGTACCTAATCTCCCAACCCTATCATCACAAGTTTGCTCATTCCATATCTATGATTGCTTCTTCTAGAAACATTTGACTATCTCTTTTTTTCATGACAATGTGAATAGAGAGTGGGACAGAAATCGGTAATTCATTAGAATTCGATTTCGTCGTCCCACCTCCGCACAGTTGAGTAGGGCTGTAAAAGCTGATGAAATCAGCGTAGTAGAGCCCACTCAACCACTGCGTTTTGCTCGACAATCCAAAGACAATTGAGAGGCTAGGACTTTTGTCCCAACCTCTTTGATTTATCAAAAAAAGGGTAAGAAACTACAGAGAATAGCTAAAATAACAGCTGGCAACATATTGGCAACCTTGAACATTTTTCCCCAGATAAGATTCGTCCCTACACAAAAAATGAGAACAGAGCCCACCATCGAAAGATTAGCCAATGCTTCTATCGTCATAATCGGCGAAATTAATTGTGCCAATAAGGTTATCCCCTCTTGAATGATAATAAGTGGGATCACAGAAAAGATGGCACCCTTTCCTTCAGAAAC
Source organism: Streptococcus sp. oral taxon 056 str. F0418 (assembly GCF_000220065.1). Taxonomy (GTDB): domain Bacteria; phylum Bacillota; class Bacilli; order Lactobacillales; family Streptococcaceae; genus Streptococcus. The sequence continues at coordinate 1,485,994 of NZ_AFQU01000001.1, read as the reverse complement.
CGTTAAAATTAAAACAACAATAGCATCCAACACTGCCTTAGCTAGTAAAATAGAATAATCTCCAGTTAGCCCATCTTGTATAGCTCCCACAATTCCCATAGCACCGACACAAATCGTTAATGAGGTTACTAAAAAAGCATCGACAAAGCTGGAATCTTTCTCATTCCTGGTTGTTTTTTTGAGCCATTCGCCAAAACGTTCAAAGCCCCGTTCAATATTGAGAATCTCCCCTATGAGCGTCCCTGTAAGCAAACAAATAATTAGCAACATGGCTCCATTGACTTTGAGCTGAGCATTGCTCACTTGCAACATTTTTTCAAGAGTGCCTGCCACTCCTAAAAACAAGACAGACACACCTGCAACTTTCATCAAAGACTCCTGAATTCTAGATGACAAGACATGACCAATCGTCAAACCAAGTAAGCCACCAGCTACGACACCTACTGCATTAAAAAGTGTTCCTAATCCTAACATATACTTCCTTTTTCTTTTAAAACTATTTCACATGAACGACTTTATTATACCATGCCTATACTAGATAGCCTACCATAACGACTTTAAAAACCAGAAGCCTTATGCTTCTGGTTAAGCTACTACACTATTTACGGCCAATGCAAACCTATGTGTTCTTTCATTTCTTGATAAGCGCTGTCAACTCTCTCTTTAGTCGCATCATCCAACTGTTGACGGTATTTCCCACCTTCGATGAAATCCTCTAAAATAAGCGTTTGATAGGTATACAGTGGGTAACCTTCAGGTGAATAGCTTCCTTTTTCTCTTCTACTCACCCATGTTGGATGCGCCTGAGCTGTTTTTATTTGGGTACCATTTTTGTTTTTCTCAACAGTCACATCCATCAGAACCCCTCTCTCTGTCCACTGCGCATTCTCAACCCCGTCCATCGTTTCGATCCGCTGATTGGAGATGAAGTTCCCCATAGAGTAAATAATCAATTTTTTCTGTCCATTTTTTTCCAGAATTTCTGACGGCTGTACTACATGAGGATGCCCACCAAAAATAATATCTGCTCCCCACTCTATCATTTTGTGATAAAGAGCCACCTGTTCTTCAGTGGGTTGTAGCTGATACTCAACTCCCATCTGTGACATAACAACTGTTATATCTGCTTCTTTTTCAGCTCGCTCAATCTCTGCCTGCATTTTTTCCTCATCGAGAGTCGATAAATGTTGATTATATTCTTCTTGGCTAAGATTAGCTTCCATACCATTAAAACCATAAGAATAAGCTAACATCGCAATTTTTATGCCATTTACTTCTTTTATTGTCAATGGAGCCTGATTGCGCTGCTCATGTGTGTAAACACCGATTGGTGTTATCCCCTTGCTTTCAAACATTTGAGCTGTCGAAAAGACACCTGCTAATTGTGAATCTAAAATATGATTATGGGCTAAATCAACCACTTGGTAACCTGCATCCTTTATTGCTAGCACAACTGATTCTGGTGCATTAAAAAGAGGATAGCCTGCTAATGGAAAATCTGGGTTAATCGTCCCTTCAAAATCTCCAATTACAAGATCTGCTTGGCGCAGCCATTCCTTAGCATATTGGAAATTTTCCGAAAAATCATAAGTCCCATCCGCTTTTAAAGCACTCATATAAAGGCCGTCATGATAGAGTAAATCACCATTTGCCATGATACGAGCTGTTTGTGTTCGAGCTTCAGAATGAATTTTAGAGGATTTAGCTTTCTTTGGAGTGATTGTTATTCTATTTTGTTTATGAGCATCTATCTCCTTTTGAAAAAACAAAATCAGACTAGCAGAGATAAAAACTGTACTCAACAAAGCAAGGATAAACCACTGTTTCTTGAGCCTAGCTTTTCTCCTATCAGATCGCCTCATATCTATCACCTCCTGATACAGCCATTGTAACATAAACTATATAATATAGTAAATATTAAAATAGCACGAAATACACTATTCACAGCCTATCTTATACCTATTTCGACTATAATCAAGTATATTTTTACATTTACTCACTTTCAGGCTCTTGCTAAAAGTCCAAATCAGGTTCTGATCCTATTTTCTTAAGGAATAACAAAACGAGGCTAGAACTTTACAGTTCTAACCTCGTATCATGGTTGGTCAATGTACTTATCCTTCTTCTGGAGATCTAAATTGCTAAAATACTTAGAGCTAAAATAATTTACCTACATCAACTGTGAGCACGTGGCCATCTCGGACAACCTGACGGCCAGCAATATAGACATCTTGAACATCACTTCCCTTAACCGCATAAATGAGATGCGATAACATATTTTCTAAAGGATAGAGGTGGAGACGCCCCTTTGGTTGAATGACAATAAAATCTGCTTGCTTTCCAACTTCTAAGCTTCCAATTCTATCTTCAAAACCTAAAGCCTTGGCACCCTCAATGGTCATGGTTTTCAGGGCTTGCTCAATAGGAAATTGAGTTGCATCACCCGTACGCATTTTCTGAAGGAGCGCGGCTGTCCGACTTTCTTCAAACAAATCTAGATTATTATTCGAAGCGACAGAGTCTGTTGCTAGACCAACGGTCACCCCAGCGGCTAGTAAGTCGGTCACCGGAGCTATTCCAGATGCTAGCTTAAGATTACTGATAGGATTATGAGCAATACTGACTGGTGAAATCGCCAAATCCGTAATCTCTGACGGATTCAGCTCAACTCCGTGGGCAAAAACGGCTGGCTGCTCCAAGTAACCTAAGCTTTTCAAGAAAGCCAGTGGTCGCTTACCATAGCGCTCCAAGATAATTTTATTTTCTTCCTTCGTTTCTGCTACATGGATATGAAGCTTCAAATCCAGCTCACGCGCTAACTCAAGACTGCCCTTGAGCAGATCTTCATCACAGGCATAAGGCGAATGGGGCGCCACCATGGTTTGAAAATTTTCATCATGATAAGATAGAATGTTCTCAATAATACTCCGTGTTCTGGCTAGTGTCTCCTCTGCTGTCTCAGAAGCTGAGCTAAAGAGTGTCGGAGAAAAATAACAGCGCATACCAGACTGCCGCACAGCCTGATAAATCTGGTCAATATCCACTCCCTGAGGATTATACATGTCATTAAAAGTTGTTGTCCCCGACTGTAGCATCTCAGCCAAAGCTACTTGGACAGCTTTAGTAGTCACATCGGCTGTAAATTGGCTCTCTGCAGGCCAAATATAGTCCTCCAACCATTCATGTAGATTGCTGTCATCTCGAATCCCACGTAGCAGGGTCATGGCAGAGTGGGTATGACAGTTGACTAGACCTGGCATAATCCAGGCTCCCTCATAATCCACAACTTCTCTACATTTGGCTAGCCAAACTTCATCATGATCCCCACAGTAAGCAATCTGACTACCATCCACCACTAGCAAACCGTCATGATAAATATGAAATTTGCTATCACAGGTTACCAGATTGACATTCGTATAAACTTTCATCTCAATTTCTCACTTTCCCAACACTTACATCAAAGAGATTTTAGCTATTATAACAAGCTTAGAAAAATAGTACAAGGGATTTTCTAAACTATTTAAAGTAAAGACGATACGGTTTAAAACCGCCATTATTTCATATAGGCTAGCAGATAACCATAGCCCTCTTCTTCCATTTTCTCCTTTGGAATAAATCGCAGAGCTGCTGAGTTGATACAGTAGCGAAGACCGCCTGCAGCTTCTGGGCCGTCAGTAAAGACATGACCCAGATGGGCGTTGCCAGAACGGCTACGAACTTCGATCCGCTCCATACCGTGACTCTTGTCTTCATAGTATTTAAGAACATCTCTGGCAATAGGCCGGCTAAAGCTAGGCCAGCCGCAACCAGACTCAAACTTGTCTCCAGCAAAAAAGAGGGGCTCACCAGTCGTCACATCAACATAAATCCCTTCTTCAAAAGTGGCATTGTAGGCATTATGGAAAGGACGCTCTGTCGCACTATGCTGGGTCACCTGATACTGCTCTTCCGTCAGCTGCTCTTTTAGTTCCACATCTGTAGGCTTCTCGTATTGGCCTGGATCGACCAAGGGCTGATAGGCATCATTGACATTGATATGACAGTAACCACCAGGATTTTTCTTGAGATAATCCTGATGGTAGTCTTCAGCTAATACATAGTGTCGTAAGGGTTCCAGCTCAACAGCAATCTTGTATCCCAGCTGCTTTTCCTGCTCAGCAAAGACCCGCTCAATGACTGCCTTATCTCCTTCATCTGTATAATAAACACCCGTCCGATACTGACGTCCTACATCATTTCCCTGCTTATTGACAGACAGAGGATCAATAACTCGGAAATAATAGAGCAGAATCTCCCGCAAACTGACCCGCTTTTCATCATAGATGAGATGAACCGTCTCTGCATGGTCCGTCTGATGAATCAGCTGGTAGTTGGTTGCTTCCACCTGACCATTGGCGTAGCCAACTGTCGTTTTCTTAACACCTTCAATACGAGAAAAGTACTCTTCCAATCCCCAGAAGCATCCACCTGCTAAATAAATTTTTGCCATAAAAACACCTCATTTCTTTGCGTCTATTTTCTCATAAAAGGAATCGAAATTATAGCAATTTGATTAGGACTTTCTTCAAATTGATATGAAAAAACTGGGTCTTAATGACTATCAACCCAGCCATGTTCTTCATTTCAAATCACAATAACTCTTGCATTAAATCTTTTTAGATAGAAGATTACCCCTCTATATACTTCAATTTTCCTCGAAAATCTTCTAGGCTTTCATAGCCTTTTTCTTCCATAATTGCCTTGAGTTCTGCAGTGATGCGCTCGAAAGCTGCTACTCCTTCTTTATGAAGGGTTGTTCCTACTTGCACCATACTGGCACCACAGAGGATATGCTCAAAGGCATCACGCCCCGTCAAGACACCACCTGTTCCGATGATTTGGATTTCTGGTTTCAGGCGTTGGTAAAAAGCATGGACATTGGCTAAAGCGGTCGGCTTGATGTACTGACCTCCGATACCTCCAAAACCATTTTTGGGACGAATAACCACTGACTCATCTTCTATATAAAGACCGTTTCCGATAGAGTTTACACAATTTACAAACTTGAGCGGATAGTTGTTAAAAATCGCAGCGGCCTGGTCAAAGTGCACGATGTCAAAATAAGGAGGCAGCTTGATGCCTAGTGGCTTTTTGAAATAAGCAAAAACCTCTGCCAAAAGCTTATCCGTCGTTTCAAAGTCATAGGCAATCTGTGGCTTTCCAGGGACATTAGGGCAGGAGAGATTGAGCTCAGTAATCCCTTTAAAGTCGCTTGCCTGCACTTTTTTGAGAATGGTGTGCGTTTCTTCCGGAGACATACCGACCAAAGAAAGGAAGAAAGTCCGATTTGGTTCACTTTCCTGAAGTTCCAGCAGGTAGTCCAGATAGTAGTCTAAACCATTATTAGGCAAGCCCATGGAGTTGATAGAGCCCAGCGAAACATCCCGATAGCGTGGCTCTGGATTTCCCTGACGAAATTCCAGCGTCGCTGTCTTTGTCACAAACGTTCCCGCAGCAGAATCTTTGACTGCTGCTAGTTCCTCTTTTGTCATGCAGGCGACCCCAGCTGCATTCATCAGGCAGTTGTCAAATGAAAATCCAGCAATGTGTGTATGTGTAGAAACCATTTCAATGCTCCTTTTTGCGATGATAGTTCTGTGCATAAATCTGTTTTATTTATTATATCATTGGTGGACAATTTTGTAATTTTTAGACTCAAGATTTCATAAAAAAGTTCGGTATTTCAATCATGAATTTAATTATGGAAATTTTCTGAAAATTCGGCTTTTTTCTTTACAAGTATGAAAAACTCTGCTATAATTGACCCCGTAATAAAATAACCGATCAAAGGAGAACCATCATGACAACTGCTAAAGAATATATCCAAAGCACTTTCGAGACCGTAAAAGCCCGCAACGGACACGAGGCAGAATTCCTCCAAGCTGTTGAAGAGTTTCTCAATACTCTGGAGCCTGTTTTTGAAAAACACCCAGAATACATCGAAGAAAACATCCTAGCACGTATTACAGAGCCTGAGCGTATCATTTCTTTCCGTGTTCCTTGGGTAGACCGCGAAGGTAACGTACAAGTCAACCGCGGTTACCGTGTGCAATTTAACTCAGCAGTTGGTCCTTATAAAGGTGGACTTCGTTTCCACCCTACTGTAAATCAAGGGATCTTGAAATTCCTCGGATTTGAACAAATTTTTAAAAACGTCTTGACTGGCCTACCAATTGGTGGTGGTAAAGGTGGATCTGACTTTGATCCGAAAGGTAAGACCGATGCTGAAGTCATGCGCTTCTGCCAAAGCTTTATGACAGAATTGCAAAAACACATTGGACCATCACTTGATGTCCCAGCTGGTGATATCGGTGTCGGTGGACGTGAAATCGGCTACCTCTACGGCCAATACAAGCGTCTTCGTCAATTTGATGCAGGTGTCTTGACTGGTAAACCCCTTGGATTTGGCGGCAGCTTGATTCGCCCAGAAGCAACTGGTTACGGTTTGGTTTACTATACTGAAGAAATGCTTAAGGCTAACGGCCAAAGCTTTGCTGGCAAGAAAGTGGTTATTTCCGGTTCTGGTAACGTAGCTCAATACGCTCTTCAAAAAGCAACTGAGCTTGGTGCAACTGTTATCTCTGTATCTGACTCAAACGGCTATGTTATCGATGAAAACGGTATTGACTTTGACCTCTTGACAGATATTAAAAATAATCGCCGTGCCCGTTTGACAGAATATGCCGCTGAAAAAGCTACTGCTACCTACTACGAAGGTTCTGTATGGACTTATGCTGAGAAATATGACATCGCTCTGCCATGTGCGACACAAAATGAAATCAATGGCGAAGCTGCGAAACGCTTGGTAGCTCAGGGAGTTATCTGTGTATCTGAAGGTGCCAACATGCCGAGCGACCTAGATGCTATCGCAGTTTACAAAGAAAATGGTATCTACTATGGACCTGCCAAAGCAGCTAATGCTGGTGGTGTAGCTGTTTCAGCCCTTGAAATGAGTCAAAATAGCCTTCGTCTGTCATGGACTCGTGAAGAAGTTGACGGCCGTCTCAAAGACATCATGACCAATATCTTTAACACAGCTAAAACTACCGCTGAAACTTACGGACTTGGCAAAGACTACCTAGCTGGAGCAAATATCGCTGCCTTTGAAAATGTAGCCAATGCTATGATTGCGCAAGGATTAGTTTAATTAATCGGTACATCCTATCGGAGGACAAATCATGAACTTACGGCTCATGGAAATGAGAGACAATCCAGCTGTAGCGCAGCTCATTCGAGCTAGCCTAGAAGAATTTGGTCTTGACAAGCCAGGAACTGTCTACTTTGATCCTCATCTAGATCATTTGGCCGACTACTATCAACAGCAAGAGAGGGCAGCTTACTTTGTTTTGGAAGATGAAGGACAGCTCGTTGGCTGTGGTGGCTTTGCACCTGTGTCTGATAAGATTGCTGAACTACAAAAACTGTATGTCACTAAAAACAGTCGTGGCAAAGGTTATTCCAGTCGGCTGATAAAACGGATATTCCAGGAAGCCCGTCTAGCAGGTTATGAACAGCTTTATCTAGAAACCACTACTGAACTGGCTACGGCCGTAGCTGTCTATCAACACTATGGTTTTACATCATTGAACCAACCACTTTCTAACGCTGCCGGTCACCCAGCTATGAATATCTGGATGATAAAATCCCTCTTATCAGATGAATAGATGCCAGTATACTCTGCCCGTCTCAAGGACATCATGACCAACATCCTCAACACAGCTAAAACTACCACTGAAACTTACGGACTTAGCAAAGACTATCTGGCTGATTCTACTATCGCCACTTGCAAAAACCTAGCCAAGGCTAGGATTGCGCAAGGTATTGTTTAAGCACAATTAAACTAGAATAAATCCGACTGCTTATAAAAGCAGTCGGATTTTTATATATCTAATTTTTCAAAAAATTTGCCTGCTACCTGCTTTTCTTTTAGCTTCTCCAGCAGCTCATTCTCCAGAAAAGGACTTAGTTCGTCAAAACCTTGGCAAACTTTAAAGACAGTTTCTCTGTCCAACTGTCCATAAGTTAGTTTGTAATAGTCCTTATTATGATGCCAGTTCTGGTCATAATTAACATCTGTTCGCTGATAGTAAACGATGTTTTGCTTCGGTGTCAGGTAAAGCTTCTGTGTGAGAATGCTTTTCTGATCTTTGGACAGTTTGCTGCGACTGAAAATCTTAACCCCTTGAAAAATCTTACGCTCATGGATACCTTGCTTTGTGACTTTTAATTCGATCCTTTTATAGTGCATATAGCCACCTCCAGAAATTACCTACATTATATCAAGTTTTGACAGATTTTCAAGCAAAAGTGTCATTGCCAAAAGTCTTTCGTCGCCTCTAGAATCTCTTCTGTCGGTGTTACTGTCGCTTCAATAATGCTCTTGCCAGTATTTTTCAGATAGGCTTGTATCAAATGATAGCCATAAGCATAGCCCGCAGCATAAGGCATACCGACTGGTATTTGGCCTTGGATCTCAGCGATTTCATCACCGTAGAGATAAGGAGCCACTTCCGCCATCCCTGTTAGCTGAAGCTGACTTGAGATGATGGGCTTAATCTCCTCTAATTGCTCTGGACTGGTTGAAGTGACCCAAGGTCCAATGAGCTCTTTACCATAGAGCTCAGCAGCGAAAGACTCTGCCAATCCTTCACTGACTACCCAGTCTGCTAGTGTCGTCTGCTGGTTCCATTTGATAAATTGAAAACGGATATTGTGATTGCACTCGTGGGCTAACGCAGCCTGCACACGTGGCAAAGTATAGTCATTTGGTAGCAGACTAAGCATGAGGTAGCCTGGAATTCCTCCATCTCCGCTGTAACCCTTATTGAGCTGGAGCATGGGCTTTTCTGGATTGCCCAATAAAATAGTAAAATGGTAATCCTCAACCTCTAAGTCATAGCCAGCCTGCTCGAAAAGACCAATACTCCTCTTGATGGTATCCTGGCAGTCTTGCCAGAGTTGATCAGAACTCAGAGCGTCGATCGCCGGTCTATCCTTTTCTGAGAGAGTTGCAGGAAGTTGATTCATAAAGCCAAGTAGAAATAGAGCATCAAATCCTCCAGGATACTTTGCTTTTAAAGGAATGTGTTGTGTTTGATATTTTGTTGCAAAAGGTGCTAAAATCTTAGCCCGGAAACAGCCCTCCCTTTTATCAAATGGAAGTTCAAGCAACTCCTGATAAACTTTATCAGAGCGAATAATATTAATTTGCATAGTGATCTCCTTTTCTAGTTTCCACTAGTATACACCCTCCCCTAGGGTTAGAGTCAAGAAAAAGATCTAAAACTTTCGTCTCAAATTTTCTTTATCTATGAAATCAGGTGTTTTCATTTACGAATCTGGGGGCTAAAATTAGTAAAGAGAGACACAGTGTTGATAGGAGTCCATTTTCATAAAGGCCAGCTAGCTTTTCTAATGACCCATTTTTGCTACTCTTGCTCAGATAAACTAGCTAGCCATGTAGATTGCTAAGGCCACTTTCTACAACCTCGTGCCCTGCTCATCCAGCCTCAGTATTCTCTAGTGCGACCGCAGAAAGATAGATAGATGTCGCCGAGATCCTTCCATTTATATTCTAGAGCTAGGCTTTCTTTCAGTAAAATCACCCCGTTCAGCTGATGAGACAAGCTCCCAGACGGCGTCTTGTATCTCGCACATATTTCAGCTCCTTTGGTATAACCACAAAATCTGCCAAGCGTTTAATCGGTCTCTTATCAATCGTCTCGGTGCATTCCTGATGACTATGCTATTCTAGTCTCCATATCCCGCCCCTTGCTCCGTTATAGCCTTTTTATAAAAAAGAAGTGTACAATCTCTTGTTGCTTTCAATTCCTTTCTATCGTATAATAAACAAATACTCTATTTTTATACTTATCATATACTGACGTTGATTAATACTTTAATCCCAAGCTCCGATAATCTTATAATAATCAATGGCTTTTCAAATTTTTTTGTCTATAGAAAGGAATTTCCATGCTTCGTCGAATCATTCTAACTTGGAAAAAAACCAACCTAATCAAGCGAATTTCACTTGGAATTTTCTGTGGTGCTTTACTAGCAATCCTTTTCCCAAAAGCATCTGCTTTTGGACTCTTGGGAGAGATTTTCGTAGGTGGACTGAAGGCCATTGCACCTCTCTTGGTTTTTTCTTTGGTATCAAACGCCTTATCTCAGCAGAAAAAAGGACAACAGAGCAATATGAGAACGGTTATTGTTCTTTATCTGTTAGGCACTTTTGCTGCGGCTATCGTTGCCGTTTTAGCCAGTTTTATCTTTCCAATTAGCATTGATTTAACCGAAACAAAGCAAACCATTGCATCTCCAGATGGTATTGGACAGGTCCTTAGTAATCTTCTGCTAAAGCTTGTTGATAACCCAATCAATGCCCTCGTTTCAGCAAATTATATTGGGGTATTATCTTGGGCAGTTATCTTTGGAATGGCTATGCGTGAGGCCAGTCAACACAGCAAAGAACTCTTACAAACTCTGGCAGATATTACCTCTAAGATTGTCGAATGGATTATTAATCTTGCTCCTTTTGGTATCTTGGGTTTAGTCTATACGACAATTTCTAGTAGAGGACTTCAGGCTCTACAAAACTATGGTCTACTTCTCTTACTTCTAATAGCAACCATGCTGTTTGTAGCATTAATTATCAATCCACTGATTGCTTTTATTATGTTACGAAGAAATCCTTATCCTTTGGTTTGGCGTTGTCTTAGAGTCAGTGGAGTTACAGCATTCTTCACGCGCAGCTCTGCCGCTAATATCCCCGTCAACATGAAGCTTTGTCAAGATTTGAAGCTAAATCCTGAAACTTACTCAGTCTCCATCCCTTTAGGAGCCACCATCAATATGGCTGGCGCTGCTGTAACTATCAATACATTAACCCTTGCTGCTGTTCATACTTTAGGTATACAAGTAGACTTTGGTACAGCCTTTGTTTTAAGTGTTGTTGCAGCTATTTCTGCATGTGGTGCTTCCGGAGTGGCTGGTGGTTCTCTCTTATTAATCCCAGTTGCTTGTAGTCTTTTTGGTATCTCTAATGATATAGCCATGCAAGTCGTCAGCGTTGGCTTTGTCATCGGGGTCATCCAAGATTCCTGTGAAACTGCCCTTAATTCCTCTACTGATGTGCTCTTTACAGCAGTGGCTGAGATGAAAAATTGGTCCAGAGACAAGCACATATAAAAAAGCCCAAGTGCACTTTTTTACGAGAGTGTCTTGGGATTTTTTATTTATTTTAGTAGAATCCTATCCATGCGCGTTATTTTTTCAACTTGCCATTGGACCATTTTGTCTGTTCATAGGCTACTATATAGGATCGCTTATCACCTCTTTCACCGTCAAAAACGAGGTCAAACTGAACTTCCTTTCCTGGTGCTAGATTTGTTCCGATCTGATTATTATCAAAGGTTGAGTCATCTAAGATATAGAGCCCCTCTTTTTCATCGTATAAATCAAAGTCATAAGGGCTCACTAAAAGGCTGCGATTAGAGGTGTTTTTTATTTGCACGGATACGACCACTGCTACACCAGTTGCATCATCACTCATTTTTCTATCAGTATCAACTCTAGCGGACTGAACGACGATTTTAGCTCCATTACGAAAGAAAGCTGCTTCTCCAAAATACTGATTTGAATGTTCATTTTTATAATCATAAGAACGATACATGCCATCCGTCCTGCCATTAAGCTGCATTCCTTCTTCGGTCTGACTGAGATAAAGCACCGACAAGCCTACTACAACTATAGATAAAACGAAAACTAAACCAAGGCTGACGATCGTCGTCCAAAATAAAGGTTGTTTGTAAAGAGGGAGTTTGATTTGATAGAGAATGCCATCATTCGTGATTTGACGGGGGGAATGCTGTTTCATAATTTCTCCTCTGTCTGAAGGACTAGCTTTAAGATATTAATTTGGCAGGTCAATGCCTTCCTTTAGCAAAGCTTCATGATAAAGTCGGTAAAAGGAATGGTAGATTTTAGTTTGGCTACCACTTTGAACCATCATACTAACTCGAAACACAAACTGACTATTTTCTTCTAATTGAGGTCCCAAAATATCAGGTGCCTGTAAAATTTCAGGATAATCTTTAAGGGACGCTTGGTTGACTTGTTCAATCACACGAGCAATAACATCCAAATCTGTTTGCGCATTAATCGGAATATCAATCAAAACCCGCATATCTCCACGCGAGAGATTGCTAACAACCATAATATTACGATTAGGAATATAGTGGAGTGAGCCATCTGCATCTCGCACCTGAGTTGTTCGAATCCCGACACTGACCACTGTTCCAGCTATATTGATTGGGCCATTGGTCAAGCGTACGCTATCACCCACATCTAGCTGTCGTTCTAGAAGGATGAAAAAACCATTGACCAGATCCGATAGAAATCCTTGCGCTCCCATACCAATAGCTACACCAGCAATCCCTGCACCAGCCAATAGACTTGACACTGGAAGACCTAAAATAGATAAAATCCAATAAATCAAGAGAAAGTATAAGGTATAATTAAGAACATTTTCTATCAAGCGGCTAATAGTCTTTTGACGAGCAAGATCACTACTAGACAGTTTCAGCGAAGGGGATATGACTTTTCTGACAAATACATGAAGAAGTTGTTTGGCAACATAAAATAAAATAATTAAGAAAAATAACGAAATAAATTTAGAAAAAATCTCGTCCAAGATAGCAACCCAATCAAACTGTTTAAAGTAGCGTGAAAAAATGTTACTCGCAAAATACATATCTTACCTCATCAGTTTATTTATTCTACACGTAGTCTATTATAACACAAAGCCACTCCTTAAAAAAGAGAGTGGGACAGAAATCGGTAATTCGTTAGAATTCGATTTCGTCGTCCCACCTCCGCACAGTTGAGTAGGGCTGTAAAAGCTGATGAAACCAGCGTAGTAGAGCCCACTCAACCACTGCGTCTTGCTCGACAATCCAAAGACAATTGAGAGGCTAGGACTTTTGTCCCAGCCTCCTTTATTTATTTCTTTTCTCTACGAGCTGCCCACGGTAAAATCAGCCCAAGTCCCAAAAGTGCAATCGGTGTAATAATATTTGTTGCCAGCGTAAACCACCATTCTGTCGGATGTTTGGCTAGCTCAACCTGAGGTGACATTCCTAAAATACAAGCAAAAGCAGTGAAGGCAAAGCCCCATGCACCTACCCAGAAGCCTATTTTAGGATTCTTAATAAATTTATATTCTGCATTTTTGAAACGGTCCCAATGCCTGTATAAAAGCATGAAGGCTAAGAATACCCACAAAAAGCACATTGGAGAAACTATTGCATTCAGATTAGTCATCCAAACAACCAAAGTATCAATTTCCTTCAATCCAAAAAGTGGTAGAACAATGATGATGCCAACCAAAACACCTGTCAGGATATACCCATTTAGCAACATCCCTGATTTGGTCCGCTTGCGTAGCCAGTTTGGAATAAAGTCTTTATCTGCACTACCCAAAAAGATTTGAAGAGGGGCATCAATACAAATTGCAAGAGTAGCAGATTGATTGATACATTGCGTAATAGCATAAATTGTCACTAGGATATTCCCAATTCCCCAATGTTTTCCTAAAACAGCTAGCGCTTGATAAGCACCATTTCGCATCAGGTCATTCGGAATGTGATTGCTATCAAAAATCATGGCCATTGCAAACGAACCTAAAATGGCACAAGAGCCAATCATGACTACCATCGCAATCATGCCTTTTGGAAATCCTTTGGCTGGGTTCTTTACCTTATTAACATAAGGTGAGATGGCTTCTGCTCCGCCCACCGAAAATACTAACAGAGCAATCGTTGTAAAATACGAAAAGTCAAACTTAGGAATATAAGTAGACAAACGATCCATATGTTGCGTAGCCAACTGTAAATCAGGCTTGATAAAAGGAACACCGATCGCAAGTAAAATAAAGAGGACAGACATGACTAGCATAGCCCCTCCAGCCAGTGTTCCTAAAAATTTCAAGGCCTTTAATCCTTTGGTCGAGATATAAAGTAATATTAAAAATGTGATCAAAGAAAGCAGAACAATTACAGGCATGGACAGATTATCTAAGATTTTCCCGTTCCCTTGAAAAACCCAACCTAAGGCAATTAGAATCGTTTGAGGCTTTTGAGCTAGATAAGGAATCTGCACAACCCAGTAGGTCCAAGCGGCAAAGAAAGCCAAGCGCTTGGTCGAGGTAAATTTAATCCAGTCACTTACACCTCCCTCGCTATCCTTAAAAGTTGAACCTAATTGTCCGACCATTAGGGTGTAAGGAATGAAATAAATAATCAGTAGTAAAATCCACGAGGTAATCACTACGATTCCTTGTTGCGCAAAATTATTGACAACATTCCCCAGCCCCCAGACAATATTAAAGGCTATGAGAGCAATCATAAGCCAACTTAACTGTTTAGAATCCTTTTCTTCCATAACGATTTTCCTCCTTCTAATCGTCAAAAAAGCTACAAGGCCTCCCACTAAAAACAAGAATCCACTAATTTATTAGTATATTCCCCCATTATTATAACACTTTAAATTTTAAAATAAAGCGTTTTCAAAATTTTGTTATCTTTTCTATTCTTCATTAAAAAATAGCATAAAAGCAATAAAGCATCCGCATCTCTTGCTAGGTCCTTCTCGATATTTAGAAAAATAAAAGAATTCCCTAGCTAACCAGAGAATTCTTATTTTTCCAAACAATTTTTTAAAATAAAAATCGATTGAGGAACATCTGAGAAAACTTGGCTTAAAAATCCCAAATGTTGCTGATCTTTGCTATCTAAAGCTACGGTGTGCTTAACATTTACAGTGCCATCATTGTTCTCGATGATCTGATGACCAAAAAGGATATCTCCAAACGGAGTCGCTGTTTTATCCCAAAATTCCTCAAAGGGCTTGACAAGTGTCAGCTGATATTCCATTGGGGGCATTCCTTCGAGTTCCATTATCCCACAAGATCCTGTCTTAAATCCACCATTTAATGTAATATTTTTTAAATCTTCTTCCCAGTCATACCACTTTTCAATATTTTCATAGTAGGCCCATACATCTTCTTTTGATGCTTTTATGGTTAAACTAAAACTAAATTCCATTCCAAAACCTCCTTCATAATATGTACACTTATTATAAATATATTTACGAAATTTGTCAAATGGTTTTCCACTCTAGCATTAGCATTTCTTCTAAATGGGCTACCTGCTTTGGTTCCTCTTTTCATACTGATAAAATGGGATAAGAACGATCTTTTGATCGTATGGCTTGATTTTCGCTCTCTTATTTAACCATTTCGGCAATAGTGCGATTCCTTTCCCGTTTTCAACTAAGCCGATAATGTTCTCAAAAGAATCAATTTCTACAACTGATTTTAAATGTGCAAACTTCATTAAGCTTTGTTTTCTAAAAGGGCAATTTTTATCTTTATTAACGAATATAGGCATTTCCTCACTAGCCTTTATATTGCTCGAACAAGCATAAACCGACTCGATATGTCCGATAGTCTCATCATAATGCCTTAAATTTTCAATTTTTTGAAAGCAAAAAATTTTATCAAAGTCTTCCTGATGAGCAATGATTGGTATATCCGAAGTTTTTTGGATATTAATCTCACTTTTATCCAAATCAATTGTTTGTGAATTATTAATATCGTGATTGAATAATAATTCTGAAATTAAGATGGATATTTTCGAGGTTTCACATTTCTTTTTTAATTTCTCTAAATTGTTAGAAGTTTCCTTACAAAATTGATAAAATAAGTCTCCACTTTCTGTCGGAACTAAACCATTATATTTTCTGTAAAATAATTTTGTATCTAATTCAGTTTCAAGCACTTTCAATCTAGCGCTGAGATTAGATTGCGCATATTGTAAGATCTTTGAACTTTTGTTTATTGACCTTGTCTCATAGATTGTCACAAAAATGCTCATATCATTAAAATTCATTTAAACCACCCTATCACTTTTTATGATAATTATATCATTTTTAAGTATTATTCAACATGATATAAATCATTTATACTATCAATAGTTCATTAGAAAAGGGGTACTGCTATGCAAGCAATGCAATATACTATAAAATTACCATCAGATTATGATATGGATATCATTAGACAACGTGTCCGAAATACAGGTCATTTAATGGATGGATTCGACGATTTGTTTTTCAAAGTTTATTTAATCTCTGAAAAATCTGAAGGCCAATTATTTAACAGTTACTGTCCGCTATATATTTGGAAAAATACCAACGGAATGACAAAATTCATATTTGATGGTTACTTTGATCATATTTTAAATTCGTTTGGCTGGCAAAATATTGAAATCGGAATAACTTCATCAGTCGAAATATCTGATCATTTTGACTCAAGTAAATATGCTACATTAGAAGTCATTGATATAGAAGCGTCTGAAAGTTTAAAATCCTTTACCATTCACGAGCAAATGCAAAACAACGAAAGTGGCAAAGCCGTTATTTTCAATCCTGATAAATGGAAAAAATGTATCTTTACTTTTTATACCAATAAACCCGATACACAACTACCAACATTTGAAATTTTGCACATTTCACAATAAGCGCTTATGATAAGTTATGGGAAACGCCTGAGCAAACACTTCTTCAATGCTATTTTGCACACTATGAGAGTGTACTTGCTCTTCTGTATAACCTTTACTGTCATCAGCTAAATGAAAGAGAGTGGGACAAAAATCGGTAATTCGTTAGAATTCGATTTCGCCGTCCCACCTCCGCACAATTGAGTAGGGCTGTAAAAGCTGATGAAATCAGCGTAGTAGAGCCCACTCAACCACTGCGTCTTGCTCGACAATCCAAAGACAATTGAGAGGCTAGGACTTTTGTCCCAGCCTCTTTTAGCTATGATATTAACTCAATTCAGCGATAATAGCCTTAAGCTGGTCTTTTGTGTGAACACCTGCGACTTGCTTAATAACTTGACCATCTTTTTTGAACAGAAGAGTCGGAATGGACATAATGCCAAATTCACGGGCAGTATTTGGATTTTCATCCACATCCATTTTAAGGATTTTTAGTTCGTCCTCATGGACTTCTCCTGCCAACTGCTCCAAGATAGGCGCCTGCATACGACATGGGCCACACCAAGTTGCCCAAAAGTCAATCAGAACCAATCCGTCTTTTGTTTCTTCTGCGAATGTTGCATCTGTAACTGCTGCTACCATAAATCTTCTCCTTTAATAGCTTACTTTTGATAACATTTTACACCAAAAACAAGAGAAAGAAAAATATTTGCTACGGTTACTACATATAGATTGAAATTCCTGTTTATATCTTATTCCACCCTATTTCCTTTTTTACAAAATTTGTTATTTTCTATAAAACTTTTCCACACTCCTTTTTCTTTAGTAGACTGTAAAGAAGCATATTCAAATTTATATATTGTGGAAACTTTTCCAACTTCACTTTTTCCAAAGATTGTAGATTTCAAAACCACAATCAGCAAAATTATAAACAAAAATAAAAAAATGATACTACCCCTAAAAAATTACTTCTCTCAACACCAATTATATCTTTGCATATAACTCGAACAACTAAAGCATCAATAACTGAGATAAGTATAGAATACAGTATAGGAGTTTTTCTATCACTATTTCCACTTCCAACTACAAGTTCTGGAAGAAGTAGAAGGCTAACAATAGAAACAAGTAAGCAGTATGATAGAAAAAGGATTGACGTTATCAGATATTCATCCTTTGTATTAGACCATTGTTGAAATAGAAAATAGCCTAATAAAAATTGAAGCAACAACATAGAGTACTGTAAAAAATAGAGCCAAAGTTGCGAACTACTAATTGATGAGGTATCTTTCTCTATTTTCACATCTAATAGTCTCTTTGACACTTGTATACGATGTGCTAATTCTTCTAAATCCTCAGGCTCAACGCTCCCTTCCTTTATTTTCTTACCAATATCATCTATTTTAAACCAAATATAACCATCATCTCTTACCCATTGGTATAATCCAAATGTTTTAATCCTTCGTCCATAAGGGTTTATCCTTTGAGAAATTTTAAATAAGAGTTTCTTGATCTTCTCAGAACTTTCTGGACTAAGTTCTGCAATTTCTTCAGCATAGACTATTAGTTTTTTAAAATCCTCTTGCTTATTTTCGTAGACATATTTTCTGTATACTTCTTTTTTCTTTTGAAAGTATGCATATATTCCTGAAATTAGGGCTGTAAAAACTGTAATAATAGCAGGAGTTAATAATTGTTTAAATAGTTCTTCCATAGTAAGCCTTTCCCCCTAAAACAACATTATACTTTAACAACCATTGCCTATTAGTCACTCAGTGAGAAGTGGTTGGTCATGAGATTGCTGGCATCCAAGAGTACTTTCTCCAAGAGCTGGTCTGTCGCTTCTTGCACCTTGTCGCTCATAGCTTGATTTTCAGCTTCAAAGTCAACAGCCTCGCCCTTAGCCAGAGCTCGGTCTATCCGACCAATCATTTCATGACCCCAGGCCATAGTCTTTTCCTGATAATCATCCAAGTCTCCGACATGACTGCTAAAATGAGCATCAGCCAACCCAGCAATCAGTCGATTGGCCCAGTAGAAAGAATCCGTCGAAACCTTGTCCGTCGTATTGGCAAAGTAATCTGGTGTAGTTGAGACCTGAGTAAAGAAAGGAACAGCCGTATTGTAAGGCATGGAGCCATAGGATAGCCACTGGATACCTGTCGTTTCCTGCGGTTGGTTAGGGCGCAGCTGCAAGATGGCTGTCTGACTGGTCCGATTGATCCCGATAGTCCGAAATGCCCGTCTACTATGGTGGTCCCCTTCTGCTCCATAAGGATCATAAGGCGAATCCTGATAGTGGCTGCTCAGGACATACTTGACATCTTCTATCGTGATCTTGCGGTAAGGCTTGCGGCACCATGGAATAAAGAAACTCCTTGGATCTTGCTCCACTTCTGGATTGAGAAAACGCTGGATATCCCAAGCTCGCGGTGTATTGTAATGGCGGTCCTTATCCTTCTGACTGCCAAAAGCATAGCGAGGATTAAAACCCTCATCCGAATAATTCAGATTGAGATGGTTTTCCTCGATAAAGTTTTTAAGATTTGGATGACAGAGGAAGTGTTCTGGATTGTCAAATTCAAAATAATCACTGCCCAGCTGATTGGGATTGGTCACATAGGCATCATCTGGCACCCGACGCGCCATCCAATGGTGGCCACCAATGGTTTCTAGCCACCAGATCTCATTGACATCTGAGATAGCAATCCCATTGGACTCATAAGTGCCGTACTCCTCTAGGATTTTCCCTAAGCGTAGAACCCCTTCACGAGCGGTCTTGATATAGGGAAGAACCAGCGTAAGGATATCCTCTTCGCTAATACCTAACTCGACTAACGGATCAGCTCCCAGCACACGACTATTGGTCGTAATCGTCTCCGTTGCGCTAACAGCAACATTGTAGCTGTTAATCCCAGCAGCTCCCCAAATCCCGTCTTTGGGAACTGCGTCAGGCACTGCCGTATAGCGGACTGGATCATCTGGTAAATCCATCTCAAAAGACGTCAAAACAGACTGATAATGGCGGGGCTGGTCTTGTGGTTCTACTACGACAAATTTCTTGGCTGTAAAGACCCCATTTTGTGAATCTTCTGTACGAGCCACAATGGTTGAGCCGTCATAACTGGCCTTCTTGCCTACCAAAATAGTCGTGCAGGAATCTGATAAATGATTAAATTTCATAGATTCTTCCTCCAATCTATTATACGCCTACATTATAGCACAAAAAATGGCTAACTAAGCCATTTTTCTTTATTCATCCTACTTAAAGATCACAATCGTTGCACCGCTACCACCAGCATTTTGTGGTGCATAGCCGAAGGACTTAACGTGCTTGTTGCGGCTGAGATATTTTGTCACTCCTTCACGGATAACACCTGTCCCTATACCGTGGATAATATCCACCTGAGCCATGTTATTAAGAAGAGCCTGATCGATAAATTCATCTAGCTCTTTCATAGCTTCTTCGTAACGCTTACCTCGCAAATCTAGTCTAGCTCTTGGTCCAGCAGAATTAGCACGCTTGACCACATTGACCTGCTTGCGCTTAGGTTGCTGTTCCTTTTCAGCCTTGAGGAGATTAAATTCCTGCTCCTCTAAAGTCATCTTGATGAGACCAACCTGAGCTTCCCAGCGTCCATCTTTGAGTTGCTTGACCAAGGTTCCCCGTTGGCCATAGCTAGTGACTTGAATATCATCTCCCACCTTGGGCGCCCGATTTTTCTTGGCCTGCTTGAGTACCTTGTTTTTTGATAAATCAACTACTTCTGGTGCCAATTTTTTAAGCTGAGCTTTGGCCTCAATGACCTCATGCGGTTTGAGGCTGGACTTATCATGGAGATTTTTGAGAATGCTCTCACTCTCTGACAAAGCCAAATCAACGATTTCCTGGGCTTCCAAGCGCGCCTTATTGAGCTCAGTCTCTTTCTCCCTATTAAACTCATTGTATAGTTTTTTGAGGGCTCGGTTAAATTTGAGATTTTCCTGCTCTACCTCGCGGATATTGTCCAAGCGCTTGCGGCTTTCCAGCGTTTGCTCCTCTAAGCGCTCAATGATCTGATTGACATCACTGTCTGTGTCGGTCTGCTCTTGGGCATGACCAACGATAACTTCCGACAAGCCCAAACGCCGAGCGATTTCAAAGGCATTGGAGCGTCCAGGTACGCCCTGCATAAAGCGATAGGTCGGACGCAAACTATCTGTATCAAATTCCATGCTGGCATTTTCCACCCAGTCCGTCTCAATCCCATAGGCTTTGAGCTCAGGATAGTGAGTCGTCGCCATGGTTTTAATCTGTCGCAGTCTTAAATCTTCCAAGATAGCAATAGCCAGAGCTGCACCCTCTTGCGGGTCAGTCCCAGCTCCTAGTTCATCTAGTAAAACTAGACTGTCGCTATCGACCTGCTCTAAAATAGAGACGATATTAGTCATGTGACTGGAGAATGTCGATAGACTCTGCTCAATCGACTGCTCATCCCCAATATCTGCAAAAATCTGACTAAATATCCCGACACAACTCCCCTTGTCCGCCAGAATCGGAAGACCTGACTGAGCCATGATTTGAGCCAGCCCCAAGGTCTTCAGCATGATGGTCTTACCACCAGTATTAGGACCGGTAATGACAATTTCTGTCAAATTCGAGCCAAAATGTAGATCATTAGCCACGGCATTTTCAATTAGGGGATGGCGAGCCTGTAGCAGCTGAATGTCCTGTGTATCAGACAGTGACGGTACTACTGCACCTCGTTCTCTCATAAAGGTCAATTTAGCCAAAATGAAATCCAGATGACCGATAATCCAAGCATTGTTGGCGATTTCAGCTGCATGCGGACGAATCATAGCAGATAGTTCTTGCAAGATGCGTAAGAGTTCATAGCGCTCGTCCGCCTTGTAGTTAGAAATTTCCTCATTAAGGTTAACCACTGCCCTTGGTTCGATATAAATGGTCGTTCCACTAGCAGAAATGTCATGTACCACTCCCGGAATCCTATTGCGGTAGGTATTCTTGACAGGTAGCACATTACGACCGTTCCGACTAGCAATAACCTGATCTGCCAACATTTCTGCTTTATTCTTAAGGATGTCTTGCAGGAGTTCACGAACCTTGTTTTCATTCTCCTGGATTTTTCGACGAATATGTCCTAGTTCCTCGCTGGCAAAGTTTTCTATAAAACCACCATCATTAACAGCTTGAAAACTCCCTTGAATCGCTGGAAAAACTTCCAAATTCTCAAAAACACGATTCAATTCTTGTAGTCTAATGTTTTCCAAATCTGTATAAAAAGTCGCTAGATCCTGCGAAACTTGCAATATTCGCTTCAAAATAAGCAGCTCTTCAATATTCAGGTCGCCTTCCAACTCTAAGCGTTTCGTAATAGCTGCGACATCTCTTGTTGAGCCTATAGAAAAATGAGGGCTTTCAATTAAAATTTGCTCCATATCTACTATTTCTAAAAAAGCTTTTTCAATCGTTTCTTTTTTACTGAGAGGCAGTAGATTTTGCAACTCTAATTTTCCCTGTTCAGTTTGCAAATGAACAGCAAACAACTCTTTAATCTTGTTAAATTCTAAGGTTTCTAAAATTTTTGTATTCATATCTTATCTATCCTAGTGAAAAAGAACCCAGCTAGCAGGCCAACTGAGTCGTTTCTATCCGATTACCTTCGTCACCCAAAGATTTTTTAAGATGCCAGAAGTAATCGGGGTATGGTTAATAATAAAGCTTGCTAAACCACTGTGATTTAGATGATTTTGTACAAAGGCTAGTGGCACTGTTGCAAAAATCGTCAAAAACATTTCGATGACAAATAAGGAAACCAAAACAGACATCACTCCGCTTGCTATATTGTACCAGCGTGAATCTGTATTACCTTTTGGAACCAAGTGAATGAAAATACCGACAAAACGTGCAACCGCATAAACAATCGCATAGACAATAAAGAATGCAAGACCCGCATAGAACACTTTATCTAGATGGAAGAGCTGATTGCTTGGGAAATAATAGTTGGTAGCTCCTTCTGTTGCACTCGCATAGGGCACCCATAGACTCAAAAATTTGGCTAGACCTTGATAGGACTGACTAGCAATGATGCCCGCAATCAAAGAAGCAAGCAAGTAGTAACCTTGAAGAACAATCCCTCTCGTGTAGCCAATATAAAAACTCCATGCCAAAACTAATAAAATCAGTATTGAAATAATCATAAGGGTCCCTCTGTTTGCAAGGATTTTTCTTTTAAGTCCGTCAAAGCTTTACGGCGCAATTCTTCTAATTCTCTTTCTTTATCATCAAACTCAATCTCGCGACTCAGCTGAGTGGATAGACTATTAATTGCCAGCAGAATCGCCAATGTTTCATCATCTGCTTGAGGCATTCTTTCCTTAATTGCTTGGTATTTTTCTGTTGCAACCTTTTCGACTTCTTCCATAAATAAATTATCAAATCCTGTTGTCAAAGTCATGGTCTTATTTCCAAATGTAAATTTATATCGATTCAAATTTGCCATAAAATCACCTCAGTGTATTATACCAAATATCAAGCTTTTTGTCAGATTGGGGCTCATCAAATTGCGATTCTAATCCAAAAATATGTTTCCTCTAAAATATTCATTGACTCTTTTTTCAATTTTGCACCTTTTTATGTTACAATAGAAGGCATGGGACAGTTTAGCTTAACTCCAAGCGAGCAAGAAATAAAAGCATTTGTAAAAGCACACCAAAATCAGCTCACCCCTAGTAAAAATCCTTATGTTCGCTTTTTTTCCGTTTGGATCAGGCGACGGCGAGCATTTATACTTCCGGAAAAGTTCTCTTACAAGGGGAGAAAGCAGCTACTTATGCAAAGTTTTTTAAAGAGGCCGAAAATGTCGTAGAAAATGAGGAACAAATGGCCTACTCTTCTATGATTGGGACAGACGAAGTTGGAAATGGTTCTTACTTTGGTGGCCTCGCAGTTGTTGCTTCTTTTGTCACGAAAGAGCAAGAAGATTTTCTGAGAAGCCTAGGCGTAGGAGACTCCAAAACATTGACGGACCAAAAAATTCGTCAACTAGCACCTCTCTTAAAAGAAAAAGTGGCGCATCAAGCCTTGCTCTTATCCCCTAAAAAATACAATGAAGTGATTGATTCGGGATATAACGCTGTCTCCGTCAAAGTAGCACTCCATAATCAAGCCATTTATCTTCTGCTTGAAAAAGGGGTTCAGCCGGATCGCATCATCATTGATGCCTTCACTTCGACTAAAAACTATCAACGATATGTCGCACAAGAACGCAATCAGGTCAGTCAAGTCATCCATTTGGAAGAAAAGGCTGAAAATAAGTACCTGGCTGTAGCAGTCAGCTCCATCATTGCTCGTGACCTTTTTCTAGAGAATCTAGAAAATCTCAGCCAAGAGCTTGGTTATATCCTACCTAGTGGAGCTGGAGAAAAAAGTGACCAGGTAGCTTGTCAAATCCTGAAAACTTATGGCTTAGCAGGGCTTGATACCTGTGCTAAACTACATTTCAAAAATACTGAAAAAGCCAGAAAATTACTAGAAAGGTAAATTATGCGAAGCTTTAAAAAATTTATGTTTGAATGGGGATTTTTTATCCTCTTTATGGCAGCTCTTCTACTCTCTCGCCTCTTTCTATGGTCTCCCTTCTTAGTAAGTGGTCATTCTATGGATCCAACCTTGGCTAATGGCGAATATCTCCTTGAAATACGCTATCTGCCTATTGACCGCTTTGATATTGTTGTTGCAAAAGAAACAGACGAAAACGGTCAAGAAAAACGCATTGTGAAGCGAGTTATTGGGATGCCAGGGGATACCATTAAATATGAAAATGATCAGCTCTATATCAATGGTAAAAAAACTGATGAACCCTATCTAAAAGAATATATCGCTAAGTTTAAAAAAGACAAGCTTCAGTCAACTTACTCTTACAGAAAACTATTCCAACAAATTGCATCACAAGCTGACTCCTTCACCCAGGACGCATTAGGACGCTCAACATTTACTGTTGAAGTTCCTGAAGGACACTATTTCTTACTAGGTGATGATCGCCTAGTCTCAAGAGATAGTCGTGATGTTGGTACTTTCAAAGCAAGTCAAATCGAGGGGGAAGCAAAATTACGCTTCTGGCCACTTAATAAGATTGGATTGTTCTAATTAGAAATTTATAAAGCAAGGGCAGGACAGCATTTTTATTGGCTTGTCTGCTCTTTTTTGTATAGGATGAGAGAGATGGAATTCTATTTTTCAGGTACAATTGAACGGATTATTTTCGAAAATCCCAGCAACTTCTTTCGTATTTTGCTACTAGATATTGATGATACGGATGCAGAATTTGATAATTTTGAAATCATCGTAACAGGAACCATGGCTGACATCATGGAAGGACAAGACTATACATTTTGGGGAACCATTGTACAGCATCCTAAATATGGTGAGCAACTAAAAGTCACGCGCTACGAAAGAGCTAAACCAACTAGCAAAGGTTTAGTCAAATATTTCGCTAGCGATCATTTTAAAGGCATCGGTATGAAAACGGCCCAAAAGATCGTGGATCTCTATGGCGACAATACTATCGATGAAATTTTGGCTGACCCCAGTCGTTTGACTACTATTAACGGACTATCTGCAGCGAATCGCGAAGCATTTGTCAGCAAACTCCATCTCAATTATGGCACAGAAATGATGCTTGCTAAACTAGCTGAATATGGCATTCCTAACAAGCTTGCGCTTCAAATTCAAGATACTTACAAAGAAGAAACATTAGAAATTATTCAACAATATCCTTACCGGCTTGTAGAAGATATTCAAGGTATTGGCTTTAAAATTGCTGACCAATTAGCTCAGCAACTCGGTATTGAAAGCGATGCTCCAGAACGTTTTCGTGCAGGGCTTGTCCACACCCTTTTTCAGCAATCCATGGAGACAGGTGACACTTACCTGGAGGCTCGCGATTTATTGGCATACACTATTGACCTTCTTGAAAAAGCCCGCCAGGTTGAAATTGACCCAGCCAAGGTTGCTGACGAATTAGCCCATTTGATAGAAGAAGATAAAGTTCAAAATGTTGATACAAAAATCTTTGAGAACAGCCTTTATTTTGCCGAGGAAGGTATTCGAAGTAATCTTGTACGTATTTTAGAAAAAGGTAAACAGGAAAGTTTTGAAATTTCTAAAATCGAGAAAATCATCGCTCAGGTCGAACAAGATTTTAAAATCAAATACGATCAAATACAGAAAAAAGCCATTTGCGACGCCATTAACCATAAAGTATTTATCTTAACAGGTGGTCCAGGTACTGGTAAAACGACTGTTATTAACGGGATTATTGCTACTTATGCTGCCTTACACCAACTAGATTTAAAGAAAAAACAAGAACTACCAATCCTACTTGCCGCTCCAACTGGACGCGCTGCCCGACGTATGAATGAACTAACAGGGCTCCCTAGTGCTACGATTCATCGCCACCTTGGGATGACTGGAGACGATGACATTAGCCATCTTGATGATTATCTAGATGCCGATTTCATCATTGTAGATGAGTTTTCGATGGTCGATACCTGGCTAGCCAATCAGCTTCTCAGTAACATCTCCTCCAATAGCAAAATCCTAATAGTCGGTGATGCAGACCAACTTCCTTCTGTCAGTCCTGGGCAAGTTTTAGCAGATTTCCTACAAATTCCCATACTGCCGCAGACCAAGCTAACAAAAATTTATCGCCAAAGCGAAGACTCAACGATCGTCACTCTAGCCAGTCAAATCCAACAAGGAGTCTTACCTGCTGACTTTACAGAAAAAAAGGCAGACCGTTCTTATTTTGAGGCGCCTAGCGAATACATTCCTGATATGATTAAAAAAATTGTGGCAGCCGCCATCCGCAGTGGCATTGCTGCCCAAGATGTCCAGGTTTTAGCTCCTATGTACAGAGGACCTGCAGGAATCGATCACATTAACCAGCTCATGCAGGACTTAATCAATCCAGCAGAAAATGATCAATTAATCTTTGAAGCACCAGACTGCCAATATCGACAAGGAGATAAGGTCATCCACCTGGTCAACGACGCTGAAAATAATGTCTTTAATGGCGATTTAGGTTACATAACGGATCTATTACCTGCAAAATATACTGACTCTAAGCAAGATGAACTGACCATTAACTTTGATGGAAACGAGATCATCTATCCGCGCAGTGAATGGTATAAAATTCGCCTAGCCTATGCTATGAGTATTCATAAATCACAAGGAAGCGAGTTTCCTGTTGTACTTCTGCCAATTACCAGAAGTAGCTATCGTATGTTGCAACGCAATCTCATCTACACAGCTATTACACGTGCTAAGAGTAAGCTCATTCTTCTAGGGGAACTAACGGCTTTCGACTATGCAGCAAAAAATACAGGAACAGCTCGTAAAACATATCTTATTCATCGTTTTGATGATCTTGTGGAAAATAACATTTCCGAAACTGCTAATACTAATAATTTAACCGATAAAGAGCAGTTTAACGAACCTGAAAACTTTATTCTAACCACAGACAACTATCTAGAAATAGATCCTATGATTGGGCTGAGAGAAGAAGATATTTCGGAATTTTTTAAAAAATAATAGCTAAAATCTAACATAATCTACTCGATTGTTCCAAGTGGATGACACCAATCTCTAAAAAGTAGGTTAGGACATCTAGTCCTAACCTACTTTTTCTTTACTATTTGGCGATGTAAGATTTGCTTGATTAGCGTCTCATCAAAAATATCCAAACCGATTGATTCAAGCATAAATTGCAGAAAATAAATCCGATCGGCTATTCTTTCAGTTGAATTCTCAAACATACTGCCTTCTAACCAGAAATTTGTCAAAAGTAAAATAGCCTCAGCCACCTCATCTGGAAACTGAATATGCTGGATAGAGCTATCATTCATCCCTTTCTTAATAATGTCCGCAATAAGAGGTGTACCGATGCGAAGATTATAGCGCATCATTGTCAACATAAATTCAGCGTCAAAAGACTCTTCATCGAGCATATTCCGATATGCCCCCTGACTTTCTAAACTAAACTGAAAAATAGCCTTCAGTTGCTCTTTTCCTGTCAGGTGTTCCGTAGTCTTCAGCCAGTTCGTCAAATCATCTTCCATAAGTTGATAGCGCTGTTTCAAGACTGCAAAGATAATATCGCTCTTTGATTGAAAATGGTGATAAATAGCTCCTTTTGAAATCCCGGCTGTTTGAGCTATATCTTGCATGCTGGTTTTTTCATAACCTTTTTGAACAAAAAGATGAGAAGCTGTTACCAAAATCTTGTCAATCATTGCTTGAGATTTGTCTTTCCTCGTTACCATTACTATCCTTTCATCTTTCTTTGCTTTCATTTATTTTATCAAAAAAATAAGAAAAGACAATGGTATCACCTTACCATCGACATATCAGCGAAATCACTCAAGCTATTTATTCTTCTTTTTCTCTTCCAAGCGCTTGGTATGATAAAAGTTAGAAAGAAGCGACACACCTCCTACTGCCATCACTCCCAGCCCACGCCAAGGACTAAAAAGAGTTGTAACAAGTCCGCCAGCAAGCACCACATAGCCTACCTTCATTCCCCACTTGGTATAGCGAAGCGCATTCTCCCCCTGAGTTAATTGATAGACTTGTTTCTTCTGAATGTCTCTTTGTCGTCTAATAAAAGCTTTTTGTTTTTCTAGTTGTTGATTTGTATTTTTGTTTAAATTAACAATATGTTCATTTGTTCTTTCTAATACTGATTTTTTCATTTTGATCCTCTCTTTTTAAAAACCTACCGGTCGGTTTTTATTTATTGCTAGTATAGCAGACAAAATTTCCTTTGTCTAGCATTTAGTAAAAATAAAGTAAAATGAAATCATTTAAGGCTTACAATCTAAGATTTTGCTTCTTCTTTCATTTCTTTAGACTCCCGAAAGGCTTTCTGATATTACTCAATATTTTTCATCAAAACCTGTGACGGTTACCCCCAATAGACGGATACCGCGACGTGACTGTTCTTCTAGACTATCGAAAATTTCATGTGCTATTCGCTCAATTTGCTCTGCTTCTTTTACTGCCTGTGGCAAGCTTCTGCGTTTGGTTAATGTCTTAAAATCCTCATAGCGAACTTTCAAAACGACTGTTCGCCCTGATTTTTGGTGTTTCTCTAAACTCTGAGCAACTTTTTGAGCCAAAAGAGCGAGCTCTTTTTTGATATCTTCCTCACGATAGAGATGCTTGGCATAGGTGCGTTCCTTACCGATAGACTTTCGTATACGATTAGACTTGACTGGACTATTGCTGATTCCACGTGCTTTTCGGAAAAGATCAAAGCCAAAGCGACCAAATTTGTCAATTAAGACCATCTCAGGTATTTCAAGTAAATCTGCTCCTGTAAAGATTCCCATTTGATGGAGTTTTTCTACAGTTTTTTTCCCCACTCCGTGAAATTTAGCAATGTCTAAAGGCGCTAAAAACTGCTGCGCCTCCTCCGGTAAAATAACCGTCAAACCATGTGGTTTTTCATAATCACTAGCAATTTTAGCCAAAAATTTATTGTAAGAAACACCTGCTGAAGCTGTTAAGCGCAGTTCATTCCAGATATCGTGTTGAATAAGTTTTGCAACCTTAACCGCTGATTTCAGCCCCAATTTATTTTCCGTCACATCCAAATAAGCCTCATCAATACTCATTGGCTCAATCTTATCTGTATAGCGTTTGAAGATTTCTCGAATTTGACGTCCTACTTCTTGATATTTCTCATAATTACCTGAAATAAAAACTGCTTGTGGACAACGCTCATAGGCTTCTTTAGTACTCATAGCCGAATGAACTCCGAACTTTCTAGCTTCATAACTACATGTAGAAACAACGCCTCGCCCCCCATTTAAACGTGGATCATGACCAATGATTACAGGCCTCCCCTGAAGCTTAGGATTGTCTCTAATCTCAACTGCAGCAAAAAAAGCATCCATATCTATATGAATGATCTTTCTGGATGTATCATTCATTAAAGGGAAAATCAACATCTTGTCTGCCTCTTTTTTATTTTCTCATACTATTATATCGTTTTTCTCCTCTTTACCCAACTATTAGAAAATGCCAACTCAAACGATATAGTACACATCATACAAAATAAAAAACTGTATTATAAAAGAAAAGCTCGTGAATACCTGAAAAACCTTTGTGTAAACGGTTACTATATGCTATACTTTATCTATATAAATGTAACAGATGCCTGTTGCTAGAAAGAAAAACGAGGAATTTAACATGGTTGTTAAAACTGTTGTCGAAGCACAAGATATTTTTGACAAAGCTTGGGAAGGCTTCAAAGGTGAAGATTGGAAAGAAAAAGCAAGTATTTCACGCTTTGTTCAAGCTAACTACACTCCTTATGATGGAGATGAAAGCTTCTTAGCCGGTCCAACTGAGCGTTCTCTTCACATCAAAAAGATTATCGAAGAAACCAAAGCGCATTATGAAGCAACTCGCTTCCCAATGGATACTCGCCCAGCTTCTATCGCTGGTATTCCAGCTGGTTATATCGACAAAGATAACGAACTTATCTATGGTATCCAAAACGACGAACTCTTCAAATTGAACTTCATGCCAAAAGGTGGTATCCGTATGGCTGAAACTACTTTGAAAGAAAATGGATACGAACCAGATCCTGCTGTTCATGAAATCTTTACTAAGTACGTGACAACAGTAAATGATGGTATCTTCCGTGCTTATACTTCAAACATTCGTCGTGCTCGCCACGCTCACACAGTTACTGGTCTTCCAGACGCATACTCTCGTGGACGTATCATCGGGGTTTACGCTCGTTTGGCCTTGTACGGTGCTGACTACTTGATGGCTGAAAAAGTGAACGACTGGAACGCTTTGACAGAAATTGACGAAGAAACAATTCGTCTTCGTGAAGAAATCAATTTGCAATACCAAGCGCTTGGCGAAGTTGTTAAATTAGGTGACCTTTATGGAGTTGATGTTCGCCGACCAGCCTTTGATACAAAAGAAGCTGTTCAATGGACAAACATTGCCTTCATGGCAGTCTGCCGTGTCATCAACGGTGCTGCAACTTCTCTTGGACGTGTGCCAATCGTTCTTGATGTCTTTGCAGAACGCGACCTTGCTCGTGGAACATACACTGAAAGCGAAATCCAAGAATTTATCGATGACTTCGTTTTGAAACTTCGTACTGTTAAATTTGCTCGTACAAAAGCTTACGACCAATTGTACTCAGGTGACCCAACCTTTATCACCA
This sequence comes from Streptococcus sp. oral taxon 056 str. F0418, assembly GCF_000220065.1. GTDB lineage: Bacteria > Bacillota > Bacilli > Lactobacillales > Streptococcaceae > Streptococcus. The sequence goes on along the minus strand of NZ_AFQU01000001.1, from coordinate 1,455,150 downwards.
CTTCTATGGCAGGTATGGGTAACGATGGTCGTCACCGTGTTACGAAGATGGACTACCGTTTCTTGAACACTCTTGACAACATCGGTAACTCTCCAGAGCCAAACTTGACAGTTCTTTGGACTGACAAATTACCTTACAACTTCCGTCACTACTGTATGCACATGAGCCACAAACACTCTTCTATCCAATACGAAGGTGTAACAACAATGGCGAAAGACGGATACGGCGAAATGAGCTGTATCTCATGTTGTGTATCTCCACTTGACCCAGAAAATGAAGAACAACGCCACAACATCCAGTACTTCGGTGCTCGTGTAAACGTTCTGAAAGCTCTTCTTACAGGTCTCAACGGTGGTTACGACGATGTACATAAAGACTACAAGGTATTTGACATCGATCCTATCCGTGATGAAGTCCTTGAATTTGAATCCGTTAAAGCGAACTTTGAAAAATCACTTGACTGGTTGACAGACACTTATGTAGATGCTTTGAACATCATCCACTACATGACTGATAAGTATAACTACGAAGCTGTTCAAATGGCCTTCTTGCCTACTCACCAACGTGCAAACATGGGATTCGGTATCTGTGGATTTGCTAACACTGTTGATACATTGTCAGCTATCAAGTACGCTACCGTTAAACCAATCCGTGACGAAAATGGCTACATCTACGATTACGAAACAATCGGCGAATACCCACGTTGGGGTGAAGATGATCCTCGTTCAAACGAATTGGCTGAATGGTTAGTTGAAGCTTACACAACTCGTTTGCGTAGCCACAAACTTTACAAGAACGCTGAAGCTACAGTATCACTCTTGACAATCACATCTAACGTTGCTTACTCTAAACAAACTGGTAACTCACCAGTCCATAAAGGAGTTTACCTCAACGAAGACGGTACTGTGAACTTGTCTAAACTTGAGTTCTTCTCACCAGGTGCGAACCCATCTAACAAGGCAAAAGGTGGCTGGTTGCAAAACTTGAACTCACTTGCTAGTCTGGACTTCAGTTATGCAGCTGACGGTATCTCATTGACAACTCAAGTATCACCTCGTGCGCTTGGTAAGACTCATGATGAGCAAGTGGATAACTTGGTAACAATCCTTGACGGTTACTTTGAAAATGGTGGACAACACGTTAACTTGAACGTTATGGACTTGAAGGACGTTTACGACAAGATTATGTCTGGCGAAGACGTTATCGTTCGTATCTCTGGTTACTGTGTAAATACTAAGTACCTCACTCCTGAACAAAAAACTGAATTGACACAACGTGTCTTCCACGAAGTTCTTTCAATGGATGACGCCTTGAGCTAATGAAATAAGTCATCAAAGAAAAGAAGATTGGATGTTCTCCAGTCTTCTTTTTAACATTATCACAAAATTTTTATGAAGAAGCTTCTGAATTTTGCTATAATAAAAGAAAGTTTAGAAATACTTGGAAAGAGATTATGGAAGAGCCAAAAGATTTTAATCTAGCAGTGGATGTCATCATGCTAGCAGGGACCCTCTTACTACAAAGCGGATCTGAAATATATCGTGTAGAAGATACTATGATTCGCATTGCACACTCGCAAGGGATTATTGATTGCAATGCATTAGCAATGCCTGTTGCTATTTTCTTCTCTATCGAGAATACGAATATTTCTCGTATGAAACGTATTGTTCATTCAAACTACAATATAGAAAAAGTTTGTGATGTCAATCAAGTATCACGACAGTTGACTAGTGGAGAATTGACTTTACAAGAAGCTTATCACCGCTTACTTCGCTTGAAAAATAAGAGTCTTCCCTACAACAAAAAACAACTAACGATTGCGGCAACTCTTAGTGCCCCCTTCTTCTCCATCATGTTTGGAGGTAATTTTTATGATGCAATCGGTGCTGCTATCGCTACATTTTTTGGTTTTACTTTTTCTCTTTACGCCGAAAAATATGTTCGTATTCCCTTTGTAAGCGCCTTTGCTGGTGCATTTGTTTTTGGTTTACTAGCTCAAATATGGGCTCGCTATTCAGGTTTTGACTCGACAGCGGACTTAATTATTGCTGGAGCTGTGATGCCTTTTGTTCCTGGTATTGCACTGACCAATGCTGTCAGAGATATTATGACCAACCATATCAACTCAGGAATGAGCAAACTCTTTGAATCTCTTCTCATTACGCTTGCGCTCGGTGCGGGTACTTCCGTTGCCCTCGTTTTAATGAAATAAAGCTATGACAATATTAACATTCTTATTACAGGCTCTAGCTAGCCTATTAGCAATCATCACATTTCTTATCGTTTTAAATGTTCAACGTAGCATGCTGATACCGGGTGGTATACTTGGGATGGCTGTCTGGTTACTTTACCTCCTTTTGAAAGGACCTACAAATGTTATTGTAGCAACATTTGTAGCAGCAATCGTTGGGTCTTGCATCAGCCAAATTCTCAGCATCATCTACAAAACACCTGCTGTTGTTTTTATTTTGGCTATTCTAGCGCCTCTGGTCCCGGGCTACATATCTTATCGGACGACTGCCTTCTTTGTCACTGGTAACTACAGTCAAGCCATGGTTCATGCGACATTGGTCGTCATTCTAGCTCTAGTCATCTCCATTGGTATGGCCAGTGGAACGGTTGCCCTTAAACTTTATAAATATATTGAGAAAAGGAAGCGAGTCGTTGATTAAAACCCTTGCGGGCTATAAAATTTGAAACACCAGAGTAATTTACTGAAAAATCAGGTGTTCTCACTACCTTTTTCTTTTGACCTATCTTTTTAAGATAGGTCTTTTCTATCAGTTTTATATTAAATTGTGATAAAATAGAGATTGAAATACTCTTGATTGTCTTATCAAGATATGAGGTTTTAGTATGAAAATTGGAATTGATAAAATTGGATTTGCAACATCCAATTATGTCTTAAAATTAAATGATTTAGCGGTAGCTCGTGGGACTGACCCGGAAAAGCTTAGCAAGGGGCTCTTGCTCAAAGAACTAAGCATTGCTCCTCTGACTGAGGATATTGTTACCCTGGGAGCGGCGGCAGCAGAACCCATCCTGACAACAGAGGACAAAGAAAAGATTGATATGGTCATCGTGGCCACTGAGTCAGGGATTGACCAGAGCAAGGCAGCAGCCATTTTTATTCACGGCCTTTTGGGCATCCAGCCTTTTGCTCGCAGCTTTGAGATCAAGGAAGCCTGCTATGGGGCGACTGCTGCACTGGACTATGCCAAGCTCCATATCGAAAAACATCCAGACAGCAAAGTTTTGGTGTTAGCTAGCGATATTGCCAAGTATGGCATTAACACTCCTGGCGAGCCAACGCAGGGAGCGGGAGCTATTTCTATGCTGATTAGCAGCAATCCTCGTATCCTCGCTTTCAATGATGATAATGTAGCTCAGACACGCGATATCATGGATTTTTGGCGCCCAAATTACTCGACAACACCTTATGTGAATGGTCTCTATTCGACCCAGCAATATCTGGATAGCTTAAAGACAACTTGGGCGGAGTACCAGAAACGCCACAAGCTCACTCTCAAAGATTTTGCGGCCTATTGCTTCCATCTGCCTTATCCAAAACTAGCTCTTAAAGGTCTCAATAAAATCATGGATAAAAGCCTGCCTCAAGAGCAGCAAGAACAGCTCAAGAAAAACTTTGAAGCCTCCATTCTTTACAGTCAAAAAGTTGGAAATATCTATACAGGATCCCTCTTTCTAGGCCTTCTGTCTCTTTTAGAAAACTCTGACAACCTCAAGGCCGGCGATCGAATTGCTCTCTTTGGTTATGGTAGCGGAGCTGTCTCTGAAATCTTCAGTGCCAATTTGGTAGAAGGCTATGAAAAGCATCTATCCCAGACACGCCTAGAGGAATTAGACCAGCGTCAGGCCCTTTCTGTTGAAGAATACGAGCACATCTTTTTTGCAGAAGCGGAGCTGGATGCGGAGGGCAATGCCAGTTTCTCTGGCTATGAAAACCAAAGCTTTGCTCTGGCAGAAATTGCAGAGCACCAGCGTAAGTATATCAAAGTTGAGAAATCATCATGAAAGTAAACTGGACTGGATTTTCCAAAAAAACTCCTGCTGAACGGCTGCAGATGCTGAAAGAAAAGGGAATATTACAAGATGAACACTGGCAGCTGTTAGACAGTCAGCAGACTTTGCCTCTGGAAACAGCCAACCAGATGAGTGAAAATGTCCTGGCCACTCTGGCCCTGCCCTACTCTCTGGTGCCAGACTTTCTGGTGGATGGCAAAAGCTATCAAGTTCCTTTTGTGACAGAAGAGCCATCTGTGGTAGCAGCGGCTAGCTTTGCAGCTAGGATTATCAAACGTTCAGGCGGATTTGAAACCGAGGTTCACAAACGCCAGATGATTGGGCAAATTGCCCTCTATCAGGTTGAAAAGGTCGACCAAGCCATCAAAGATGTTCTCAAGAAAAAGAAAGAGTTGCTGGAACAGGCCAACCAAGCCTATCCATCGATTGTTGCTCGTGGTGGTGGAGCTAGAGACCTCTGGCTGGAGCAAAAGGATGACTTTCTCATTTTCTATCTATCTGTGGATACGCAGGAAGCTATGGGAGCCAATATGCTCAACACTATGCTAGAGGCTCTCACCCTTCCTCTGGAAGAGCTGACTGGCGGTAAGAGTCTGATGGCTATCCTGTCAAACTATGCAACAGATAGCCTGGTAACAGCCCGCTGTGTCATCGACTATCGCTTTCTCAGCCGAGATAAGACCGAGGCGGAACTTCTTGCAGATAAGATGCAGCTGGCTAGCAAGCTAGCCCAGATTGACCCTTACCGGGCAGCTACCCACAATAAAGGTATCTTTAATGGTATTGATGCTTTGGTGCTGGCTACTGGAAATGACTGGAGGGCTGTAGAAGCCGGTGCCCATGCCTATGCCAGCCGAGAAGGAAGCTACCGCGGCCTCTCTACTTGGACGGCAGACCCAGACAAACGCCAGCTTCATGGCCAGATGACCCTGCCCATGCCCATTGCGACTAAGGGAGGCTCCATCGGCCTCAATCCCGCAGTGGCAGCCAGCTTTGACTTGCTAGGGCAACCTCAGGCTAAGGACTTGGCATCCCTCATCGTATCTGTCGGATTGGCGCAAAACTTCGCTGCCCTAAAAGCCCTAGTCAGCACTGGCATCCAAGCCGGACATATGAAATTGCAAGCCAAATCTTTAGCATTACAAGCTGGAGCCCAAGGCGAAGAAATTGCTGCTGTAGTCCGTCACTTAACAGCTAAGAAGACTTTCAACCTCGCTGCTGCTCAGGAAATACTAGCTGACTTACGAAAACAGGACAAGTAAAAAGGCCTTGATGGCCTTTTTTGTATGTCTTTATGCTATTTATTTAATCTGTTCCTGAGCTTCTTTCAGCCGCCCATAGAGTAGATAGGGAACACTCTTTAGTTCTTGCAAGTTTCGGCAAGACAGGGCGCACATGATGAGGCGCAGATCCGATTTCCAGCCTTCTACAATAGCAATAACCTCTTCCACAGAGTGATTTTCCACCAAGTCCAGCATGGTGCGAGAGAGGCCGACCGCCTTGGCTCCTAAGACAAGGGCTTTGATCATATCCAAAGGATGACGGACACCTCCACTAGCCAAAAGTTCGACCTCAGCGCGAAGTGGCTGAAGAGCTAGCAGGCTCTGCAGAGTAGATTGCCCCCAATCATTGAGATAGTCACGATTGCCACTCCGCTGATTTTCAATATAGGCAAAGCTAGTGCCACCCCGACCGGAAATATCAAAAGTCTGAATCCCCAAGGAGCGCGCTTCTTCGACAGTAGAGCGATCCATGCCAAAGCCAACTTCTTTAAGAATTAGAGGAATTTCTAATCGCTGACCATAATCTTCTAAGTGCTGGCGCCAAGAACGAAACTCTCGCTCGCCCTCTGGCATCAGCAATTCCTGCATGAGATTGACATGGACCTGCAAAAAGAGGGGATGCAAATCAGCTACTGCCTGCTGAGCGGCTTGAAAAGGCTTGTCCAAGCCGATATTGGTAGCCAGCAATAAATTAGGCCGACCAGTCGCCACCCGATAGGAAGGATCAGAAGGATTTTTCAAGGCTGCGCTGTAAGAGCCAGTCACAAAAAGAAGACCACAACTTTCAGATACTTGAGCCAACTTTTCATTGATTTGACCGCCTTTTTGGCTGCCACCAGTCATGGCATTGATATAAAAAGGGAACTCCCAATCACGACCAGCGAAGTGAGTAGATAAATCAATCTCCGCCAAATCATACTTGGGCAAAGAACGATGAATCAGTTCCATTTCATCAAAACTATTGTAACCTGGACGCTGCTCTAAAGCGTATTTGATATGGTCATCCTTACGATTCTGGCTCATCATGGTCCATCCTTTCTCTGTATAATAGCTCAATGCCAGCTGCTTGCCAAGCTTGAATCAGTTGCTTGCTAGATGCGGCATCAAAGCTAAGAGCAATCCCGCAGTCGCCACCGCCGGCACCACTGCTCTTAGCCACGCAGTTCAGTCCCTCTGCTGCTTCCTTTAGAGCCTTCAGTCTGTCTATATAGATAGCTGGGCTGAGCATTTCTAAGAGCTGACTAGCCTTTTCCAGACTAGACTGAATAGCAAGCTTCTCTCCTGCTAATAAAGCCTTCTCCAAGGCATCGACCTGCGTCCTACTGCCTGTCAAAAAGGACTCTGAAATAGCTGACTTGACCTGATTGACCAAGTCCTTAGAAATCGCCGGCTGCTTGGTCCAACCAACCAGAAAATCCATGGCTAAGCAAGTCTTAATGCTGCGAATTTCAAAGCCCCAATTCTCTGCTAATAATTGCTGTAAATCAACTTTGCCCATACACTTGCGGACCAGCTCTCTATCAAAAGACCGGTAGTAAATCAGATCTTCATAAGCAATGCAGGCTAGATCTCCCATGGAGCCATTGTCTCCGCGCTTGAGAAGGACGTAAGAAGCCAGCTTAAAGAGTAGCTCTGGCTCTAAGTCCAGTTCATAAAGTGCTGCCATGGCCTTAAGGGTCAGAATAACCACACTACCGCTGGAGCCAATCCCGAACTTCTTGCCATCCCTTTCCATCTTGCCACTAATTTTTAGAGAAAAAGGCTGAAGTTGGTATCCTAAGGCTAGCAGATAAGTGTTCATAACCCCTACCGCCTCCTGAATCAAGGCATAATCAGGGTCTGTCTCTAGGTTAGCACTGTGTTCGAACATATCTGATGTCAAGCGATAGTCAGGCGCTGCCTGGATTTCTCCCGTCATATAGATAGGAATGGCCTTGATAATGGCCGGCTGACCGGCCGTCAGCACTGCATATTCACCCGCCAGATAGAGCTTGCCACAGGTTTGAACTCTTGCACTAGTCTTCATCTGACAAGTCCTTTGTTTTGGAGACAATAAGGCGATAGTCCTTCTCAAAAATGGCCACCAGATGGTCTAGATCTTCCTCCAAGGAGAGTACCTTGACATTGGGCCCTGCGTCCATGGTAAAGTAGCAGCGCTCCCCCTGCTCCCGCAGCTTTCTGACAGCATCCATAGCTTGGTAAGACTCCTCTGTCAGATAAGAAAACGGAGGATAAGCTTTTTCAGTCGTAGCATGCATTCGAAGAGCATTTTCTTCCGTCAGCTGACCTACCTTGGCAAAATCATTGTCCTGCAAATAGCCTAGCATGGCCTGATAATCTAAGGCAGACTGGGCAATCCAATCTGGGAAAATGGTGGAAGTTTTAGCACAGAGCTCCATACCGTCACGGCTGGAAATGGGCTTTTTCTCATCGTACAGAACCAACATAATCATGGCTAGCTTCAAATCCGTCTTGACTGGATAAATGGCTCCGCTGTCCTTATCCCAGGCCGCTAGCGGACCAAAGAAAGACCGAGCTGACGACCCTGAAGCAAACTTGGCCAGCTGAGCCAGCTCTTGCGTCTGATAGCCCGTCTGAAAATAAGCATTGCAGGCCTTGACTAAGGCAGATAGACCACTGGAGCTGGAAGACAGACCCGCTGCTGTCGGCATATTGTTGCTGGTATCAACGCGGACAAAACCATCTTCTGGAGAGCGGAAGCGGTCAATAATCTTACTGATTTTGGCATGTTCTGCCGGACTTTGTAGCTGACCGTCAATATAAAACTCATCTCCAGTCGCTGTAGCCGGTAAAGGACTCAGCTGGGTCTCGGTGTACATATTTTCCAGTGTCAGCGAGATACTGCTGGTAGACGGAATCATCTTTGCTGCATCTTTCTTCCCCCAATATTTGATAATTGCAATATTGGCATAGGATTTGACACTTACAGGCTTTCGATCCATGTGTTAATGGCCCCTTTCTCTCTCAATAAGGCGGCTAAGGCCTCCGCCTGACTTTTTTCTCTTACAAGAGCAATGACACAGCCACCCAGGCCACCGCCACTCATTTTAGCACCCAAAGCTCCATTTTCAAGCGCTGCCGCCACCAGCTCATCTGCTTTCTGGCAAGACACTCCTAGCTTGGCTAGCTTCTCATGAGCTTTTGTCATAGCTTGTCCCATTGTCATCAAGTCCTTGATAGAAATAGCCTTCTCAAGGATTTTCGTTAAATTCCCCAATTCTTGGAGCAAAGGCAGAGCCTTTTGACCCTGACTTTCTACAGCACGGATAGCTTCACGGGTATGGCCGTGAATGCCCGTATCTGCAATCACTAAAAAGGCACCCAGATCCAGCTCAATTTCACTGAAACCGAAATTGCGGATAAACTTAATAGCCACATCGCTGAGGCAGGTCTTGGCATCAAGGCCGCTGGGATTCATATGGGCAATCATCTCCGCCCGATTGGCTAGAATTTCCAGCGTCTGGTCATCCAGCTCTTCTTCAAAGTAGTCAAAGACCGCCCGAATAGCCGCAATACTGACTGCGGCTGAAGACCCCATCCCCCGCTTCTCAGGGACCATGGACTCCACCTGACAGCGAATCTTAGCCCCTTGCCTGCCTAGATGTTCTAGACAGGCAAAAACAGCCATAGACAGCGTATCATCGGCGTAGAGGGTCCAGACTTGATCAGACGGAAAGACCTGACAGGTTACTTCAATACGATTAAGAGGCAGGGAAATGGCAGGATATCCGTAGACAACCGAATGCTCTCCCATTAAAATAATTTTACTATGTGCCTTGCCGACACCAATTTCTTTTGTCATATTCTTCTCTTGTTTGTAGATTCTCTCTATCTTATTTTAATATACTTTAGCAAAAAAAGCGATTTTTATTAAGAGAAAATCACTGGAGCTAGAGGCCGATATTTTTATAGGCAGACATGATAAAACTCCGGGGCTTACAGCCGGAGTTTTTTAAAGTTCTTTTCTTATTAGATCCATCAGCTGGTTACGATCTAAGATCCATTGAGCTCGCTCGTCTTTTTCATAGGTCCGGTTAGACAGGAAAATAGCTGCCTTTTGCTCCTTGCGATTATACATGATAAAGGTTCCCGTGTAGCCAGTGTGATCCAGCCAGCTGCCCTCTAAGTTCCAAGCTAGACCGCGCCTTTTGCCTGGCTCCTTGGAAAAATTCTGGGTCAAATTGGCCGCAAAGTCATCCTCCAGATAATGTTCCAGAAATATCTCCAAATCCCTGAGAGTTGAAAATAAGCCAGCACTGCCAGCATGAATGCCTAGAACACGCGCCTTGGGATCATGAACCTGACCATCCTGAACACCGCGAATGGTCGGCACAGCACCTGGAACTGGTCCAAAACCTGTCTCAGCCAAACCCCAAGGCTGGAAAATCTGACTTTGAAAAATCTGATCCAAAGCTTGACCATAGATCTCTTCCAACATAAAGCCCAAGAGCAGAAAATTCACATCCGTATAGCGGAAGGTCTTATCTTCAAGCACCGTCAAATGATTGAGCGCTGCTTTCAACTCAGGAGCTGTCAGCTGATCACGATTGGGAATAAAGGGATCCAGTCCTGATGTGTGAGTCAAGAGCTGACGCACAGTTACATCTTCTCGATGAAAGGCCGGATAATAATGCTGTAAGGGCAAATCCAGATCCAATTTGCCTTGCTCACACAAAAAGGCTGCCAGAGTTCCGACTCCGACCACCTTGCTGACGCTAGCCAAGTCATAGACCAAACCAGCTTGAGTGGCTTTTTTTCTTGCGGATTAGCCAAACCAAAATATGATTCCTGCCACTGGCTAGCTTGGTACAAGGCCAGACTCGCTCCAGGATAAATCCCTTGTTCAATCTGGTCTTCGATTTTCTCAAAAATCTTTTGTTTTGTCATGCCTTTTCAAACCACAATTCAATACGACTATCATCGGTCGTCAAAAGAAACTTCTTAGACTTTGGTATAAATAAATCTCGTTCTTCAAATAAACCAGATAATTCATCTACATCAAACGATTCCACAGAAAATTTTAACATAGACAAGTCCCATGTAATATCATTATTCACCAACAAATCTGGTCCTATTTCTTCTTTAAAAGCAAGCGGAAGAGTTAAGCTAATTGCTTGATAATAAGATTCTGCCTTTGCCTTATTTGGAACATGCAGCACAATTTCCTCAATGTGAAACTGAGTTAAACCAACAAAATGTTCCTGCAATTCAAATACTGGCAAATCTGAGATAGCCTCTAACGTAGCTACATCGTCTTCTGCATGAACAAAGAAAAAATCCCCTTCTGGAGAGATGGCTGTAAAAGCATAGCCTTTCTTTCCTTTATAGATTTGATGAATTTGAGGCGCTTGATGTAACAAAGCTTCGATTTCTTTTGGATCCACAACTTTCAAGGTGATTTGAGCAATTTTTTTCGGTCCTTCTACTTTACGTGTACGCATGCTTGGGGATTCTTCAATCACAAGCTTTTCACTCTTCGTCTGATCCCCTAGACTAACAATCGCTCCCTCCTCCAGAAGGTTTTTCATTCCCAATGTGCGGCAATAAAATTCAAGATTTAAGCGACGGTTATTTACTTTTAATACTGGAACTGTCTTTATTATCTGATCATTCGTTGTCATAAATTCCTCCAAGTCTCTTCTATTGTAGAAAATTTTGGCTCATTTTACAAATAATTATACAAAATTTCGAGAAAAACAAACACAAGCTTAAACAAAAAGTAGCAGGTTATTCCTGCTACTAGTAAATCAACAATAAACATTGTGGGCAACAACCAAACCATTGGCAGATTCGAATTCATACTGTAAATAGTTTTGATGAGTCCCAGCCCTCTCTTCAAAATAGCAGTCAGGCCTGGCTAATAATCAAATAAGTTCAAAGTAAAAAAGCATCATCTACATCCATTTAAGTGGTCCCACTCAAAATACTTAGCTTTCATTTTATGCTCCATCTCGCCTTTTCATTTAAAAGAATAAAATAAAAAGGGCTTGCGCCCTCTTGATTATCCGTAGATAAGTTTAAATAACATAACAGCAGTGATACCTGCAAGGATAGGTGCTACGACTGGTACCCAAGCATACCACCATTTTGAATCACCTTTGTGCTCACCAAGGATTGATTTAGGTAAGATAGCATGAAGTAAACGAGGACCAAAGTCACGTGCAGGGTTCAAACCAGGACCTGTAGGACCACCAAGTGAAGTCACCAAAGCCATCACAAGGAAACCAAGCGCTAAGTGAGAAACAGCCAAACCGCTGTTGACATAGTGCCCAATTTGTACTTTACCTTGAATAGTAGAAGCATCTACGCCTTGAGTTGTTGCAAACTTAGCAACTTCTGCACCAAAATAATTCTTTGTCATAGCGAGAGCTGCAAAGAAAAGCACAAATGAACCAACAAACTCATTTATAAAACCATTAATAGTTGCTGCTTTACGAGACTCAGGTGTTCCATGGTCGAGGCTTGAAATAGTTGAGAAACTTCCTAAGATATGATTTGCATTGTCAGTTTTTAAATAGTAAGGACGGTGAGTCGCAACCACAAGAGCTTGTCCAAACATCGCTCCCAAAATCTGAGCTGCAATGTAAGGAGCAACATGTCCCCATTCAAAGTAACCACTAACAGCCAAACCTAAGGTGAAAGCTGGGTTAATGTGATTTCCTGAAACATTTCCAAACATAAGAGCGGGGATCATAACACCCATTCCATAACCAACTGCAATAACTAACCACCCACTTTGGTGACCCTTAGTGCCTTTCAACTCAACGTTGGCAACAGCACCGTTTCCTAAAATAATCAAAATGGCAGTACCCAGAAATTCTGTGATGTATTTCGCCATCCATGTAACATCCATGTGTTCAATCTCCTTATAAAATTTTTAGACAAACTTTATTGTATCAGTTATAATGGAGAATGTAAAGGTCAATTTTAGATAAATACAAAAAAGGAGTAAAAACATGCGTTATAATCAGTACAGCTATACCAAAGCATCCACAGAAACCATGTTAACCGAACTGAGCAATCTTGGCTTTGATTTCCAAGCAACAAACTCTCCAAAAGAGAATCTTCTACTCTTTTTAAAAAGAGCTCTATTCGGCTACCAAAACATAGATACTATTTTGTCCAACATGGTAGCAGACAATGAAACTGATCTATTGACTTTTTTTGAGTCCAATCGTGAACTGACAGATGTGGTTTTCTACACCATAGCTTTGCAGCTTTTGGGCTTCACTCCCTTCGTAGATTTTGAAAATGTAGCAGACTTCTGTAAAGAGATTAACTTCCCGATTACTTACGGAAATAACCTTGAAAATCTATACCATCTCCTCAATACTCGAACAAAATCTGGAAATATTTTAGTTGATCAGCTGGTCAGTGAAGGATTAATCCCTGAAGACAATCAATATCACTATTTTAACGGCAAGAGCCTCGCAACTTTTAGTAGTCATGATGCTATCCGTGAAGTCGTCTATGTTGAGTCTCGCGTCGATACAGATGGCGATGGGCGACCTGATCTGATAAAAGTCAGTATTATTCGCCCTCGATTTGAAGGAAATATCCCAGCAGTCATGACAGCTAGCCCCTATCATCAAGGGACTAATGACAAAGCAAGTGATAAAGCACTCCACAATATGAATGTAGACTTAGCTTGCAAAACACCTAAAAAAATTACGCTTCAAGAGTCAATCATCCAAACAGTCGAATCCCAAGGACAGGCAAACTTGGTTGAGACATCTGAAGAAAAGCTGGGCCATATAGGCACTTATACCCTCAATGATTATTTGCTTCCGCGTGGTTTTGCCAATCTCTACGTATCTGGTGTTGGAACCAAGGACTCTGAAGGATTGATGACTAGTGGTGATTATCACCAGATCGAAGCCTACAAAAATGTCATTGACTGGCTTAATGGTCGTTGCCGTGCTTTCACTGATCATAGCCGCCAACGAGAAATCAAAGCGACTTGGTCAAATGGAAAAGTAGCTACGACTGGTATTTCTTACCTAGGAACCATGTCAAACGGATTAGCCACAACTGGTGTAGATGGACTTGAGGTTATCATTGCTGAAGCTGGTATTTCATCTTGGTACAACTACTACCGTGAAAATGGTCTAGTCACTAGTCCTGGTGGCTATCCTGGAGAAGACTTTGAATCTCTAACTGAGCTAACTTATTCTCGCAACCTAAGAGCTGGCGAATACTTGCGCCATAACGATACCTACCAAGCAAGTCTAGATAAGCAAAGGCGTGACTTAGAAAGGGAAACTGGAGACTACAACCAATTCTGGCATGATCGAAATTATCTGATCCATGCAGATAAGGTTCAAGCAGAGGTTGTCTTCACTCACGGCTCCCAAGACTGGAATGTCAAGCCACTCCATGTCTACCAGATGTTTCATGCTCTGCCATCTCACATCAAAAAGCATCTTTTCTTCCATAATGGTGCTCACGTCTACATGAATAACTGGCAATCCATTGACTTCCGTGAAAGCATGAATGCCCTTTTATCTAAAAAATTACTAAACTATTCATCCAGCTTTGACTTACCACCTGTTATCTGGCAAGACAATAGCCAGGCGCAAAACTGGATGAGCCTAGACGATTTTGGAAATCAAGAGAACTACGCTCATTTCCATCTTGGTAAAGGCTCTCAAGAGATCCAAAATCATTATTCTGACGAAGACTACAATCGCTTTGCAAAAAGCTATCAAATCTTTAAAAATGAGCTGTTTGAAGACAAAGCACAACAAATCACCATTGATCTACCACTAGAAGATGACCTATTTATTAATGGGTCCGTCAGACTCAACCTTCATCTCAAATCAAGCACAAATAAGGGGCTAATTTCTGCACAACTTTTGGACTATGGCTCTACAAAACGACTCACGCCAATTCCTAGCCCAATAGAGCCCAGAGCCATGGATAATGGTCGCTACTATATGCTGGATAATCTAATGGAGTTACCTTTTGCAGATACACCACATCGTGTCATCACTAAAGGCTTCCTTAACCTGCAAAATAGGACAGAACTCTTAACTGTTGAAGAAGTCATCCCTAATCAATGGATGGAGCTATCTTTTGAACTTCAACCAACTATTTACAAGATGGCAAAAGGTGCCAAATTACGCCTCGTACTTTACACAACAGACTTTGAACATACTGTACGGGATAAGACAGATTACAAACTGACCATTGACCTAGAAAAATCTAGCTTAGATTTACCAGATATGGTAAAATAGTCAAGAGAAAACAAACAAGGCTTCACCCTTAATAAAAGGAGACAAAAATAAGATGATGAACATGCAATCAGTGATGAAACAAGCACAGAAACTTCAAAAACAAATGGAACAAAACCAAGCAGAATTAGCTGCAACACAATTTATCGGAAAATCTGCTCAAGATTTAGTCACTGCAACTTTGACTGGCGATAAAAAAGTCGTCAAGATTGATTTCCAGGCTGCAGTTGTTGACCCAGATGACCTTGAAACCCTATCTGATATGACTGTTCAAGCTCTGAACCATGCACTTGAACAAATCGATGAGGCAACTAAAAAGAAAATGGGCGCATTCGCAGGAAAATTACCATTTTAAGCAGAAAGAGGCTGGGACAAAAGTCCTAGCCTCTCAATTGTCTTTGGATTGTCGAGCAAGACGCAGTGGTTGAGTGGGCTCTACTACGCTGATTTCATCAGCTTTTACAGCCCTACTCAACTGTGCGGAGGTGGGACGACGAAATCGAATTCTGACGAATTACCGATTTCTGTCCCACTCTCTTAATTACCAGGAAAATTAAGTAGATCCTTTGCCTTATTTTCTAGCAAAGTAGCATATTTAGGATTATCTTTTAGCTCTTTAATCGAGTTTTGGATATAGGAAACATCATCTGTGATAATCCCATCTACTCCTAATCTAAAGGATTTCGCTGTTGCATCTTCTGTATTAATCGTCCAAGCATAGAGGTACTTATCCGATTGCCATATTTTATTGACAAAATTATCATCTAACGTCGAATATTCCATCGTATAGCCTGATGCCTGAGTACGAGGAAAAATCGTATTATAAGGCAAGATAAAGAAGACTTGTATATCCTTATCATAATCCAACACTTTATCAATCACATGGTAATCTAAAGATTGCATTTGATGACCATAAATTTTTATCGTTGCCGCATATTTTTTCAAAAAACGATCCATCATATCACTAGAATCTAGCTTACTCGTTTTTATTTCAATCAAAAGCCTTTGGCCCAGTTGATTCGCTCGTTTTAAATAAGTATCAAAACTAGATATTTTAGTCCGATAGCCATTCTCGTAAATATCCAACGCAGTCAATTCCGCCAGGGTTAACTCTTGAGGGCGTTTATCTATACCAGCTAAATTTTTTAGAGTCGTATCGTGCATCATGACAAACTGCCCATCCTTCGTTTCCTGAACATCCATTTCGACATAATCTGGCTTGAGTAGAGCCGTCTTTTCTAACGACTCAACTGTGTTTTGCACACCATTTCCATCTGAAACTCCTCTGTGCGAGATGGTTTTCGGAATCGTTTGCAAAGGAAAATGCAAATAAATCAAGCCTTCTGCTGCAAATACCAAGCAGGATATCAGTAAAACAAAACCTCGCAACCAAGGACTCCCTTTTTTCTGAGGATAATCGGCTAAAGCTTTGTCCGTCAAAAAAGAAAGGAATTTGATCAGAAAATAGCTCAACATAAAATAATAAGCTAATTTCATCAAAATAAAGTTAAAAATCCCAATTCCAAGGCTAATCATATTAGACTGAGTATCAGCATAATGCTGTAAGAAGATTAGCATTAAAATAGAAAAAGCATAAATAAAGAGACTTTTAAAAATAATCCAAGACAAGTGCCAAGAATAATGGAGCAGTCGTTTTCGCGTCTTATCCAAGCTAAACTGGATGGCCTTACGAACGGGTATCTTTTCTAAGAAAATTTTAGGAACTGCAAACATCAAGCGCACAGCAATTAGAAATAAAATAAGAACGAAGATGCTGATAGCAATACCTAAATAATACTGATTTTCCAGATAGGTCACAATAAAGTCTGGAATTAATAGCTTATTTAGATAATAGATCTTCAAAATTTGTCGCATAAAAGGAAATAGAATTCCCATATAGCAAACAATAAAGAGAACCTTACTGGGCCTTGCTCGCAACAACATTACCCAGCTATCACGAAAAGTCGCTTTGAGAAAACCAAAATGAGTGCGTTCTTCTTCGTCTAATAGATTGCGAACCCCCATAAAGATTATTCCAATTTGAGAATAAGCAACCAATAAATTTACTAAAAAGAGGATCACAAATTGAGTCGTCACTAGCCAATTTGCTGAAAAAACGCTCACCGCATTATTGTAAGACAAGAACTCATAACCTGTCTGCTTAAGAAGTGACTCAGCTGCCCAAGATGTAAAAGGTATCCAAGCAAACTCCATCATCATAAATACAATGAAAAATAGTAATAATATTCGATCTAAATTTCGGTAAAGTCGCCTTAAACCTAGCTTATGTGGTCTCATTCTGTTCCTTTCTTTTCATAATAAGGTAAGGCTGAGACAATTCTGCCCCAGCCCTCTTTTTACTTCCCAAGCAAACGCGCCCAGAAGCCTTTATTCTCTTGTTTTTGAGCTTGCTCTTTAGCTTCATCCAGTTCCAACAGCAAGGTCTCACGCTCACTCATGGCCTTTGCTGTCAACTGTTGTTGCTGATCCAGCTGTTTGTCTTTTTCAGCAATCTGAACATCCTTGATACGCAGCTGCTCATCTTTTTTAGCTAGCTGGCTGTCCTTGGCCTTAAGCTGTTCATAGAGACGCACAATCTCAGCATTCTTCTCATCTACCAAAATTTCCATCAGCTCTCGCTGCTTAACATCTTCACTGACCGGCTCATCTTCAAAAATAGTCTTTTTATAGATTTCTTCCAGCTTAATCAAACCACTACGGGTCACTACTGTGACCCCTTTATCGTTCTTTTCAGTATCTTCCGGCGGAAGCGCCTTGACACGATTGTTAATCGCTTGACGACTAACTCCGAGAATCTCAGCTAACTCACTGACTGTCTTTTCAATTGCCATAATTTCCTCAAAAACTTTTTCTAGATATAGATACCTAAATCTTATCATATCAAGGCTTACCTGTCAAATTTCGCAATATTTTTTAAGTCTGCCTTCTATCTTTTTTGCCCTTTTTTGTGATACAATGAGACAGATTAGTCTAGCAAAGGAATTAAAAAACGAATGATTGAGAGTCCTGGATATTCTTAGCTACAATCGTTCAAAAATGATTGCAAGACAGTAAAACATTATAAGACTACCAACTCACAGACAAAAAACACTCTCCACGAAAGGAAAAAGCAAATGAACCATTTCGACACAATCATCATTGGCGGTGGACCGGCTGGCATGATGGCTGCCATTTCCAGTTCTTTCTACGGACAGAAGGCCCTGCTCCTTGAGAAAAATAAACGACTAGGCAAGAAACTAGCCGGAACAGGCGGCGGGCGCTGCAATGTGACTAACAATGGAAACTTGGATGATCTCATGGCTGGCATTCCAGGCAACGGGCGCTTTCTTTACAGCGTCTTTTCACAGTTTGACAACCATGACATCATCAACTTTTTCACTGAGAACGGCGTCAAACTCAAGGTTGAAGACCACGGCCGTGTTTTCCCAGCGACAGACAAGTCCCGCACTATTATCGAAGCTTTGGAAAAGAAAATTGCAGAGCTGGGTGGCACTGTCATCACCAATACTGAAATCGTCTCTGTCAAAAAAACTGATGATCTTTTCATTGTCAGATCTAGCGATCAGACTTGGACCTGTCAAAAATTGATTGTGACAACTGGTGGCAAGTCCTACCCTTCAACTGGCTCGACAGGATTTGGTCACGATATTGCCCGACACTTCAAGCACACGGTGACTGACCTGGAAGCGGCTGAAAGTTCTCTCCTAACTGACTTTCCCCACAAAGCGCTTCAGGGGATTTCACTGGACGATGTGACCCTAAGCTACAGCAAGCATAGCATTACTCACGACCTACTCTTTACCCACTTTGGTCTATCAGGTCCGGCAGCCCTGCGCTTGTCTAGCTTTGTCAAGGGTGGCGAAACCATCTATCTGGACCTTTTGCCACAGATGAGTCAGCAGGATTTGGCGGGCTTTTTAGAAGAACATCGGGAAAAATCACTGAAGAACTGCCTGAAAATCCTCCTACCTGAGCGCTTAGCAGACTTTTTAGCGCAGCCATTCCCCGATAAAGCCAAACAACTCCATATCAGTGAAAAAGAGGCTCTCATCAAACAAATCAAAGAACTACCCATCCCTGTCACTGGCAAAATGTCCCTAGCCAAGTCCTTTGTAACCAAAGGTGGCGTCAGCCTCAAAGAAATCAATCCCAAAACCCTAGAAAGCAAACTGGTTCCTGGCCTCCACTTTGCTGGAGAGGTCTTAGACATCAATGCCCATACGGGCGGCTTCAACATCACATCTGCCCTCTGCACTGGCTGGGTAGCAGGGAGCTTGCATTATGAGTGATTAACAAACTATTTAAAGGATTAAAATCATTAAAAAACTGGTCGAGGAAAATCCTCGCCAGTTTTTATTCTACATTCCTTCGTACATAAGCTGCAATCACATCTGATGTGTACTGAGCTGTGCCAACTCCAAATTTGTCGATGTTTTCCTTAAACTCTGGGTTATAGACATATCCTTGACCGATGTGGGCAAAGACTTGTAATGAGCAATCAAAGCCGTAAGTGCGAATGGCTTGTAAGAGACGCGCTGCCTGCTCCTGATTTTCTGCTGCTTCAATCGGCAAGCCTTGTTGCATGTTCTCTGCTAGACTTTGAAAAACTTGATTGAAAGCTGCGGCAGATTCTTCTTCCCGTCCATTTTGACGAGCCAATGCTTCTGACATGACTTCTCGACCGTATTCTTCGACAGCATCTTGATGGTATTTGTGATTGTCTTCGTAGGTAAAACCTGCGAATTTTTCTTTCATTGTCATCTTTCTTTCTCCCTTTTCGTCTTGGATGGTTTTTTGTAAGGTGGAAATCAAGGTATCCAAGCGATCTCTTTCCTGCTGCAGATACTCTAACTGCCTAACCAGATGCGGCAATAAAGCCTGTTCATCCTGACTCAGCAGCTCTGCTATTTTCTCCAAGGAAAAGCCCAAGTACTTATAGTAAAGGATGACTTGTAGGCGCTCTAAATCAGCTTGACTATAGGTTCGGTAGCCATTTTCTGATTTGGCGGGTACTAAAAGCCCGATTTTATCGTAATGATGTAGGGTTTTGACAGAGACACCCGAAAGCTGGGCAGCTTTTTTGATATGGTACATGTAATTGCCTCCTTGCCTAACTAGTATATACTATGACCTCAGGGAAGGGCAAATTTTAAAAAATTTTTCTACATGTTACTTTATTTTCAAACCTCGATAACGATTAATCATAGCATAAAATTCCTGTTTTCTTGGCAAAGCTAAGTTGCCAGGATGTCCAGTATAAGGTGAGACAGCATCTAATCCAAAATTTTCAATGTGTTGATAAAGTTGTTCAATCGCTTCTGATAAAGAAGAATGGTCATTTAAAAAATGATTTTTAAAATAGGCTAACATAACAGCAAGAGCATTCGTTTGACTGTCATCGACTAACTGCTCCAACCCAGATAAATCAATCGTTTCCCAGCCATAAAGAAGATGCAATCTTCCCTTGGCTCTTAGACGATCTTCCTTACCAGATAAAGGGAAACTAGAACTAAGAGGAACCCGCCTACTAAGGATTTCAAAGGGTTCCACAGAATCTTCCCGATTATAAGAATCAGCTGCTGCAATATTTTTTGCCTTAGCCGTGACATCTTTAGGTAGGTATTCATCCATCATAATAACTCTGTCAGCATTTTCAAAATAATCGCCTGAGCCGCCAATAATTAAAATAGTTGATACTCCTAAATCTTTATAGAGGGATTGTACTCTATCAACAAAAGGTGTGATTGGTTCTTTTTCTTTGACAATCAGCTGCTGCATCCTTCTATCACGAATCATAAAATTCGTAGCCGATGTATCTTCATCAATGAGAAGCAAAGATGCCCTAGCTTCCAATGCTTCCACAACATTCGCAGCCTGCGAAGTACTGCCGCTGGCATTCATGGTTGAAAATTGTTTTGTATCTTTATTACCAGGCAAATGATTAATAAAGGGACTGATATCTACCTTTTGAATAGAGCGGCCATCTTCTGCACGAATTTTTACTGCATCAGAAACCGTTAGTACAAATTCACGACCATCATTGGGAATATGGTTATAAACACCACGTTCAAGTGCCTGCAAAACTGTCGACTTTCCGTGAAAACCACCACCCACGAGCAAGGTAATTCCTTTTTTATGCCCATTCCAGTCACAGTTTTTCCGCTTGGTAAATGAAATTCTATTTCCAGATTGGCCGGACTTTGAAAAGGTTTGGCTCCTATCAAAGGCTTATCTGAAATTCCGCTTTCTCTTGGTAAAATTGATCCATTTGCTATAAACGCGACTGAATTTTGTTTAGGTAATTCTTCTCTGAGATATTTTTGATCCAAAATAAGATCAATCTGAGTTCGTAAAGCTGTCTGATTTAGATGACGATAGAAAAGAGCTTGCTTAATGATTTCTGGAAGAATATCTTGAAAAATTCGATTTGCCGCTTTTCCTAAAATGCGTCTCCCAGCAGCCGGTAGACCAACTTCAAAACGAACTTCAATCTGATTATCTTTTATTAAAACAGCTGTTCGCTCCAACATTTCTTGGCCACAGCGGTCAATCATAATGAGACCGCTGGTACCTGTCCCTTTTACTGAATGATTAAATTTTTGGCTTTGTTTATAAAAGTTTCGTGTTAAAAAATCCGAAACAGCAATTCTCTTATTCTTTTGATTGATGTACTCTTTGGGAATGTCCACTGTTTCACGCTGTATAAGAATTCTCATCTTTGATGGTGGAGCGTAAGGATCTACCTGAACATGATCAATCGCTAAAATATAATCAGGAAACTGATAAAAACCTTTTATTCTTTTATAACCTGAGTAGCTTTGCCCATCTATAGACAGCAATAGCTGCTGAAGTTTTTTATATTCTTTCAAAACGAAACCTCCTTTTTAATGATTTAAGCGACTTGCAAAAACTATCATATAAAGAACGATAGCACCTGCCAAAATAACATAAGCCCATTGTAGACCAAAGTTTTCAGATAAAAGACCACTCAATACAGGGCCCATCATCATGCCGACAGAATAAGCTGTATTATAAATCGCAAATGTGAAACCATAGCTTGCATTTTCTTTTTCCTGAGCTAAATCAGCCATACGAGGCAGACTCGGTGCAAGAATCATTCCCATACCGATGCCAATCAGACTCAAAGCGGCTATTTCTAAATAGATATTACTAGGAAGAGTGACAAATGCCATAGCTAGCGCAGTGATAATGAAACCTAGAACAGTCATCCTTGCATGACCTAATTTTGTAGAGAGTCTCCCAATCAGAGGAGCAATGACTGCATAAGCAATCGTAGGCACAGCAAAAAGTAATCCTATAACAAGTGGTGTAGCCTGAAATACCGCTTCAAATCTAGCGGGTAAAGTCGGCTGCAGGGCACTTGGAACCGCAGCACCAATCATGACAGCGCCGACTATCAATAGAAACTGCTGATTTCTTAACAGCTCAAATGGCTGTTGTTCTGTTTGTTTCCCTCTATGCGGCTCTTCTTTCAATAAAAGAAGACGCAGCAAACCATCTAAAACAGCCATACCTGCTGCTACAAAAAATGGAAACATATACCCACCGATTTGGTAGAGCCAGCCACCCAGACTTGGGCCAACAAGAATCCCCATAGCTTGACCTGATAAGGCAATTCCCATAGCTTGACCTCTCTCTTCAGATGGATAAAAATCTGCCAAGAGAGCCAAACCAGCTGTCCATGTGATTGCAGCAGCACAGCCTTGTAAAATACGAGCTAAAAGCAAAAACCAAAAAGTATTTGCAAAAGCAAAGAGTAGAGTTGCAGCTGCCAAACCAAGAATTCCCCAAAGCATCGGCCCTCTACGGCCAAGCTTATCAGAAATCATTCCAAAAATAGGAGTTGTGATTAATAGGGCTAAAGCATAGCTTCCAAATAGAAAGCCCAAAGCTGTCTGGGAAATCCCTAAAGAAGCTGCGTAAATTGGTAGGATTGGCACAATCATACCATGAATAAACATGTCTGTAAAAACGGCTAAAGCAACAACAAATAAAGCTTTTTTTCGATTGGTATTTAAATTTTCTTGTTTTTTCATAGTGATTCCTTTCAATATATAAATTTTTAGATTGTATTGTCAAACCACCGCTGCTAGCTTCCCCCCACCACCGATAACAATCATTTCAGTTAACTGCTTAAAACTCTGAAACAACAGCATCCTTTTTTGATAATCATTCATTTTTATTCCTTGTTGTATATTCTATATTGAATATAAGAGTAGTTTTTAAGAGTTAGAATGTTTTCTAACCCTCTACTCCTCTTCAGTTTGCAAATAGTCTTGAGCCTGCTTGATAAAATCTCGTTGGGCACGAACCATCGCCAACATATGATCAAAAATTAGTTGTACCATAGGCGATATTTGATTGTTCAACGCTTCTCGCTTTTGTTCCCATCCCTGTAAAATAATCATTTCTTCCCGATCTAACTTATTTTCCTGCTCCTGCAGGGCTAAGCTCACCTCATCATCTGATAATTGCTCATAAAAAGACAAACCAGCATATAAAGCCGAAGGATAAGTAAGGACTGGACTTTCTAAAGCTTCACGAATAAGTTCTTTTAAATAAACTCTCCCCTGATCTGTTATCTGATAAACCACTTTTTGGCGATGACCTGTCTGCTCGACACTAGAAATAGTAATAAATCCTTCATGCTCTAATTTCTTTAGAGCATGATAGATAGAGCCTACTTGAACAGCTCCCCATCTTTGAGCATCTGTCGTCTGCATCATTTGCTGAATATCATATCCCGACATTGCTTTCATATCCAAGATAGCTAATACTAATAATTTTGTCATCATCTCACACCTATAATCAACATTGAATATTTTGGAAAAAGTATAACAAGTTTCATAAAAGATGTCAAGTATCCCAACAAAAAATTAACCTCCTAGATCTAGTCCAGAAAGTTAATTCTCTATTTCCAAGAAGCCATAGCAATAAAGCCCAGCTTTTCCTGATTTTTTTGAAACATCTTAAACATTTTCATGAATTGACTATAATTATCCTTTTTTAGAGCATTAAAACATATCTTCAAGGTGCCACCTAGACCTTCATCGTAAATCATTCCGCTCACACTCATTAAAGTCATCTCCCCAACAAAAGTGTCCACTCGGTCAAATCGATGAGAACGTGCGAGTTGAATCCAAGAACCTTCTGTCAAAGGACCGACATTCACATTAATCGCACGAGACAGTTCTACCCGTACAGCCTCATCTTTTTGTTTGAGCATAACATCATGAGTCAAAAGAACACCGCCTGGCTTCAGTACACGATAATACTCCTCCATACACTTGGCTTTTCCTTTTTCTGTCTGCATAGTCAGCATGGCTTCATTAATAACAATGTCAAAAGTATCATCTTCGTAGGGAAGTTTCATAGCATTGGCTTTTTCAAAAGTCACAAACTCCTCTACCCCTACCTTTGCTGCTGCAAGGTGCGCCTGCGCCAGTGCCTTGGTATCTAAATCCACTGCTGTAATCTGGCAGCCATATTTTTTAGCTAGCTCAATCGTTGTTGTTCCCATGTTACAAGCTACTTCCAGTACCTTCTTATCACTAGAGAATTGCCCTTGTTCAATCAGCCAATCAGTAGCTAGCTTACCACCTGGACGAAGGCGTTTCTTTCCTAATTTTGCTAAAAATTTATGACCTGCTTCTGCCATGATACACCTCCTAGTATCTACTATCTTCATTATAGCACATTTATGAGATTTTCTGACAATTCTTATAAATTAAAAATCCTTCTAGAAAGATAGAAGAATTTTATTGATATCTTATAAAAATTGTACTCCAAATCGTAATAAGGCAATCAGAATAACTCCAAAAATAACCGTTAGGATGAGATTTTTATACTTAAATGCTACATAAGTCGTCGGGAAAACAACTACTAAGTCCAGCCACTTGAAGCTAGGAAACTGACCAATCTGAGCATTACTCACACTCGATAAAATCAAAGCAAAGATAATAGAAACCGGCAAATATTTCAAAAAACGTTCTACAACTGGCGGAAGTCCACGATATTTTACTAAGACAAAGGGAATAATCCTAGACGACCAAGTCGCTAAACCCGAAAAAATAATAGCCATCAAAATGTAGTTACTTATCATCTAATAGCACCCCCACTGTACAGCCCAATAAAGTTGCACATAAAACGGCCAAAGAATTTTGAACCAAGATTGTCAAACAAAGATAGGAACATCCTACAACAGTCAAGACTATAAAAAGTTTATTGATTTTTACTCGGCGTAGCATAATCTCAAACTGAGATGCAAAAATTCCAATAAACATGGCAACTAAAGCAAAGTCCAATCCAAAGTTTTCAGGATTTGGCAAGAGGCCACCTAGGGCGGTACCAAGCACTGTACCAACAAACCACGCTACATAACTCAGTAGGTTATTTCCATGCATCCATTGAGGTAAAATCTGTTGGCTATGTACTCGCTCTCCCATCAAAACACCATAAGTCTCATCTGTTAAAAGACTACCCATGCCGATATTTTGCACCATACTAAAATCTCTAAAGATAGTCGAAGCATGTAAGCTCAACAAAAGCAAACGTAAATTAATTAAAAAGACTGTCAGAGTAATAGACAAGATAGGAGCTCCTTGAGCAAATAAACCAATCATGGCAAACTGAGCACTGCCGGCATAAACCAAAAGGCTCATCAGACCCATTTCAAAGGGGTTCATATAAGGTGCAGCCATAATCCCACAAGCTAGACCAATACTGACATAACCTAAGGCAGTAGGAATAGCAGCCTGTGCTCCTTGCTTAAATGTTTGTCCTCCCATGCTTCTCCTTCACTCCATCATTTCAAATGCTAGACTAGGTTTTGCATTCAGATCTAGTCCAGCAAAGTTTTCCTTATTCCACTCGCTAACGCTAGCATAGGCAATCATACCAGCATTATCACCACAAAGACGCAAAGGCGGAATAATCACCTTAACATCTTGGATCTCAGCTGCCAAGCGTTCTCTTAAACCTTGGTTAGCAGCAACACCGCCCGCCACGACCAGATTCTTGACTGGATATTTTTCCAGCGCTTTCTTAGTCTTGGCCATGAGAATATCCATGACCGCTGCCTGAAAGCTTGCTGACAGGTCTTGATTAGACAAGACCTCTCCCTTTTGCTGGGCATTGTGATGTAGGTTGATAAAGGCCGACTTAAGACCGGAAAAAGAAAATTCCAGATTGTCCTCCTTGATCATGGCCCGAGGAAAATCATAAATATCCTGTCCCTCATGAGCCAGCTGATCGATTTCCCGGCCTGCTGGATAGGTCAGCCCCATAACGCGACCGACCTTATCATAGGCTTCACCGACCGCATCATCACGGGTTTCTCCTACGATCTTATAATCACCAGCCTGACTGACATAGACCAGCTCAGTATGACCGCCGCTGACCAAAAGAGCCAGCAAGGGAAACTCCAAGGGCTCCACACTCTGGGCTGCCATCAGGTGCCCGGCCATATGATTGACTGGAATCAGGGGAATATTATGAGCCCAAGCAAAGGACTTGGCCGCGGCTAAGCCAACCAAAAGCGCCCCAACCAGACCAGGACCGTAGGTAACGGCCACTGCTGTGACTTGCTCTTCGCTAATCCCTGCTTCTGCCAAGGCCTCCTCAATGCAAACCGTAATGACCTCCACATGGTGACGGCTGGCCACTTCCGGTACCACTCCGCCAAAACGCTTGTGACTCTCAATCTGGCTGGCAATGACATTGCTCAAAAGCTCCGTCTCATTCTTCAGAACCGCCACACTGGTCTCGTCGCAAGATGTCTCAAAAGCTAAAATATATCTATCTTTCATGGATCTCTCTTTTCATGACAATCGCATCTTCCACCGGCGCATGGTAGTAGGCCTTCCGCCGCGCGATTTCTTCAAATTTTTCTTTTTTGTAAAATAGCAGAGCTGGCTTGTTGGACACCCTCACTTCGAGGAAAATTTCTTTATCTGCTGGCAAAAAGTCAAACAAGGCTGTCGCGATTTTCTGCCCCTGATAGCTAGGCAATACAGCAATCTGCAGGACTTCTGCTTCAAAGTCTGTCTCCTGCCAGACTAAAAAGCCGACAAGCTGTTCCCCATCTTCTGCTAGCATACAACTGTTCACATCCGAACGCAGAACCTCTTCCACTTGCCCCATCGCCCAGGGGCTAATTCCATAGACTGCAAGTAGGAGCTCTTCCAGCTTTTCTGCAAGAGCTGCCGCGTCCACATCCGAGCTGGCGCTCCATTTTCTCATCTCAATCATAGGCGCTGAATGTAAGAATCACTGGATTCCTGATGGGTCTTGAGCCAGTTTTCCTCAGCCTCTACTCGCTTGAGATAGTTAGGAACAAAGTCATGAATGGACTGGGCTGGCAGGTCTAAACCGAGACGACCAATAGCTGCTGCGTCTGGTAAGGTCGGCTGAATGGCAGCCTGAGGAAGAGCCGCTTCAATCTGCTCCACAAAAGCTGTCGTTTCTCCGACAAAGGTGACCGGCTGGTTAGTAGCGCCAGCTATTTCCAAAACCTCTGCCAAAGGCAGGTGAGCTTCCGGCCGTACAACCTGACCAGACTGGTAAAAGCCAGCATAAACATTATTGCGGCGGGCATCCATGATAGGAATGACCAAGCCTTCCGCCTGCTCTGGGACTAAAGCCAGCAAACTAGACACACCAACCAGCTCAATCTTGAGGGTATGGGCCAGAGTCTTGGCTGTCGCCACCGCCATTCGCAGACCTGTGTAGCTGCCCGGACCCTGAGCAACTACGATACGATCCAAATCCGTCGGCTTCATGTCCAGACTATTCATCAGAAAATCAATAGCCGGCATCAGGGTAATGCTGTGGTTTTTCTTTATATTTAAAGTCATCTGCGCCAGCAAGGTCTCGTCCTCTAAAATCGCGAGCGTCAGCGCCTTACTTGACGTATCAAAAGCTGCAATCTTCATGCTTATCCTCTATTTTTCCTCTTGCCGCCAAAGTGAGCGGCGTTTTAATTTGTCTTCGTAGAAACTATCTACCAAAAATTCCTCTAAAATCTGGCTAAAAGCCTCCAAATTAGGCACTTGCTGCGCCAAGTGTTTTCCAAAAATCGCTTCTTGCTCAGCAATCTTGGGCAGCAAATCCGCTCCAGCAGCAGTCAAGCTCAAGCGAGAACTGCGCTTGTCCTTGCTAGAAATTTCCTTCTTGACCAAGCCTTTTTTAATCAAAGCCTGCACCAAGCGACTAGGGCTTTTTTCCTCACAAATCAGGAATTCCCCCAAGCCCTTGAGAGACAGCGGAGCATGTTCGCCCAAAACGAGCAAGACCTCGCTTTGATTGGGCGTAATTCCCAAAGGCTCTAGCAACTTCCCATATTCTCTCGTCGCTAAGCTCTCTGCACTTCTAAACAAATAGCCAAATCGAATTCCTTCTGCTACCACGCTGCTCTCCTTTCAAAAATCACTTCTATACTATTTTACACTAGATTAGGTAAATTGTTGACAATTTTAGTTAAAAAATATAAAATCTTAAATAGATGATATATCATCTATTTGCAAAAGGAGGAAAAACGGATGACCCCAAACCCTACAAATCAAAAACCAGCTAGAACAATGACCCACGCTTTTGTGACTGGTGCGACCGGTCTTTTAGGAAATAATCTCGTGTGTGCTCTGCTAAAAGAAAACATTCAAGTGACCGCTCTCGTTCGCTCCGAGGAAAAAGCGCGCAAACAATTTGCCGACCTGCCTATCCAGATTGTCAAGGGGGATATTTTAGAGCCCGAAAGCTATCGTGACTATCTAGCAGGCTGCGACAGCCTCTTTCATACCGCTGCTTTTTTCCGCGATAATTATAAAGGCGGCAAGCACTGGCAGGAGCTCTACGACACTAATATTATAGGCACAAATAACCTCCTAGAAGCTGCTTACGAGGCTGGTATCCGCCAATTTGTACATACTTCCTCCTGTGTCGTACTGGAAGGTGAGGCCAATCAGCTAATCGATGAAAGCATGTCTCGCTCAAAAGATACTCCTTTTGATTACTATCGCAGCAAGATTTTGAGTGAAGAGGCCGTTCGTGATTTCTTGGACAAGCATTCAGATGTTTTCGGTTGCTTTATCTTGCCGAGTGTAATGTTGGGTCCTAGAGACCTTGGTCCGACCTCCAGTGGGCAGCTGATTATCAATTTTGTAGAGCAAAAACTTCCAGGTATCTTAAAGGCTAGCTATAATATGGTGGATGCTAGAGATGTAGCAGATATTCATCTACGCGCCATGAAATACGGACGCTCAAAGGAGCGCTATCTGGCAGTTGGACGGCAAGTGACCATGACAGAATTGTACCAAATACTGGAAAAAATCACTGGCGTTCCCGCCCCCAAGCGCAAGATCTCCCCTCTTTTCGTCAAAATCTATGCCCAAGCAAGTGAGCTCTACCACCGGCTCACCAAAAAACCAATTTTGGTTACCAATGAGCTCGCTCATCTCATGGCCGAAGAATATCTCAAAAGTAATTTTAGCTTTGCCAAAACCGAGAGCGAGCTAGGCGGACAGCATCGCCCTCTCGAAGAAAGCTTAGCTGACGTGGTAGATTGGTACCGCAAGCACGGCTATCTATCATAAGATTAAAAGTATCCGGAACAGGCATTTCAGGAATATGGAATCCGAATGCTTTCAGACTAAATCACTCTTACATTTTCTTATCTCCACCTTTTACTATTCCCTTATTTTATGTTATAATCATTATAATTGTAACGAATCAGGATTAATCTACTACTCAGAATTGAATAAAAGAAAACAGCTAATCAGCTGTTGTTTTCTGCAGGTTAATCATGAAAATATGAAAGGAAATGTAATGATTTACAAAGTTTTTTACCAAGAAACAAAAGACCGTAGCCCACGTCGTGAGAACACTCGTTCTCTTTATTTAGATATTGACGCTAGCAATGAACTAGAAGGACGCATCCAGGCTCGGAAACTTGTAGAAGAAAATACAAGCTATAACATCGAATTTATCGAACTTTTGTCTGACAAACACTTAGAATATGAAAAAGAGTCAGGCATCTTTGAAGTAACGGAGTTTTAAACCATGTCCTATACTTTGAAACCAAATGAAGTTGGCGTTTTTGCTATTGGTGGTCTAGGGGAAATTGGTAAAAACACCTACGGAATCGAATATCAAGACGAGATTATTATCGTTGATGCTGGTATTAAGTTTCCAGAAGATGATCTACTTGGGATCGACTACGTTATCCCTGACTACTCCTACATTGTAGAAAATATTGACCGTGTCAAAGGTGTGTTGATTACTCACGGTCACGAAGACCATATCGGCGGTATTCCCTTCTTACTAAAACAAGCTAATGTCCCTATCTATGCCGGTCCTTTAGCACTGGCGCTCATCCGTGGCAAGTTAGAAGAACATGGCCTCCTACGTGATGCCAAACTCTATGAAATCAATCAGAACACTGAGTTAACATTTAAAAACTTAAAAGCGACTTTCTTTAGGACGACTCACTCTATTCCGGAGCCCTTGGGGATTGTTATCCATACACCTCAAGGAAAGATTGTCTGTACCGGTGACTTTAAGTTTGACTTTACTCCCGTTGGTGAGCCTGCTGACCTGCACCGCATGGCAGCTCTAGGAGAAGAAGGCGTACTCTGCCTCCTATCCGACTCTACCAACGCTGAAGTTCCAACCTTTACAAATTCCGAAAAAGTTGTTGGTCAGTCCATCATGAAGATTATCGAAGGCATCCACGGACGTATTATCTTTGCATCCTTTGCCTCTAATATCTTCCGTCTCCAACAAGCTGCAGAAGCCGCAGTCAAAGCTGGACGTAAAATTGCTGTTTTTGGTCGCTCCATGGAGAAAGCCATTATCAACGGGATTGAACTTGGATACATAAAAGTGCCAAAAGATACTTTTATCGAACCCAATGAGATTAAGGACTATCCTGCCAGTGAAGTTTTAATCATGTGTACAGGAAGCCAAGGGGAACCTATGGCAGCCTTGTCTCGCATTGCTAATGGAACTCACCGTCAGGTTCAGCTACAGCCTGGGGATACTGTCATCTTCTCCTCTAGCCCAATTCCTGGTAACACTACTAGTGTAAATAAACTAATCAATATTATCTCTGAGGCTGGTGTAGAAGTTATCCACGGTAAGATTAACAACATACACACCTCCGGACACGGTGGTCAACAAGAGCAAAAACTGATGCTCCGCTTGATTAAACCAAAATATTTCATGCCTGTCCACGGTGAGTACCGCATGCAAAAACTCCATGCCGGTCTAGCTGTTGATACGGGAGTTCCAAAGGATAATATCTTTATCATGAGCAATGGTGACGTCTTAGCATTAACAGCTGATTCAGCTCGTATAGCTGGTAGCTTCAACGCTCAAGATATTTATGTCGACGGAAACCGCATTGGCGAAATTGGTGCTGCCGTCTTACGTGACCGTAAAGATCTATCAGAGGATGGTGTCGTATTAGCTGTCGCTACTGTCGACTTTGAATCACAAATGATTCTAGCAGGACCAGATATTCTCAGCCGCGGCTTCATCTATATGCGTGAGTCTGGTGATTTGATTCGCCAAAGCCAGCGTCTCCTTTTCAATGCCATCCGCATTGCCCTCAAAAATAAGGATGCCAATATCCAGTCTGTCAACGGTGCTATCGTCAACGCCTTACGTCCTTTCCTCTACGAAAGTACCGAGCGCGAACCAATTATTATTCCGATGATTTTGACACCAGACGAAGACAATTAAAATAAGCTTTGCCAATAGGCAAAGCTATTTTTTGTTTTATTTTTTGTCCTAGAAGCATGCTTGATAATCCAAGCGCAGCTCGAACTCAGCTCTTCCTCCTGCCAAGCTTGGATGATACTCTCAAATTTTTCAGGATCTTCTTTATATAAATCATTCAGATTATTAGCGACACTTTTTTGGATTGATTTATCCCTATCGTCTTTTAAATTCCTTAAAATAGCGGTAAACTCATCAAAATAATCTAAGACCACAGTTTGCTTCTTAGACCAAGGTAGTCGAATCCGCATACACTCGCTGGCTAATCTGCGGACACGCATGTTCTCATCTTTACTCCACGCCAGCAGTAAATCCATTGTAGCTTTAGGAAAATTAGCCAGCAAGGGCCGCATGGAAAATTCTCCAGTAAATCGCTTGGTTAATTCCTTGCTGAAGGCTGCACTCAGCTCAAATTCCTGACTTCCGTAAAGTTCCACGTATTTACCAATCGGCCACAACCAGTACCCTTCTGAAAACATCCCCAAGCCGCCCTCTAACTCTGGACCAAGTATCTGCTCAAAAACCTTAAGAGAATCAGCATAAGAAAGCGGCAAGCATTCTTTAATACTCCTTGCCAGCAGCTCCTGACGCTGAGTAAATTCCAAAGTCTCTAAGTCGCTTTCAACTAGAGACATAAAATGCTGAGCATCAAATTTATCTGTGACTTCTTGCAAGCAACGGCTCAAGTCCTCCGCATAAACCAAATCATAATAATCTTTAACCTTCTTCGCCATGATTTTTAAATCCCCTTAAAAGACTTCTCACCGCTTCTCTGACTTCTATTTTTTTCTCTTTCTCAGCCAGAAATAGAGACAACTCATTCAAGGCACCTGAAATCATATGAGCCACCATATCCAGATCAATAGAGATAAGTTTCCCTTCATTAGATAAAATGTCTAATTGTTCTCTCAAATGAAAGAAAGAATTAGCCTCGTCCTGACTGCGCCACTCTTTCCATTCAACAACATTAGGTCCATCAAGCAAGAGAATGCGCTTATTTTCTGTCAAAGTAGCAAAACGAACAAAAGCAACACAGCCTTCCACCAACTGCTCCCAAGAATCGTGTGCTTCCAGGGCGTTTTTTTCTACATAAGATCCCAGTTCGGATTGAATTTGTGCCAATACCGCAATAAACAAAGCCTTTTTATTTCCGAAATGATGATAAAGTGCGCCTCTTGTCATTCCCAACTCATCTACAATATCTTCCAAGGAAGCTTCTGCATAACCCTTTAAAGAAAAATGTTGCCGAGCGATAGCTAATATTTTCTTGCTTGTCTCTAAGGAAGCCTGCTGTTTTTTATTCATCTTCACTCTCCAAATAATTTGCCACAAACTCAGCGTTAGGTGAAATGACTTGAATTACATCAACCAAAACAGAACCCGGCGCTTCCACAATGAAATGGCGCTGACCAAAATCTTCACTCTTAATGGGAAGAAGGAACTCCATTTCTTCTTGCTGACGCAATTTTTCATAAAGACAATCCACATTGTCAACTTCGATATTGATGATTAGGCCACTCGCCTTAGACTGGTAGGCTTGTGGCACTGTCCCATGCTTGCTATCAATAAAAGCAAGCTCAAAATTACTCTCGATATTCTTTAAACTAATATACCAATCTGAACGGAAGGTTTCCTGAAATTGGAAATAATCAATAAAGAATTGTGCTGATTGATGGACATCTTCACTCATTAAAACTGTATATAAACTAGTAATCATTTGTTCTCCTTTTCTTAAGTTTTATTTTAACATACATTCAGTATGTATGCAAAATGAATGTTTAAAAACAGAAGCCAAATTGACTTCCATCTAATTGAGAAAATCTCAGCTCAATCGCTTGATAAAATGATATTTGGTAATCCCCTTTTGCGGAACATCTTCTAGACTTGCATAGATTTCATAGCCCTGTTTGAGATAGAAATCTTTGGCTTGATAGGATTTAGTGGATAAGGTAATACTACTAACTCCCTCTGCCATCGCTTTTTCTTCTAATTCAGCCAATAGGCTTGCTCCCAAACCTTGCTTTTGATAGTTGGGCTCCACTACTAAGGCCTTGATATGAATATTTTCCAGCACTTGCTGAGCATGTAGAAGGGCAATTAAGTTCCCATTTTCTTCTCTTTTAAAGAAGTAATCACGCGCTTCAAGTTTTTCTAGCAGAGTTGAGCCAAATGTCTTCTCATATTGCTCATTAAAAATTTGTTTTACAAAATCTTGAAAATCTAGCATTTTTTCCCTCTCTATAAAAAAGCAGGGTTTCTATACAAACATCCCTGCTAAATAATTAGTATAAATCTAGGTAATTATCAATTTCCCATTGCGATACAAAAGTCGCATAGCTAGCCCACTCAATTCTCTTTGCTTCAACAAAGCTAGTATAGATGTGGTTCCCAAGCGCCGCCTTAACCACTTCATCTTCTGTCAGAGCTTTTATAGCATTGTGCAGAGTTGATGGTAAGTCTGTAATACCTGCTTCATTGCGCTCTTCTGCAGACATGATATAGATGTTTTCCTCAACAGGTGCTGGAGCTTCGATTTTGTTTTCTATTCCATGAAGACCAACTTCTAAGAGAACAGCCATCGCAATGTAAGGATTGGCCATCGGATCTACAGAACGAAGTTCCAAACGCGTTCCCATACCTCGCGAAGCCGGAACACGCACCAAAGGAGAGCGATTTTGACCAGCCCAAGCGATATAAACTGGAGCTTCATAACCCGGAACCAATCGTTTATAAGAGTTAACCGTCGGATTCATGATAGCTGTATAGTTATACGCGTGTTCAATCAAACCACCCAAGAAATAGTAAGCTGTTTTAGATAATTGCATCCCCCTTGGATCTTCCGGATCAAAAAAGGCATTTGTCCCATCTTGATTAAAGAGAGACATATTACAGTGCATGCCTGATCCTGCAATCCCAAACTTAGGCTTGGCCATAAAAGTTGCATACAAACCATGCTTACGAGCAATTGTCTTCACAACCAACTTAAAGAGCTGAATTTTATCACAAGCACGTAACACTTCATCATATTTAAAATCAATCTCGTGTTGTCCAACCGCAACTTCATGGTGACTAGCTTCTACTTCAAATCCCATAGTTGTCAGAACATTCACAATCTCTCGACGAGTGTTATCAGCTAAATCTGTCGGCGCCAAATCAAAATAGCCACCTTTATCATTCACTTCTAGCGTCGGATCTCCATTCTCATCCAATTTAAAGAGGAAAAATTCTGGTTCAGGACCTAAGTTAAAGGATTGAAAACCAAGCTCCTCCATGTGTTTAAGGGCACGCTTTAAGTTACTGCGCGGATCTCCCTGAAATGGAACCCCTTCTGTTGTATAGACATCACAAATCAAACCTGCAACACTACCGTTTTCATCCCCCCATGGAAAAACAGTCCATGTATCCAAATCAGGATAAAGGTACATATCAGACTCGTTAATCCGAACAAACCCCTCAATAGAAGAGCCATCAAACATGGCTTTATTCGACAACACTTTTTCTAATTGCTCATCTGTTGCAGGAATCTCTACATTTTTCATTGTCCCCAAAATATCAGAGAACATCAGACGAATAAAGGTTACGTTTTTTCTTTTACTTCACGCTTAATATCAGCAACTGTAATGGACATGATTATCTCCTTATGGAATCAAACACATAGCTAGGGTCTTTTTAAAGGCCCAAAAGTTGGGGTTGAGGATGCAAATCGACTCTGTTGGACAATATCGTTATGCAATGCACGACGAACGTCTTTTTCGCTTACTAGCTTCTTAGCCTTCACTTCACGCTCAGCATACTCACGCTTAATAGCTGCAATATTATGTCCTTCTGCAATATAGTCTTTTATCTCCAATAAACGATCCATATCATTCAACGAGTACATCCTACGATTGCCTTCTGTTCGTTCTGGAGTAATCAACTGCTGGTCCTCATAATAGCGAATCTGGCGTGCCGTCAAATCTGTTAATTTCATGACACTTCCGATAGGAAAAATCGCCAAGTTACGACGAAGCTCCTTTTCTTTCATTGCAACCTCCTTTCAGTCAGCCAAGTCAAGCTTTTAGTCTTTTGTGGCCAATATTAAAACTATTATATGTCGAAACAGCTATTCTGTCAAGAATAAATGTCAGTTTTTCTTACATCATATTTACTTATCTTGTTTTCGTAAATAAGCTCGCAGACGGTCAACATCATAATTAACCAGCATCGCAATAAAAACACCTAGAAAAGTCTCGAAAACACGAGCAAATACATAGACTATTGTATCTCCTTCAGGGATAGACAGGGTAATAATCAGCAAAGCAGATACACCCCCGATTACACCAGCATTATTGTTCATCGCCACATTTGTCATAATCGTCAGCATTGTACAAATAGGTACAAAAAGCAATGTTACCCAAAGCTGGTCTTGAAAAAACTTATTTAACAAAAAGAAAAGCAAAGCATATAGACCACCAATGCTATTTCCCAAAATACGTGATGTCCCAAAATGTACACTTTTATCAAAGTCTTCTCGTAGACTAAAGACAGCTGTCAAAGCACCTATTTGAAGACCCTTCCAGCCAAATAGGTTAAATAGAAGTAGCACAATAAAAACAGCTAATCCTGTCTTCAGCGTGCGCATTCCTAATTTGAATTTTGATTTATCAAACTTATACTTACTGAAATAATTCATATCCCTTTCACCTTCTTATCTCATTGTAACATATTTAGAAGCAAAAGTTGGGTTTCTTCTAAAATGACAGTTTTGTATTAGAATAAGAAATTTCGTCTAATCCTACTAACTAGATAGAAAGGATGAGAATCTTGAACTGCCCCACCACCTTTTAACTATTTAAGACCTATAAAACAGGATAGCCGAAGGTCTAGAAAGCTACAATTTTTTCAGTCAATGCTGCAAACTTTACCTTTTACTAATTTCATTGGGATTCTATCACCGCATCACAATTAGCCACACTAACACAAAAAGGTGACATTGTCACCTTTTTGCTAGTATTTCATTGTTGCTTTTCTACAAAATCAGGATTTTATAAAAATTAGCGAACTGAAATTATTTCTCTGTAAGGGCAGCTAATCCTGGCAATACTTTACCTTCAAGGAGTTCCATTGATGCTCCACCACCAGTAGAGATCCAAGAGAACTTGTCTGCACGACCAAGGTTGATGGCTGCAGCAGCTGAGTCACCACCACCGATAATTGATTTCACGCCTGGTTGTTTCACGATAGCGTCCATGACACCGATTGTACCAGCTTGGAAGTCAGGGTTTTCAAATACACCCATAGGGCCATTCCAGACAACAGTTTTCGCACCAGTCAACGCTTCATCAAATTTAGCGATAGATTTAGGACCGATATCCAATCCAAGGAATCCTGGGTCAACCGCTTCACCTTCAGTGTCTTTTACTTCAGTATAGTCTGCAAAAGCATTTGCTTCTTTTGAGTCAACTGGCAAGATCAATTTGCCGTTTGCTTTTTCAAGAAGTGCTTTCGCTACATCCAATTTGTCTTCTTCTACAAGTGAGTTACCGATTTCGATACCTTGTGCTTTGTAGAATGTGTAAGTCATCCCACCACCGATAAGGACTTTATCAGCTTTTTCAAGCAAGTTTTCGATAACACCGATCTTGTCTGAAACTTTTGAACCACCAAGGATCGCTACAAATGGACGTTCTGGAGCTTCAACTGCTTCTTGGATATAGGCAATTTCGTTCTCCAGAAGGAAGCCAGCAACTGCTTTTTCAACATTTGCTGAGATACCAACGTTAGATGCGTGTGCACGGTGAGCTGTACCGAATGCATCGTTTACGAAGATACCATCTCCAAGTGATGCCCAGTATTTACCAAGTTCAGGATCATTTTTAGATTCTTTCTTGCCGTCAACATCTTCGAAACGAGTGTTTTCAACCAAGAGAACTTGTCCATCTTCAAGAGCGTTAACAGCGGCTTCCAATTCAGCACCACGTGTAACACCTGGGATAAATTTAACTTCTTGTCCCAATTTAGCAGCCAAGTCAGCAGCTACAGGAGCAAGTGATTTACCTTCTTTGTCTGCTTCTTCTTTTACACGTCCAAGGTGAGAGAAGAGAATTGCACGTCCACCTTGTTCAAGGATGTACTTGATAGTTGGAAGAGCTGCAGTGATACGGTTGTCATTGGTAATCACGCCATCTTTAACAGGTACGTTGAAGTCAACACGAACGAGAACTTTTTTCCCTTTCAAGTCAACGTCTTTAACAGTAAGTTTTGCCATGTTACAAAAACTCCTTTTTCTATTTTATACGCAACTATTATAACACATTTTTCAGTAATTTTCTTGCTCTAAAGAAATTTTTCACAAAAAAGGGGGGCGAGAAATCTCTTCTTCAAAGCAAAGAAAAGAAAAAGGAGAGGCTGGAAAAAATCTCAGTCTCTGAAATGATATGACCTATTTTCAATAGGCATCTGGCACTTCAACTTTATCAACTTCCTGATAAGGTGCTAAGGTTGACACCATAACAATTGGCTCATCATAAGCATTTTTGACATAGTGCACTTCGCCAGGTTCAATATGGATAAACTGCCCTTTTGAAAGAGTGTATTTGGCTTTATCCACATAAATATCTATCTTCCCCTCTAGGATATAAAAATTTTCTTCCATGACTTCATGATAATGGGCGGGAAAATCTTGTCCGGGATTGAACCTCACCACCGCAAAATTTGAGCGAGGGCCTTTCATCAAGTATTTGGGGCCACTGTCGCCGAAGCGATAATCTCTATCTTTTTCATCTACGATTTTCATCACATGCTCCTTTCTCACTCTGCACCTGCTGCAATCCACATATAATCTGTCAGACCTTGATCTGATAATGTCAGCTGTTCTTTATAGATTGCCTGCCACTTTTCAAAAATTTTTAGATATTCCTGATGATTCTTCATATTCGGTTCATAAATCCTATCTATCTGCACATGCTGAATCGCTTCATCTAAACTTTGATAAACACCGCTACCGACACCTGCCAAAAAGGCCGCTCCCAACGCTGTAGCTTCTTTTTCTTTTGGTGTGATTAACCGAATCCCTAAGATATCAGCAATTATCTGACTCCATAACGAACTATAAGCAGAACCGCCTGCAAAGAAAATCTCATCGGGCATATATCCCGTGATTTCCTTTACCATTTTTAAGTGCCCTAAGGTTATTAAGCCTGCATTTTCCATAATGGACTTATAAAAAGTGTATTTATTAAACCTGTCTGGATCAATCATAAAATTCGTAAAGGTTGGTGCTGCATGTTTGAGATTCCTAAAATTCATCACATCTGCAAAAGTTGAAGCCATACCGT
This sequence comes from Streptococcus sp. oral taxon 056 str. F0418, assembly GCF_000220065.1. Lineage (GTDB taxonomy): Bacteria > Bacillota > Bacilli > Lactobacillales > Streptococcaceae > Streptococcus. The sequence goes on along the minus strand of NZ_AFQU01000001.1, from coordinate 1,416,438 downwards.
AACATCCAACTGGGATATCCTTTGCTTTTCCATCCATCAACGCATAAACAGAAACTCCCAATTCCTTTGCTTTTTCCTTATCTAAAGAAAGGAAAGCATCACGAAACCAACGCATGACCAAACCTGAACTCCAAGCAATGGCTTCCTGTTGCCAAGTGGAAGCAACAGCATGACAATTCACACGAACCCGACCTTTTACATCAACATAAGGCTGGTCTGTATTGTATTCATATTGCCAGAAACTTCCGCCAAACAAAGCTGCCTGATTATTTTTGATAGAACCTAAGCCGATACAGCCAAGCTGCGAGTCTCCACCACCACAGACAACAACAGTTGATTCAGATAAACCGGTTTCACGTGCAGCAAGAGTCGTCACATAACCAACAGGTTCACCACTTTCAAAAACAGGAGGAAAAATATCCGACTTCAAGCCACATTTTTGAGCCACTTCTGGAAGCCATTTACGCTCCTTTAAGTTAAACAGACCACTCGTTGAAGAATTGCTTGGTTCAGAAACGATTTTACCGGTTAATTTATAAATAATCCAGTCATTTATCATATTGATAAATTTCGTTTTTTCATATATTTCAGGCTCATGATTTTTCACCCATAAAAGCCGCGGTAGCGCACTTAAAGCAAAAGTTTGCCCCGTCTTTAGATAAATGTCCATTTCCAAGTCAGGATTGCTCCTTTTTAGATAGACAGCTTCCTCTTTAGCTCTTGCATCAATATTAGAAAAACCAATCAACTCTTTTTGATTTTCATCATATAAAACGAAGCCTTCCCTCATAGAATCTGAAGAAATCCCTTTGATATCAGTTGGGTTAATGGCGTTTTTTGTGAGGAGGTTTTGAAGACACTGCTTAATAATCTCCCAATCTTTTTCAAAGTCAAACCCAATGCTTCCTTGATAGCGGACATCTACAGGATGTTCCCATTCAATTTGCTCAATAGCCACTTGATGTCCAAATTTATCAAACAGAATAGCGCGAAAACTACCTGTTCCCCCATCCAATGCTAATAAGTATTCTTTTGTTCCTTCCATTCATTCGCTCCTAACAAGAGCTCTGCTGTGACTTCATCAGTGATGAGAACATTGACCAGACCATGCGTTATAGCTGTATGAATAATCGAAAGTTTTTCTTCTCCACCCGCCGCGGCAATAATATAATCATTTATCTTAAGATCTTCCAGTTTGGTACTGATGATACGCTCTTCAATTTCATCATCTACCAAATGTCCATCTTTATCAATAAAGTGCATCAACATATCACCAATAGCACCTGCGGATTTTAATTTTTTGAAACGTTCGGTTGTTAAAAGTCTTGTCCTTAAAACAGTTGAATTTTCTTCCATTCCTCCAAGGCTAGTAACAACTACCTTTGTCTCTTTCGTCATATCCATAATATCGCTAACCGCTTTTTCGTTCATAATAGCTCCAGCCAATTCTTTGTTACTCACAATAAGCGGAGCTGGAATTAGATAATGTTTCAAATCAATGATGCCGTTCCCAATTTGTTTGATATACGGCATGACTCCTCCGGTCATGGAAACAACAGATACATTTTTATCTGTCATTTTGGATAAATTCTTTAAGAAAGCCCCCATAGTTTCTCCATAACCTACACCTACAAGAGAGTCATCTTGAATCAAATCATTCAGATACATAGCAGTAGCCTGACCCAGATTTTCTGGCAACTTATCACTACTGCTCCAAGGCACAACAAAGACATCTTTTAATTGATATTTATGAATTAATTGTTTTTCAGTAGTATTTTTATTTCTGTATAATGTTGAGAAGTGGAATCGAACGATTTTTCGTTTTCTGGATTCTTCTAGCATTTTTATAATTTTCATGCGACTAACGGAAAGCTTTTCTGCAATTTCTTTTTGAGTCAAGCCATCTATATAATATAGCCACGCAACCTTATATAGCATTGAATCTTTATATAATTCATCTTTTTCTGAAAAATCCATAATCTTGCACCTCTTAGCAAATATCTTAACTAAAATAAAATTATACACTATAAACAACATTTAGGGAAATAAATAACCATTTACTCCCCTAAATTTACTAATTAAATTTCATAAATGACTTATTTATTAATTAAATCGGTATAATATTCAAATGCTTCTTTATCTGTGAATTTCTCATGAACAATTTTAGAAATACTTTTCGCCATTTCGGTAGGATGTAGACTTTGGAAAATATTCCTTCCCATATCTAAACCTTTAGCACCACCACTAATAGCTTTATATGCTAATTCCAAAGCTTCTTTCTCAGGAAGTTTTTTCCCACCTGCCACAACAATTGGAACAGGACAAGCGGCTACAACTTCTTCAAAATTTTCACAATAATAGGACTTGACTAAATTTGCACCCAACTCAGCAACTACTCGCGTAGCCAACTTGAAAAATCGATCTGTCCTTTCCATATCCTTTCCAACTGCTACAACTCCCATTGTTGGAATGCTATAACGATTGGCGAGATTAATTGCTCTAGATAAATTTTCAAGACTCGATAACTGACCATCTGCACCCACAAACGTTTGTACAGCCAAGCAATCCGCATTCAATCGAATCGCTTCTTCAATGTCCACTGCTAAAATTTCATGACTCAGATCATCATTCAACATGGTTGAACCTGATGTTACACGAAGGGCTGTTGACTTACGCCAACTCGGATCAACACTTGTTCGAATCGCTCCACGAGTTCCCATCAAACAATCTACTTCCGGTGCAATTTTAGGTAAAATAATATCCAAACGCTCCAATCCTGCTGTTGAACCCATGAAATAGCCGTGATCAAATGCAAACATCACTGAATTACCGCTTTTTGGATTGAAAATATTCGATAAATGCTTTTTCATGCCATAATCTAAATTATGGGCACCTTTAACATAAAACTGTTCTAAAGTTTTCACAGGTGTGTCTACATAGTAATCCTTAGAAACTTTTAATCCTTCTAAATCTGCCATTTATTTTCTCCTTAAAAATCATATTTATCCATATTTTCAGTTGTGAAAACCGTTCTTTCTGGAAGCAGAACAACTCCACTCTTTTCGCTATTCTTATATTTTGGATCTAAAACTGTATTATTTTGAACTTCAACTTTTCCAATACCAGGAATATCAATTTTATCACCTACTTTTACCTCATTCCCTGAAGCCAAATAGTTTGCTAAATAAACTGCCATTCCTCCTTGGACCTTTACATCCCACAAGCCCCATTCTTCAATAATATTATCTTTAGCATATTTCTTAATAGAGTTTGGAGTTGAAAAGCCAGTAATAGTCACATCTTTCTTAGTTAATCCCGCATTTTGAACAGCTTGCAATTGGCCTGGAAGGGCAGTAGAATCATTACAGATAACCAAATCGATATCTTTATGTGCTGAAAGAATAGATTGTCCAACATTCAATGCTTCCTGAGCATCCTGATTACTATAATAATTTGATTTATTTACATTAACCCAATTTGGATAATTTTTCTTAATATATTCTTCTCCAACTTTTTGCCACGAATTTTGGTCTTGAACAGTAGAAGATGAATAGTGCCATGCATATTTAATAGCATCTTTTTTCGGATCTTTACCACGTTTTTCCAGGGCATCCACACTCATTTTAACAAGCATTTCACCTAATTGTTGCGGTGTTCCTTGTGATACCATTAGAGAACGTGCATCAGGTGAAACATCTGAGTCCCATGTTACTACTTTTAAACCAGCTTGTTGTGCTTGTTTCAAGGCATTATCCAAACCAGTTGGATCTACTGAGGAAATCGCAATAGAACCCGCTCCTGTTTGAACAGCATTATTAATAATTGTTACCTGATTTGCCACAGAAGCCACAGAATTTCCGTTATAGTCAACTGTAAAACCTTCTTTTTTAGCCATTTCTTGTGCACCTAAGTTCCCTGATTCAAAGAAAGAATTCCCCGTGACTTTTGGCACAAACACTACTTTTCCTCCATTATTTCCTGAAGACTTAGAACTCGAATCAGAACTAGAATTCGAATTTGAATTTCCACAAGCAACCAAAGCAATCGCTGCTACGCCAAGTAAAGCACTATAAGTTAATAATTTTTTTATTTTCATCATCTTTTCTCCTTATTATAAGCTACAACGACCAAAACATTCTCTATACTTTACCTTATGAACTGTCCATTTCATACTTCCTTTCGTATTTTTTTATTAACTTTTGTAATATATTCCCATTAATCAAAAAGTTAACGATCAAAGAAATAATCAATAGGATACCTACAGGAATATCTTGATACTGTGCATTCACTCCAACTAAAGTCAGACCAAATTTCATGAAACCAATAATCAGTGCCGCCAAAGCAGTCCCAAATACGTTTCCTTTCCCTCCATAAATCGAGGTCCCCCCAAGCACTACTGCTGTAATAATCGGCAATGTTAAATCTGCACCAAAATCTGGTTTAGCAGTTCCTAGGTAAGAGGTTAGTAGAACACCTGCAACTGACGCAGCAATCCCTGAAAAAATATAGGTACTCATGACTACTCTTGCAGATCTAATCCCTGAATATTCAGCCGTATTTCTATTTACCCCTATAAGAAAAATTTTCCTTCCATACTTTGTTCGATGAAGAATCAAATATGCAATTATAGTTAAAGCTATAAAGGCAATAACTTGATTAGGAATTCCAAATAGGTTCCCATTTGAAATGGATTGAAATTCACTAGGAAAATTTGTAATCCCTTGGTATGAAACTACTTGAGCTAAAGCTGGTACCACTAGAGCCAAACCTGAATAAAGGAAAGAACCTCCTAAAGTTATTACCATTGGTTGAACTTTTGTATAGGCAATTAAAATACCACTAAATAATCCACAAAGTGCTCCTACTACAAATCCAAGCAAAATTGCCATCCAGATATTAAGTCCTATTTTTTGCCAAAACACGCCAACACAAATGGAAGTCAGCCCCATGATAGATCCAGCCTGAATATCCATTCCTCCCGTAATAATTACAAAAGTTACAAATAGCGACACGATACAAACAGGAATAAAATTATTGATGGAATTCATCAGGATAAATGGGTTTAAAAATCTAGGATTCATACTACCAAATATAATAAATTCAGCAATTAAAAGGACAATCAAAAAATATTCCCATCGCCAACTAAAATGATTTAAAATTGACTTTATTTTCTCCACTTTATTCCCCTCCTTGCTCAACTCTCACTCGTAATCGCTCCTTCCGAACCTTCTCAGCAGAACGATGATTCGATAATGCTCCAATTACCACGATAGCAATTAGAATACCCCCTGTAATTGTATTATTAAAAGTAGAAGGAAAATTAAGAAAGACTAAAATGCTACTAATAGATGTCATAAGAATCGAGCCTATAATAGAACCAAATGTTGATCCTTGGCCGCCCTCCAAAGCAACTCCTCCTATAACACAAGCCGCAATTGCAGTCATCTCATAACCAGTTCCATCAATTGGAGTGACAAATCCAATACGACTTGCATAGAGAACTCCTCCAACTGCTGCAAACCCTCCACAAATGATATAACTAAGAAATTTAATCCTATCTACCGGAATACCAATCAATCTCGCACCATCAATATTATCTCCAACAGCCTTAAAACTTTTACCAGTCATTGTCATTTTTATAAATAAATGAAGCAAAGCCGCAATTATTAAAGCGCTTACAAAAACAACTCCAATTGTACCTCCTATGCGGTTTTGAGATAACCTTAGAAATTCATTAGGGAAGTTTTGTAACCATTGACCATTTGTATAAATATATTGCGTTCCACGAATAATTCCCATCATTCCTAAAGTCATGATGATAGATGGAATCTTAAAAAATACAATGCCAACTGCATTGATAGCTCCTACAATTACACCTACTAGAAGAGCCATTAAAAATACTACCCAAATAGAAGCTCCTGAATTTAGTAACTTCCCCGTAATGGCTGCTGTTAAACCAACAGTTGCCCCTATAGAAACATCAATTTCTCCAGTAAATAGCACAAAGCACATTCCCAATGCTACTATTGAATAAATTGCGCTATTATTAATAATTTGAAAAACATTATTTAACTCAAGAAATTTTGAATTAAACAAACCAACAACAATAAATAATGTTACTATGAATAATACCGAAACCATCTCTCTTTGCTTCAAAAGATTTTTCATGAAACACTCGCCTCCTTAACTACACCAAACGAAGCACTCATTAGATTTTCCTGATTAATATCATCTCCTATAAATTCAGCATTCAACTTTCCATGGTACATTGTTACTGCTCGATCAGACAGTTGAACAACTTCTTCCATATCTGATGAAATCATCAAAATAGCCAACCCTCGAGATTTAAGTTCTTGAATTATTCGATAAACATCTCCACGAGCGCCTGCATCAATTCCTCTAGTTGGTTCATCTAAAATCAATAATTTTGGCATAGATGCAATGGATTTTGCAATAACAACTTTCTGTTGATTTCCACCCGATAAACTACCAATTTCATCGCTCATATCCATCGTCTTGATATTGAAAGATCGTTTAAAATAATCATACAACTCTTTTTCTCTATTCCTATCCACAAAATATTTACCAACAGATTGTAATGCAGAAGCCGATATATTCATGCCGATATCACTGATTTTAAAAATTCCATTCTTAAAACGATCTTCAGGAACATAATTCAAGCCAAGATGAATTACTTCATTTGTTGATTTACCTGTTATATCCATTGTTCCTAGAAAGACCCTTCCCTCATGAACCTCATCTTTTCCAAAAATCGTCTCAGCTAATTCTGTTCTACCCGCACCCACTACTCCTGCAAGACCTAGAATTTCTCCTGGATACACATCAAAGCTTACATTTTTAAAACCATTACCAGTAAAATGTTCAACTTTAAAAACAGGTTCTGTGCAGGTCCGATCAATATCGTAAGACTTATTATGCCTTACAGCATCGACACTCGCTCCATCTGGTAACAATGCTTGAATAAGCATTTCATTCGTAAATTCATGTGTTTTACCTACTAAACTTATTATGCCGTCACGCATTATTATGATGTCTGTTGCAATCTCAAATACTTCTGTTAGACGGTGAGTAATGTAAATCACACCCACACCTTCAGCCTTTAATTTTTCAATTAATACAAATAGAGATTCAGTTTCATTAAAAGTCAAAGAACTTGTAGGTTCATCTAAGATTAAAATTTTCACATCACGTATTAGACCTTTTAAAATTTCTACTAATTGCTGTTCAGCTATTGTAAGAGTGTCTGCTTTGCGTTCTAAATTAATTTCCCATTTTAGTTCTTCGATTATTCCTTTTAATTTATTTCTCAATTCATTCTTATTTCCAGAAAGGCCAAGCAAAATGTTTTCTAAAACTGTCATATTTTTAAATAACATCGGTTCTTGAGGAACCAGATAAATACCATTTGCCAAAGCCATTGTTGGTGTCATATATTTATAGCTAGTATTTTCTACAACAATTTCTCCTCTATCAGCCTTATAAATACCCATTATAATTTTCATTAAGGTACTTTTTCCGGCTCCATTGCCCCCAATAATAGCAGACACCTCTCCTCGTGATAGACTCAAATTAATTCCCTTAAGAACGTGATTATCACCGAATGATTTATAGATATCTTTACAATTAAGTAACAATCCACTTCCCATTAACACCGCCTCCTTTTACAAATGTTTATGCACCAAACTTTTGTTTATACCTTTATTCTACTACTTTTTGAAAGCGTTGTCAATTTTTTTAACAAAGTTTTATTATTATTTAGAAAATATAACACAGCCATTCATTTATCTCGTCCTTCTTCTTGGAATAAAACAAAGTAACAACAATCGTACGTTTACATAAGAAAAAGAGGCCTTTACAGGCCTCTTACATTTATGAATTATTTAGCGATTTTCGCAAAGTATTCAAGAGTACGTACAAGTTGTGCAGTATAAGACATTTCGTTATCGTACCATGATACAACTTTAACCAATTGTTTGCCATCAACATCAAGAACTTTAGTTTGAGTTGCGTCGAACAATGAACCGTAAGCCATACCTACGATATCTGAAGAAACGATTTGGTCTTCAGTGTAACCGTATGATTCGTTAGCTGCTGCTTTCATAGCTGCGTTTACTTCATCAACAGTTACGTTCTTTTCAAGAACAGCTACCAACTCAGTAACAGATCCAGTTGGAGTTGGAACGCGTTGTGCAGAACCGTCCAACTTACCGTTCAATTCTGGGATAACCAAACCGATTGCTTTAGCAGCACCAGTTGAGTTAGGAACGATGTTAGCAGCACCAGCACGCGCACGACGAAGGTCACCACCACGGTGTGGTCCGTCAAGGATCATTTGGTCACCAGTGTAAGCGTGGATAGTTGTCATCAAACCTTCAACAACACCGAAGTTGTCTTGAAGTGCTTTAGCCATTGGAGCCAAACAGTTTGTAGTACATGAAGCACCTGAGATAACAGTTTCAGTACCATCAAGGATGTCGTGGTTAGTGTTGAAAACGATTGTTTTAACGTCGTTTCCACCAGGAGCAGTGATAACAACTTTCTTAGCTCCACCTTTAAGGTGTTTTTCAGCTGCTTCTTTCTTAGCAAAGAAACCAGTTGCTTCAAGAACGATTTCTACACCGTCAGTAGCCCAGTCAATTTGTTCTGGATCACGTTCAGCAGAAACTTTAACGAATTTACCGTTAACTTCAAATCCGCCTTCTTTTACTTCAACAGTACCGTCAAAACGACCTTGAGTTGTGTCGTATTTCAACAAGTGTGCAAGCATAACAGGGTCTGTAAGGTCATTGATACGAGTAACTTCAACACCTTCTACGTTTTGGATACGACGGAAAGCAAGACGACCGATACGTCCGAAACCGTTAATACCAACTTTAACTACCATTCGTGATTTCCTCCTTATGAAAATCAAAAAAATTTTATTGTGAAAATAGTAACTTGAATCACTACAAATCACCTTTCAACATTTCTATTATATACCTATTTAGCTCAAAATGCAACTGATTTCATCATCACAAGAGAAACTTATTCATTCTTTCAAAGCTTTTTCATAGAAGTTTTCATAAATAAAAAAGCACCTCTAAGCGAGGTGCTGGGCTAGCAATTAAGCTTCGCCTTTATGTTTTTTAATAATTTCTTCTTGTACTGACTTAGGTACATCTTCGTAGTGGTCAAATACCATCATGAAGGTACCACGTCCTTGTGATGCTGAACGAAGAACTGTTGCATAACCAAACATTTCAGCAAGTGGAACATAAGCACGAACGATTTGGCTGTTACCATGTGCTTCCATACCATCAACACGTCCACGACGAGCTGTTACGTGACCCATAACATCACCAAGGTTTTCTTCAGGAACAGTGATTGTTACAAGCATCATTGGCTCAAGGATAGCTGGTTGTGCAGTCTTAGCTGCTTCTTTCAATGCAAGTGAAGCTGCAACCTTGAAGGCTGTTTCAGATGAGTCGACATCGTGGTATGAACCATCGTAAAGTTTAGCTTTCACATCAACGATTGGGTAGCCAGCAAGGACACCATTCGCCATTGACTCAATCAAACCTTTTTCAACCGCTGGGATGAATTCACGTGGAACCACACCACCAACGATAGCATTTTCAAACTCAAAGCCTTTTCCTTCTTCGTTTGGAGTGAACTCAATCCAAACATCACCGAATTGACCTTTACCACCAGATTGGCGTTTGAAGAATCCACGTGCTTGAGTAGAAGCGCGGAATGTTTCACGGTATGATACTTGAGGAGCACCTACGTTTGCTTCAACCTTGAACTCACGACGCATACGGTCAACAAGGACATCCAAGTGAAGCTCACCCATACCAGAGATAACTGTTTCACCAGTTTCAACGTTTGTTTCTACACGGAAAGTTGGATCTTCTTCAGCCAATTTTTGAAGGGCAATACCCATCTTATCTTGGTCTGCTTTAGATTTTGGCTCAACCATCAATTGGATAACTGGTTCTGGAACATTGATAGACTCAAGGATGATCTTAGCTTTTTCATCTGTCAATGAGTCACCAGTTGTCGTATCTTTCAAACCAACGGCAGCAGCGATATCACCTGAGTAAACAGTGTCAATTTCTTGACGGCTGTTGGCGTGCATTTGAAGGATACGTCCGATACGTTCACGTTTACCTTTAGAAGTGTTCAATACGTAAGAACCTGATTGAAGAACACCTGAGTAAACACGGAAGAAAGTCAAACGACCTACGAATGGGTCAGTCATGATCTTGAAGGCAAGAGCTGCAAATGGCTCTTCATCGGATGCAGGACGAGTTTCTTCTTCATCAGTATCTGGGTTGATACCTTTGATCGCTGGGATGTCAAGTGGGCTTGGCAAGTAGTCAATAACTGCATCAAGCATCAATTGAACACCTTTGTTTTTGAAGGCAGAACCACACAATACTGGGAAGAATTCAACATTGATAGTCGCTTTACGGATACCAGCTTTCAATTCTTCGTTAGTGATTTCTTCACCTTCAAGGTATTTCATCATCAATTCTTCATCAGTTTCAGCAACTGCTTCTACCAATTTTTCACGGTATTCTTGTGCTTGCTCAAGGTATTCAGCTGGGATATCTTCTTCCAAAATATCTGTACCAAGATCGTTCGTATAGATTTCAGCTTTCATCTTGATCAAGTCAATGATACCACGGAAGTCGTCTTCTGAACCAATTGGCAATTGAATTGGATGAGCGTTTGCTTGAAGACGGTCGTGCAAAGTACTTACTGAGTAAAGGAAGTCTGCACCGATTTTATCCATTTTGTTAGCAAATACGATACGAGGCACTCCATACTCAGTTGCTTGACGCCAAACTGTTTCAGTTTGTGGCTCAACACCTGATTGTGAGTCAAGAACCGTTACCGCACCATCCAATACACGAAGAGAACGTTGTACTTCGATTGTGAAGTCCACGTGTCCTGGTGTGTCGATGATATTTACGCGGTGGTTGTTCCACTGAGCTGTTGTCGCAGCAGATGTGATAGTGATACCACGCTCTTGCTCTTGCTCCATCCAGTCCATTTGTGACGCACCTTCGTGAGTTTCACCGATTTTGTGAATTTTACCAGTGTAGTAAAGGATACGCTCAGTTGTTGTTGTTTTACCAGCATCGACGTGAGCCATGATACCGATATTACGTGTTTTTTCTAATGAAAATTCGCGTGCCATGAGGTTGTTTTCTCCTATTAATTTATTTTACAATCTATTATAACATGATTTAGCAAAAACGGATAGGCAGGACCTACCCGTTTCAAATGTTTATCTGTTTTTGTTGGTTTCAACTTACGAAATAGTAAGTTGGGTTGTAGCTAATACCAATCGATTTAGCTAATTTGAACCCGAGCGAGGCTCTTCGCAAAAAGATAAACTGCTTTGTGTTCACGGAACACTGCATCAGTTTCCTATTTTTGCTTTGCGCCCTTGGATTCCTAGCATTATGATCTAGTTGAGCTCAAGCTAAAAGTCTGGAGAAAAAGATGAATCTCATCGGTTGCAGTCGCAACCTGCTTCGATTCCCTATTTTCTCTGGGACTTTCTTAACGCTTTCACATCCTATATTACCAACGGAAGTGTGCGAAGGCACGGTTAGCTTCAGCCATACGGTGAGTGTCTTCACGTTTTTTAACAGCTGCACCAGTATTGTTAGCTGCGTCCATGATTTCTTTTGCAAGACGATCTTGCATTGTGTGTTCACCACGAAGGCGAGCAATTGTTACCAACCAACGAAGTCCAAGTGTTGTACGACGTTCTGGACGAACTTCAACTGGGACTTGGTAGTTAGATCCACCAACACGACGAGCACGTACTTCAAGAACAGGCATGATGTTTTCCATAGCTGTTTCGAATACTTCAAGTGCGTCATTTCCAGTAGCTTCTTTGATTTGCTCGAATGCTCCATATACGATAGAAGCTGCTGTACCACGTTTACCATCAAGCATAACGCGGTTGATAAGACGAGTAACTAATTTTGAATTGTAAAGCGGATCCGCCAATACTTCGCGCTTAGGCGCACGGTTTTTACGACTCATTTCTCTTTATCCCCTTTCCTTATGCTTTTGGTTTTTTAGTACCGTATTTAGAACGGCCTTGTTTACGGTCAGTAACACCTGCTGTATCAAGTGCACCACGAACGATATGGTAACGTACCCCTGGAAGGTCTTTTACACGTCCACCACGAAGAAGCACAACACTGTGCTCTTGCAAGTTGTGACCAATACCTGGAATATAAGCAGTTACTTCGATCAGGTTGCTCAAACGTACACGAGCAAATTTACGAAGGGCTGAGTTAGGTTTTTTCGGTGTCATTGTTCCGACACGAGTTGCTACACCACGTTTTTGAGGTGCGCTTTCGTTAGTTGGAACACGTTTCAAACTATTGTAACCAACGTTCAATGCTGGTGATTTAGATTTTTCTACTTTTGATTTACGCGGTTTGCGAACCAATTGGTTAATTGTAGGCATCTACATTCTCCTGTATTTTTTAATTTTGGTGATGATACACTTGGTGACAGCTATCATCTGCGTGTACTTTTGCAACATTTGTCAGCACGTCTCTGTACACTTTTGAGAGACCAAAAGTAAAAAGTACCGTCTATCATTATAGCATGATGCATGTGACGAGTCAATAGATTTCTTATTATTTTTACAGGAACATTCTTATGTTTATCCAAAAAAGAGGCTGGGACAAAGGTCCTAGCCTCTCAATTGTCTTTGGATTGTCGAGCAAGACGCAGTGGTTGAGTGGGCTCTATTACGCTGATTTCATCAGCCTTTACAGCCCTACTCAACTGTGCGGAGGTGGGACGACGAAATCGAATTCTAACGAATTACCGATTTCTGTCCCACTCTCTTTATTGCTGTTGTTGTGGTGTTGTACTTGTAGATGGTGTTTCAGGATTTTGGGTAGGCGCTTCTACTGGAGCAGCAGGTGTTTGAACAGCTGGTGCTTGATATACAGGTTGTTGCTGTTGCACAGGCGCTTGTTGAACTGCCGAAGCTTGAGCTGCAGCCATAGCTTCCTTGACTAGTTGGATTCTTGCTTGGAGTCTTGCTTTAGCTTCCTCATCTTTTACTTTATCAACAGCAGTTTGAGCAGCAGTTGCATTTGCTTCTGTTTGCTCAGCTTCCAAGGTTTTAACTGCCTCCTCAGCATCAGTAACAGTTTGGGTAAGGGCTGCTTTCGTTTTATCCGCAGCCACTTTATCTGTTGTGCTAGCTTTCGCACTAGAACGTTTGCTGTAACTAGTGGGAGTCGTTGTTTGCTTTGCAATCTTATTATCTGGTTTAACAAAAAGTAGGCCTGCCACTAAGACAACAACCAACATAGATAGAACTGATAGTCTAATCCAAATTGGGCTTTGATCAAATTTATCAAAAATATTTCTCATTGTATTTTCTCACTTCATTATCTCATTATCAAAAATATTACCAACTTCTACATCGATTTTATTTTCTTTCACATCGATGTTTGTGACTTTTAGCAATGACTTGTAAGCCAACTGATCTCTTTTTTCTTGAGCATTATCTGCAAAAACGGCTACTCCTGCTAGTTCTGATTCAAACTCTGTTAATAAGCTAATCATCCCATTAATCGTACCGCCACCTTTTAAAAAGTCATCTACAATCAAAACACGACTCCCGGCTTTTAGACTCCGTTTGGATAGAAACATCTTTTCAATCCGATCGCTTGAACCAGATACATAATTCACACTAACAGTGGAGCCTTCTGTAATTTTTAAATCTCGGCGCACAATGACAAAAGGGACGTTTAGTGTATTTGCAACAGCATTTGCTAATGGTACACCTTTTGTCGCTACTGTCATGACTGCGTCAATTTTCTGTCCTCTAAAAGCTTTAGCGATAATTCTACCAATGCTGTTTAAAATCGACGGGGTACTCAAGAGGTCCGATAAATAAATATAACCTCCCGGTAAAATTCGATCACTTTCTGATAGTTGATCACGCAATTTTTCTACAATCGTTTTGGCTTCCTTATCTGAAATGGAAGGCGTAAAAATAACTCCTCCACCTGCACCTGTAATAGTTTCTATTGTACCAATTTCAATTTCTTCAAAGGCTCGTTTAATGATCACAATATCTTCTGAAATAGAAGATTTAGCAGATTCGTATTTTTCAGCAAAGGTATTGAGGCTTGTTAATTCGTAAGGGTGATTTAAAAGATAGTTTGAAATTACTACCATACGATCACTTCGTCTTAATTTCATATGTTCACCATTTTATTATTTTTCTTCATTATACCATACTCTACCAAAAAAACGAACATTATTACAAATAGACTGCTCGTTTTTCGTTTTTTAGTTAGTCCAAATCTGGTTGATAAAATGAACGATTGTCCATTGCAAAAATACGGCTTGTCATCTCACCTGCGCCTACCTTTGCCAGAGCGGCCGTCATCATCATCATTTCGGCATCCAAATTGTCAATGATATGGAGGATTTCTGCTTCCATAATTCTTGGACGAACTGGACTACCGTACTCCAGCAAACCATGGTGGCTCAGGATAACGTGACGTAATACAACAACATCTTCCTTATTGTCATCAATTTTCAACTCTAAGAGAATTTTGGTGATTTCCTCATCGATCAAAGCAATATGGCCAATCAAATTCCCCCGAACAGTATATTCAGTATCATCTGGTCCGCTCAATTCAATCACTTTGGCCAGGTCATGAAGCATGATTCCTGCAAAAAGCAAACTCTTGTTCAGCTGCGGATAAATGTCTCCAATCGCATCCGCTAGACGAACCATCGTAGCTGTATGAAAAGCCAAACCAGATTCAAAAGCATGGTGATTGGTCTTAGCAGCTGGATAGGAATAAAATTCCTTGTCATACTTACTATATAAAGCACGAACAACACGTTGCCAAACCGGATTTTCAATTTTGAAAATCATTTGTGCAAGATAATCACGCAATTCTTTAGGATCTACTGGTGGCTTCTCTTTGAAATTAGCTGGATCATTTGGTTCACCAGCTTTAGGAAGGCGTAAAACTAATTGGTTCACTTGAGGGGTGTTATTATACACTTCTCTGCGCCCCTGCATATGGACTACTTTTCCTGCTGTAAATTCTGTAACATTATGTGGTTGAGCGTCCCATAGTTTCCCTTCGATTTCCCCAGTATCGTCTTGAAATGTAAAAGCAATATAGTCTTTTCCAGCTCTCGTCTGACGTACTTCGGCCGATTTGATCAAATAGAACCCTTCAAACAGTTCATCTTTTTTCATTTGGCTAATTTTCATGATTTTCCCCTTCTTCTGATATATCTAGTAAATCCAGATGTAAATCTTCATCAGACAATTCAATCTGGCGTAATGTACGTTCAATAGCGTTTGTCCTACGAGTCAGTAAGTCATCTATATTACCCGAAGCGTGCTGCAAGTGTTTTTGAGCTTTGATTAGGATCCCTGCAAACTTATTAAACTCTAACTTGACGCTTCCCAAGACCTTACTAATATCATCTGCACTCTTTTGGATATTGAGTGTTTTAAAACCAACAGATAAGGAATTTAACAAAGCTGACAAGGTAGATGGACCTGCCACCACGATCTGCTCATCTCTACGGAGGCTATCAAAAAATTCAGGGTTACGAACCACTTCTGAATAAAGCCCTTCAGTAGGTAAAAACATTATTCCAAAATTCGTAGTCCTAGGTGGAGCTAGATATTTGCTGCGAATATCTTTTGCGAAACGTCTCACGCTATTTAATAAAGATTTTCGGTGGAACTCAATTTCTTCTTTATTCCCCGACTCATAGGCTTCTTCTAAGCGATAATAGTCTGCTAATGGAAACTTAGAGTCAACTGGTAAATAAACATAATCATGCTCTGTCTGACCTGGTAATTTGATAGCATATTCTACACGTTCATTGGAGCCAGCCACCGTTGCAAATTCCCGTTCATACTGATTAGCTGTCAAAATATCCTCGATGATCTGACCGAGTTGCAATTCCCCCATAATCCCACGGGTTTTAGTGTTTGAAAGTACTTTGTTGAGTGTTCCTACATCACGCGCAATATGCTGCATCTCTCCCAAGCCTCGATTGACTGACTCTAATTGCTTAGAAACAGACTCGAAAGAGGTTTGAAGGCGAGTTTGAAGAGTCTTCTCCAGTTTTTCTTCTACTGTCTGCCTCATTTGCTCTAAACGTAATTCATTAGACTCTTGAATCTGTTTCATGCGTTCATCTGTCTTATCACGGTTCTTGGTCAAATTATCACTGATTTCTGTCCGTAAATCTGTCAAATCCCTATGCAAACTTGTGTGAAGAGAACTAAAACGATCTCCTAAACTTATTTCTAAGTTTTTTTGTTGCAGTAATGCCTGCTGGGTCTGTTGTTCCAAACGGTAATCAATTTGATCTGACAAGCGATCTGATTCTTCTTCCAATAGTCGTTTTACCTTATTTTTTTGCCTCGCTTGCCCTTGCCAAATGAAGAAGAGAAAGAGGATGTTAGCAATTAACAGAATGATGATCAATATATCCATTTTATTTCCTATCTTTGCTATATATTATCACCACATATCCCGAGTCAAAAGACAAAGAAATGGGCTTACCTATAAATTCGTTAGAAGCATAAACTTTTTTAAAGAAAAAGTTTGTTTCATTTAAAGGATATTTTGCTCCTTCAATTATCAAGTGGATGTCATTCGTCGGCATAAACGCAATGTACTTCATGCTATCTACAGGATCAATCAGGTGCTTCCCTGACGGCCGATAGGTCATCACATTTTGTTCATCCACCAAAAAGATTCGTTCCATAAAAGGGGATATGGCCGGGTTACTAGGGAGAAAAACATTGGCCAGTGCATGATCCATTCGACCGCCAAAAGCACCATAAATCATTAGGTTGGCGTCTGGATAACGTTCGAAACAGGCAATAACTGCCAACTCTAAATCTGTATCATCTTTTTCTGGTTGAGCCTGTATTATAGCTCCAGCCTTTTCCTGAATCCGCTGAAATTCATCCTGCGTTACCGAATCAAAATCTCCCACAGCCAAATCTGGATCAATCTCTCGATCTATCAGATAGAGGCTCCCACGATCCACGCCTATCCAAATATCAACATCTGTGGGAAGTGTCTCTAGCTGACCACCGGCAACCACAGCAATCTTAGTCATGTAATGCTTCCCGTAAAGTTTGAACTTGGTGATGGACATCACCTTTAAATACGTAGCTTCCTGCCACAAAAACGTTAGCTCCTGCTTCCTTAGCCAATTTGATCGTTTGATTATCAACGCCTCCGTCGACTTCAATGTCAAATTGTAGCCCCTCTTGCTCACGAAGGCTCGCAAGTTCACGTATCTTGACCAAAGTCTCAAGTAAGAATGCTTGTCCGCCGAAACCTGGGTTAACAGTCATAACTAGAACCTGATCAACTAGATTCAATACATGCCTAATCGCTTGAACTGGCGTCCCTGGATTCAATACAACGCAAGCCTTAACACCTGCAGCTCTGATTTGTTGTAGAGCGCCATGGATATGTGGAGTTGCTTCAACATGAATACCGATAATATCTGCACCAGCTCGAACAAATTCTTCTATATGCTTCTCTGGGTTAGATACCATCAAGTGGCAATCAAAAACCAACTTGCTATGCGGACGCATACTCGCCACTACACCTGCTCCAAATGTAATATTAGGGACAAAGTGGCCATCCATTACATCGATATGGGCATATTCTGCTCCTGCTGATTCCAGTCTTTTAAGCTCGCTTTCAAAGTTTGCATAATCTGCACTAAGAATGGATGGTGCGATTTTATATTGTGTCATATTTTTCCTCTATCTATTTATTTTAGTTTTTTTGCTACTTTCTTATATGTTTCTCTACGATTTTCAATCTCACTGAGAAATTGGAGATAATTATCAAAGCGAAAAGATGCTATTTGGCCATCTTTGACTGCTGGCTTGACTGCACAACCTGGTTCATGCGTATGAGTGCAAGTTCGAAACTTACAGGAACAACTCCGTTCTGCGATTTCTGGGAAGGCCTGGTTTAATTCATCTGCCTGGCTTACTTCATAATCTATTGATGAGAAACCCGGTGTGTCCGCTATTTTTCCTCCATTTAGATTGTATAAGCTAACTGCTCGTGTTGTATGTCGACCACGTCCTAAACTCTCGGAAATCTCTCCTGTTTCCAGTTGCAAATCTGGCGCAATTTTATTTAAAAGCGTAGATTTCCCAACACCTGTTTGCCCCATAAAAACGGTAGTTTTCATTGATAAAAGAGGCAACAGTTCACCCACACTCCTTGCCACATCGTAGCCAATAGAACGATAAACTTGTAAGAAGGAATCAAGCTCATCTCTCACCTCTAGTAAATCCAGCTTGCTGAGATACAAAATCGGATGAATCCCTTTATGTTCCAAAAGAACTAGAAAGCGATCTAACAGGTTGGCGTTAAAATCCGGCTCTTTTGCGCTCATAATGACAACTGCTTGGTCAATGTTCACAATGGGCGGTCGAATAAGGCTGTTTTTGCGTTCTGCTATTTTTAAAATATAGCCTTCTGAATCTTTTTCAGCTGAAAACTCGACTTCGTCTCCAACATATGGCGTCTGTCCTTTTTTTCGGAAATTACCACGAGCTCTGGTTTGATAAACTTTCCCATTGCTTTCTACATAATAAAAGCCAGCTAGGGACTTAATAATTTTTCCTTGCAAGAGAACTCCTTTAAGATTAGTACCTCCATTATACCATAAAATGTCTATTGCTTTCTCATTGGCATTTTTTTAAAATATGTTATAATAGAAAGCAAGCGGAGGTGGTGGAACGGCAGACACGCATGCTTCAGGCGCATGTGCCCGTACGGGTGTGAGGGTTCAAATCCCTTCCTCCGCATAAGACAAAAGAGAGTGGGACAGAAATCGGTAATTCGTTAGAATTCGATTTCGCCGTCCCACCTCCGCACAGTTGAGTAGGGCTGTAAAAACTGATGAAATCAGCGTAGTAGAGCCCACTCAACCACTGCGTCTTGCTCGACAATCCAAAGACAATTGAGAGGCTAGGACTTTTGTCCCAGCCTCTTTTTCTTTTCCATACTCTATTAGAGACCTTCAGCTTTTAAAGCGTCACTCAAACGAGCAAATGTTTCTAAATCAAGCGATTCTCCACGAACATTGGGCGCTAAATCTATCGTTTCAAGGGCTCTTTCAAGCTTCGCTTTAATCTCTTCTGACTTTCCAAAATAACTAGTCAGGTTATTCCAGAGAGTCTTCCGACGGTGGACAAAGCTGGCCTTGGAAACCTTGAAAAAGAATTTCTCGTCCTGTACCGCAACTGCAGGCTGGTCTCTGCGCACCATCTTGAGAATAGCCGAGTCCACATTTGGCGCTGGCACAAAGACTGTCCGTGGCACGATAAAGGCAACTTTGGCCGTCATGTAATACTGCACCGCAATCGACAAACTACCATAGGCCTTGGTATTCGGCTGAGCCGAAATCCGATCCGCTACTTCTTTTTGCATCATTACGACAAACTCACTAAAAGGAATTCCGCTCTCAATCAAATGCATGAGAATCGGCGTCGTGATGTAGTAGGGCAAATTTGCCACTACCTTGATAGGCAGGTCTGGACTCTTAAACTCTGCTATGTACTGAGCCAGATCAACCTTGAGAATATCCTGATTGACCACTGTCACATTGTCAAAATCGCGCAGGGTATCCGCTAAAATCGGCACCAGCCGATCATCAATCTCAAAAGCCATGACCTCCGCAGCATTTTCTGCCAAAAACTCCGTCAATGCCCCAATACCAGGACCAATTTCAATGACATTGACCTTTTTATCAATCTCGGCTGTGTCCACAATCTTCTGGAGGATATTAGTATCCGTCAGGAAATTCTGACCGAAAGATTTTTTAAAGGTGAAACCGTGACGCTCCAGAATGGCACGGGTCACACTATGGTCTGCAATACGCATGCTCTCTCTTTTCTATTTCTTTATTTATCTTTTAAAAGTTGGTTATTTGCTCTAGCAAGGTGTAGAGTTTTTTCTGGTCTTCTTCCTTGTACGCAGATGCGTTAGCCTTTACTTCTCTACATTTCTCGTCATACAAAAAGCCCTCATAGTCATCTTCTGTAGATAAGGCTGTATAGACTTTCGCCATTTCTTCCGGGCTAATTGAAAATTTTGACTTAATTTTATACAGATTTTTCATAAAAGCGCTGAGATGATCATAGCGGCGCATATCTACTTTGACATTGGTCACACGGATTGCCTGTACCTTAATACCTTTCCACTGTTTCCGCATATAAAGTGACAGCATCAACAAGGCTAGTTTATTTTGATAATAGGTCTTAGCAGGACTGTAGTGTTTTTGGCCAGATAAATTTTCAAAATCAAGCTTTATGAAAGGATACAGCATCAGCCCTTGAGAAGAAATATTAATAATCCGACCGTTCTCAGACTTTTCTAGCAAGCCTCTCAATAAGGTAGAAAGCAAAAAGGGAGCAACTACATTTGTAGCAAACTGCTTTTCTAATCCATCTTTGGTCATCACGGGACTTTTGATTGATAAATCAAAATCAGCCGCATTGTTAATTAAAATATCTAATGTCTCTTCTTTTTGGATATACTGTTCTACCGCTTTCTTGATACTCTCCAAATCAGATAAATCAGCCAAGATATAATTTACTTGTGGATTTCCTGTTTGTTGGCGGATTTCCTCACAGGCTTGCTCAGCAGCTTCTTTCCGCCGGCAAAACAAGGTCACTGACCAGCCCTTTTCAGCTAATTGTTTTGCAGCCTGATAGCCAATACCACTATTGCCACCTGTAATAATTACTTTTTTCATTTCTGACTCCGTTAATTTGAATATTTACACATAGTTTCTTCCACTTCCACCAAGGTCACCCCAAACAATTCCAAGCGTTTGAGGAGCTGCTTGCCATTGGAATAGCCGATACGAAGCTGCTCACCCAAATACTCTCGACGCTGACGGCTGTCGCTTCCCATAAGCAGACCTAGTCGCACAAGATCGCTTTTGGTGATATCAAAATTATCCTCATCATCGAAATATCCGACCAGCCCAGCCAATGCCTGCTGTAAATCCTCAAATGAAGCGTGCTCTACTCCGAGCGACCGACCTTTGTTCTTAGACTTGGGAGTTGCCTCATCTCGTCGGAGAAAGGCATGCTGAGCAGTTGGCACAGCCTCCATAATCATTCGACGGATACGCTCACCATTGTAATCTGGATCGGTAAAGACAATAACACCACGTAGCTGGTGCAGTTTCTCTATCCGCTCTAGATCTTCTTCATTGATTGCAGATCCTCTCGTCTCGTAAGTATCAACTTGGTAAAATCGCTGAAGATTAGCTGTATCATCCTTGCCCTCAACGACGATTACCTGAGGGATTTTTATCTTCTCAGTCAAGCCCAAACACCTTCTTTGCATTATCATAGGTTGCTTGTGCCACTTCTTCGACAGGCAGTCCACGCAGCTCAGCAATTTTCTCTACCACATAGCGAGTATAGGCCGTTTTATTTTCTCGACCACGCTTGGGAACTGGCGCCAAGTAAGGTGCATCCGTCTCAACGAGGATTTTATCCAAAGGTATACGCTGCGCCGCTTCCTGAATATCCGTCGCTTTTTTAAAAGTGACAACTCCGGAAAAAGAAATCATCATCCCTAGCTCAATAAAGCGCTCTGCCATTTCCAAAGAACCCAAATAAGAGTGCATGATGCCACCACGAGGACCTACGCCCTCACTCTTGATAATCTCATAGGTGTCCTCCAATGCGTCACGTGTGTGAACGACAAAGGGCAGGTTCAGCTCTTTTGAGAGCTGGATTTGCCGGCGGAATACCCGCTCCTGAACATCTTTAGGTGCTGTCATCCAGTGATAGTCCAGCCCAATCTCACCCAGAGCCAGCACCTTGGGGTGACGAAGTTTGTCCAGCAGATAGGCTTCCACCGCCTCATCATAAGTCCCAGCCTCAGTCGGATGCCAGCCCAAGGTTACATAGACTTCTGGGTACTGGTCAGCTAACTCAAGCGCTCTTTCAATAGTCGGTTGATCAAACCCAACAACATTGTGCGCAGTAACACTAAGTTCTTTAGCCAGTTGCAGTTCTTCTGCTTCCCGACCTGAGAATTCATCCACATTTAAATGTGTGTGTGTGTCAAAAATTTTCATTTTTTACCCTTGCCTTTTCTTCTAACTATTATACCAAAAGCTAAACAAAAAATCAGTGGTCTCGAGTTTCCACTGATTTTTCTTGTTATAATCGTTTTGATTAAGCAGCCAAAACTTTGCGTCCTTTACGACGACGAGCTGCAAGTACGCGACGACCGTTTTTAGTAGACATACGATTACGGAAACCGTGTTTACGCGCGCGACGGATTTTACTTGGTTGATAAGTACGTTTCACGATGAATACCTCCTCTTAGATTCTTGTATTCGTTTAGCCGGCTAGTTGTGATCAGTTACTAAACATACTTTACTATTCTATATGATTCTAATCCTTTTGTCAATAGTTCCAGAAAATAAGTTTCCTTTTGAGAACGTAATCATAGAGGCCTTGTTGCTTCATAAAATGGAATCAAGGCAGACATTGCTTCTTGTAAATCAGACAAAACCTCTTCTTTAGAATTGGCTCTAGACAGATTGATATCGTATTTAGCCAAGACCTTGCGGATCTGGCCTTCTTGAACCTTTTTTATCAATAATTGGCGATTATCTTCCGTTCCATCAAACCTCTGACTAACTCCCTTTTCCTGTGCAAAATAATACACTGGCTCTTTAATCGGCACCTGTAAGATACGATTTTGCTTTGAAAGACTATATTCGTCTTTTTTTCGTTCCATGAAGCTAACCTCAAGTGATACTCCAAAATCTTCTGCAGTTCCATATAAACGCAAGGCAAACATGGGTTCTGTTATCTCTCCATAACCTTTCACATAATTCCAAAAGTGAGGGCGCAAGATTTGGGCTTGGTTCATCCATTGGCTCGCTCTCTCCAAACTCAAATTTGGATAAAGCATTTGAAAATCTTTAGCCAAATCCATAAACTCTTTACGAGCCACTTGGCCTTTAGATTTCAAATCCAACATGACTTCCCGAAGATCTTTTGCTTTTTCTGGCGCAATATACTTAGTCCCTTGGTAGGGAAGATAGGCTTTTATAGCTGGGAACAATGACATATCAATTCCTTCTTCTAAAATACGTAATGATAAAAAACGAACGTACTTTGTAACATCATGCTAAAAAGTAGGTTCGTTCAAATTTACTTTATTCGCTATCAATATCCACAACGACATAGCGATTTGGTTCATCGCCTTCTGAATAGCTGGTAACTCCATCCATTTTAGAAATAATGCGGTGAATAATTTTGCGTTCGTTATTAGACATTGGATCAGTCGGCTGGCTACGGCGTTCTTCCAACGCCCTATTCGCCAATTTCTGCGCATAGCTTTGCAACACTTCAGCCCTGTGTTCTACATAATCATTAACATTGATTGAAATATAGAAACTTTTCTCATAACGAACATAGAGGTAATTTTGAGCCAATAATTGCAAGGCTTTAAGAACTTTTCCGTGATAGCCAATGACACGTCCTGGTTCATTGGTATCAATCTGCATATTGATCGTACGGCGGTTGTAGTTCGATGTCAAGCTCGCTTCAACATCCATTTCATTAACGATTTCTTGTACATAATCAGTGACTTCCGCTACAACCTCATCGATATTATAGCTTTCTTCTTCTACTTCAATACCAAGATCTGCAAAGTCTTGTTTCGTCAGATTTGTTGGTTCTTCTGGTTCGCCATTTTGTACCTGATCTTTAATGAGTTCAATTGTTCCTGTTTCTTCCAGAATAGTGTTGGCCTGTTTGTCATGTTTGAGAATCTCAGCCTTCACTTCATCTGAAACTTTCTCACCTTCTCCTTCAATTTTCTTAATCGCTGCAACAACTCGTCCTAAATCAACTGTTTCTTCGCTGACGCTTTTAACGGGTTCGTTTTTTGCATTGATTTCATCAGGCACACCTTTAACAGCTTTTTGATTCGCTTTAACCATCGTTGTTTCACTAATAGGCTCTACATCAACTTGGGCAGGCTTTTTACCAAATAAACCTAGAAAACCTTTTTTCTCACGAGAAATAACAGTAATATGTGCTTTCATTCGAGGAATATCTAATTGACGCAATCCTTCTTGAATCGCTTCTTCTACGCTCGCTCCTGTAAATACAACCATTTGCAAGAGACCTCCTTATTTTTCTTTTTCTGTGCTTTTCGGAAAGCACGTTTTTTCTTTTCTTCTTGTTCACGCTCTGCATTAAGCTTAGCTTCACGTTCTGCAATCATCTTAAAAGGATTGCTCAAAATTAATGTCTGAACCACTTGATAAGCATTTGATACCATCCAATATAGGGCTACACCACTGGAGAAAGTCAGGGCAAACCAAAAAATCATCAAAGGCATCACATAAGTCATTGCGGTCATCGCGCCATTTCTTTCAGCCAGTCCCTTATTATTCAGCCAGCTACTTAAAAAAGTAAAGAGGGCCGCCAATACTGGCAGAATGTAATAAGGATCCGTTTCTGCTAGATTAAGCCATAGGAAATGTCCTGTCTTTAAGAAAGCAACTCGTGTCAACGCTTGATACAAGGCAATCAAAACCGGCATCTGGATGAACAGAGGAATAAAGGATGCAAGTGGATTTACACCTAGCTCTTTATAAAGTCGTTGAGTCTCTGTTGCTAGGCGATTTCGACTCTCCATATCTTTTCCAGGATACTTAGCCTGCAAGGCCTTAATATGAGGCTGTGCTTCTTGCATCTTTCTAGATGAGTTCATCTGGATCTGGAAAACCGGCAAAAGAACTGTTCTGATAATAATTGTAAAGAGGATAATTCCAATTCCTATGCTACCATTAAAAGATAAAAATCGGATCGTTTCAGCGAAGAAATAAACAAATCTCTCCCATAAATCAGTCGATTGTGTTGTAACTTCATTCGTTCCGCAAGCGGTCAATACAAGTGAGGATAGGAGCAGGACACCTGCCATTTTACTCTTCTGTTTCACTAATAGTCCCTTCCTGATAGATTTTAGCTAGTTTCAGCACATGCAGCAAATTTTTCTCAATTTCTTTGTAATTCAGCTCTTCCACTCCCTTACGAGCAATAACTACAAAGTCAACTGGTTGCAACTTCTTCCCATATTCTATTAAGACATGACGTAATTTTCTCTTAATGCTATTTCTCGTAACAGCATTGCCCAGTTTCTTACTGACTGAAAGCCCTACACGAAAGTGTTTTTGATCTTTATTCAATTTATAGATGACAAATCGTTTATTAGCCACACTTTGTTTATCATTAAAAATTGCATTAAAGTCTTTCTCACTCTTGACGCGATAGCTTTTTCTCAAAATTCAACTCCATCTACCAAAATTATATCTATTATACCATATTTTTCAAAAAATCCAATTTTAGCAGGCATTTACAAGATTTTCTCACATTTTTCCGCCTTATATTTACAAGCATAAAAAGCTTGTTATTCCTATCTTTTTCTTAGATTTCAGCTTTCTTCACACAGATTAATTTGCATCCATTCAACAAATTCTTTTAAAAAAAGAACAGAAAGAAACAGCAAGTCAAAATCTACAATAGCCACCTCTCCTACTAACTACGACTCCCGGTTTAATTTGTTCATCAAACACTAAATATACTTAATTAATCATGATTCCAAGTAAAAACCCGCAAACATGATTGCGGGTCTATTTTTATTGAATAGTTTTGAGCATGTTCTCGATATGCTGGATGGATTTTTCGCGGCCTAATAGATAAATCGTATCTGGTAGCTCTGGTCCATGCATTTCACCTGAAACGGCAATTCGGATCGGCATGAAGAGGTTTTTACCTTTTATTCCTGTCTCTTTTTGGACAGCCTTGATTTGCGGGAAGATATTCTCCGTCACAAAATCTGCATCAGACATAGCTTCTAGCTTTTCTTTGAAGGCTGTCAACACAGTCGGTACTGTTTCACCAGCCATGACCTCACGCTCTGCATCTGTCAACTCTGGGAAGTCCGCAAAGAAGAGGTTTGTCAGCGGTACGATTTCATCCACAGACTTCATTTGTGGTTTGTAGAGCTCTACAAGCTTTTCTGCCTTATCTGTCAAACGGCCCGCTTCTTCAAGATACGGTTTGGCCAAAGCGAAGATTGTGTCAAAATCTGCATTCTTGATGTATTCGTTGTTCATCCAGTCCAGCTTCTTCTGGTCAAAAGCAGCTGGAGACTTGCTGAGACGTTTTTCATCAAAAAGCTCGATTAATTCTTGACGAGAGAAGATTTCATGCTCGCCTCCAGGATTCCAGCCCAGCAGTGCAATAAAGTTAAAGACTGCTTCTGGCAGATAGCCCTTCTTGCGATAATCCTCGATAAACTGCAAGGTATTGGTATCACGTTTGGATAGCTTCTTGCCTGTTTCAGAGTTGATGATCAAGGTCATATGCCCAAATTCTGGTGCTTCCCAGCCGAGGGCTTCATAGACCATGAGTTGCTTAGGTGTGTTGGCAATGTGGTCATCCCCACGAATAACGTGAGAAATTTCCATCAGATGGTCATCAATAACCACGGCAAAGTTGTAGGTTGGGTAGCCATCTTTCTTCTGGATAACCCAGTCACCACCGATATTGCCACCCTCGAACTCAATGTCGCCCTTGACCATGTCCGTCCACTTGTAAACGCCAGCTTCATTGACAGCCAGACGAACAGTCGGAATGATTCCCGCTGCTTCGCGCTCAGCGATATAGGCTGCTTTTCCCTCGTCAGACATCCCTAAATATTCATTGATATAACGCGGTGTTTCACCAGCTGCTTCTTGACGTTCACGTTCAGCTGCTAATTCTTCCTCAGTCACATAGGACTTGTAGGCCAAACCCTTGTCCAAGAGTTCATTGACATATTTTTGGTAAATATCCAAGCGCTCAGACTGGCGGTAGTTTTCGTGAGTCTCAGGACTTTCATCCCAGTCAATACCCAGCCAGCGCAGATTTTCAAGCTGTGAGCGTTCCCCGTCTTCTACATGGCGCTTACGGTCAGTATCCTCGATACGAATAATGAATGTCCCACCATGATGACGAGCATAGAGGTAGTTAAAGAGCGCAGTCCGCGCATTTCCGATGTGTAAGAGCCCGGTCGGACTTGGTGCATAACGCACACGAATAGCTTTTGCCAAAACAAATCTCCTTTATTTTCTTCTATTTTTCTATTTGAGGAGTGAAGCATCCTCTTTTCAATCGTTTCTATTATAGCATAAGTAGAAAAAAAGATTACCTGCAAGCAATCTTTTTTTACACCTCTGGATGATCTATATAACTTCGTGAATTCGCCCAGTATCAACATCATAAATGGCTCCAGAAATTTCTATGTCTTCTGGAATCAAGTCTGACTGACGTAACAAAGCCATATCTTCTAGCACACTTTCTCTCACATCTGTAAAAGGCAAAAAGTCTTGACTACTAGCATCAACACCTAACACTTGTCGAAGATGCTCCACAAAATCTTTATTGTTAAAAGTCTGGGCTCCACAATCTGTATGGTGCAAAATCACCACTTCTCTTGTTCCCATTTGCTGCTGAGAAATTACTAATGACCGAATAATGTCATCTGTTACCCGTCCACCAGCATTTCTCAAAATATGAGCATCTCCCAGCGCCAATCCCAAAGCTGGTGCTACATGAAGACGGGAATCCATACAAGTCACAATCGCTACTTTTGTTTTCGGCTTTAGTGGCAAGTGAGCCGTTCCATGTAAGTCAACATAGGCTTGATTAGCTTTTATGAAATTTTCAAAATAAGACATATTCACCTCTGGATTGTTTTTTTAGATTATTAATTTGAACTTCAAATAAATTAATCTTATCATACCAGCTTCACGCCACTTTGTCAGCAATAAAGCTTTGGATATGGATTCACCAGTTCCACAGAAAATATTGACAAATCCTTCTCCAATGCCAATCTGAAAGCAACTAACGGCTTTATGAAGGATATCAAACAACCAAGCTTTGACCTTAAAACTTCCCTAACTTCAAAAAAAGAGAGAACCTTTATGAACGGTTCTCTATGCTAGCTTTTATCACCCACTCAAGTTGACAAAGAGCTATTAGTTATAACTTTTTAAAGTAGCGAGCAACAGGCCACTGTTCAAAACCAAAGTTCTCATAGGTTTTACGGGCTGGTGCATGGCCTGGATCACCACCCGTCTCAACCATGACCATTTCCATTCCTTTTTGTTTAATCTGATCACAAGCATAGGTCATGAGTGCTTTTCCGACACCTTGACGCTGATAGCTTGGAGAAACGGCTAGTATATAAATCTCTCCCATCTTATCCTCAGGGTGCAAGCGAATGTGAATCCAGCCGACTAACTCTTCCTCCAAAAAAGCTAGCCAGGCAAACTGACCTTCTTCATCTAAGACTGCTGTTAGATCATTGATTTGTCTTGTTTCCCACCCTTGAGGATAAAAATTATCATAAACAAACTTAGGAACTCCTTTTTCCATTTTTGGAAAAACTGGAGACCAAGCCTGTATTGACAATTCTAAAACAGCCTCTTTATACGATTTCTGGTAAAGTTTTATAGTAATTGTCACTTTTTTCCTCACGTTTCTTGAATCCGCCAAAAATATCACGAACGAGTTCGCATCCGTCGGTGCGAACAGCCACATTATAAAGGCGGCATTGACTTTTCAAGGGTTGATCGACCTTTATAAAATTTTCAAAATATGACATATTCACCTCTGGATTGTTTTTTAGATTATTAATTTGATTTTCAAATAAATTAATCTTATCACCTTTGGTATCGTTTATCAGAACTGACGCTTACTACATGAAAAATCTTCATTTTTATTCTCTGGTAGAAATATATGTCCCCAAAACTTTGGCAAAGGTTTCTACATTCAAACTTTGAACATAGATTTCTCCCGTTCCACGGAAAGTATTGACGACACCTTCACCTGTACCAACTGACTGTAAAAAGCCATTTTCTAGATGAATATCATAAGTCAGTTCCTTACTCCATGCAACAACATGGGCATTGTCAATCGTCATTTCTTGGTCTTGCAATTCGATCTTTTTGATGGCTCCAAAAGCATTGACCAAAAGCGTTCCTTCACCCTCTGTTGTCATAACAAAGAAACCACCTTGGCCACCAAATAGAGCACGTCCAAAAGACTGACGTTCCATAGTATAAAAGGCCGAGCCATCTAAGGCTAGAAAGGCACCATCATTTAAGCGGTATTGATGGTCACCTATTTCTAATGCCATAACTTGACCTGGAACATTTGGCGCTAAAGCAAGTACACCACCGTCAACCTCCGAAGTAGCCTCAGTGATAAAAGTACTTTCACCAGATACCATAGAACGGCCGACTGCTTTGACTAACTTCTCAAGACCAGAGCCCTTGGCATTCAGTTTCGTATTTAACTTAACGCTTGGAGAATGATACACCATCCCTCCACGCTGAATATAGGCTTTTTCACCTTTATCTAGCGCTATTTCTACAAAAGGAAATTGACTATTATTCTCAATAGTAAAATTCATGCGGTTATCTGACATCTGTTTTCTCCTTTTATTTCTTTTTGAGGAGGCTAGTTTATTGTCTCCCTTGGCCTCTTGACCTATCTATCACGATTATAGCACTGGTAAGTTTTTTCTTCAAATCTAAAGCAACTATCTTACGAAAATACCTTCTTTAACACTTCCCCAATCGTCGTCACACCGATGACTTGAATACTGTCTGGAACTTTGAGGCCGTTCAGAGAGTTTTTAGGAGCGTAGACTTTGGTAAAGCCCAGTTTTGCTGCCTCGTTGATGCGCTGCTCGATACGATTAACACGACGGATTTCGCCAGTCAGGCCAATTTCACCGATAAAGCACTCTTGAGGGTTGGTAGGCAAATCTTTGTAGCTGGAAGCAATGGCTACCGCTACTGCTAAATCAATCGCTGGCTCATCTAGCTTGACTCCACCAGCTGACTTGAGGTAGGCATCTTGATTTTGCAGGAGGAGTCCTGCCCGTTTTTCCAGAACCGCCATGATGAGGCTGGCTCGGTTAAAGTCCAGTCCAGTCGTGGTTCGCTTGGCATTGCCGAACATGGTCGGTGTCACCAAAGCCTGCACCTCAGCCAAAATCGGCCGCGTTCCTTCCATGGTGACGACGATAGATGAGCCTGTCGCGCCATCCAGCCGCTCTTCTAAAAAGACTTCACTTGGATTGACAACCTCAACTAGCCCACCAGACTGCATCTCAAAAATGCCAATCTCATTGGTCGAGCCAAAGCGATTTTTAACTGCCCGTAAAATACGGAAAGTGTGCTGACGTTCGCCCTCAAAATAAAGCACAGTGTCCACCATGTGCTCTAGCGTTCGGGGACCAGCTAAGGTTCCTTCCTTGGTCATGTGACCAACGATAAAGGTCGCGATATTATTGGTCTTGGCCAGCTGC
Organism: Streptococcus sp. oral taxon 056 str. F0418; assembly: GCF_000220065.1. Lineage (GTDB taxonomy): Bacteria > Bacillota > Bacilli > Lactobacillales > Streptococcaceae > Streptococcus. The sequence goes on along the minus strand of NZ_AFQU01000001.1, from coordinate 1,385,926 downwards.
ATGAGCTCAGCTGTCACCTCGCGAACCTGAGAAACAGAACCTTGAACACTGGAAATTTCCGGCGACATAACCGTCTGAATGGAGTCAATAATCAGAAAATCTGGCTTGATTTTCTCAATCTCTGTGCGGATATTTTGCATATTGGTCTCGGCGTAGAGATAAAATTCACTATCAATATCACCGAGCCGTTCCGCTCGCAGCTTAATTTGCTCAGCTGATTCCTCCCCGCTGACATAGAGGACGGTACCCTGATGAGAAAGCTGAGTGGACACCTGCAGAAGCAAGGTAGACTTCCCGATACCAGGATCTCCACCAATCAGGACCAGACTGCCAGGCACGACGCCACCACCCAGCACACGGTTGAACTCATCCATTTCCGTCTTGGTCCTGTTGACATCAATCGAAGTGACCTCAGCCAGCTTCATGGGCCGGGTCTTTTCGCCTGTCAAGGAAACACGGGCATGCTTGACCTCAGCAGCCTCTACTTCCTCAACAAAAGAAGACCAAGCTCCACAATTAGGACAGCGGCCTAGATACTTGGGCGAATGATATTCACAATTTTGACAGACAAAGGTCGTTTTTTTCTTAGCGATGAGATATCTCCTTTATATTTCTAATTCACATTCAATAAACTGGCAAAAATCAATCTGCTGATCAGCTACAAACTGGCGGATAAGCATACGATGGGCTACAAGAGCTACCGTCTCGTAGTCTCTGTATTTGCTTATGGTGTGCAAAAAGCGGGCTTTCATCTGCTCAGCCGTCTCATACCAGACAGAACTTCCTACAGGAAGTGAGCCTTTATTTTCAAAAAATAACTTCCGAGCCTGCTCAAACTTTTCTGTCCCACTTTCATATACCTGCCATTCATGTAGAAAAGGCTCCACAAAAAGCGGTAGTTGGCGGTTTCGAATCAGATAGGAGGCCGTCTCCAAAGCCCGCGTCACAGAAGATGAAATCAGAATTTCCGCCTGTTCCAGCAAAGGATTAGCAGCGGCCTCTGTCGCCATCCGGCGACCAGCAGCCGACAAGGGAGCCAAATCTAGTCCAAAGCCAGTGTAACCAGCCTCTTCCAAAAGTGAATAATCTGGCTCTCCGTGGCGGATGAAAATGATTTTCATACTAATGTCCTGTTGACCCAAATCCGCCGGTCCGCAGGCCTTCAGCCTCATCTCCATCCGCAATCAGAAATGGTGCAAAGACAGCCTGAACCACACGTTCCCCAACTTCGAGGACGACTTCCTGATCTGTGATGTTTTTCATCTGAGCAAAGATATGCCCTTCGTTTCCTGGATTGCCATAGTAGTCGCCATCAATGACTCCAACGGAGTTAATCAAGACCAGACCTTTTTTCCGAGGATTGGACGAGCGGTCGTAAAGATAAAGCACCTCGCCCGGCTGCATGTAGGCTTTGACACCAGTCGGAACTAGCTCAATCTCCCCTGGCGCAATGGCGATGCGCTCTGCCACTTTTAAGTCGTAACCTGCTGCGTGAGCCGTCTCTCTCTTGGGCAGCAAATCTTTATTTGTAAAGCTGGAAACCAGCTCAAATCCACGAATTTTCATAGAGTTCTCTTTTCTATTTTTGCTGTCCCTATTATACTAAATTCGAAAAAAACAAGCAAAAAAACCGCCGATTGGGCGGTTCTCCCTAGTATAGATCTCTGATGATCTCTCCATTATTCAGATAGGTAAATTGCTCCGTCAAATCTGATGTGAAAACTTGATACATTTCTTTAAAGCTCAAGGCCAGCGAGTGGTGATCAAGATCCTCGCGTTTAATCCAGAACACTTCTCCTTCGTCGGACGAGACCAGCTCTCCTTCAAAACGATTGGTTTTGTAAAGAAAAACGACGTAACGTTCATCCTTTTCGGTATAAAACTGCTTGACACCGCATAACCTAGGCTCATAGATGGTCAGACCTGTTTCCTCCTTGATTTCCCGTATCACTGATTTGACAAAGGATTCACGATTTTCAACATGGCCGCCTGGAAAGCAAAGGCCGGTCCAATCATCATTTACTTTATTTTGCACTAAAATGCGGTCCTCATCATAAACCATGCACATATTTGTTAAAATAACTCGCTCCGCTCTTGACATCTCTGCTCCTCCATCTATCGACCGATCCGCTCGGCCTACTTGTGACTCATTATAACATAAAAGACATCAAATTGATGAAAATCTAGATTTCTCAGCCTTTCAAGCAAAAAAACCGCCAATTGGGCGGTTCTTATAGGGAGATTATTATGAAAAAGAAAAGTTTTAGGATTTCTAAACAAAGTTAGGAGGTCTTTGTTTATGGTCTTAGTATAGAACACTTATCTTAAATTTTCCTAAAAGTAACTTAAAAAAATGAAATAATTTTTTACAGCTCTTGCAAGAGGTACTGAAACAGCTCCAAATTGCCCTTTTCTTCATTTATTAAGAACTCTGGATGCCACTGAAGGCCGATGATCCGGCGACCATCTACTGACTCAATGGCTTCAATGGTATTATCTCTGGGATCAAAGGCTGTCGCTCGAAAATTAGGAGCCAAGTCCTTGATGCTTTGGCGATGAACTGAGTTAATCCGACTTGCCCTACCAAACAAACGCTCCACAACGCTTCCTTTCTCCGTACAAATAGAATGAGAAGTGCCAAATGGTGCTCCTTGCCAGTGATGATCAATATGCTGATTAAGAGTACCACCAAAAGCGACATTTACCAACTGCAGACCTCGGCAAATAGCCATAACTGGCTTGTTTTGGCGCAGAGCTTCTTTCAGGAGTGCCAGCTCAAACTCATCGCGGGCAATATTGTAGTCGTCACTATCAATAGTCTTTTCTTCCCCATAAAACTGCGGGTGGACATTTTGTCCTCCTGACAAAATCAGCCTGTCTATCGTTTCCACATAATCTTCTACTAAGCTTTTATCTCCAAGAGGAATCACCATGGGCAGGCCACCAGCCAACCGTACGCCGTCCACAAATTTACGTGAAACAGATGTGTGAATATTCTTTCCCGTTTCATCTACTGGGCAAAGATTGGCTGAAATTCCAACAATTGTTCTGCACATACCGTGATCCCCCCTTATTTTGATATAGTATATCTTACCACGGCATTGCTAAACCGTCCAATAAATTTTTTTAAAGCTGGTTATAAAAAATATTTATCAAAATTGGGCTAAATAAAAAAAGCCCTTGAATGAAATACCATTCAAACAAGGGAAAAGTGAATAGATGAACTTCTTACTCAAATACGAATTGATTATGATAAAGTTCTGAGTAGAAGCCGCCCAGTTTGAGGAGTTGGTGATGATTGCCTTGCTCAATAACCTCTCCGTCTTTGAGAACGATGATCTGGTCAGCATTGAGAATCGTCTTGAGGCGGTGGGCAATGACAAAGCTCGTTCGACCAGCCACAACAGTTTCCATGGCCTGCTGAATCTTACTCTCAGTTACCGTATCGACATTGGAAGTCGCTTCGTCTAAAATCAAGACTTGCGGATCCGTCAGCAAAGTTCTAGCAATGGAAATCAGCTGTTTCTGCCCAGTTGAGAATATATTCTGGTCATCATCCACGATGGTATCGTATTTGTCAGGCAGACTTTCAATATAGTCATGAATATGGGTCGCACGCGCAGCAGTTTCGACCATTTCCTGGCTAGCATCCGGCACACCAAAGCAGATATTGTCCCGAATCGTGCCACTAAAGAGCACCGAATCCTGCAAGACAATACCCACACGGCTCCGTAGGCTGTCCAACTCATAATCTCGAATGTCGCGACCATCAAACTCAATGCTACCACTATCCACATCATAAAAACGATTTAGCAAATTCATAATGGTCGTCTTACCCGATCCAGTAGGGCCGACAACAGCTGTCATCTTGCCCTTAGGCGCTAAGATAGACACATCTTTGAGGATAGGTTTACCTTCTACATAGGAGAAGTCTACATGCTTGATCTCCACCGCATCCTTAAGCTCTGTGAATTCAGGTGCATTCTCCGGCCGGACTTCCTCTGGTGCATCAAACATCTCCTGAATCCGATCAGCCCCTGTAAAGGCCAATTGCAAACTGCCCCAGCTAGCTGCAATCTGGATGATAGGCTGATAATATTGTTGGGAAAATTGTGCATATGTCGTGATCAATCCAATCGCAACAGCTGCCTCAATATTCGAGTCATTCAGTAAGAGAGCAGAGCCTGCAAAGATGACAATAGCAGTATTTATCAGGCTCATCCCATTCATAATTGGGAAAAGAAGCCCAGAAAAAGCTCGACCTTTAAATGTCGCTGAACGAACTCTATCATTTTGCGCAACAAAGCTATGAATGACTTCCTCTTGCATTCCTTGAACGATAATCGCTTTTTGCCCAGAAATCACCTCATCCATGAAGGCATTGAGCTGACCAACCTCTTTTTGCTGAAGGTTAGTGTATTTTCGTGCCAAACGTACAATAGCAATTAAAATAAGAAAAGCCACTGGTGTGCTTGCTACTGTAATCCAAGCTAATTTAGCATGTTGGACAAACATGATGATCACTAGACAAATATAGAGTAAAACATTGCTCAATACTTGGATCATACTTTCGTTCAAAGCTTGAAGAATATTGTCTAAGTCACTCGTAAAACGTGATAGGATATCCCCGTCCTGATGACGATCAAAAAAGGCAACAGTCAGTTTAGCTAATTTCCCAAAGAGTCCCTTGCGCATCTCATTAGTGGAATGAGAAATCACGCGTGTCATTAAGACCATATAAATCAAACTAGAAACTGATAAACAAAGAAAAATCAAAAAGAGATTTCCCATAATTGCACCAAAAGTTGTTAAAAGCAAGCTCGTTTCTTCTCCGCGAGAAAAAGCAGCCCCCAGTTCCACTAGATGCTGAACAGCCTGGCCGACATAAATTGGGAAAAGCACTTGCAAAACAGTTGAAACCACCATCATCAGGATGACAATGATAAATGATAGTTTATATTTTTTAAAATACTGCCAGAAGAATTGCATTGTTCGCATTTTATTCCTCCTTTCCCTTTTGTGTCTCGTAAATTTCACGATAGACATCGTTAGATGCGACCAATTCCGCATGTGTCCCCTGGCCAATCAGTCGCCCCTGATCCAAGACCAAAATCTTATCTGCATGCACAACTGAGCTAATCTTTTGTGCAATGATAATCGTAGTTGTCCCTTTCAAGTCCTTGTTTAAAGCTTCTTGAACTAGCTTTTCTGACTTAGCATCAAGTGCGGACGTGGAATCATCCAGGATCAAAATATTGGGATGACTAACAACCCCTCTAGCAATAGACATGCGCTGTTTCTGACCACCAGAGAAATTGCTTCCTCGCTCCTCTACCTCACTATCAAAACTCTCCTTCATTCGATTGATAAATTCACTAGCTTGGGCAATTTGAGCAGCTCGCTCCATCTCAGGCAAGGAAGCATCCAGTTTACCTTGACGCAGGTTGTCAGCAATAGTCCCTTTAAAAAGGATAGCCTTTTGTAAAACAATCGAAATATTCTTACGCAAACTTGCTTGACTCAAATTTCGCAAGTCTTTACCACCAATTTTTATAGCACCTTCCTGAGGATCAAAAAGACGTGGAATCAGCTGAGCCAAAGTCGATTTTCCTGCCCCTGTCGCTCCAACAACTCCAATCATCTGACCTGGCGCCACATCAAAACTAATATCTTTCAAAATAGGCGTATCGTCTGTTGGATAAGTGAAATTTACATGCTCAAAGCTAATACTACCTTCCAAATCTTCAACAGCTGTTTCCTGAAAAGTCATAGCCGGTTCTGTACCTAACACTTCATTAATCCGGCGCATTGATATGATAGCTCTCGTCACACCATTGCCCAAGAAACCGACCATAATAATAGTGAAAATAATTTGATTTAAATAGCCGATAAACGAAGCAATCGCACTAACAATTCCTGCATCAGTTGATACCATACTAGACAAAGCCCAGATAGCTATATAAACGGCTCCATAGCCTACAAACATCATCATCGGCTCAACAACTGAAAAAGCATAGCCAATAAACAGATTTTGTGATAAAAGTTCGTCAGAAACCTGTTTAAACTTAGAAAACTGCGCTTGTTCTTGCACAAATGACTTAACGACTCGAACCCCCCGAAGATTTTCCTTAGCAATGGAGTTCATGCGCTCTAATAAAATTTGAAATTTTTGAAAGCGTGGCCCCATCATTCCCATCATAATGCCTGTTAAACTAGCCACAATGATGATTAAAAGGGCAATAATCCACCAAAGCGACGGTACCGTTGCAATCGCCAAAACAACCGATCCGACAAATAGAATTGGTAAACGAAGAAGGATTTGAAACATCATCATGACCAAATTCTGTATTTGATTGATATCATTGGTCATTCGGACAACTAGATTTCCCGCATTAAACTGCTCAATATTCGCATAGGAAAAAGTTTGGATTTTTCGGAAAGTCTTTTCTCGGAGATCAGATGAAACGGCTTGAGCTACATAAGCTGCCATCGTTACATTGATCCCTCCAGCTATTAGGCCAACAAGCCCCATACCAATGAGCCATCCACCCGTTCGATAAATCGTATCTCCATCACTCACCTGCAAAGCATCCAACACCTGCTTTAATAACCACGGTTGCAAGAGCGAACTTGTAATCATCAAAATTGTCATTACAACTGAACACAAAACAAACCACTTATACTTAAATAAAGCCTTTATCAACATAATTCCCCTATCTTTCTATCCTCTCTCTTGTATTCTCTTAACTATATCATAGATAAAAGTAAAATAAAATTATAAGCCCAACTTTTAACAGAAAAGATACCACATTTTACTTTGTAAACGATTTTTTCTTTTAATATGGTAAAATAGAAGAGAATAGTCTAGTTAGAAATGGAAAAATACAAAATGGATAAACAACGAGTTGCTGTAATCGGTCCAGGTTCTTGGGGAACAGCCTTGTCGCAAGTATTAAATGACAACGGCCACGAAGTCCGAATCTGGGGAAATATTGCCGAGCAGATCGATGAAATCAATCAAGCACATACCAATAAACGTTATTTCAAAGATATCATACTCGATGAAAAAATTAGAGCTTACCATAGCTTAGAAGAGGCTTTAGAGGGCGTAGATGCTGTCTTATTTGTTGTACCAACTAAGGTCACACGACTGGTCGCTAAACAAGTAGCTCAAATACTTGATCATAAAGTCAAGATCATGCATGCTTCAAAAGGCTTAGAACCCGACAGTCATGAGCGTATTTCAACAATTCTGGAAGAAGAAATTCCAGCAAACCTACGCAGTGAAATTGTCGTTGTTTCAGGTCCCAGCCATGCAGAAGAAACCATCGTTCGAGACATCACTCTCATTACCGCTGCTTCCAAAGACTTAGAGACCGCTAAATACGTACAAAAACTCTTCAGCAATCACTACTTCCGCCTCTACACAAATACAGACGTAGTTGGCGTTGAGACAGCAGGGGCTTTAAAAAATATCATTGCTGTCGGAGCTGGTGCTCTACATGGTTTAGGCTATGGAGACAATGCCAAAGCTGCTATTATTACCCGTGGTCTGGCCGAAATCACTCGACTTGGTGTCAAACTTGGCGCTAATCCACTGACCTACAGCGGATTGTCTGGAGTTGGTGATTTGATTGTGACTGGAACATCTGTTCACTCACGTAACTGGAGAGCAGGAGACGCACTCGGGCGAGGTCAAAAATTAGCCGATATTGAAGTCAATATGGGCATGGTTATTGAAGGAATCTCTACAACCAAAGCTGCATATGAACTGGCTCAAGAATTAGATGTCTATATGCCTATCACACAGGCAATTTATAAAGTTATCTACGAACATCAGGATATTAAAGATGCTATCTTTGAAATCATGAACAATGAATTCAAAGCAGAAAACGAATGGACTTAACCATTTTATATATAGAAAGGATTTAATAATGTCAAAAGTTAAAAAAGCTGTCATTCCAGCTGCTGGTCTTGGTACACGTTTCTTACCTGCTACCAAGGCTCTAGCAAAAGAAATGCTACCTATTGTAGACAAGCCAACCATTCAATTTATCGTCGAAGAAGCGCTCAAATCTGGTATCGATGACATTTTAGTCGTAACCGGAAAGTCAAAACGCTCAATCGAAGACCACTTTGACTCCAACTTTGAGTTAGAATACAACCTCAAAGAAAAAGGGAAAAACGATTTGCTAAAATTAGTGGATGAGACTACTGGCATTGGACTACACTTCATTCGCCAGAGTCATCCGCGTGGACTAGGAGATGCTGTTTTACAAGCTAAAGCCTTTGTCGGAAATGAGCCTTTTGTTGTCATGTTGGGAGATGACCTCATGGATATTACCAATGACAAATCGATCCCACTAACCAAGCAACTGATGAATGATTATGAAGCAACCCATGCTTCAACTATTGCTGTCATGCAAGTACCACACGACGAAGTATCCTCTTATGGTGTCATAGCACCACAAGGCGATGGCGTCAATGGTCTATACAGTGTTGAGAAATTTGTAGAAAAACCAAGCCCTGAAGAAGCTCCAAGCGATTTGGCCATTATTGGTCGCTACTTATTAACACCTGAAATTTTTGAAATTTTAGAAAATCAAGCGCCAGGAGCTGGCAACGAAATCCAGTTAACTGACGCTATTGACACCCTGAATAAAACGCAACGTGTATTTGCTCGAGAGTTTAAAGGAAATCGTTATGATGTCGGTGATAAGTTTGGCTTTATGAAGACATCTATCGACTACGCTCTCAAACACCCTCAAGTCAAAGATGACTTAGAGCAGTACATTATTGATCTAGGCAAAAAATTAGAAAGCAAACAAAAATAATTTTTTTAGTTAATTTTGAGACTCAAGACATTCAACTCTCTTTTAAAAGATCAAAAAGCATTTCATACCATTTGTGTTGCGTATTTCTTGAAAACTTATTTTAATAAGTCGCTAACTTAAATTAATGAAACGGTCGTTGAAACAGCATAAAGATAAGAAAGAGCGCTAATCCTATATAAGCCAATGTTGCCATTAATCTCTGAGACAAAGTAAAAGCATAGCGTTCTCCTGAAACCGGCAAAATCACCGCACCTAATGCTCCTCCTACAAGACCTCCTAAATGTCCAGCAAGACTGATTCCTGGCAAGAAACTCATGATAAGATTGACAGCCAGTAGGCTCATATAGGATTGCCCCAACTGCTGGATGTAGTAATTGCGTGTCGTATATCGTAATACAATAACCGAAGAAAAGAGTCCAAACAATGATGTAGACGCACCTGCTGCCAGGGTATCGGGCGAAAAATATATCACAAAAACATTGCCCATAACACCTGACATCAAGTACAATAATAAGAATTTCCAAGAACCAAAAATCGCCTCAATTTGTCGACCAAGGAAATAAAGCGTCAGCATATTGACAACAAAATGTTCGAGGCCAATATGAATAAACATAGCAGAAAATACTCTCCAAAATTGACTTGGATCAGCTTGTATGGTGTAGCCATGTACCGCTCCAAATTGATATAAAGCTTCCAGTCCCTCATATTGGAAACCGTAGGAAGCAAACATCAAAATAAATATAATCGTTGTAATAATAAGCAAGATACTAGTGACCGGGTAGTCCCTATCAAACATTTGTTTCATACGTAATCAACTCCTTTACTGCAATATCATGTTTTGCAGGAATAAAGCCTGCCTGCTGCACTTGATAAATAGTACTGATCGTCTGCTTTTTAAAATCTGCCAAATAGCGATCATAATAACCACCACCATAGCCAATTCTAAATCCCTTAGGATTAAATACCACACCAGGCACATGGATAAGATCAATCTCTTCCTTATTCACAGCAAGGCTACTTACTGGCTCTAGAAGACCAAAAGTGCTTTTTTGCAAAGACTTCTCATCATATTCTACAAAAATCATTTTCCCTTTAGGGTAGGTCTTAGGTATCAAGATTTGTTTGCCATCCAGCAGAGCTTGCATGACAAAAGATGAAGTATCTACTTCATGTGGCATAGATAGATACGTTGCAATTACTTTTGCCTGTTGATAGGCTGTCGATTGAAGCAGTCGTTGCGTTAGCCAGTCGTCAGCCAGTTTTTTTTCATCCGTAGAAAGTTGTTTCATTTGATTCAAAACAAGCTGTCTCAATTCCTTTTTTCCCATATTCATCCCCTTTTATCAAAGCTCTTGTCCAGCTTCATTATCTTTTAGTCGGACAAATCCTGATGCAGAAGTTTACAATCTATTGGCTTTTATTATAACACATAACAAGTCTTACCTTAGCCTTGATGTATCAAAAAGAGGGTTGATACCAACATAAACCCTCTTTATATTTAACGATCCATAACTGAAAAATCATTTCTTTAGTGTAGACTCCTCGATTGATAAGAGGGCCATCGGCACAATAATCAGTAGCATAGCAATCACCAAAGGCATATCCAAAACCATCCCAAGAAATAAGACACTCAATACAGCCGACGATAAAGGCTCACTTGCTCCTACAACAGCTACAATCAAAGGTGACACCAAAGAAGCCGCCTTCATAGATATCAAAAAAGAAAAGGCCGTTCCAAAAAGAGCAATGATAATAGAAATAGCAATACTCAAACCGTCTAATTTAAATGGAACATGGTAGATCGGATAGAGAAAATTACTAAGTAGCCCGGCTGTTAACATCCCCCAACCTACAGTATTAAGCAGGCCATAACGTCTAGCAAAGCGTTGAGGTAAGACAACATTAAATACAACTGCTAAAGCACTGAGAAGACCAAATAAAAGCGCTAGGGGTGTAATGGAGAGATTAGACAAATCCCCTTTTGTTGTCATTAAAAATACGCCAGCCATAGCTAAAACCACATAAATCAAAGCCGTATTTGAAATACGTTTTTTGGCAATAAAAAAATCATAGACCAACATAAAAACTGGGCTAATATACTGTAAAATCGTCGCAGTTACAGCATTAGAATACTGGATGCAGAGATAAAAGAAAAATTGAACCGAAAAAACACCTAAAATAGCATAGGTCACAAAAGGGAAAATATTCTTTTTTTCTTCCAAATGCCCCAGATTTTTTTAGAATCTTGGATTGCAGCTATGACTAGAACAACCAGCCCAGCAATAACCAATCGCATAGAAGTAATCCAGCCAGAAGTCACTGAATAGTGAGCAAAAAAATATTCTCCTAAAATTCCACAAATTCCCCAAACAATACCGGATAATAGGGCATACAAAGTCCCTTTAAAAATCTGTTTCTGATACTTATTCATTTTTCCATTGTAACATAAATATTTTCAAGAAAAAAGATGATAGAAAAAAATTTGTAAAATTTCTGTAAGGGGCATAAAATCACATTCGTTTAAGCTAAAAAAACCTAGACAGTACTTGTCTTAGGCTTAAAGAAATGTAATCCTATCATCAACTATTCGTAGGCTTATTTAATCAAGTTCAAAAGTAACAATAGCCGGCTTAGTTCCTGAAAAATCCATAAAAGGTTTGATTTCAAGTTCTTTACTTCCTGAACCATTCACACCAAAATGCTGGACCGCTCCTTCATAACTACGTCCTGCTGAAATCGTTTCCGTGGTATTTGAATTTGCATAGGTTTCCATTTTTTTGCCACCCACATACAAGTCCATTCCCATACCCACAACTGCATCTTTATCCGATAAATTGGTCACATTGTATGTCACTTTTAAGACTTTTTCAGGATTGCTTTGTTCAAATTGATTGCGTTCTTCTGTCCATTCAACATTCGTGATGGTATATTCCGCTTTCCCTTCAAATGTTATCTTATCCCCAATACCATATGTTTTCTTCTCTTTTGATACAGAATTAGTAGAGGAAGCTATATCCTTACCTTCTGTTTTTTCGATTGTGTTGCCGTTTTAGCACAAGCTGTTAGTATTAAAATATTAGCTCAACAATCTTATTATTTTGAAATTTCGTTTCATCAATAATCTCCTTTTTACCATATTTTTATGTTCTAACATTAACTATTTAAAAACTTTTTGACTATTTTATACAAAAAAAGCTAGAACCTCTGTCCTAGCTTTATAAAATCTATATCTCTAATCGCTTTACAAACGAGCGTTGAGTTCCTTGCTCAAATCTTCAAATCCTGGTTTACCAAGAAGTGCAAACATATTGCGTTTGTATGCTTCAACACCTGGTTGGTCAAATGGGTTGATGGCATTCAAGTAACCTGAAAGGGCAATGGCCAATTCGAAGAAGTAGATAGTATAACCAAGAGTGAAAGCGTCTTGCTCCGGAAGAGTCACATACATATTTGGTACATCACCATCAGTGTGGGCAAGAAGAACACCGTCAGTTGCTTTTTTGTTTACAAAGTCAACGTCTTTTCCTTGAAGGTAACCAAGTCCGTCAAGGTCTTCTTCCAAGCTAGGGATAATCACGTTCTTGCGTGGTTTGTCAACACGGACAACTGTTTCAAACATGATGCGAGTTCCTTCTTGGATAAATTGACCCAATGAGTGCAAGTCAGTTGAGAAGTTAGCTGAAGTTGGATAGATTCCTTTTTGGTCTTTTCCTTCTGATTCACCAGCCAATTGTTTCCACCATTCTGAGAAGTATTGAAGTGATGGCTCGTAGTTTACCAAGATTTCAGTAGCGTAGCCTTTGCGGTAAAGGATGTTACGAACGGCTGCGTATTGGTAAGCTTCATTTTCAGAAAGTTTGTCTGAAGTGTAGTCTTTACGAGCTGCATTTGCACCTTCCATAAGGGCTTTGATGTCTGCTCCTGATGCAGCGATTGGAAGCAAGCCAACTGCTGTCAAGACTGAGAAACGTCCACCGATGTCATCTGGAACCACAAATGTTTCCCAACCGTTCGCATCCGCTTCAACCTTAACAGCACCTTTTTGGCGGTCAGTTGTTGCGTAGATCCGTTTGTTGGCTTCTTCTTGACCGTATTTCTTCACCAAAAGTTCTTTGAAGACACGGAAAGCGATCGCTGGTTCAGTTGTTGTACCTGATTTAGAAATCACGTTTACTGAGAAGTCTTTGTCTGCTACGTACTCTACCAAGTCAGCAAGGTAAGTAGATGAAATTGAGTTTCCGGCGTAAAGGATTTGTGGGGCTTTGCGTTCTTCTTTTGTTTGCAAGTTCGCAAAGTGATGGTTCAAGAAGTCGATGGCTGCTTTAGCACCAAGATAAGATCCACCGATACCGATCACAACCAAGACATCGCTGTCTGCTTTGATTTGCTCAGCAGCTTTCAAGATGCGGTCAAATTCTTCGCGGTCGTAATTTTCAGGAAGGTCCAACCAACCTAAAAAGTCGCTACCAGCACCAGTTCCTTTGCGGATTAATTCATCTGCTGCTGTTACTTGTGATTGCATGTATTCCACTTCATGTGGAGCAACAAATTTTTCCAAAACTTTTGAATAGTCAAATTTAATATGTGACATGATATTCCTCCATTTTCTTTTCTTTAATATGATAACGCTTTAAGACTTTTTTAGCAAGCAAAACCTCGCTTTAAAACGCTTCCAATTTATTTTTTTGCAAGTTAGCAAAAGCTAATAGGCACTTCAAAGCAATCGTTTGCGTAATTTACTGAATTTCTCCTGCTCCGCTTAGGGTTCCTCTTCATAGAAAAAAGCCTAAGATTCTATCCCAGACCAGAACATTTCTTATATATTTCCTCAATGGAAAATTCTCAAATGAGGCTTTCTAATCGGAATCTAGTTCTTGCTTCGCTCGAACTGCATCAATGTTCCTAAGCTCATCTGCGTCCTTTGGACTTGATTCGTTAAGGATTTTTATACGGTTTACAAGTATTGACTTACTTCCATCTCAACAAAATATTAGTCTAGCAGTTTAACGCAGTAGCTGATTGGCTCTTCTTTCACTTTACAAGTTTAGAAGAAAGCCTAATCAGCCTTGCGGGGGTGGAACTACGAACAAAAGTTCTGTTCCACTCCCATCCATTGCTCTAAAATTCATCTGCGCCTTTCAGGCTTGACTCATTCAATATTGGAACGTAGTTCTCGCGTTGCTCGAACTGCATCAATGTACCTAAGTTCATCTGCGTCCTCTGGACTTGATTCACTAAAAGACTCTATCCAGTTTACAGATTTTTCCCTTATGGGAAAAACTGCATCCATAGCTCTAAGATTCATCTGCACCTTTCAGGCTTGATTCATTAAGAGCAATAGAAAAGAGCACACAGTTTACTTCGCTTAGGGCTGCTGGATTCCTCCCCTGACCCGCTTCACGCAAAACTGTTGCTCCATGAATAGTATATCATATTTTTTTACTTTTGGCGACGATTTCTGAAAAAATCTTGCATGATTTGAGCGCACTCTTCTTGGAGAACACCTGTCTCCACTTCTACTCGATGGTTTAGACGTTCATCCGTCAAAATATCATAAAGGCTGCCAGCTGCGCCAAACTTCTGATTTGCTGCTCCGTAGACAACATGGGGAATGCGCGCTAAACCGATTGCTCCACTACACATGACACAGGGTTCAATGGTCACAAAAAGAGTCGTATCCAGCAAGCGCCAGCTATTTTCGTGCCGATTTCCGTCTTCAATAGCCATAATTTCCGCATGCATGACTGCCCGTTGCAATTCCTCACGTGCATTATGCCCACGACCAATAATCTGACCATCTTTGACAATGACACATCCGATTGGAATCTCATCGTTTTCTAAAGCAATCTGAGCCTCTTTCAAAGCCTCTCGCATAAAGCATTCTTTTTCTTCTTGACTATAATCCATAGGTTTTCTTTTATCCTTCAAATTCTCTTCTGCTCTATTATAATGTTTAGAGCCAAAAAAAGCCACCAAGAATCTTGGTAACTTTTTAGGAGATTATGAAAAATTTTAGGATAGATATATCATACATTCCCTTACTTAAAGAAAACTTAAAGTTTTTTAGAAATGATCAAAAGCAGTCGCTTCTATATTTCTTTGTTTTTCTACTAGAAAATGATCACCGGATTGATTAATAAGTAAATCTGCATCTTTTTCATAAATCTGATAAAAGCGCCTATATTGCTCTCGCCGAGCTAGATGCGTCTGCTTTACCCACTCTGATTTGCGCTCCCGTACAGCCACATCTCTTACCAAGCGACGCTTTAACTCAGTCTGATCATCCGTGTAAAAGCAAATTGATAAATCAAACAGATTCTTTGGCAGAAAGGCAGCCGACATACCTTCTACTATTAAAATTGGCTTTTGCGCTGATAAACGCAAACTGGGTGACCAAGATGTGCCAATGGTCAAAATGTCCAGACCAGTCTGCAAGGCGCAAATATCTCGCTCCAAACTGCTTAATTCATGAACAGCTGGGAGGCAAGCTGTTACTTTTTGATGAGGAAAATCCTTAGAACTAAGCAAATCTCGATAAGTTCCAGAAATTACATAATGATCTGTTGTCAACAGGTTGGCTCGTTCTTCACCCAACATTAGTTGGAGCTTTCGAGCAAAAGTTGACTTTCCTGAAGCACCATGACCGTAGATACGCATAGTATGTTTTTGGTCATCTATCAGATACGTTATCAAGCTTTCCAACAATCTCTCTTCATCAGACATGGTGTCTCCTTTCAAATGGAGCTTTTAAAAATTCCGATTGGATCGATTATATCCATAGCGCTCCATAAAATCTTCACGAAATTCTAATAAGTTATCATCCATGATTGCCTGACGTACTTTCTTCATGAGATTAACTAAGAAGTAAAGATTGTGGTAACTAGTCAGGCGGAGTCCAAAGGTTTCATCAGCCTTAAGCAGGTGACGGATATAAGCCCTTGTGTAATTGGTACAAGTGTAGCAATCACAGTTATGATCCAATGGCGTGAAATCTTCTTCAAACTGGGCATTTTTGACAACTAGTCGTCCTTCGCTAGTCATACAAGTACCGTTTCGGGCGATCCGAGTCGGCAGAACACAGTCAAACATATCCACACCACGGATAACGCCATCAATCAAGCTATCTGGTGCTCCAACTCCCATGAGATAGCGGGGCTTATTTTCAGGAAGCAAAGGCGTTGTAAAATCCAGTACAGCATTCATCTCTTCATGAGACTCTCCTACAGCCAGTCCTCCGATTGAGTAGCCTGGAAAATCCATGCTGACCAAATCTTGAGCAGACTGACGACGCAAATCTTCAAAGCCCGCACCCTGAACAATCCCAAAGAGACCTTGGTCGTGCGGACGGCTGTGGGCTTTGAGTCCACGCTCTGCCCAACGGCTGGTCCGCTCAATGGATTTCTTGACATAGTCATAAGGCTGGTAGAACTGGGGACACTCATCAAAGGACATCATGATATCACTTCCCAGATTGTTCTGGATGGAGATGGCCTTTTCCGGCGAAAGGAACATCTTAGATCCATTGAGATGGTTCTTAAAGGTTACGCCTTCTTCTGTGATATTGCGGCTGTCAGCTAGAGAATAAACCTGGAAACCGCCACTATCCGTCAGAATAGGCTGGTCCCAGTTCATAAACTTATGCAGTCCACCCGCACGAGCAATCAGCTCGTCGCCTGGACGTAGCCAGAGATGGTAAGTATTGGCCAAGATAATACCCGAACCCATTTGTTTAAGTTCTTCTGGCGACTGAGTCTTGACCGTTGCCTGAGTTCCGACTGGCATAAACATAGGCGTCGGAAAGGTGCCGTGGGGTGTGATGATTTCTCCCAGGCGGGCACCTGTGTGTTTTTCTTTTTTGATCAATCGATATTGAATCGGTGAATCTGACATTTTTACCTCCGATGCTGGGAAAGACAGTCCCAGATCTTATTTTTAGTGGGAAAACCCACAAGATACTGTATGATTTTATCAAAAAAATCTCTGTCTGTCACGAGGTATGGTATAATAGATAGCATTACTGGAGGTTTCTATGGATTTACGTCAACTACGGGCAGAGGCTTGGCTTCTGGTGAAGCAAGTACGTGGCTGTTTCTCGCTCTTTCTCATTCCAATCATTGTTCCGATTGCTCTCAGTTTCTACACTCGTACACGCCCTGAGGAAGTAGATACTCCAATGCTCCTCACCATTCCACAAATCATTGTGAATGCTATTCAGCAGAATCTCTTTCCTCAAATCCTGAACTTTATTTTATCTATTTTTGTTTTATCTGCCTCTTTCACTCTGATAGATATTCTTCGCAAAAAGCGTTCCGAAGCTATTTTTTCAGATTCACTACGAGCTTTTTCGAGTCAAATATTTACTCAAGTCTTCCTGACATTGCTTTGCAAACGACTTCTGTTATTTTGTTGGGGAGCTTTGGTTTGGATCGGATCTGCTCTCTCTTTGTTTTCAAGCTATCGAGTACTTGATATTTATACCAAAGCAGGTACTGCTCAGCTATCTGAGGAAACTGCTCAGCAAATTATCAATTATTCACCCGCTATGCTTCTTGGCTTACTCCTGATCATTTTAGGGCTTGTGATTGCGTTACCTCAATACTATGCCTATTCTCAGGCAGAATATATCCTTTACGATCAACTGAACGAAGGGACCTATAAAGGAGCGCTTCATGTCCTTCATCAAAGCCGAGTCATGATGAGAGGCTATAAAGATCAGCGATTTCTACTAGATCTCAGCCTTCTTGGCTGGCACTTGCTTGTTTTTATCAGCTTTGGTATAGCAGGGATCTATGTTACTCCTTATATTCATACCACTTCCGTTCTCTTCTATGAAAATTTAAAGGATTTACATAATGAAAAGCACATCTGATCTTGACCAGACGTGTTTTTTCATTTATCGTAATGCAATCTCCAAAACCAGGGGCAGGTCCGATGAAATACTTGGCAGCAGTACACTTAAGCCTTGTGGTGTCTGCTTCCACTCAAGTGATCTTTCATCTCCTAGCAAGGATACTTTTTCTATAATGCCATGAAAATGAGAAATTGGATTTTCTCTTTCATCAGCTAAGGCTTGAATAAGCACCTGTTGCTCTGAAAAAGGCTCCATAAGAAAGGCATAGATGACTCCTCCTTTGACTGTGAAGCGATAATCTTGACTAGTATATTCAATGCAGTTGCCATCCGAGAAAGGACCACTAGCTGGCTGTGTAGGTCCTTCGCCAAACTGACGCCAAGCACGTGAACCATAAATTGCTTGCCCGTTTATTTGTAACCAGTCCCCTATCTCCCTTAAAATCTCTTGATCTTTTTTAGGAATTGAACCGTCTCCTTTAGGGCCTATATTGAGTAATAGATTCCCATTTTTTGAGACTACATCAATCAAGGTATGGATGATTTCCTTAGCAGATTTATAGTCTAGTTGCTCTGTGTAGCCCCAAGAATTGCGTGCAATTGCAGTGTCCGTCTGCCAAGTAAATGGTTGAATCTCTGCAAAACCTCCACGTTCCATCTCGATAATCCCCGAACCAAAAGCCATAGCATCATGTTTATAGCAGATACTTGTTGGCTTACCTGTAGATACACCTAAATTATAATAATAAGCCCCAAAAAGTTTTAAATGTTCCTTAAAAGCCGCATGTTGGATCCACCAGTCAAAATACAAAATCTCTGGCTGATAATCCCGAACAAGCTCACAGGTACGCAGTAACCAATCATCTAAAAATTCCTTGCTTGGATAAGGCTTTGTAAAAAGACTATGATGTTCTGGCTCTGGCATGGCTGGCCAATAAAGCTCTTCTCGTCCAACCTCTCCTGTCACATCACTATCAAAATCCTTACCATGAGAAAAGAAAAAATGGTGCTCTGCTCGATGTGACGAAGTACAAAAATGCAAGGGAGTTTTCTGAGTTTCCTGACTCAATTCCTGTAAAATATCCCGCTTTGGCCCCATTTCTACGCTGTTAAAAGGGGAAAGCTGGCTACTATAAAGCTGAAAACCATCATGGTGCTCAGCTACCGGAAAAATATACTGCGCACCAGCCTCTTGAAAAATTCGCACCCATTCATCTGCCCGAAAATCTTCTGCTGTAAAAAGAGGAATAAAATCTTTATAGCCAAACTCCTTATGAGGACCATAAGTGTTGATATGATGATCAAACTCAGCGGTACCTTGTATGTACATATTACGAGAATACCATTCACTTCCAAAAGCAGGGATGCTATAGAGTCCCCAGTGGATAAAAATCCCAAACTTGGCTTCTTGAAACCATTGGGGGACTTGATAAGTTGCCAAAGAGTTCCAGTCTGGATAAAAAGGGCCTTGATTCGCAACTCTTTGAATTTCTTCTAGAGAGATTTTCATAACGATTTCCTCGCAAATCTATATTAAAGCGTTTTCTTTTATTCTACCAGTTTTTTGGAAAATTAACAGACTATTTTAGCAAAAAATGATTTTGAACTTCCTTATCCATCATATTCACTACCATCAAAAAAATACTCTTCCGTATGAGATATCAGGGTTATCTCATCCTCTTGCTTAACACGATGGTAATCTTGAAAAAAGATGATTTTTTATCTCCTGCATAAAAAAGCGGGATCATAATATGGAAATATTGTGATAAAAATCACAGAATCTCTATCTCCTGTGATTCATTTTAACATTCTGTCTAAATCTTGACAAATCCGCTGAAAAGCTGTCTCTAGTGAATCCTCATCTGTGAAAAAGGCTTCCTCTTCCCAGCCTAAGAAGTCTCGGTCTTTCCACCAGCGCTTCATGTCGGCTGGTGGAAATTCTTCTTGCTTCGCTCTGGTCTGATGACGGTGGACCGTTTCTTCAAAAGTCAAATCATAGTAATACGCTAGAGTCTGAGAACCAAACAAATTCCGCAGTCGCTCTAGCATCTGTCCGTAAATGTCCGTCTCATAAAACCCTTCAACCAGAACTAGCAAATCATGTTCGTAACCAAAGCGTGCCAATGTCTCCGTCAGGCCAATAGACAAATTTCCAGGCTCGACTTTTTCCTTGAGCATGTCCCGTCTAACCGTATCCTGCGATATCAGGAGAGTCCCTCGGCCGTAGTGAGTCTGCAGTTTCCCAGCGAGACTAGACTTGCCAGAGCCGGAATTGCCACGAATGATGACTAACTTGGCCATCTTATTCGCCCAGAATCAAGCGTGTATGCTCGCGTTTAATACAGCGGTCCATGACAATATCATCCCGACCAGCTGCCCGCAAAATCTGCTCAGCTTCCTCACTCTCCAAGCCCAACTGAGCCCAGAAAATCTTGGCATCTGCTTCCAGAAAATCACGCGCTACATCTGGCAAAAACTCGCTACGACGGTAAACATCGACAATATCCACCGGAAAAGGAATATCTTTGAGACTTGCATAAACAGTCTCTCCAAAAATCTGACAGCCCGCTGCTCGCGGATTGACTGGAATAATGCGATAGCCCCGATCTTGCATCTCTTTGGACACACGGTTGCTGGTCGTTTCTTCACGGTCAGACAGTCCGACAACAGCAATTACCTTGCTGTTTTTCAAATAATGCTTGATGATGGCATCGCTGGGATTTTGAAAATGATAAGTCATAGGCTTCCTCCTCATTCATAATAAAGCTGGATAATTTTGCAAGTATTGCGTCTTAACTGAATCCGGGCTAATGAAAAAGATAAGCCTCCTTGCATTCATCGAATGCTGTGTCAGCTTTCTATTTTCACTTTGTGTTTTACGCCCTTGATATCTTAAACTGAACACGAGCTAAAACCTTGGAAAATAGATCATCCGTTCTAGGAGCATCGCTCCTTCGTCCGGCCGCCTAATTTTCAGTCGGTTTTGACGCTCTTTGTATCTTGTTTTATTTCGCCTCGTACCATGTCTGGCCGGCATTTTCATCTGCTACTAGTGGAACGGCCAGCTCAATCGCGGCTTCCATGGTTTCTTTGACTAGCTGGCGGGCAGCTGTTAGCTCGTCATTTGGAACTTCCAGTACGATTTCATCGTGAACCTGTAAGAGCATGCGAGACTTGAAATTCTTTTCTGTCAGTGCTCGGTCCAGATTAATCATAGCAACTTTGAGAATATCTGCAGCGGAGCCTTGGATCGGGCTGTTAATAGCTGTGCGCTCCGCAAAATTTCGGATGTTAAAGTTGCGGGAATTGATGTCCGGTAAAGAACGACGGCGATGGTAAATGGTCTCTACATAGCCCTTATCACGCGCTTCGCGGACGATGGTTTCCATATAATTCTTGATTCCTGGGAAACGCTCAAAATAAGTCTCAATGTAGTCCTTGGCAGCCTTACGGGAAATGCCCAGATTATTGGCTAGACCAAAGTCGGAAATGCCATAGACCACTCCGAAGTTGACAGCCTTGGCATTGCGGCGGTCATTAGGCGTCACATCCTCTGCCTTTTCAATACCAAAGACCCGCATGGCGGTAGCCGTATGAATATCTTCTCCATGCTGAAAGGCACCAATCAAATGCTCGTCCTGAGAAATATGAGCCAGCACCCGCAGCTCAATCTGGGAATAATCCGAGCTGAGAAGCACACTGTCTGCCCACTCTGGTACAAAGGCCTTGCGAATAAGACGCCCCTGCTCCAAACGAACGGGGATGTTCTGCAGGTTCGGGTCAACCGAGGACAGGCGGCCCGTCTGAGTCAAATCCTGAACATAGCGAGTATGAATCTTGCCGTCAGCCGCAATCGCCTCCTGCAGGCCGATGATATAAGTGGACTGGAGCTTGCTGATTTGACGATATTCTAAAATCTTAGACACAATCGGTGCAATGGGAGCTAGGCGCTCCAGCACGTCCACCGCTGTCGAGTAGCCCGTCTTGGTCTTTTTGGTGTACTCCAGCGGCAACCCCATATCCTCAAAGAGAATGGTTCCCAGCTGTTTCGGTGAGTTGATATTAAACTCCTGACCAGCCAGATCATAAATCTCCTGAGTCAGACTTTCCAGCGTCTTTTCATTTTCCGCCTGCATGCCCTGCAGGGTTTCCCGCTCAACCTTGATTCCCGCAATCTCCATCTTGGCTAGGACAAAGGCCAGCGGCTGCTCCATTTCAAGCAACAAATCCAGCTGGTCGTGGGAACGAAGCTGCTCTTGCATCGGTTCTTCTGTTTCCAGCAATACTTGAACCTTACGAGCCAGATGCTCAAAGAGCTGCTCTTGCTCCGGCAAAGCGCGCTTGGCTCCCTTGCCATACACCTCATCATCAGTCGGCAGGATTGTTTGGCCGTAGAGTCGAGCAATAGTCGCCAGCTCATTGTCCTCGACCGTCGAAAGCAGATACTTAGCTAGGCGCGCATCAAAGGCTGCTGCTGGCAGTTCGACACCATAATGACTGAGCAATACCTTGGCCCGCTTGATATCGTAAGTTTTCAGAGCTGTTTTTGCCAAAAAATCCTGAAAGAGAGGCTGCTGCAGTAAGTCGCTAGAGCCGACATAAATCTGACGGCTATCGCCCCAGGCAAGACCGACAACCTCTTCCTTGTGGTAGTTGTCACCCAAAATTTCAAAATAGAAGAATTGCTCTGGTGCCAGCATATCTGCTGTCACCTCAGTCACTTTGGTAAATTCAATTGGTTTGACTTCTACTAGTTCCTGAGCAGTTCCCAGCTGAGCCTTGAGCTGCTTGAAGCCCATCTCGTCATAGAACTTGCTCAGGGTCTCTATCTGCGGACCCTTATAAACCAAATCATCCAGCCCGATTTCAATCGGAGCCTGAGTATTAATGGTAGCTAGAGTTTTAGATAAGAAGGCCTTGTCCTTGTCATTGATGAGATTTTCCTTCATCTTGGAAGCCTTGAGCTGGTCAATATTTTCATAGAGATTTTCCAAAGAGCCGTACTCCAAGAGGAGCTTGAGACCAGTCTTCTCACCAATCTTGGTCACTCCAGGGATATTGTCCGACTGATCGCCCATCAGCGCCTTGAGGTCAATAAACTGCTCTGGTGTGATGCCCATCTTTTCCATGAGGTAGGCTGGGGTAAATTCCTCAAACTCGGCCACGCCTTTCTTGGAAATCTCCACCACGGTATTTTCATCCGTCAACTGAATCAAATCTTTATCGCCACTGACAATGGTCACATCGTAAGGCACAGCTGTCTTTTCAGCCATCTTGTCCAAGGTCCCGATAATGTCATCCGCCTCGTACTGAGCCAAGTCGTAGTAGTGAATGCCTAGGTGCTGCAGCATCTCTCGGATAAAGGGCAGCTGTTCACGAAATTCATCCGGTGTCTTGGCCCGACCTGCCTTATAGTCGGCGTACATCTCGGTCCGGAAGGTCGTCTTGCCAGCATCAAAAGCTACTAGGACATGGGTCGGCTGCACGCGCTCCAAGAGATGATTGAGCATGAGGTGGAAGCCATAAATGGCATTGGTATGCAGGCCCGATGGACTCTTGAAACGGTCAATTTGATTATAAAGCGCAAAAAAAGCGCGAAAAGCAACGGACGAACCGTCGATTAATAATAACTTATTCTTATTTTCCATAGGTTTATTATAACACGAAAGGCTGACAAAGACAGAAAAGGCAGCGTGGAAAATAGTCTACTTAAAACTCCTTTTCCAATTCTCTTTCAATCGCCTTCCGCTTGCCATCTATTAGTTTATCCAAGTATATTAGCAAGTTAATGTAGTCTATATCATCTTCAAATATTTCTTTGATTTTTTCTAAGAGTTCTTTTTCTAGTTCTAAGACCGGAACGTGACTACCAGTAAATAAATATGAATATGGACTAAAATGTATTTCTTGAAAAGACTTCTTACCAAATTCTTTCGATTTGAGCAGTTTAAATAATAGTAATCTTTGCTTACTATCTTCTATAACTTCTACACCTAGATTGACTAATCTAATTGCAAATTGCTCATTGTTTGTTGCCTCCAGCATTTCTAATATGATCTGACTGTCATTTTTTAGAATATCATCAAGCATATTGTTATAGTAGTAATATGGCCTATTTATTGCAAAGCGGATAAACTTTTTATAAATTTCTTTCTTATCTCTAAATCCATTTATAGTATGTAATACCATGTATCCTAAATTAGATCTTCCCATTTTTAGCTCATCAATTTTCTTCAATACTTCTACCGCAAAATTAATATCATTTTCTCCTAATTTTTGAAAAAGCTTATAGGTGTGATCCTTACTGCTCCCTAAATTGATTAAATACTGAGACTTTAAATCGTTTTCTCCAATTAGATTTATTAATTTTGGCACCTCTTCCTCTCTTATAAAATCAAAAATAACAAAATTATTATTCACCGCTTTTTGTATTAACAACTCTTTTAAACTAGGATCTTTCAAAATCAATCTCTCAAAATTTAAAATTGTAAAATAACATGGTAAAGAATTAGCTTCTAGAATACTCTTTAATGTTTGTAAATCTTCATTTTTTACTTTTTCAAGTTGAGTTAAATAGGCAAGTTGCCATTCATATTTTTCTGATTCTGGGGAGGAGGCAATAACAGACTGCATTGAGCTTTTCTCAATATTTTCTAAAAAACTAATAGGGGTTCTGCTTTCAAAATGATAGTTTGATTCAAACATAGAATTTAAAAATTCTATCTTGTTATCATTTTTTAATAGCAAAAACATATTAAATAGCACCAGTTCAATATTAATATCATTCATAAACAAGCTATTTTTAAATTGATTTGCAAAATTGAAAATATTTTGCAAATTGCTTGAATAGGTATCTGCAATTTGTTGTAATCTTATTTCAACATTATCCTTATAAAACCAAGCATGATTACGATTAGTCAAATTAATATATATATCTTGTCTCTCAGAAATCATATAATCATCAAACACACTCGGTAAGTTTTTTTCCACTTCAGCTTTATGTAAAGCATAAACTATTTTTTCTCCAATCATAGATAAGTTTTTAATGTCATTAAAAAATAATTTCCTAATATTTCTCAAATCTCCAAGGATAGTATTACAATGACTTTCTGAATATGTCAAAATTTTTATTCTATAATCATATAGCATTTTCTCAATATAAAATCTAGTTTCATAACTCCCTATATTATATAAAGTCGCTAAAAGTTTTAGTATACTTCTATGATACTGTTTTAATTTTTCACTATCTGGGACTTTATAGCGCCCAAATGTAAATGTCTCTTCATGAGCTTCTGTTCTTTCGATTTCAATTTTAAGATACTGCTTCAAAATTGTCACGATTAATTCTTGGTTATAACTTTTTGTCAAATCAAGATTAGCAAGTTCAGAAATGGTATTTTCAGCTAAGGTATAATCAATATATTCTCTTTCTGTAACCAAACCGTAGTTTGCTTCAAGAATACTATAAACCTCAGAAATCTTATTGGGATTTTTATCAAAGTACTTTAACAATAATTGGAGAATTTGACTACAATATTTTGTCCGTGTAGTTACAAATACAATATTTAAAACTGAATCCTCAATAGATTCCTTTTTATCCTTCTGATTAATAAAATTAGTCTTTGTATAAGCCTGAGGCTCTATATTATCAATTTTATTTTTAACGTGTGAAATTGCTTCTAAAGGAAGCAATACTCCAAATTGTATTAAAAACTTTTCTTTAAGTTCATCACTTTCAAAATTATTTTCATTGTAATATGATTTAACTGCATCAGAAACGCCTTCTAAATCACTCTCTTTCCTAATAAAATTGGAACATTGATTTAGTATTTGAACAACTCTTTGACCGTTTACTGGATATAACTCATGTAAAACTTCTAAAATTGATATTTTCTGATTAACTAAAAACTTGATAACTATATAATCATCTAATGATTGATCTGCTATCTTTACAATTTTGTCGTTATAAATATTACACAACTCTCGCTCATGAAGCTTCTCCACTGCACTCTTAAAGTCAGTATTTGTTATATCAGTTATTTTTAGTAATTTATTGAATTCCTGGTTCTCTTCTAAACTTTCCAGTCTAATCTTTTTTAAGTAAGATAAAATAAATAAAGTATTTTGTTCTGCATAAATAATGTTGTTTTTATTTAAAATTTCTTCATAGTAATCTTTTAAAATATCAATCTCATCATTAAAATTAATCAGATCCTGAGAACTAGATAACTTCGCTGCAATGACTGCAATACGTGGGTTACTTTTAGATATCGTTTTAATATGCTCAATTTCTTTACGAGTAAACTCAGTCTGGGAGAATTGACTGAGTAATTTTTTGAAATTATCATCTTTTAAAAGAGTTGGAACAAAATTATCGTAACCATAATCTTTTATGTTATTGATTATATCTTTTTTAGCATAATCTCGTACGGTAAGAATAAACCTAATATTAGTATTCGTATTCAATAGCCCAAGTGTCGAAATATAATTTTGCGTAGTATTAACATCATCAATAAAAATAATATTTTCTTTGTGTAAATTTAGATTGCGTTTTACATCTTGATAAATGTCTTGATTGTTGCTCTTAACACAAATAATGTTATATTTATTTCGGTCGAGCAAAGAGCAAATTTCAATTGCTAATCTAGTTTTCCCTGTTCCAGGCTTAGCAGATATTAAGAAAATTCGTTTTTCACTTGATTTAATGGTATTTATAATTTCACTTATATCTCCAATATAATCATTTGATATAGGAGCATTAGTTTTACTCTCATCATGAATTCTTATGAAGTCATTGATAGACCAAATTTGCTCTGTAGATTCACTGATTGATAGATACTCTTTTGCTAAATATTGAAAATCTAGCTTTCTAAGATCATTAGCAATTTCATTAATTCCAATCAATTCCAGCTGGTAAGGCTCAGCCATTTTTTCTAGATCTTCTTTTTGTTTAATTGTTATATTTGAAGAAGTATGACAACAAATAAGTCTCCTAACTTTATCTTCAGCAATATTTTTATCTAAAATTTTTTCCTTAACTGACTGAATGTCTCCTTCTAATTTAGATATTACAGACTTATGGGTGCCATACATAATATAAACATATTTACCATCTTCCTCAGCGTAAGAATCTGGAGTCCCTTTAGTTGTTTTATCTGTTCCTTCTTGTGAACCTAATGAAACAATTTTAAAATTGTATTTTTTCTTAGGTATTCATCTCCTAGTTTTTGAAACCTTCCTCCTTCTAACTCTTTTATAGCATTTTCAATTTTATTAACTAAGGTCATGGTCTTCCCTCTTTTAAATTTTTATAATTAATTAAATTATATCATCTCTTGACCTAACAATAAACTTATCAATTACCTTTTTTATTCAATACTTACTACACATATTTTGTTCACATAAAGAAAGTTTTGTTAGGGAAAATCTCCAACTTTCCTATCTTTAAAAAATCACTCATCTTTTCTAAAAAAAGCAGGCTAGACTGACAGTAGATCAGTTCTGGTCTGCTTTTTATCTTGTAAATAATTGCTTGATATCCATCAGCTTCTCTATTTTCTGATTGATTTCTGGTCGGTAGTCACAGAAGTTAATGCTCTGGATGCCACTGTTGACGGCGACATCCACATCCAGTGTCCGATCGCCAATATAGTAGGTTTCCTGCTTATCCAGGCCATATTTCTCGAGCAGATAGTCGATACCTTCTGGGTGGGGCTTGCGCTCAAAGCCGTTGGCTGTTGTGATGATTTCTGTGAAATAGTCATGAATTCCCAAGTCTTTTAAGATTTGATGGGCATTGAGTCCTTTGTGGGTATAGACAAACTGGGCAATACCCTGCTCTTCAGCCCAGGCTAGTATCTCCGCAGCTCCTTCCATCAGATGAACCTGAGCATTCTTCTCCTTTAGGCTTGCTCCACGAAAAGCATTCATCTCGGTAGCGTCCAGTCCTTTCTCAGAAGCTACTTTTTCCAAAAGCTTCTGGACAGAGTTCTTTAGGATATAGCTGTGGATACTTTCTCTGTCAAAGTCCAGACCATAGTGAGTATAGGTTTCTTCGATCCCTGCCAAAATAGCATCGTAGGAGTCCAGCAAGGTGCCGTCCAAATCCCAAATAAAAGCTGTTGTCATGTGATTTCCCTCATTTTCCTATCATATAGAGACTTTAAAAACAGCCAGCGGAAGCCATTGTCCAAGAGCGTCCCAGCCCAGACACCCGGAAGGCCCAAGCCAAATGTCACACCCAGCAAATAACCTGTAATGATGCGAATCAGCCACATGCCAACGGTCGTGGCATAAAAGGGCAGTCTAGCATTGCCCAGCCCTTGCCAGACAGCTGTGTAAATCACGGTTCCCACTGTCATAGGAGTTCCCAGCAGGGAGAAGAGGATGACCGAAAGGCTGGCGGTGATAGCTCCGCTATTATCCGTATAGAGAAAGGTCAGTGGCCGACCAAGGACAAAAATACCTAAAGCTAAGGGTAGCATACAAGTAAAAGACAGCCAGAAGGTCCGCTTACCAATCAAACCGACCTCTTTCATATCTCCCTCCCCAACTGCATGGGCTACCAGCATGACTGTTGCTGTCGCTACACCAAAGACTGGCATGTAGTTAAACTGCGTCAAAACTTCACCGATAGCATTTCCCGCTACCGCATCCGTCCCAAAGACAACCACAATAGCAATGATGACTACATCACCCGCCCGCATCATGAGTCTCTCTCCAGCAGCTGGCAGAGACAGGCGCAAGAGCTCTCTATCTAAGCCCCAGCTCCAGCAAATCGTGGACAAATCCAGCTCTCGCCAGAGAATGACCACACCGATCAAACGAGCCAGCACCGTTCCCAGTGCTACACCGACAATTCCAAGATGAAAAACGTAAATTCCCACGCCAGAAAAGAGAGCATTGAGGACATTGGTCAGAAGACTGACATACATGGGGACTCTTGGATTACTTGTGACCCGTACTAGAGCTCCAAAAGAAGTCATCAAGCCCAAAAGGACAATAGTCCCTCCAACCAGAGCCAGATAAAGACTACCTGCTTCGGCTACCGCTTTTTCTGTCCCCAGAAGATCCAGCATCTGCCTGCCAAAGAGCAGGGAAATCATGCCCAATACAAAACTCAGAAGTAGCGTCAGCTTGATAGCTTCGGCTGTATGATAGGCCAATCGTTCCTTGTCACCCTGAGCTAGACACTTTGAGATGAGACTGGAAATCGCTGCTCCCAGCGCGATAAAAATTGCCTGATAAATCGTAATGATATTGCCAGCCACCGAGACACCAGAGGTCGCAATCAGCCCTAGACTGGCCACCAGATAACTGTCGACCATTCCCATGAGCATCTGTAAAAAATTCTCCGCCATTGCCGGCAGGGCGATATTCATGATTTTTTTATAACTAGTCATAGAGAATATTCTTCCTTTTAAACATAAGCGACTTCACTTTTCCATAGGATACCCCAAGAAAAAATCAGCCAGATATCCAGCTGATTTTAGGCTTTCTAAACAATCTTTACAATCCTAGATAACGCTCAACCGCTGCCTGCATTTGGTCTGCAGCAACCGTTGTTTTGTGGCGAACTGGTGCTGTTTCTAAACCATCCACAGCTGGTGGAAGGGTTACGCCAGAAAGTTCGTGCAGTTGGTCCAAAGCCTCAAAGTCACTGAGTCCTGTTTGACCAGTCACAGCCTCAACAGCCACGACTGGGAATTTATAGGGACTAGCAGTAGACGCGATAACAGTCTTGCGCTGATCCCCTGTCTCTACCAGATATTTTTGATAGACAGCAGATGCAACGGCTGTATGAGGGTCTTCGATGTAGTTAGAGGCTTGATAGACCCGCTTGATTTCAGTAGCTGTTTCTTCTTCTGTTGCGTAGTCAGCCGCAAAGAGCTCTAAAATCTCAGCATCAAAGTCCGTCAGTTCATACTGTCCATGCTCATTCAAGGCCTCCATCAAGGCTGCTGTTTTCTCAGCGCTATTACCAGACAGATGGAAAATCAAGCGCTCCAAGTTAGAGGAAACCAGAATATCCATGGACGGACTAGACGTCACCTTGAAACTCCGCTTCTTGTCATAAACCTTAGTCTTGAAGAAGTCCGTCAGGACATTGTTTTCATTCGATGCACAGATCAGCTTGCCAACTGGAAGACCGATTTGCTTGGCATAGTAGGCCGCTAGGATATTACCAAAGTTCCCTGTCGGAACGGTAAAGTTGACCTTATCTCCTGCTGTGATTTCTCCCGTCTTCACTAGCTGAGCATAAGCATAGACATAGTAGACAATCTGCGGCACCAAACGGCCGATATTCATGGAGTTGGCTGATGAAAACTGGAGTTTGTGCTCCAAGAGACGAGCTCGTAGGTCTGTGTCATTGAACATGTGCTTGACATTGGTCTGGGCATCGTCAAAGTTACCGTCAATGCCCACCACATGCGTATTGGCACCTGTCTGCGTCGTCATTTGCAGCTCTTGGACCTTGCTGACACCGTCTTTTGGATAAAAGACGATAATCTCAGTTCCTGGAGCGTCCGCAAAGCCTGCCATAGCCGCTTTACCTGTGTCGCCAGAAGTTGCCGTCAAAATGACAATTTTGTTTTCCAAGCCGTTTTTTTGGCTGCGGTTGTCATCAGGTGAGGCAAGATGGACAAAGCCATATCCTTAAAGGCAATGGTCGCCCCGTGGAAAAGCTCTAGATTATACTGACCATCCAGCTTGACCAAGGGAGCAATCGCTGCATCATCAAACTTGCTGTCATAGGCATGGTTGATACAGTGGTCCAGCTCTGCTTCAGAAAAATCGTCCAAAAATGCAGACAAAACCACCTTGGCTACTTCCTGATAGGAAGCGTCTTTGAGCTTGGCAAAGTCCAAATCGACCTGCGGATAGGTAATGGGCGTAAATAGGCCGCCGTCTGTCGCCAAACCTTGCAGAATCGCCTGGCTGGCTGTTACTCTATTCTTTTCGTCTCGTGTTGACTGATAAACTAAAGTCATTCTCTCTCATCCTTTATCTGTAGTTCGCTTTATTATACCAAAATTTATCAGAAAATTCTCGCTTGCATCTATTTTCCTATTTTTGCTGTGAAGATATCTATTCACTCTGGGTTAGCTCAGCTAAATCGAGCTTCGACTAAAAACTCAAAAAAAGAACTGGCTTGGATTCATCGAATCCATCGTCCAGTTCTCCTATCTCTTATCAGTATTTTTCTAAACTGAACCCGACCTAAGCTCTGGGCAAAAAAGACAAAATCTCCTAGAAGCTGTCGCTTCTTCGTCTATTTTCCTATTTTTGCTGTGAATAAATCTATTCACTCTAGATTATATCAGCTAAATCGAGCTTCGGCTAAAAACTCGGAAAAAAGAGAACTGGCTCGGATTCATCGAATCCATCGTCCAGTTCCTATCTCTTATCAGTATTTTGTTAAATTGAACCAGACCTAAGCTCCTGGCAAAAAAGACAAAATCTCCTAGAAGCTATCGCTTCTTCGTCTATTTTCCTATTTTTGCTGTGAATATATTTATTCACTCTGGGTTAGCTCAGCTAAATCGAGCTTCGGCTAAAAACTCGGAAAAAAGAGAACTGGATCGGATTCATCGAATCCATCGTCTAGTTCCTATTTTTCATTCGTTTTTTAACGCCTACACATCTTATTTCACCTTCATCATCCGGACGAGGCTAGCCCGTTCGGCTTCTTCCAGCTTCATCTCAATGTAGTAGATGGTTTCTTTGAGGTCAGGGATGGTAGCATACTCTAGTCCGTTGACCCGACGGCGGGTTTTCTCGATTTCATCCGCCATGAGCTGGCAGCTTTTTTCAATCTCAGCCAGTCGCAGCAGATCAGGAAGCAGATCACTCATGCTTTCAATGGTTTCATCCATCTGACTGTTAGACGCCACATAGCTATAAACCACGTCTCCCTCGTCATCAGTATGCGGATTGTCAATATGGGCGTGCATCTTGGGCACGCGCACACTCATGATATTCTCAGTCTCCACATGCAGATTGACTTCCCGCGTAGGGACGGCAAAAATCTCCTCGACCATGAGGTCGCTCTCCAGCGCCTTGGCCATGACAAAATCCTGCAGATGACCGACCAGAGCGGATTCGACCTTTTGGCGAAGCTGATTATTCTCACGGACAGACTCAATGAAGCGCCGCATCAACTCATCCCGCTTATCCTTAAGCAGTTTATGCCCACGAACAGCCGTTTTGAGACGGGCTTTTAAGTTATTCAGCTCCATCCGAGTCGGCTTGACATTGAGTCGTGTCATCTTTCATCCTCCTTGGTCTGCGGCAGGTATTGGTCAATCATATCGCCCTTGATCCGCTTAAGCTCTGTTCTAGGTAAGATGGACAGGAGTTCCCAGCCCAGATCCAAGCTTTCCTCGATGGTTCGGTTGGTCTGGAAACCTTGATTGATGTATTCCTGCTCGAAGCGGTCAGTAAAGCGCACATAGAGCTTGTCCGTTTCGGACAGGGCGGATTCCCCCAGAACGACGGCCAGCTCCTTGGCCTGCTTGCCTTGCGCATAGGCGGCAAATAGCTGGTTCATAGTCGCAGCATGGTCACCTCTGGTCTTGCCCTCACCTGAGCCCTTGTCCTTGAGACGGGACAGAGATGGCAGGACATTGATGGGCGGACGATAGCCGCTGTTGTAAAGATCGCGTGAAAGGATAATCTGCCCCTCCGTAATATAACCCGTCAAGTCTGGAATCGGATGGGTAATATCATCCTCTGGCATGGACAGAATCGGAATCTGCGTCACTGAGCCTTTCTTGCCGACCAGACGTCCAGCCCGCTCATAGAGGGTGGATAGGTTAGTATAGAGGTAACCCGGATACCCACGACGGCCCGGCACCTCACGACGAGCTGCGGAAACTTCCCGCAGGGCTTCACAGTAGTTGGTCATATCTGTCATGATGACCAGAACGTGCATGTCTTTTTCATAAGCCAGGTACTCGGCTGCTGTCAGGGCAATCCGCGGCGTCGCAATCCGTTCGATAGCTGGGTCATTAGCCAGATTGATAAAGAGCACCGAGCGGTCAATGGCTCCTGTCTCCCGGAGGTCATTCATGAAGAACTCGGCTTCTTCAAAGGTAATCCCCATGGCCGCAAAGACCACGGCGAAGTTTTCATCAGAGTTGAGTACGGTAGCCTGACGGGCGATTTGAGCGGCCAATTCCTTGTGGGGCAGACCAGAGCCAGAAAATACTGGCAGTTTTTGCCCCCGAACCAAGGTATTGAGATGGTCAATGGCTGAAATACCAGTCTGGATAAACTCGTCCGGATAATCGCGAGCTACTGGATTGATGGCTTGACCGTCAATATCCAGATATTTTTCTGGCAAGATAGCTGGGCCACCATCAATCGGCTTGCCCATCCCATTGAAAATCCGGCCCACCATGTCTTCTGACACTGGCAGCTCTAGCGGATGACCGGTAAAGCGGACCTTGGCTTTTTCCAGATTGATTCCGCTAGAACCCTCAAAAAGCTGGACCATAGCCTTGTCTTCTTGGACTTCCAGAACCTGGCCCTGGCGCTTGCTGCCGTCATGTAGCTGAATTTCTACCAATTCATTGAAATGCACGCCAGCGACTTGGTCGACAATCATCAGAGGGCCGACAACTTCACTGACGGTGCGGTATTCTTTAATGACGCTCATTGTCTAGTCCTCCTTGGGCAAGAATCTGGTGCAGGGTTTCCTCGATAGTCTGACTGAGAGCCTGGATTTTTTCTAGCTGATCTTCGTGGATAAACTTACTGCGGGCAATTCGGTCACGCAGCTCCACCGTTCCTTCCATGATTTCCCGGAAATAAGCTCCCAGATCCAAGGCACGATTGGCCTCCGCATCGAAGGTTAGGATATTGCTCAATAAAGCCACCTGTTTTTTGAAAGAAGTATAGGTGTCCACATCATCAAAGGCATTCTGCTGCAGGTAGTCCTCGCGGATCATCTTGGCTGCATTCATGGTCAGTCGGTCCTTCTCAGACAAGGAATCCAAGCCCACCAAACGCACGATTTCCTGCAACTCACTTTCCTTTTGCAGGATATTCATGGCCTTGGTCACCTTTTCCGCCCAAGCAATCTTTTCATGCTGGTCGATATATGCTCCCACTTCGTCTAGGTAGAGCGAATAAGAGCTCAGCCAGTTGATAGCTGGGAAATGCCGGCGTTGAGCCAGCTGAGCATCCAAGCCCCAGAAGACCTTGACAATCCGCAGGGTATTTTGCGTCACCGGCTCAGAAATATCTCCACCCGGAGGTGATACAGCTCCGATAGCAGTTATAGATCCTTCGCGCGCAGTCGAACCGAGCGTCTTGACCCGGCCTGCTCGCTCATAATACTCAGCAATCCGGCTGCCAAGATAGGCTGGATAGCCTTCGTCACCTGGCATTTCTTCCAGACGGCCGGACATTTCCCGCAGGGCTTCTGCCCAGCGAGAGGTAGAGTCCGCCATGATGGCCACGGAATAGCCCATGTCTCGGAAGTATTCTGCAATAGTAATCCCTGTGTAAATTGACGCTTCCCGAGCCGCTACTGGCATATTAGAGGTATTGGCAATCAGCACCGTCCGTTGCATGATGGACTGGCCAGTTGATGGGTCAATCAGTTCTGGAAATTCATTGAGTACGTCGGTCATCTCATTGCCACGCTCACCGCAGCCGACATAAATAACGATGTCAACATTGGCAAACTTGGCTACTTGGTGTTGCACGACAGTCTTACCGGCTCCGAAAGGTCCTGGTACGGCAGCTGCTCCACCCTTGGTTACTGGGAAGAAGGTATCGATGACCCGCTGACCTGTCACCAAAGGCTCAACTGGAATCAGCTTCTGAGCAAAAGGACGCCCACGACGGACTGGCCATTTTTGCATCAGAGTCCCTTTAAAAATAGACCCATCCGCCTGCTCAATCTCATAAACAGTCTCTTCAACAGTGAAACTGCCAGCTGAGATATTGACCAAGCGTCCACTAACGCCGACTGGCACCATGATGCGGTGCTCCACAAGATTGGTCTCCTGCACCGTTCCCAGAATATCGCCAGCCTCAACCGCATCTCCGACAGACAGACTTGGAACAAAATCCCACTTAGTCTCTCGGTCTAGATTTGGCAGTTGAACACCGCGGACGAGGAAGTCGCTCTCCGTGATGGTCTGGAAACGCTCCAAAGGCCGCTGAATCCCATCAAACATCTGAGAAATCAGACCTGGACCCAGTTCAACGGACAGAGGACTTCCGGTCGTGGTAACCGGCTCTCCCGGACCCAAGCCAGAAGTTTCTTCATAAACCTGAATAGAGGCTTGATCCCGCCGCATTTCAATAATTTCACCGATCAGCCCTAAATCGCCAACCCGGCAGATATCCTGAATATTCGCTTCCTGCATCCCTGATGCCAGCACCAGAGGACCAGAAACTTTGATAATCTTTCCTTGACTCACAATCTTCCTCCATTCTTGGGAGATTTTTCTTGCTTCTCCATGAAAATCAAAGAGCAAACTAAGCAAGAGTTTGGATTTCATTTCCAAAGAGTATTTTTTTGATTCTTGCCGCGAGTTTGAAATCTTTCTTAGCTAGCTCTAGGGCAAGGATTGTTTCTTTTTATTTTAAAAATCAGATAAGGCTTTTATTTGCTGACCGTTTTCGTCAAAATTGTCTGGGCTTAGCCATTTTTCTAGACGGCTCTTGACGGCCGGCCAATCCTTGTCAATCATAGACAACCAGTCAGTATCTCGGTTGCGCCCCTTATATACAAGAGCCTGACGAAACCTACCCTCGTAGGTGAAACCAAGCCGCTCTGCTGCCCGCCTTGACGGCTGATTGAGGGAGTCGCATTTCCATTCATAGCGACGATACTCCAGCTCTTCAAAGACATAGCGTGCTAGTAAGTACTGGGCTTCTGTAGCCAGTCTGGTGCGCTTCAGCTTGGGCGAATAGGTCACAGCTCCCACTTCAATAACGCGATTATTTCGGTCAATCCTCATCAAGGCAAAAGTTCCGAGAGCCTTACCGCTCTCCTTGTCCACAATCGCATAGTGAAAACGGTCCTGTGCCGCCAGCATCTGATCTAGCTTCTGGGACCATTCTTCCTGATTTTGGGCAGGATTTTGAAAGAGATAGGTCCACATATCCGCAGGAGAATCCGGTCCATACACTTCATATAAATCCGCTCCATGCTTATCCTTGGACAAACGCTCGATAATAACATACTGGCCTTCGATTCGCTCCAGATTGGGCAAGTCCCCCGGCTGAAAATCCGGCAGAGCATCCCCAATGGGTTGGCCTAGTTCATTCATTCGCATAAAAACCTCACAATATATCTTGTCCGACAGCCTTTTCGACATTTTCATGAATCCGCGAAAGAGCCAGTCCCGTGCTCCCCTTATGAGTAGGAATGAGCACAAGAGCAGGAATCTCCAACTGATCATAGTAGGCCAGGGTTTCTGGAATATCCGCAGCCATATCCTCCGTCAGATAGATAATGCCAAAATCTTCACGGGCGAGCCGACGCAGGGTATGGACCGTCTCCTGAGCTTCCTTAACCGGAAAGGTCTGAAAACCAATCAGCTTAAAAGGGAGAATAGTATCACGATTCCCCACGACAGCAATCTTGTAGCTAGTCTTGTCCATAAATCGGTCGCATCCTTTCTCTGATAAGCTCTACTGGCAACTGATTGTCCATTCCTGTCAAAATCAGCCGCAGATTCTTTACTTCTAGCTCCTTACCCAGCAAATAGCGGGCAAGAGGGAGCGGGCCATCTGTCTCAAACTGACCAGCCGCCAGCAACTTAGCCTGCAAGAGGTCCGCTAGATATTCTAGCTCTACCGTCGTCAAAGTCTGGTTCCGCATTTTTTCCTCATAGGAGCGTAGTTCCAGATCGTAACCACAGGGATTGATCTGGCTAAACCAGGTCAAAAAATCCCCCTGCTCTGCCATGGCAATCCAGTTGGCAGCAGAAAGACTTCCCTCATCAGACAGGAGCTGCCTCATAAAGCTGCGCGGTTTTCCCAAACCAACAGCCCGCTTGACGGTGATAGCATTGTAAAAATCAATAGTCAGATTCACCAGCTGCAACAGACGGTCATCTTCCAGCTCCTGTGTCAGGCGCTTGAGATTCTGGAAATAAGCCATGTCCATACCAATCTCAAGCACGCGCACATCCTGATAATCCTGGTATTCTTGCCAGGTCGCAAGCACCTCGTCCAGCATGAAATCTGGACAATACTCAGCCGAAAAGGCCATGACTAGGTGCTCCAAAACCTCCAGCGAATAGGTCCCCACCGGCATCAACAAATGCTCCAAGGACTGACCTGTCGCCCGACCCTTGAGAAAAACCTTGAGATTGTGGTAAGTATAGCGGAGCGTGAAAATCTCTACCAGCTCCTTACTAGGACTGATCTCAAGCGCCCAATTATAAACGGAATACAAATGCTTCATCAGTACTTGCTCAATGGCATTGAGATCCTTAATCGCTTCAGCATCCATGGCATAGACCGTTCCCTGCAGAAGAGCTGAACGGCTGTCAGCATCGTCAGCCTGTAGCAACTGTTCATATTGCTGGGGCGTCAAAAAGGAAGCCTCCTGCACACTAATGGCTGTATTGACTTGAGAGAAGCTTGTTTCACTCATGGTCCGCCTCCTATTCTGCCTGGTCTTTGAAAATATCCTGAGCCAGACGGTAGCTTTCCTCCTGCCAGACAGAGTCCAGCAAGTCACGATAGAGATAACTATCATCCACCCGACCTTGGCTCAGCACAAAGCCTGCCTGATCGGCTATAAACTGGTCTGAAAAGTGTACTTGCGGAAAGGATTTTTTCAAGTCTTCTAACTGGCTGGAGCTAAATTTCTCAGCTGATAGAGCACCGAAAGTCAGTGCCAACTCTTTCTCTGGGTATTTAGCCAGG
The DNA here is from genome assembly GCF_000220065.1 of Streptococcus sp. oral taxon 056 str. F0418. Taxonomy (GTDB): domain Bacteria; phylum Bacillota; class Bacilli; order Lactobacillales; family Streptococcaceae; genus Streptococcus. The sequence goes on along the minus strand of NZ_AFQU01000001.1, from coordinate 1,348,340 downwards.
ACACTCTTCAGAAAATGCTCTTCTTCAGCTGGTGACCAAGCTGCCATCTGAGCATAGGCTTCCTCAAAAAGCTCTCTGAGAACCCGCTGCTTGATGACCAGAGTAGACTGGCGCTTTTGATTTTCCAGCTGCTGAATATCGCGCTGACTGCGCCGGCTGATTTCTTTCAGCTGCTGCTCCCGCTGGCTAAGTTTTTGCCGAACCAGCTGAGCCTCACGTTCCTTGGCTTCCTGTTCTATTTTCTCAGTAGCCTCGGCCAAGAGCAGACACCCCTTTTCGTGGGCCTGCTTCAAGACAGAAGTCCTGAGTTCAGAATGACTTCCCATAATGGCCTCCTTGACGCTTACTGTACACCATTTACCATCATCAAAGAGACAACGAAAGCTAGGATAGCGTAAGTCTCAACCATAACAGCCAAGATGATGCCCTTGGTATTTTCTTCTGGGCGCTTAGCCAGAATCTGCATACCCGCCGTAGCTACTCGGCCTTGATGTTTAGCAGAAAAGAACCCTACAATAGCCACAGGAAGAGAAGCTAAAAAGAGGGCAACTCCGTGCTGCAAGGCCATTTCAGGCTTGATTTTAATAAAAATCATCATGCCAATCGCAAAACCATAGAGTCCCTGTGTACCAGGTAAGAGTTGTAAGATAAGGGCATTTACGAACTTCTCAGGTTGTTCTTTCAAAAGAGCTGCCGCTGCCTGACCAGTTGATCCAACTCCTAAGGCTGAGCCCATGCCACTTAAAAAGACAGCTAGAGCGATTCCAAGTGAGGCGAAGAAAGAACCACCGTAGGTTCCAAAGTATGATGCTAATGATTCCATAAATAGTTACTCCATTTCTAGTCATATAGAATGCTTATTTTTTATGTTTGATATATTTTTCTTCTGGTTTTAGGGGTGTGAAAGCTTTGCCACCGCCATCATAAAATTTACCAAAGAATTCCACAAAAATCAGACGAGCACTGTGGACATAGCCTGATAGAAAAGCCAGGGACATGTTGACCAGATGTAATAGGACGAAGGTCACAATCCCAACCGTATAACGTCCGATAGGCGGGAAAAGACTGACGATCAAATTAAAAGCTGAGCCCATGCTCGCTCCAGCCAACCCCAAGGCCATCAGTCGAGTAAAACTAACCAGATCTCCTACATAGCTGCTAATATTATAGAGATTAAACAAACCGGCAATCAAACCTGTGATTTTCTTACTCGTGACCACCGACACTACTAGAATACCAAGTGCATTTAAGATGGCTAGCCATTGACCGATCGGAGCTAAGATAGCCAAGGCAGGAAAGAGTTTTCCTAAGACTATGAAAAGCAGCCCCAACAAAATCAAAATCCAAGCAAAGCCACTGTTATAGGCCTCTCCATAATCTTTCAAACGCAGGTTCTTAGTTCCACTCAGCCAAAGGCCAGCTAAAATCGTCATAAACCCGAAAATCACCGATATTACTAAAATCGTCATAATATCTGTACTGGTGCTAATCAAGGCAAAGGGGAGTTCAAATCCTAAAAAGGAACCATACACCAACCCCCAAATCATAACCGCAACTCCTAGCAGTCGGAAAAAGCGAAGACTCTTCGCCAAATCTGGTTTGACATAAAAGAAGCGCAGGGCTAGGCTGGTTGCTACAAAAAGCAATAGGCCATATCCAATATCTGCCACCATCATGCCAAAGAAGATGAAATAAAACAAGGATACAAGAGGTGTGGGGTCTTTGTCGCCATATTTAGGCAGAGAATACATCGCTGTCACCAGCTCAAAAGGTTCAACTAAGGCATTGTTTTTGAGCTTAGTTGGGACTCTATATTCTTCATCTGACCTGATCTCTCTCGTCAGAATGAGAATACTCTGGCCAAACTGCTCCTTCAAGCAGGCCTCCAAAACTGAAACTTGATCTCTCTCGATCCAACCTTCCAAGGCTACAAGATATTTTGTACTAGCCAGTTGGCATTTCATTTCTTGACGAGAATACAGATTACAAATATAGTCCAACTGGATTTTCAACTGATCAAGTTGCGATTTTGACGCGACTAAACTTGCTTTAAGAGTAGCTATACGCTCCATCTGCTCGTTCATATCATGCTGGAGCATCGCTAAGCGCTCTCTCGGTAATTCAGGATACTCATAGTCGAATTGCTTAAATTGTAAATCTTGTAAAAAAGGATGAATTTGCTCGTACTGACCTCCACGATAAAGGAGTACCAGACCACGTTCTGTGTCCCTTACAAATATTTCCTGATAGTCTAAATCAGGGTAATTTTCTAGAGCTACTCGCCACGAATCATCTGCTTGATTAGGAATAACACCTACTAGCCCCCGAATATGCCTAAATTGCTGAAGAGTTGACGGTGTAATATCCAAATTTTCCCATTTTTCTAGGGCCTCATATTCTAACTGGTTCGTTTCAAGTTGATCTTGTAGTTGGCTTAAAGTTTGTAGCTGATGCCGAATACTTTGGACCAGAGACTCCTCATCGCACTCAGCTCCCTTTTTCTCTATATCCGACAAAAACAACTCCATTGGCTTTTCTGACAGCTTCTCAAATAACTTTTTTTTAGGTACAAATGCCTCTAAATCTACTATTAACCTCTCTATCAGCTCCTGACGCTTCTTTAACTCTTGTAAAGTCAAAGTTTCATCCGATCGTCCAACCAAGGACCGCTCAAAAGCCGACTGCCAATCTTTTTCTTGATGTAAATCGTTCAGCTGTACTATTTGCAGATCCTGTAGATAAAAAAGAAGTGGATCTAACAGCTCTTTTGGTAAAATCAAAGACAAATGCTGCATTACACTAATGGCCATATCTCTTTACCACCTTATCTACGATGGCTTGCACTAAATCCGCTTTTTTATCTGTTAGTGCAGCTTCCACTTTTTCCTGGTTCTTTTGAATCGTCACAGCTACATCTTGCTCTAAGCTTTCAATCTCCTTTTTTTCTTTTCTATCAAACTCTGAACAGTGGCAGCTGTCTCTTGATCATAGGCTAAACTCAAACTTTTCAGCTTTTCTTCCTGCTGATCTCGAAGCATTGTTATTTGGTTATCATATTCAGATAGCACTTCTTCTGCCGCCTGCTCGATTTCTTGCATTTTTTCTAGTGTAGTATTTTCCATAACCCTATCATCTCCTTTGGGCTGTAAGTTCTACTTGTGTAAATTATAGCACATTTGCCCTTTATTCGTCATAGTCTTTTCATGGATTGTTCTAATTATTTATCTTTCGACACAAACCTTAAAAGTCCTTTTTCTTCCACTAAAAATATACAACTAATTCGCATCAAATATGTTATAATATAAACATATAGAGCGCTTTCTTTTTGTTTTTAGGGGGATCAATGGATAAAAAACACGTTTTAGAAATCATCGAAAATAATCTTGACAAAATGACTGACTTAGAAAAGGAAATTGCTCAATATTTCTTGAAATCTCAAAACATTTCAGACGATTTATCTTCATTCCGGGTTAGTCAGCATCTGCATATTTCCCAAGCTGCCTTGACTCGTTTCGCTAAAAAATGCGGATTTATAGGCTACCGAGAGTTTAAATTTCAATATCAACAACAGATCTCAGAAAAAAAGGAAGAATTTACTCCTCCACATCACGATTTATCACGACGAGTCTTACGAAATTACACACAAATTCGAATTCAAACAGAAGAGATGATCGATGAAGAAAAACTTCAGAGAGTCGCTTCCTTAATCGAAAAAGCAGATCGCGTTTACTTCTTTGGGACTGGAAGCTCAGGCTTAGTAGCACGCGATATGAAGCTACGCTTTATGAGACTAGGGGTCGTTTGCGAAGCTCTGACTGATCAAGACGGTTTTGCTTGGACAACTAGTATTCTGGATGAAAATTGTCTAGTGATTGGATTTTCTCTCTCTGGACAGACTCAATCCATCATTGATAGCTTGATAGATGCTAAAAATATGGGAGCAAAAACGGTTCTGATAACGGGACTACCTGAAAAATTTAAAGAAGATTTTACCGAAGTCGTTGCTGTTGCCATTCAGAATAATCCTGAGTTTATCCTGCGAATCTCTGCGCAATTCCCCATGTTGTTAATGATTGATCTTATCTACGCCTTCTTCCTGGAAATTAATCGGGAAAAGAAAGAAAAAATCTTTAATAGCTTTTGGGAAAATCAAAAATTAAATGGATACTATCGCCGAAATACCAACAAAAGATAAAGTTTTTCAAAAACTTCATTAAGGAGCATATATAAAATAAAACCGAGACAAATATTTGCCTCGGTCTTTTAATTTTGCCTATTCTTGAAATGATAATAAGCGCCAAACATACCCGCAGTATTTTGATGATGAGCAAAGGCCAGTTCGGTTTTGTCAGCAATGCTTGGGACTAAAGCTTCCTGCAAAGCCGCCTGAATACGTGGCCTAAGAATAGCTTCTTGGCCCATAATGCCGCCTCCTAGAATAACAACTTCCGGATTAACGACATAGCAGATATTAGCAATTCCTTGACCCAGATAGCCAACCATACGATCGATGCCCTCAATACAGAGTTTATTGCCCTCAGTCGCTTCTTTGAAAATCCGACGGCCATTCCAATGCTCTGCGTCTTCTCCGTGTAGCTCAGCCACGTAATTGACCAAAGCAGTTGTAGATGCCACATCCTGAAAGGCTCCGTCCGGTAGATGCAGGTAACCGACCTCACAGGCAGAGTTACTAAAGCCATGGAAGACCTGACCATCTACGACCAGACAACCTCCAATACCTGTACCGATTGTCAAACAAAGGGCAATCTGGGCTCCCTTGCCACTGCCCGACATAGCCTCCGCCAGACCAGCACAGTTGACATCATTTTCAATCTCACAAGGCAGGGAAAAGTTTTCTTCCAGCACTTTTTTGAACTGGGTCCCAGCGTAATTCGGAATCTGCGGCCCAGCATAGAAAATTTCACCCTTGTCTGGATCCACCATGCCAGCCGAAGAAATACAAATCCCAGCCAGAGGTCCTTTTTCTAAATAGCCTGCAACAATGCTTTCAACCTTTTGCATAATTCCCGGACCGCCTTTGTGGGCCTCCGTCGGCATTTCATGTGCTTCCACCAAGGTTTCTGCCTCGTCGATTAAGCCATACTTGATATTGGTACCACCAATATCAATAGCAACATAGTTTTTCATAGCACACCTTCTCTCTAGTGTTTATCCTGTTGCTTATAAAAATTGCTCCTTGGTTTGTCTAATCAACTGAGCAGCTTCTTCCACAATTGGCCAATCACTTTCTTGCACTGGTGTCAGAGGAGAGCGGACAGATCCGATGGTCAAGTCTTCGTTAATTTCCAAAACACCCTTAATAACAGCGTACATATTGCCGTGGGCGCTGGTTAATTTTCCGATGATGGCATTAATCGCATATTGCAACTCTTTAGCACGTTCCAATTCCTTGTCAGCAATCAGTTGATTGAGTTTGAGAAAGAGTTCTGGCATAGCTCCGTATGTACCACCGATACCGGCTGCAGCACCCATGAGACGGCCACCTAAGAATTGCTCATCTGGACCATTAAAGACTACATGATCTTCTCCCCCAAGAGCTACAAAGGTCTGAATATCCTGCACCGGCATTGAAGAGTTCTTCACACCAATCACGCGCTCATTCTTGAGCATTTCCTTATAAAGGCTAGGAGTCAAGGCTACACCAGCCAGTTGAGGAATATTGTAAATCACGAAATCAGTATTAGGCGCTGCCGCACTGATGTCATTCCAATATTGGGCAACCGAATACTCTGGCAAACGGAAATAAATTGGCGGAATAGCTGCAATGGCATCCACACCCAAACTTTCGGCATGACGAGCCAGCTCCACACTGTCTTTAGTATTATTGCAAGCCACATGAGCAATGATAGTCAGACGCCCCTTAGCAACTTTCATCACTTCTTCTAGAACCTGTTTTCGGTCTTCTACACTCAGATAGATACACTCGCCCGAAGAACCGTTGACATAAAGACCTTGCACGCCCTTGGCGATGAAATATTCCACTAAAGCGCGAGTCCTCTCTGGACTGATTTTACCTTCCTCGTCATAGCAGGCGTAAAAAGCCGGAATGACACCTTCATATTTTTTAAATTTTTCATCTTATTCTCCAATTTACTCTTTTATAAACTTCTCATTTTCATATTTCCCAAAAATCTTTTCTAAAATTCCAATTTGTAGAAATCCTAACCCTGCAAAGCCAAGAAAGACGAAAACCGTCCAGCCTAGCAATAAAACAAAACCAGAACTATAAACCACAATGATAATCGCTATCATGATAGCCATCATCAAAAAGAACCAAGGGAAATTTAAACTAACCACTATTAGACTTGTTTGTAGACTATCCTTTAAACTCATGTCAAAATGTCCCGCCAAAGGATAAAGACCTAGAGCAATCAGTTCTGTAAAGATAATAAATCCCAAGCAAACTGCCTTTAATACTTGAAAAGGAAGAGCCACTTGTCCCCAGAAGAGTAATAAATCAAAGAGACTAATCCCTACAATCGCAAGTTCTAATAACCCCAGCTTCAATCCCAACTTAGCATTTGCACGAAATGCTTTCATATAGGTCGATGCCACTCTAACTCGCCGAGATTTCTTGATTTCAAACAAGGTTTGATAGAGACTCATTTTGGCTATGCCAAGGGTTAGTATTGGCAGACAGGATACTAGAAAAAGGAGGTTCACTGTTACCAAATCAAGAATTTTTTCACAGATTTGCATAAAGAAATTATCTGTATCAAAAATGGATTTTATTAACTGAGAACCTTTCTTTTTCATCGCTAGACCTCTCTATTTTCTACTCTTTAGTCTAATAAGATCTTGAATACACATTTTTTTACTATTTCTTCTTGACCAGCAAATTGATTAGGCTGATGAGCTTCACCAGTCAAAAATGCGGCAAAATTAACACCGTCTAAAAGCAAAGGATAAGCTTGGTCACAAGCTACAAAGCCAATATCCCGTTCCTCGTCGTAAGCTTCTAAAACTTCCTTCTCTTGACAGCCATACTGAATCATCTCATGACCGGCTAAGAGAAAATGCAAATCTAAATATCGGGCATGAAATTCAAAGCTATTAGCTTGTTCCTGACAGAGTGTGTTTTCTTGCAGAAAGAAGAAAACTCTATCCTCGTCTACATCGTAGCGCCCCAAATCCAAACTAGATAAATCATGAGTCATAAGATATTCAATGGCCGTATCAATATTTTTATGTACCCCTTGATAACGAGGGAGATTCTCTAATTGATCAAAAAACATATGCCACTTCCTAACCCTTGACAGCTCCCATTGTGATTCCCTGAGTAAAGGATTTTTGAAAGACTAAGAAGACGGTAACGATTGGCACTGCTGCTAAAGCTGCACCAGCCATGATAAGACCATAGTTAGTTGCCATCTCAGCCTGCATAGTCGCAACCCCAAGCGAGATTGTTAGATTTTGACGTGAAGTCAGCATGACTAACTGCATAAAATAGTCATTCCAAGTATTGATAAAGGTGAAGATTGCCAAAGCAGCAAACCCTGGTTTGACAATTGGGAAGGCAACACTCCAGAAGGTCCGAATTTCTCCACAACCGTCAATTTTAGCAGACTCAAGAAGTTCCGTTGGAATATTTTCACTAAACTGCTTCATAAGGAAAACCCCGAATGGCCAACCAACTAAAGGCAAGATAACCGCAGCCAAGGTATCGTGAATTCCCATGAAGTTAACAATCCGTACCAAGGGCACCAGCACTACCTGCTTAGGCAAAGCCATGGCTGCAATGAAGATAGCAAAGAGAATCCGCTGTCCGTAGAACCGTTTCTTAGCCAAGACATAGCCTGCCAAAGAGGAAGTTGCACAAACCAAGAGCATGGTTGCTAGTGAAATGAAGACACTATTCCACATCCATTGCAAGGCTGGGTTTTGAACCATCAGTTGCTGGAAGTTTTCCATAGTTGGCATAGATGGCCACCACTGAGGCGGAATCATAATCGTATCAGGCTGAGACTTAAAAGCTCCTGTCAAAATCCAATAGAAAGGGAATACAAAAAGAATCGTCAACAATGCCAAAACAACAGATGATAGAACTTTAAAAGCTGTAATTTTTTAGTTTCCATATTGATTCTCCTTTCTAGTATTCTACGTCATTTCCAAGAATCTTGAATTGAGCAAAGCTGATGAGGGCAATCATGACCGCCAAGAACACTCCCATTGTATTAGCATAGCCATATTCAGATAGCTTGAAGGCTTTTTCATACAGGTAGTACATGAGTGTACTAGTTGAGTAGTTTGGCCCACCTGATGTCAGGAGCTGAATCAAGGCAAAACACTGGAATGAATTGATGGTTGTAATAATAGCGATGTAAAGTGTCGTAGGTAAAAGGCTAGGCCATTTAATCTTCCAAAACACTTGCAGTTCTGTAGCTCCGTCTACACGCGCCGCTTCCACCAAAGAATTGTCAATATTTCCCATAGCGGCGATATAAAGAATAATCGGCTGACCAACTGAAGTAGTCAAAAGGATGATGATTATCGCCAACAGCGCCCAATGTTTATCTCCCAGCCAAGAAATATTTTGATTGATCACATGACCTGACTTCAAGACAAAGTTCAGAATCCCAGATAGGGGATCATAAATCCATTTCCAGACTACTGTTACCGCCACACTACCTGTAACTACCGGTAGGAAGAAGACGAAACGATAGAAGGAACGAGAAATTGCGTTCATTTGATAAGTTTGCGAAGCTACAAACAAAGAAAATAGTACTACAATTGGCACCGAACCAATTACAATAATAACCGTATTAATCAATGACTTAATAAAAACTGGATCATTCAACATACGGCTGTAATTGTCAAATCCTACAAATGTAAATGACGTCATTGTATAGTTGAAGAAACTGGTTACAAATCCCATAAGCATCGGCGCCAGAACAAATATAATGAAGAAAAATAGAACTGGTGCCAAGAATGCATACGATACCAAGGTTTCTTTCATTCTGATTTTATTTATTTTCACAATGAAACCCCCTCTTTTAATATTTTTGATAAAAATACCCCTTTTCCTATTTTGACTAGACTGACAACAGAAAAAGGGGCAGATATAGAACTTACTTATTTTTTACTAATAGTCTGATTTGCTTTTTCAGTAAATGTCTTCAAAGCAGGTTCAACTTTTTCATCTCCATTAGATACAGATTGCAACATTGGGAACCAAAGTGTTCTCATTTCTGCAAAACCATCAATAGTGTTGTAGTAAGGTGAGTAGTATTGTGTCCAGCCACTAATTGTTTCCATACGTTTGTCGTCGTACAGTTTGCCAAATGAAGAGCGAACTGGGAATGCTCCTGTACGAACTACGTTCTTAGGCCCCCACTCTTTGTCATCTGCAATGAATTGGATAAATTTCTTAGCAGCTGCCACTTTCTTATCATCTTTGTTGTTAAATACTGCAAAACCATTTACTAAATATTCTAAAGCTGGTTTACCAGAGTCTGATGGGAATGGTACTTCTACTACATCTACTTTGCTTGCTTCCAGCAATTTCGCTTGAATACCATTTTGTGCTGGTGCCCAAAGAACTGTGTAAGAAGTTTGACCGTTGGCAAAGTTTTGGATATCAGCCCCACCATCGTATTGAGAACCATTCATCATTAATCCATCATTGATCCAGCTAACTGCCTTTTCAAGCCCTTTAACAAATTTAGGATCATCAGTTGTATATTTAGTTACTTTTGCATCTGTTACAGAACCACCATAAAGATTAGCAATGAAGGCGCGAGTTCCTTGGTCTCCCCCTTGACCGTTACTGAATAGTGAACCAGGAGTAAAGCCTTTTTCTTTCAACGCTTTAAGGACTTTCTCAAAATCTTCAGTAGTCCAGCCTTCTTTAACCAAATTAGCTACACCAGCTTCTTCTAACATTTTCTTATTCATTGCCATGTAGAAAGGAGCCGAACTAATTGGATACATATAGGCTTTATCACCGGCCTTGCTAGCTTGAATGATATTATCATTATTTACGTCTTTGACAAAGTCATCTGTAAATAGATCATTTAGATCTGCTAGCTTACCATTCTTACCATATTGAATAATCCGACCTGGTGCATCAAATAAAACATCTGGTGCAGTTCCTGCTTCAATAGCTGTGGTGATTTTTTCTGGACCAGATTTGAAATCAATTGTTTCAAGGTTTACATGGATGTCTGGATTTGCTTTTTCAAAAGCTTCAATAATAGATTTTTCATAAGTTCCTACACCATCGCTTGCCTTTTCTTGAGTGAATACTGGGAAAGCCCACCAGGTAATCTCTGTTTTTCCTGATTTATCGCCAGAGCTAGCAGCCTTATCTGAGCTACCACCACTATTTCCACAAGCTGCTAAAGTAAGTATAGCTGCTCCTGCTACTAATGAACAAAGTATTTTCTTCATTTTCATTTGTTTTTCTCCTTAAAATTTTCAGTCTAAGTCTTGTAGGCTATTTTTTCTACCTACCTCATTAGTTGGAAGATGAATGATTTTAAATTTAATCTTTTCTAATTCTAAACCCCTATATCACTCCTTCTTTGGATTCTTTTCATTCAGTCTAAAATAAAGTCAGTCAGTTTATTTTAGTTTGAGACATATTTATTTCCTCACCGCTGCTACAAAGCGTTCTGTGATTTCTTTAGGACGAGTAATCGCTCCGCCAACTACAATTCCACGAACTCCTAAGTCATGAATCGCTTTGGCATCAGCAGGATAGTGAATCTTCCCTTCCGCAATGACGTCCAACCCTACATCACAGAGATTCTTGATGAGCTCAAAGTCAGGACCGTCTACTTTTGGACTATACGAAGTATAGCCTGATAAGGTGGTTCCAATAAAATCAACCCCCGCTTCAGCTGCAGCAACTCCCTCTTCAAAAGTACTAATGTCTGCCATCAACAACTGGCTCGGATATTTTTTCTTGACTTCCTTGATGAACTCCTCGATAGTCAAACCGTCAAAACGTTCTCTTCTGGTACAATCCAGCGCAATGACTTCGATATCTAATTCTGCTAGTTCATCCACTTCTTTCATGGTAGCTGTTATAAAAGGTTCTTGCGGTGGATAGTCTCTCTTGATAATCCCGATAATGGGCAGAGAGGTCACCTCTTTTATCTCTCGAATATCCCGAACACTATTGGCTCGTATACCAACTGCACCGCCCTGCTCAGCAGCCTTAACCAATAGTGGAATTACTCCGCCCGCTTCTGTATACAGTGGTTCATGCGGTAAGGCCTGACAGGATACGATGATTCCATCTCTAATCTGTTTGATTAGATCCTCTTTGGAAATCTGTGCCATAGGCAATCTCCTCTTTTTCTAATAATGATCCGTTTGTTTTATAATGTCATTATATATAATTTTTAAAGCGCTTTCAATAAATTCTGGTATTTAGAATTTAGTTTCCCACTTTTCAATTTTTATTCAAAACTCTGAAAGTAGTTTCAGAGCTCAAAAAATTTTTTCAAAAGAAAAAAGCAAAGAATCTACTTCGCTTTCTTTAGTATCATCGCTATCTATTACAGTTGTTGCTACAAATCTCTAGTCTTCTGGAGAAAAAGTTAGCATAGATTCGTGCGAAATATTGGTTCCACATAACCAGTTTAAGACACAATCGCTGACATAAACATTCAATGCTTCATGATCGTATTCTGGCATTAAGTGACAGGCTCTTTCACCCGACAGCCTGTTGTAAATCGCAAACTGTGTGATGGGATAGCAAACTGTATCCTCCAGCCCAATTACCATATCTACCTTCCCTTTTATGCGATGAGCCATATTTTTCACATCTATATAAGAAAGAGTCTCCATAATCTGGTCTTCGGTTTCATGAAATGGATCATGAAACTTAAAATAACGGAAGAGCTCATCATAAGCTTCACTGGTATTTCCGATTTCTAAAACCCTCCTAAAATCAGACAAGAAAGGATAGAGGGCAACTGTTTTTTTAATTCGAGGATTCAGAGCAGCCGCTACCAATGCCAAGGCACCACCTTGAGAACCACCATAGCTGCATAAATTCTCTCCATCTATACAGTCTAGGCCCGCTACAATCTCAATTAAGCTATAAATATCTAAGTAGACATCCTTGAAAAACAGGTTGTCCGGCCCTTCAACCGCTCCACGGATAATCTGGCCTTTAACTGTATTCCCTCGGACCAGTCCTCTTCCATCCACTGAATAACCAGACTGCCCCCGCACATCCATGGAGACTACCCCGTAGCCTGCAGCTGCATATGGGAGCATATCAGCCCAATCCCAACAACGCGCCATATAACCATGGAAATGGAAGATAACCGGTATCTTCTTTTCATCTTTTGGCAGAACCATTCGTGCATAGACCTGACCATTATTGGTTCCACCAAAGACAATTTCGTAGCAAGCCACACTTCCTATGCGAAAGTCCTTTTCTATCAAGCGATAGTCTTTAGGTAGCTTCAGATTTCTTAGCTCCCTATCCCAAAAGGCATCAAAATCTCTGGGAATTTCATCACGTCCCAAATAATCCTTCGCCTCTGCTAGTAATTGTGGATTTTTCATTCCTAGTCCTCCTGTTTTTTATAGTATAAATGATAAGGCTTACATTTTCAAGTTGATTTTTTTAAAATTTTTCTTTTTTTAAATAACTTACGAATAATTAAGTGTAAGCAAAATTGCTTCATAAACTGAATTAGAGGAGCAGGTGACCTTATGATCATTTTCTGCCTTCTATCTTTCAAATATTAATAGATTGGAGAAGCAAATGAAGTCTTTCACATCTCTAACAAAGCATGAGTTAGAAAATACGAGTGGCGGTATGGCTGTTCCTTTTCTGTGGTTCTTTAAACGCCAAGCCCCTTCAGGAAATCGACGATCTTCCAGATTTCCACTAATTATCCTCTAAACAGAAGATCACATAAAGTTCAATCGCTAGTCCTAAAACTAGTTTCATGCCTACCATCTTTAAAATCTATAGCTTATATAAAAAGGAGAATATACAATGGAAAATATGACAACACTTGAAAATCACTACCTCGCCCTTACTGAAAATGAATTGATGAATGTAGAAGGAGGGGTTATCCCCGTAGCCATCTGGGCAATCTGGGGCGCTGCTACTGCTGCAGGCTTCTCAGGAGGAATTGCTGTAGGTCTAAATCGTGTAAATAGAAAATAAACTCACGATGAAAAATCAATTTTTAAAAGAAGTTTACGAATATAGATACGCGATTGCCTTTACACTTGCCTTGATTTTAGGATTTTTTGCAGGTATTATCGTCGGTCTAAATCATTTTAACTAAAAAGAATGGAGAACATGATGACTAAATTTGACAATACAACATCTCTACAACCTTTAACAGAACAAGAACTTGAAAATACGGCTGGAGGAATTGCACCATTTCTAATTGGAGTAGGAATTGTTGCCGGATTAGGCGGTGGTTTCTTCGGTGGATACACACTTGCACGTCTATTTGGTTAACAAAAGACACATGATACAAATGAGAGTGGGACAGAAATCGGTAACTCGTTAGAATTCGATTTCGTCGTCCCACCTCCGCACAGTTGAGTTGGGCTGTAAAAGCTGATGAAATCAGCGTAGTAGAGCCCACTCAACCACTGCGTCTTGCTCGACAATCCAAAGACAATTGAGAGGCTAGGACTTTTGTCCCAGCCTCTTTTTGTATTACCTCAGCATACTAGTCAAAGCTTATGCAATACCGCTACATATAAAAGTATATAATAAACTACCGCTAGGTCACATTCAAATACAATTTCGTTTACATTTACCAATAAGAATCAAGCCTGATCTGACTTTTAACGTTCATTAAAGCGGATAAAGATAATACCACAAAACAAGGATAAAAAAGATGGTTAAAGCTACATTGAAAGCAGCACCATTCAGATATGGGCGTCCTATTTTCAGCTTTTCAACAAGTAAAATCACCCACAAACTACCAAATAAGGGGGTTAAAATTCCCAGATAAGATGGCAAAATAGTCTGATTTGTGAAGATGAGAAAAGAATAAACCAGCCAGCCCAAAGCTGTCACCCCAACAGCTACACGCCAAGTTGTATCCAAAAACAACACTACTTCATTAATAAGCTTTGCATTTGAAACTGAACAAGACTTTCCCTCACTCTGCTCATAAGCTGCCTTGCTAATAATCCCCACATAGTAAAAAGCAACATGAGCCACTGGTGACAAAACAAAACCAATCCCCAAAAATAAAATCGCCAACCCATTCCACATGGATAGATGAGCCAGCATAAAAAGACTATAAAGTCCAGCTAACATCAAAGGAATAGAGAAATTAGCTAGCAAGGCACCCCAACGCAGTCGTTTTTTAGAAGCAGATAACATCAGCATCGCCAACTCCTTGTTACCAATCAAGCTTCCTTTAGTAAACTGACTATAGCGTTTCTGATCTACTTCAAAGCCAACCAATAAAACATCTCCAACGAGCCAGCAGATACCACTTACCAAACCGGTACATATCGATAATAATACCATACTATACTCCTTTTCGCATTCTACTCTTATCTTAGCATAAAATAAAGCTCAAAAACAAACAAATGATAGCTTATAAAAGAATATCTTACAAGCACTCATCATCAAAATATCAAAAGCATTCAGACTATATTCTATCTTATTGCCACTTCCAGCTACATTTTCACTATTCCATCTGCAAAAATCCCTCACTCATTCGAGCGAGGGATAGCTGATTTTATACTTTTAGCAAGAAGTTCTTCATTCCTTCAGCCGATATATCTATTTCCGACGTCCTGGACGTTCTTTGTAACCATAGTAAGAATCTTCGATGATTTCTTGCATATGATCAACCATTGGTAGACGTGGGTTAGCAGGCGAACATTGATCTTCATAAGCAAGGAAGGCCAATTCACGAGAATGTTTTTTCCATTCTTTTTCATCGATTCCTTGAGCTTTGAAGTTCATTTGGATTCCAACACGTTCTCCAAGTTCATAGACTGCTTTCGCATAAGACTCCACACCTTCCTCTGGCGTTGAAGCTGGAAGACCAAGCATTTTAGCAATATCTTGATATTTTTCATCTGCACGGTAGTAGTTATACTTAGGCCATGTAGCTGTCTTCGCTGGTCGTGTACCATTGTAGCGAATAACATATGGAAGCAAGATAGCATTCGTACGACCGTGAACCGTGTGGAATTGTGCACCAATCTTATGAGCCATTGAGTGAGAAATACCTAAGAAAGCATTCGCAAAAGCCATACCTGCCATTGTAGAAGCGTTATGCAGTTTTTCACGAGAAGTGAAGTCTGCATTTTTTACAGAACTTTCAAGGTGTTCAAAGACTAATTTAATCGCTTGAAGAGCAAGACCATCAGTATAGTCATTTGCCATTTGTGACACATACGCTTCTGTAGCATGTGTCAAAACATCCATTCCTGTATCCGCTGCGATAAATCCTGGGACGGTCATCACCAATGCAGGGTCTACAATTGCCACTGTTGGCGTCAATGAGTAATCAGCAATCGGATACTTGCGGTTGTTTGCTTTATCAGAGATAACCGCAAATGGTGTTACTTCTGAACCTGTACCAGATGTTGTTGGAATACCGATAAATTTCGTTTTCTTTCCAAGTTCTGGGAATTTAAAAGCACGTTTCCGAATGTCCATAAATTTTTGAACTAAATCATGGAAGTCGACTTGTGGTTGTTCATAGAAGAGCCACATTACCTTTGCAGCATCCATTGGAGAACCACCACCAAGCGCAATAATCGTATCTGGCTTAAATGCACGCATAAGCTCTGTACCACGATAAACCGTTGTAATATCTGGATCTGGCTCTACATCTGCAAAGATTTGGTATGTCACCTTATTACGACGCAAATCCAGTTGCTCAATAATGCGATCAAGGAAACCAAGCTCAACCATTGAATGGTCAGTAACAATCATGACACGCTCAACATCACGACATTTTTGTAGATACTGAATAGAGTCACGCTCGAAGTATGTTTTTGAAGGGACTTTAAACCATTGCATATTATTTCTACGTCTTCCTACTTTTTTGATATTCAAGAGATTAATAGCACTAACATTATCACCGACAGAGTTGTGACCATAAGAGCCACAGCCCAGTGTCAGTGATGGTAAGAAGGCATTATAAACATCCCCGATACCACCAAAAGTAGATGGTGAATTACAAATAACCCGAATCGCTTTGACCGCTTTGCCAAATTCTTTCGTCAATTCTTCGTCTGCAGTGTGGATAGCTGCCGAGTGACCAAGACCATTAAATTCTACCATTTGGCGCGCTTTATTGATACCGTCTTCACGAGAATCTGATTTTAGTACGGCGATCACTGGTGAAAGTTTTTCACGAGTCAATGGTTCATTTTCACCGACTTCTTTACACTCTGCTGCAAGAATATTTGTCCCCTCTGGAACTGTAAATCCAGCTTGTTCTGCAATCCAAGTCGCTGGTTTCCCTACAATTGCTGCGTTTAATTTAGCTCCAGAACAGTTTTTACTGTTAGCTTTCACACCGAAGCAGAACTCCTCAAGCAAGGCTTTTTCTTTTTTATTTACAAAGTAAGTATGGTAAGATTTAAACTCTGCGACAAACTCGTCATAGATTTCTTTATCAATAATCACAGCTTGTTCAGACGCACAGACCATTCCGTTATCAAATGATTTAGACATCACGATATCGTGTGCTGCTTGGCGGATATTCGCTGATTTTTCAACGTAAGCTGGTACGTTTCCTGCTCCAACCCCAAGAGCTGGCTTACCACATGAATAAGCAGCCTTCACCATGGCATTCCCACCTGTCGCAAGGATTGTTGCAATCCCTTCATGGTTCATAAGTGCAGAAGTCGCTTCCATTGATGGCTGAGTAATCCACTGCACACAGTTTTCAGGCGCCCCAGCTGCAATAGCAGCATCCCGTACAATTTGAGCGGCATGTGCAGAAGATTCTTGAGCAGATGGATGGAAAGCAAAGACAATTGGATTACGTGTCTTCAATGAAATCAAAGCTTTGAAAATTGCAGTTGAAGTTGGATTCGTTGTCGGTGTAATCCCACAAACAACTCCTACTGGCTCCGCAATTAAAGTTAATCCAGTTACATCGTCTTCCTCGATAATCCCAACTGTCTTAGTATGTCGCATGTTATTTACAACGTGTTCACAGGCAAACAGGTTTTTAGTTGCTTTGTCTTCAAATACACCTCGACCCGTTTCTTCAAGAGCATGCAAAGCTAGCTCGCCATGAGCATCAAGTGCCGCAACAGAGGCCTTCGCCACAATATAGTCTACTTGCTCCTGGTCTAATTTTCTCATTTCTTCCAGAGCAACCAAAGCTTTTTGAACGAGCTCATCAACGTGTTTTTCTGCAGCTAAGACCTTGTCTTCTTGTTCTGCTGTTTTCTTCTTATCAACCATATAATCCTCCAAGGGTTTTATTTAAAGATTAGACGAAGATTTCTAGTCTTTGTTAATTATTTCACAAGTTTATTATAACCTTTTTCTCCATGTTTGTAAACACTTTCAACAACATTTCACAAACTTTTTCGTTCTATTTTGTGAATTTTTTATCAATATTTCTCTAGAACAGCATTTTTCAACTTACTTTGTGAAATATTTTTTTGAATTTATTTTATTTCACATACTTTGCTTACATATTTTACCTGAAATAGATTAGTTTTTCTAGAAAGCGCTTACATATGCACCCTATAAAGAACCCGATATTCGGGCCTTTATAGATAATATCAAGGTTTTACAGGTCCTTTGTCAGCTTCTTCTAAAGCTGTTTTGATGGTTTGTGCATACAGCCTACCGCCTTCTGCTATACTTGTCGCATCTACACCAAAGTGAACGTAGTCTGTCCCATACCAAATAGCAGGGTTATCCATTGCTGTTTGATACCAGTCAGCAACATAAACATAATCATATTTCTTAGCCAAATCTATCTGGTATTGGCGTGTTTTCATCAGATCGCTATTAGCATCTCCTACAACACGTCCATCATACGGTGTTACTAAAATCAATCGGTGACCTTTAGGCAGTTGCTCGACAAGCTTATTCAAAGCTTCCTCATAGTTAGATACTGTGTTGGTTCCCAGAGCTAAGACCACGTTTTGTAATAAAACTCTATTTGAGATATCAGTCTGATAAACCTCTAATCCTGACTCTAAATTACGGCTCACTACTGCATCTAATTGGATGCCAGGAATAGCCTCTTGCAGCCATTCATTCGCTCGCAAGGCAACAGAATCACCAATTAAAGTCGTTCCCGACGCAACATTATAGTCCGTTGCCGTTGTTTGATCAGCTTGACTACGTGTTAGCTGTAATTTGCTATCTGCTTGATGGAGCGCATTGATCATTAAATCTTCTTCGAAAGCTCCCACTTTTGGAGCCGTAACCGTAATCAAGAAGCAAATGATAGCCAAAGGGATTAAACTATAAAAAATAGGCCGTGCAATGGATTTTACATCCATCTGAATACCAAATAAATCTTGCTTTTTCCCAGCTAACACAGGCTCTAATATATAAAAAGAGACTGCAGCAAAGGCAAAAGAGAGTATAGTTGTGATCAACACTGCAAAGATATTTCCCACCAATTGGCTAAAAATGATATAAAAAGGCCAGTGAAAAAGATAAACTCCGTAGCTAGTATCTGCAATGAATGTCACCCAAATGGGCTCCTCTAGCTGAGGAGTCTTTGCATGCAAAACACGTGCACCTAAAATCATGATAAGAGCTGCAATCGTTGCAAGCAAGAATCCGACTAAATAGGTGAAGATATTATCAAAGCGGAGCAAGAAACCTAGTAGCAATAGCACCACAAAACTACCGACTATCATTCCCAGTGTTTGTTGCAAGCTCCATGATTTTTCTAGCTTCTTAAAGTTAGCACCAACATTTTTCACACCAGAAATAGTTGCTAGAGCTGTCCCAGCAAAAAATGGGAAAATATGTGTCCAACTAGAAAAGTAAATTAGAGAGAAATTTTTAGTGAAAAAACCACTAATAAACATAGACAAAAAGCTAAATAAGAAGACTCCCGTTGAAACTAGGAAAATCATTCCTCGAAATTGGCCAACAGTCCGACTTTTTTTCGCTAAGAAGTAAACCGCTATTGCCCATAAGATATAATAGTGCACTTCAAGAGCTAAACTCCATGTATGCACAAACAGATGCGGAATAAATTGGCTTTCATAGTTACCACCTGATAGCATCTCATAGAAATTAGTTACAAAACCTAATGCCCCCGCAATCTGTGTTCCGATACTGGCCACAAAGTCCTTGCGAATAAAAAGCGTGAAAGGTAAGGTTATCAAAATCATAAACACCAAAGGTGGGAAAATTCGATAAAATCGCCTCATTAAAAAGCCTTTTATATCGATTTCTTGGCTTCTAGCAAACTCATCAATCAAGAGCGATGTAATCAAAAAACCAGAAAAGGCAAAGAAAACGTCCACACCAATAAACCCTCCAGGAAATACTCCTTGAAAGAAATGATATAGTAAGACTAGAGATAAGCCTACAATCCTCACCAATGAAAACCATTTAATGCGCATTTTGATAAATTCCTTGCTTAAACTTTCCTTTATAGACAACTTTTTGCTCAGTTGTCAGAGTTCCCTGACCATCTGCTTGACCCTTTTTAAATTCTCCTTCATACTTCCAACCACTCTTGGAGGTAAAGGTTCCTTCACCATCAAACAGTCCATTTTTGAAATTCCCTTTATATTGATCGCCATTTTTAAATGTCAGGCTTCCTTGACCATCCATTTTCCCACGAACTAAACTACCATCGTATTTGATAGCTCCTTTATCCAATGTTAAAATTCCATGACTCGGAATATTAGAGGTGAAAACTAGAATTGCTGATAAAGCAATGACAGTTATAGCTACTAATTCCAAATTAGTTCGTGTGATATAATTCTGATAGCGAGTGTATAATTCTTTTAATTTATCCATTTTCAACTTCCAAACGTTCCAGCCAGTGCTTACATCCTATCTGAACTAGCCGATAAGTCTCTTCAAAATCACCTGTGTACCAAGGATCTGGCACACTTTTATCCATAAATTGGTAAATCTTGTCTTGATATTTCTTAGGCGCAATTTTCTTCAAATCTGCTACATTCGACGCATCCATACCGATAATATAGTCAAATATTGCAAAATCTTTATCGGAAATCTGCAAAGAAGTTTTTCCTAAGTCATACGCAATCGCATGATCCGTTAAAGCCTTCTGAGTCCCTTCATGAATTGGATTTCCATGCTCCCAATTAGATGTTGCTCGGCTTTCGATATAAAAATCATCTGTTAGACTTTTCATTACAAATTCTGCCATAGGGCTACGACAGATATTCCCCAGGCACACAAACATTACTTTTTTCATAGAAATACCTCTTATTCATTATAACAGAAAACAACCTCAAATAGGTCTTGAAGTTTTAAAAATATTGCTAGCTTTTTTTATTTTTAAGAGACCACTTTTACGTAAAAAGACCACCTAATTTGGTGGTCTAAAGGGAGATTATTATGAAAAAGAAAAGTTTTAGGAGTTCAAGTTAAGTCATCCTTAACTTGTGACTATAGTATACCTCCATCAACTTAAAATTTTCTTAAAGTACTTTTAGTTTTTTATTTTTCTGGAAAATGAAAGGTTAGCTGAGGCCATTTTCTATGCCAGTCCTTCTTTTTCAATCGTTCTGTATAAAGAATCATCCGCTCTTTATTTTCTAAAAAATGCGGTGTTGGATATACTTGAAACCGTATAATTCCTTCCAATCCATATGCCGTAAATAAATCCAGTTTTTCATCCTCTAATAAACGTAAACCAACGGCTGTGCATCGCTCTGGGTATTTGCTCATGGCGTCTTTTGAGCTGGTATAAGGCTTTGTGCCAGGACTATGGATATGCATATAGACCTGATTTTTGACTTCCCATTTGTACTGTGGGTATTGCTTCTTTAAGTCTTCTTCTATCTGTACAGTGGCTTCATAAGAAACAG
This sequence comes from Streptococcus sp. oral taxon 056 str. F0418, assembly GCF_000220065.1. GTDB lineage: Bacteria > Bacillota > Bacilli > Lactobacillales > Streptococcaceae > Streptococcus. The sequence continues at coordinate 1,327,349 of NZ_AFQU01000001.1, read as the reverse complement.
TCGGATCAAAGAAAATCACATCCACATCTGTATCGGGATCAAAGCCAGGTTGATTAGATAGGATATTCCAAATGAAATTTCGAACACTACCCGCAGCCAGCCATGAATCTTTTAATTTTAAATCACGAATAATCCTTAAGATGTTCATCAAATCAATACTAGCTTTAAAAAACTTCAGAATGGTCCGTTCGTCCATCGTGCTCCTATTCATTTTTCCATATACTCATAGCCTAGATGTTCATAAGCCTTACGTGTCGCTACCCGTCCTGTTCGTGTCCGTATAATAAACCCTTTTTGAATCAAATAAGGTTCATACATATCTTCAACCGTTTCGCGTTCCTCAGCTATATTTACAGAAAGAGTCCCTAAACCAATCGGACCACCTCCGTACATCTCAATCATAGTGCGTAGGATTTTCTGATCAACATAATCTAGTCCTTCACCATCTACATCTAACATAGATAGAGCTTTATCCGTAATCATCTCATCAATCAAGCCGTTTCCCATAATTTGCGCATAATCACGCACACGCTTCAATAATCGATTGGCGATTCGAGGGGTTCCTCTGCTACGAAGGGCAAGCTCTCTTGCAGCTTCATGGGTAATATCCATCTCAAAAATCTCAGCCGTCCGTTCTACGATTTCTGTCAAATCCTCGACTTCATAGTACTCCATATGACCTGTAATCCCAAAACGTGCTCGCAAAGGATTCGACAGCATACCCGCCCGTGTCGTCGCACCGATCAAGGTAAAAGGAGGCAGGTCCAAATGTACGCTGCGATTCGCATCACCAGAACCAATCATAATGTCTATATAAAAATCTTCCATAGCACTGTAGAGCACTTCCTCGACCGCCATTGGTAGACGATGAATCTCATCGATAAAGAGGACATCGCCTGGCTCTAAATCATTTAAAATGGCAACTAGGTCTCCTGCTTTTTCAATGACTGGTCCTGAAGTCTGCTTGATATTCACACCCAATTCATTGGCAATCACAAATGCCATGGTCGTCTTTCCCAGTCCAGGAGGGCCAAATAATAGAGCGTGATCCAATGCCTCATCACGAAGCTTAGCTGCCTCTATAAAAATTTTCAATTGATCTTTAACCTTATCTTGACCAATATATTCTCGTAAATATTGTGGACGGAGGGTGCGTTCCACCATCTCCTCATCATTCATTAATTCATTATCTAAAATTCTACTCATATTCCCATTATATCAAAATAATGAAATCTTGGTTTTATCAAACAAAAAATCTTTGCTATCAAAAAGCAAAGATTTTTTATACATTTTACTACTGTTTTTTTGAGTTCACACGTTTTGCAACCCAAGCTGTCAAGAGTGGTGTCAAAATAGCTGTGACAATGACAGATGCTGTGATTTGCGTTGTCGCAGCCGCCTCTACAGACTTAAAGGATGTATCTACAGCAGATAAAGCAGCTGGTGTTGCAATAGCACTGGCTGCTGTACTTGAAATCGCCGCACCTGCAATCCCAGAGCCGCCTGTTCCTTTATCGGCTAAAATAGCGAAGAAACCACCAACTAAAGTCGTAATCACACCTAACAAAATACCTGGTAAACCACCCTGTACAATTTGTACAAAGCTCATATTGGCTCCCAAGCAGAAGCCAACAATAATGATGATGGCTGTTACCCCGTTTGACAGAGCTTTTTTCATGTAAGGAAAAGCATTCCCTAGAGCAATCCCAAGAACCAATGGTAGAATCGTTCCAACAAGGCTCCAAATTGAAATATTTGCCAAGCCTGCACTACTAAGAGCGGCCATCGTAACCATAGGCCCGACACTTAAAGTTGTAATTCCCACAGCACCTGCATCGATCTCATTTCCATACACTTCTATGATACCGGCATACATGGCATTATTAGCCACTGACATAGCTCCTATAATAGCCAAAGCACTCAAACCTAAAAAATTATCATTGAAGACCTTAGCCACTATTAATCCCAACACCACTGATACAGCAATCTTTGAAGCAATAATCACTGCCCCACGACCTACTGCTTTAGGAGTGTTTTTAAGCGAGATGGTTCCACCAATGAAGAAAAGAAAAGCTCCAACCAAAGGACCCGCTCCTTGTACAACTGCCGTTGTAAAGCCGCCGATTTTTAACATTTGTGGGAAGAAGGTGTTAATAACACAGCCTATAAACATGGGTACAATGATGGTATCACCTGGAATTTTAATTTTTTTCCAAATATTTTCATAATGATTCTCCTTATAAAGCCTCAAGTATTGTCTATAACTAAACAATGCTTGATAAGAATGTTCAAAAGAAGGCTTTCCTTAACCATCCAGTGTGATACCACCGTCACAGTCACCTATTTCTCCTGATACAAAGCTTGCCAAGTCACTCGCAAAGAAGAGGATCATTTGAGCGATTTCGACAGGCTCCGCACGGCGACCAAGTGGAATCATGTTGATAACACGTTGGCTCTTTTCAGGATCTTCTGATAAAACTGTCGTCATATCAGTGCGAGTAAAGGATGGGCATACTGCATTACAAGCAATACCATATTTCCCGCCTTCTTTAGCAACAGCTTTGGTTAGACCATTGAGCCCCGCTTTAGAGGAAGCATAAGCCGCTGTCCCCAACAAGCCGCCACCGAGCTTTGCGGCAACGGATGATACATTGACGATACGTCCGCCTTTTTGCTCCATAAAATGCGGAAAAATCGTGCTAATAGTAGAGAAGCAACCCGAAAGATTAATACGAATGGTTCGTTCCCATTCTTCATAAGATAGCTGGTCAAACGGCTTCGCACTGATGACTCCTGCGCAGTTAACCAGAATATCAATCTTTCCAGCTTCTGCGATTATCTTGTTCATCGCCTCTACAATAGACTCGTGATTCCCCAAATCCATGTAGGTAAAGCTTGTATGATCAGCACCGAACTCTGCAATCGTACGTTCTGCTGCTTCCTGATTAATGTCTGCAATAATGACGTAACCGCCACCTTCTACAATACCACGAACGACTTCTTTACCGATCCCATTTGCGCCACCGGTAACAATCGCTTTTTTACCTGAAAAATCCATATCATCAGATCCTTTCTTTTATTTTACACGTTCAGTATAGCACTCTGACTTTCAAAATGAAAGCAAAAAATGTAAATTTTTCCACAATTTTTAGAAATAAATCAATCAGTTTCAATCCGCAAGTGAAAATCTCATTTTAGGAATCAAAAAAGGCTGAATTTACAGCCTTTTTTTGATTATTTTTCCAAATGCCATACTTCATCATTGTACTGAGCAATGGTACGGTCAGCTGAGAAGAAACCAGCTTTGGCGATATTTACAATCACTTTATCCAACCATGCATCGCGATTTTCGTAGTCAGCAAGCATTTGTTCTTTCACTTTGATATAGTCTTCTAAGTCAAGGAGAGTCATGAACCAGTCTTTGTTGATTAATTCATTGTAAAGACGTTCTAAACGCTCTTTATTTCCGACTGCAAGCACTGCATCGCTAACGATGAAATCAACCAATGGTTTGATCTCTTGACGAGCGTAGAATTCGCTTGATTTATAAGCAGATTTCGCGTAAAGATCGATAACAGTTTCTGAATCTTCACCAAAGATGTAGATATTTTCATCTCCAACTAACTCAGCGATTTCCACATTGGCACCGTCCATAGTACCAAGTGTCAAAGCTCCGTTCAACATGAACTTCATGTTACCAGTACCTGAAGCTTCTTTAGAGGCAAGTGAGATTTGTTCTGAGATATCACATGCTGGGATAAGGAAGCTAGCCGCAGTAACGTTGTAGTTTTCAACCATCACTACTTGCAAGTGTGGTGCTACTGCTGGGTCGTTTGCAATCACTTCTGACAAGCAAAGGATTAAGTGGATGATGTCTTGAGCGATTGTGTAGGCAGGAGCTGCTTTACCACCAAAGAAGACTGTGATTGGACGAGCAGGGATATTACCAGCCTTGATGTCAAGGTATTTGTGGATCACATACAAAGCGTTCATTTGTTGGCGTTTGTATTCGTGGAGACGTTTAATTTGGATATCAAAGATAGAGTTTGGATTAATTTCTACCCCTTGATGCTCTTTCAAGTGACGAGCTAATTTACGTTTGTTGTGAGCTTTGATGCCTTCAAGTTTTTCTTTAACTTGTGCATTTCCTACAAACTCAAGCAAACCTTCAAGTTCAGAAGCCTCATGGTGCCAACCGCGACCTAACAACTCATCGATATAAGCAGCTAAACGTGGATTTGCATGCATGAGCCAACGACGGAAAGTAATACCGTTTGTTTTGTTGTTGAACTTTTCTGGATAGATATCGTAGAATGCTTTCAATTCTGAATTTTTCAAGATTTCAGTGTGGAGAGCAGCTACACCGTTAACACTGTAGCCATAATGGATATCCATATGAGCCATGTGGACACGTCCACTCTCATCAATAATTTGGACAGCTGGATCTGAGTATTCAGCTTTCACACGACGATCCAATTCTTCGATGATTGGTACCAAGTGAGGAACCACTTCTTGCAAGAATTCAAGAGGCCATTTTTCAAGAGCTTCAGCAAGGATTGTGTGGTTAGTATAGGCAGTCATGCTACGTACGATTGAGACTGCCTCATCAAAATCGATACCACGTGCAGTCAAGAGACGGATCAATTCAGGAATAACCATTGATGGGTGAGTATCATTGATTTGTACCACTGCATAGTCAGCAAGGTCATGCAAATTGCTTCCTTTTTCAATAGCTTCATCGATCAGGAGTTGCGCAGCATTTGATACCATGAAATACTGTTGGAAAATACGGAGCAATTCTCCTTGACGGTCACTATCATCTGGATATAAGAAGAGGGTCAAGTTACGAGCGATATCTGTCTTGTCGAAATCAATTCCTTCTTCAATCAAGCTAGAGTCTACAGAATCTAAATCAAAAAGGCGCAAACGGTTTTTCTTTTCTGTCTTATAACCTGGAACATCGATGTCATACAAGGTAGAAGTCAGTGTGAAGTTTGCAAAAGGTACTTGGTAGCTACGAGTAGATTTTACCAACCAGTTTTGCTCACTAAGCCAGAAATTAGGAATCGTTGTTTGCTCATTGTTTTTCAAAACTTGTTGGAAGAGACCAAAGTGGTAGTTCAGACCCACTCCGTCTCCATTTAAACCAAGAGTTGCGATTGAATCAAGGAAGCAGGCAGCTAAACGACCCAAGCCCCCATTACCGAGAGAAGGTTCTAATTCGACTTCTTCTACCTCAATCAAATCTTTTCCTGCGGCTGCTAGTTCTTTTTTAACATCTTCATACAAGCCCAAGTTGATAAGGTTATTTGACAAGAGTTTTCCAATCAAAAATTCCGCTGAAATGTAATATAATTTTTTCTTAGAATCATTGACTGGTTTTGTTGCGCTATAATCTTTTGTGTAGTTCAAGAGAGCTGTGTACAACTCTTCATTGCTACAGTCTGCAATGTTCTTTTGATAAGAATTTTGAACATATTGTTGTAAGTTTGACATTTGTTTCTCCTTAGAATTTCCTTTATGGTTTAAATTAAAGCTTAGAATTGGTACGGCGATAGATTGTTGTTAAAGAGAGTAATTCTGACTCGACTTCTTCTGTCAATTCGTCTTCTGTCATCCGCCATTCCCAGTTTCCTCCAATGGTAGAAGGCAAGTTCATACGTGCAGAACCATTCAATTCCAATAAATCTTGCATCGTTGCGATTGCCATAAAGCTAACGGATGCAAAAATGGTGCGAAGCATCGCGTGGGGAACTGTTTCATACTCTTTGCGGTTTGTATAAAGCGCTAAGTACTCACGGGTTGCATCATCAATTTCATCCCTATACCAGCCAACAACCGTATTATTATCATGCGTTCCTGTATACATGACAGAATTGTGTGGAGCCAAGTGTGGGCTATCAATACTCTCATCTTCTGGATTAAAGGCGAATTGTAAGATCTTCATTCCTGGGAAGCCTGTACGCTCACGCAAAGCAATCACTTCATCTGTCATAAATCCTAGATCTTCAGCAATGATATTCAAATCGCCCAACGCATCTTTAACTGCTTTAAATAAAGCATAATCTGGCCCTTTAACCCACTTACCTGTGGCAGCAGTCTCTGATCCTGCTGGAATTTCCCAGTAAGATTCAAAGCCTCGGAAGTGGTCGATACGTACTATATCATAAATTTTGAAGCTTTCACGTAAGCGATCAATCCACCATGTATAGCCATCTTTATCCATGGCTTCCCAATCATAGATTGGATTTCCCCAAAGCTGACCTGTCTCTGAAAATTCATCTGGTGGGCAACCTGCGACACAAGTCGGCTTACCAGTTTCGTCTGTCTTAAAGAAATGTGGTTGCGCCCAAACATCTGCACTATCAGCAGCTACATAGATTGGCATATCACCAACAATTTCGATATGGTTCTCATTTGCATATTGTTTAAGTGCTAACCACTGCTGGAAGAAGAAATATTGTGTTACGCGATGATATTCCATCTGGCTGCTTAAACGTTCACGATAATCCGCCAAAGCTTCTGGCTTACGCAAACGAATTGCTTCATCTGACCATTCAGTCCAAGCAACCAAACCAAAATGCTCTTTAATAGCCATATACTCAACATACAGATCCAACCAACTTGCGTTCTCTTTTACAAACTCATGATAAGATTGTAAATCTGCATGTTGCAAGAAATTTTGAACTGCTTTTTCCAATAAAGGACGACGCACATTAAAAATTTTGGCATAGTCAACTCGTTTTTTATCTGAGCCAAAGTCTAATCCTGTTACATCTTCCTCTGCTAACAATCCTTCTTTAATAAGAAGATCAAAATCAATAAAATGTGTGTTTCCTGCAAATGCAGAGAAAGATTGGTAAGGAGAATCTCCGTAGCTCGTTGTTCCTAGTGGCAAAATTTGCCAATAACGTTGTTTAGTCCGAACCAAAAAATCAACAAAATCGTAAGCACTTTGTCCAAAAGATCCAATTCCATATTTTCCTGGCAAGGAAGAAATATGCATCAAAATACCACTTTGGCGTTCTTTCATCTATATATACCTCTATTATTTTTTACATTTCCATTTTTATCCAATGAAAACGTTTGCGTTGAGTTGATTATAACTTATTTTTTTTTGAGTGCAAGTGTTTTTTGAAAAAAGTTTATAAGGCTTTGGAAAAATACTGATATATCAAAGATTTTCTCTGTTTCTTAAAAAATTTTTAAAAATTTTAAAGGAAATTGTTGCAAGCGGTTACTTTTTGTGATAAAATAAATTTCAGTTATAGAAAACGTTTGCTTTACGCAATCGTATTCCTATAAATTTTACTTTTTTTATTCTTAGGAGGAATAAACATGAAAAACAAAGCTCTTAAAAGTGCTGCTGTATTGGGTACTGTTGCTGTAGCTAGCTTTATTTTAGCTGCTTGTGGTAGCAAGGCTTCTTCAACTAAATCATCTGAGTCTGGTGATAAAAACGTTACAGTTTATGTTGAAGAGCAGTACAAGGCTTACATGGAGAAAGCTGCTGCAGCTTTTGAAAAAGAAACTGGTTCAAAAGTCACTATTAAAACTGGTGACCAAATGGGTGGATTGGACAACCTTTCACTTGACAACCAATCTGGTAAAGCTCCTGACGTTTTGATGGCGCCATATGACCGTGTAGGTAGCCTCGGTACTGATGGACAATTAAACGAAGTAAAACTTAGCAAAGGTAGCAAAACTGACAAAACAACTGAATCACTTGTTACAACTGGTGGAAAAGTCTACGGAGCTCCTGCTGTTATCGAAACACTTGTAATGTACTACAACAAAGATTTAGTTTCAAAAGCTCCAACTACTTTTGCTGAATTGGAAGAACTTGCAAAAGATAGCAAATATGCGTTTGCTGGTGAAGATGGTAAAACATCTGCATTCCTTGCTGACTGGACTAACTTCTACTATGCATACGGACTTCTAGCTGGTAACGGTGGTTACGTATTTGGTGACAGTGGTAAAGATCCTAAAGATATCGGTCTTGCTAACGAAGGCGCAATCAAAGGTATCGAATACGCTAAAACTTGGTATGCAAAATGGCCTAAAGGTATGCAAGATACTGAAGGTGCTGGAAACTTAATCCAAGCACAATTCCAAGGAGGCAAAACTGCTGCTATTATCGATGGCCCTTGGAAGGCATCTGCTTTGAAAGAAGCTAAAGTCAACTACGGTGTAGCAACTATCCCAACTCTTCCAAACGGAAAAGAATACGCTGCCTTCGGTGGTGGTAAAGCTTGGGTTATCCCAACTGGTGCTAAAAACCCAGAAGTTGCTCAAAAATTCGTTGACTTCTTGACTTCAACAGATCAACAAAAAGCATTTTACGATACTACAAACGAAGTTCCTGCCAATACAGAAGCTCGTGAATACGCAGTTGGTAAAAACGATGAGTTGACAGCTGCAGTTGTTAAACAATTCCAATCAGCTCAACCAATGCCAAACATCTCTGAAATGAGTACTGTTTGGGATCCAGCTAAAACAATGTTGTTCGATGCTGTAAGTGGTAAAAAAGATGCTAAAACTGCTGCTGACGACGCAGTAAAACTAATCAAAGATACTATCGCTCAAAAATACGGCGACAAATAATGACTGACGGTTTGGGGCGGGAATTTTCTCTGCCCCTTATCTATTAAAGAATGCGGTTTCATATTGATTGAAGGTGACCTAAAAATCTTGAAAGAAGACAACTATTTATTGTTCTATTCATTGTATTGTCTACTTTCAATATTTTTAACACCTCGCATCTTATTCTACTAAACTCGGGTTAAAGGGCTACTACGCCGTCTTAATATCCTAATATCTTATTCAGGAGACCACCATGATTAGACAACAGAATCCAAGCAAAGCTTTACTGCTATCCCTCATCCCAGGTCTTGGACAAATTTACAATAAACAGAAGGCCAAAGGTGTTATTTTCCTTGGTGTCACACTTGCCTTCCTTATCTATTTCTTTACAACTGCTTCTCTAGAGCTCAGCAATCTCATTTCACTTGGTGAAATGCGTGGACGCGACAACTCACTCTTTATGCTGATTCGTGGCGCATTCCACTTGATTATTGTACTAGTGTATTTGCTTTTCTATGCTTTTAACTTAAAAGATGCGCACACTACTGCAAAACGCTGGAATAATGGCATCCCAGTTCATACGACTCTGAAAGAAATGGTTCACGGCATTTATGAGAATGGTTTCCCATACTTGCTCATCATTCCTTCTTATGTGGCGATGACTTTTGCTATCATTTTCCCTGTATTGGTCACTCTTTTGATTGCTTTTACAAACTATGATTTCAAACATTTGCCACCAACTAAATTGCTTGACTGGGTTGGTTTGACAAACTTTAGCAATATTTGGAGTCTCAGCACTTTCCGTTCAGCCTTTGGTTCTGTCTTATCTTGGACTATTATTTGGGCTTTATGTGCTTCTACTTTACAAATTGTTATCGGTATTTTCACAGCTATCATTGCAAATCAGCCTTTTATCAAAGGAAAACGCATCTTCGGTGTTATCTTCCTACTTCCTTGGGCAGTGCCAGCTTTCATTACGATCTTGACTTTCTCAAATATGTTTAATGACAGTATTGGTGCTATCAACACTCAAGTTATTCCTTTACTTAGCAAGGTGTTGCCTTTCTTGAATAACACCCTCATCCCTTGGAAAACAGATCCTACTTGGACCAAGATTGCCTTGATTATGATGCAAGGTTGGCTTGGATTCCCATACATCTATGTCTTGACTTTGGGGATTCTCCAATCTATTCCAAATGATCTGTATGAAGCTGCTTATATTGATGGAGCAAATGCTTGGCAAAAATTCCGTAACATTACATTACCAATGATTTTAGCTGTTGCAGCGCCAACTCTTATCAGTCAATATACCTTCAACTTCAATAACTTCTCTATCATCTACCTCTTTAATGCGGGTGGACCTGGTAGTGTCGGTGGTGGTGCTGGTTCAACTGATATCTTGATTTCTTGGATTTATCGTTTAACCACTGGTACTGCGCCTCAATACTCAATGGCCGCAGCCGTTACTCTGATTATCTCTATTATTGTAATCGGTATTTCAATGGTTGCCTTCAAGAAACTACACGCATTTGACATGGAGGACGTCTAAGATGAATAATTCAATTAAATTCAAGCGTCGCTTTAATCACTTTTTGACTTACCTGTATCTAGTGACATTGGCAGTGGTCATTCTCTATCCACTCTTAATTACAATAACATCAGCTTTTAAGACTGGGAACATCGTAGCATTCAAGTTGGATTTTAATATTGATTGGAGCTTTGAAAATTTCAACAGGCTCTTCTCCGAAACACTTTATGGAACCTGGTATCTGAATACACTTGTCATTGCTGTCTTGACAATGATTGTACAAACCAGTATAGTAGTTTTAGCTGGTTACGCTTACAGCCGTTATAACTTCGTGGCTCGCAAGCAAAGTCTGGTATTCTTCTTGATCATTCAGATGGTTCCAACTATTGCCGCCCTCACTGCCTTTTTCGTCATGGCTCTCATGCTCAACGCATTGAACCAAAATTGGTTCCTCATCTTCTTATACGTTGGTGGAGGAATCCCTATGAATGCCTGGCTGATGAAAGGTTACTTTGATACTGTTCCTATCTCTCTTGATGAATCTGCTAAACTAGATGGGGCTGGTCACTTCAGACGCTTCTGGCAAATTGTATTGCCTCTAGTTCGTCCAATGGTTGCTGTACAAGCTCTATGGGCTTTCATGGCACCATTTGGAGATTATATCTTATCTAGCTTCCTTCTTCGGGACAAAGAATTCTTTACAGTTGCGGTTGGTTTGAGAACATTCGTCAGCGATGTTAAAAATATGAAAATTGCCTTTTTTGCCGCAGGAGCTATCCTAACAGCTCTTCCTATCTGTATCCTATTCTTCTTCCTACAAAAGAACTTTGTATCTGGTTTAACAAGCGGTGGTGACAAGGGATAATCTTGTCCCACCCTGTTTTTTGTCACATGGCTATAAAAATTAGAAAGAACAATTATGTATCCTTATCCTTTTAATTATTTTTCAAGTATTTTTCAATTTAGAAAATCTTTCTCTAATCGAAAACATTTGTCTTGGTTCCAACTGATTTTTACTAGTCTCTTTTTGATTTCTCTGACTTTAATTCCTATGTCTCTCCAGACAGCTGCTAAAGATAGTTATCCTCTAGATACGTTTATTGATCAGGTCTTTCAGCCGTTAGATGATTCAGTAATGAAAGAGTTTGCTGATCATGTAGACATCAAAGATGGACAACTCCATTATGACAGTCATTTCGGAGTTCAAAAAACCAATATGGCCAGGTTATTATCGGACATCATGAAGGAATCGGACAGGAAGACAAATTGACTCTTTACTTTGATAAAGAACAACTGTTAATCAGTAAACACAACAAGAAGTTAGCTAGCATTCGCTATCAAGCTATTAATCAGGAAGCTCTTCGGAGCAAACAAAGCTTGAGCGCTGCTATTTCCAAGGATTGGTTCCAGCAAAATCGACTGATTATTAGCCTCTTCTTGCTTTTGGTATCTGGTCTTCTTTTGAGCTTTAACTTCTTTATCTTAACTTTTGGAGCTAGTCTCTTCCTGTACCTAACCAAGAAGTCCAGACTCTTTTCATTTACGACATTCAAAGAATGCTACAATTTCACTCTGAATTGTCTTGGTCTTCCAACCTTGATCGCTGTATTTTTTGGTATTCTTGGCCAACCCTTAACGACTATGATTATGATTCAAAATATTCTTTTTGTCCTTTATTTAGTTATCGCTTTTTATCGTACGCATTTCCGTGAGGAAAATGAGGAAAATTAGGAGGTTCTATGTCCGTTACTATTAAAGATGTTGCAAAATTAGCAGGAGTTTCTCCTTCAACTGTGACCCGTGTTGTGCAAAATAAATCAACTATCAGCGAAGACACGAAAAAGCGAGTCCGAAAAGCTATGAAAGAGCTGAACTATCATCCAAATCTCAATGCACGTAGCCTTGTCAGCAGCTACACTCAGGTCATCGGCCTTGTGTTACCGGATGATTCCGATGCCTTCTATCAGAACCCATTCTTCCCTTCCGTATTGCGAGGCATTGCTCAAGTAGCTTCCGAACACCAGTATGCCATCCAAATTGCTACTGGAAAGGATGAAAAGGAGCGCATGACTGCTATTTCACAGATGGTACATGGACGGCGTGTAGATGGGTTGATTTTCCTATACGCTCAAGAAAATGACCCTTTGATTCGTATGGTGTCTGAGGCACAATTCCCTTTTCTTATACTAGGGAAATCTCTTTCTCCATTTATTCCACTGGTAGACAACGATAATGTTCAGGCAGGATTCGATGCTACAGAATATTTTATCAAAAAAGGCTGTCGCCACATTGCCTTTCTCGGTGGAGCGAAAAAGCTTTTTGTAACCCAAGATCGCTATACAGGATACGAAAATGCCTTAAGAAAAAACAACTTAGAGCTAGATCCGCATCATACTGCTTTTGTATCGGAATTTTTAGAAAAAAAGGTTATGAATTTACTAAGAAATTACTAGCAAAGAATCCATCTATTGATGCGATTATTACAACAGATAGCTTGCTAGCGTCTGGTGTCTGTCATTTTCTCTCTTCAGAAAATCTGACGATACCAACACTTTCTTTTGACTCTGTCGCACCAAAACTAGACTTAGCCGCCTACGTTGACATCAATTCTTTAGAGCTTGGAAGAGCATCTTTCCAAACAATCCTACAGATTATCAACGACGCCAAAGAAAATCGTAAAATCTGTTATCACCAACTGATTCCGCATAAAATTATTGAACGCTAACCCCAAAAACTTAACGAAGGAGAAATATGTCTTTTAGAACTTTTAACGCTTATCTGGATGATCAGCGATTAATCACTCTTCAATTGGACTTGTCTTTTGATGCTGAGAATCTAAGTTTCACAGCAGAAAACGAACATCAAGTACTTCCACTAACCATTGAAAAATCAGAAACACTATCCAACAGTCGCTTGTATACATTGACCGCAAAGCAAGATCTTGACTTAGAGCAACATTATCTTATCTATGATCAGGATCGTAATAAGGCTGTACTAGCTTTTCGTCATATTATACAACAGCCTATTTTTGATCAAATTTTTGACTATGAAAAAGATGATTTAGGAGCTACTTACACTCCTCATCAATCCTGCTTCAAGTTTTGGGCACCCATTTCCGAACATGCGCTTCTGCGACTGAAGAAAGATGACAAAGAAACCGTGCTCCCACTCCATCGACAAACCAAGGGTGTATGGAGCATCACAGTCTCTGGAGATTGGGAAGCTGCTCGCTATACTTACCTCCACAAAGTTAATGGAGAATGGATCGAAGTCCACGACCCTTACGCTTTGTCCTCTGAAGCTAACTCTGGCGCAAGCTTTGTGATTAATCCTCAAAAGCTTCTCAACTCAGCTGGTGTTCAACGCGCTAAGACTCAACTAAGCCCAACAAAGGCTATTATCTATGAGATGAGTGTCCGTGACTTCTCCAGCCAAAAAGAAGCTGGTTTTCAATCTCCTCGTAAATTCAAAGCATTGACAGAGTCTCCTCAACTGGGCAATCGTAAGATCGGTATGCAGTATTTACAGGATCTAGGAATTACACATATCCAGCTCATGCCTGTCTATGATTTTGGTAGCGTAGATGAAAAACATCCTGAACAAGTATACAACTGGGGATATGACCCTGTCCAATACAACCTCCCTGATGGTAGCTTTGCTAGCAATCCAGATGATCCTTACAGTCGAATAATAGAGTTGCAAGAAGCTATTGCAGCCTATCATACTGCGGATATGAGTGTTATTATGGACGTTGTCTACAATCACGTCTATAACGCAGATAGTTTCGCCTTTGAAAAAATCGTTCCCGGTTATTTCTATCGACTAGATAAGAATAACAAACGAACAAATGGTACCTTCTGTGGTAATGATGTCGCTAGTGAAAAAGCGATGATTCGTCGCTATATCAAACGCTCCGTTAAACAATGGATAAATCTTTACGGCTTTGATGGCTTCCGTTTCGACCTCATGGGTATTTTAGACATTGAAACTATGAACCAACTAGCAGAAGAACTAAAAGAAGATTATCCTAACATCTATCTCTACGGAGAAGGTTGGAAAATGGCGACGGGATTGGATGCAACACTTCTTGCTCATCAATACAATGCTAAACAGCTGACTGACTATGGATTTTTCAGTGATGACTTCCGCGACACTATCAAAAAAACCATTCTAGAAAGCCATAAGCTAAGCGACACTGAATGGACAAGTAGTATGGCTAACCTCTTGACAGCGAATGTCGGTCTTGAATCGGCTACGCACTTCCAAAGTCCTCGGCAAGCTATCAACTACACCGAATGCCATGACGATGCAACCGTTTTCGACTACTTCAAACTGAAAAATCCAGAGATGGAACATGGCGAGCGACTTGCAAATGCACGCTTGGCACTACATCTGGTCTTGCTTTCTCAGGGAGTTCCATTCATTCATAGTGGACAGGAGTTTTTCCGTCATAAAAATCTATTAGACAATAGCTACAATATCTCGGATGATATTAATCGCCTAGATTGGCAACGACTTATGGAATACGAACAAGATGTAAACTTCATTCGTGATTTAATTGCCTTTCGTAAAGCACATCCTCTACTCAGCTTAGAAAGTCGTAATGATATCTTGGAAGCATGCCAAGTCAAATGGATCAATGATTCCTTAGTGGAATACTCTATATCACAAAAGGATCAGCAACTGACTATTTTGATTAACTTCTCCTCGGAAGAACAAACGTATCAAAATTCATTGCAGCAACAAGTTTTTGTAGCTTATCCTATGATCAGTGAAAATAATGCCCTCATTCCTTTAGCAACTCATTACACCATTCCTGCCAAACAAGTCTTAATTTTAAAATAATCAAATACCCCCATGTCAAAGTGACATGGGGGTTATGAATATGTACATTAGTGTTTCCACTTGAGATAGAAAGCTCCTCCTAATAGACAAAGTCCAATCAGTACTAAAAGACTCACACTTGTACCTGTTAATGGTAATCGATGTCCTCGACGAACAACCTGCTGAACTTCCTCTTTTGGAAGCTTGATACCTTCACTCACCCCTGTCTTATCCGGTTTTTGATTAGGAGTAACCAATGCTCCCTTATCCAAACCTTGAGGCTTACCATTCGGAACTGAAGGAGTCGAACTTGGGGATGAATTCGGTTGTGCTTTCGAACCAGATTGGCGAGTATGGATTACAGTCGTACCATCCACTCGCAACTGGTAACCATCTACCGTATCGGCAGAAATCTTATAAACAATCTCTTTACCATCCTTATAGCGTGGTAAATCCTTAAATTCATAACGCCACTTGCCTTCTGAATCCGCTCGAACAACCTTGCTCTCTTTCACTCGTCCATCCACAATCAAGTGAATATTCACTGTGCTTGGACGTTTACCTGACTGATTGCCATCATCATTCCAAATCACTTCTCCTGTGACAGATATCTTCTGCTCTGGTGTCAGCTTATTGGTTATCGTATATTGACCATTCTCTTCAGACACAAGTCCCTCTTCATAGCCTGCAACACGACTTGTCTCAAAAACTTGATAACGAATCTCTTGGCCGGCTTCGTATTTCGGAAGCTCTTTTGAAACGAAGTTCCAGTTACCATCTCCATCTGGACTCACTGTGATAGTATCCACTACTTCTCTACCTTTTCGGATTTCAACAGTAATAGAGGTTGGACGTTTGCCTGCTTGGTTATTGTCGTCTTCCCATATTTTCTTTCCAAGGATACGAACAGTCTCTGGTGTATGGCTGTTGGTAATTTCACGACCATTGATGCTTGTGGTATAGCCTGCAACGCTGTCTTCTGTAACAGAATAAGTGATCTCTTGGCCGGCTTCATATTTCGGAAGTTGGCTAAAACGGTAACGCCAGTTATCAGCGGAGCTGATTTCCTTACTCTCTACTTCTGTAGTTGTACCTGCCACCGTCTTCATCAAGTGAATCGTAATCTTATCGGGGCGTTTACCATCTTGATTTTCCTCATCATCCCATTTCTTAATGACTTCATAGTCTACGACTTGCGGTTGATAGGAGTTAGTAATGTCAAAGTCCTTAATTTCCGTAGTGTAATTTGCCACAGTATCTTCAGAAATCGTATACTTGATTTCTTGACCTGCTTTATACTTCGGTTGAGCCACAAAAGTAGTGGTCCATTTCCCTTCAGAATCAGCTGTCACTTTCTTGCTGGCTACTTTTTGTCCATCTGCTAAGAGGTGAACGGTAATTTCAGACGGACGTTTCCCATCTTGATTCTGAGCATCATTCCAATTCTTCTTGACTGTGATGTCCATCTTTTCTGGTGTGTAACTATTAGTCAAATTAAACTGATCAACTCTTGTCGTATAACCTGCTACACTAGCTTCACTGATAGAGTAAGTAATAACTTCCCCATTCTTGTATTTTGGTAAATCGCTAAAACGATAAGACCAAGCATCTGCAGCAGAGACTGTCTTACTGTCTACCAAGCTACCATTCGCTAACAAACGTACTGTGATAGAAGCAGGACGCTTCCCATCTTGGTTATCCGCATCATCCCAAGTCTTGCTTCCAGAAACTTCTGTTTTTTCTGGGCTATAGCTATTAGTCAAGTTATAGCCATTGATCTGGCTCGTATAGTGAGCAACTGTTTCCTCACTAATTGAATAAGTGATTTCTTTTCCACCCTCATACTTAGGCTGATCTTTAAAGCTATACTTCCAATCATCTGCTTGGCTAACTTCCTTAGAAGCTACCTTGCTTGGTGCTTGACCATCAACGGACTTCATCAAGTTGACTGTAATCTTACTTGGTCGTTTCCCGTCTTGGTCATTGCTATCATTCCAAGTTTTCTCACCAGCGATTGTCACGGTTTCCGGTGTGTAACTATTGGTGATCGTATGGTCTTTAACCTTGCTGGTGTAACCGGCCACCGCTTCCTCGCTCACACTGTAAACAATCTTAGTTCCATTTTATATTCTGGAAGATTGGTGAAGGTGTGCTTCCAGTTGCCATCTCCATCTGGACCAAATGTCGCATCAGATACTTTTTCTCCATCTGCTAGAAGATTTACTGTAATCGTAGCTGGACGTTTCCCATCTTGATTGCTTTTATCTTTCCAGACCTTCGTAACTTCAAACTGAGTAGTACTTGGAGTATGGCTATTGGTAATCGTAAACCCTGTAGACATATCACCTGTCACACTAGCTGTGTAGCCAGATGGACTGCTGACTTCTTTTACTGTGTAATCAATCTCGTGGCCAGATTTTTTCACTGGTAAATCACTCCAAGTATGGCTCCAACCATCCTCGGCTTTCAGGGTGACTTCTGTTCCTGACTTTTGACCGTCCGCATAAAGCTGAACCTTAACAGTGCTTGGGCGCTTCCCATCTTGGTCATTGCCATCATCCCAAGCTTTGGTTACGGATACTGTACGCTTGGCTGGAGTATGTGTATTGGTCACTTGATAGCCTGTGATGGTCGACTGGTAATCTGCGACCGCATCTTCTGTGATACTATAGGCAATCTCCTTACCACCTTCATACTTAGGTTGGTTTTTAAAGCTGTATTTCCAGTCTTCTGCTTGACCAACTGTTTGACTAGCAACCTCAACAGGTTGACTACCATCAACTGACTTCATCAAGCGAACAGTTATACTTGCTGGGCGAAGACCATCTTGGTCGTCTGCATCATCCCACGTTTTAGTACCTGCGACCGTTAGTGTTTCAGGGGTATGACTATTGGTCACTACAAAACCACTTGTCATATCTCCTGTGACGGTTGATCGGTAGCCTGTTGGGACTGTTTTTTCTGCAACAGTATAAGCTATTTCATTATCAGATGAATCGTACTTATCCAAATTAGAAAAACTAGCTTGCCAATTGTTAGAAGCATCTAGCGTAAGACTCTGACCTGTCCTAGTCCCATCTGCTAGCAACTCAACTTCTACAGAGCTTGGACGCTTCCCATCTTGATTATCTACATCTGACCATGTTTTGGTGATGGAAAGATTCATTTTCTCTGGAACATAGGTATTTGTAAAACTTGTCTTATCATAGCTAGCGCTGGCTACCCGATCTCCCGACGGATCAGTTGTAACCGTTACTGTAGCAGTTACCTCACTTGTATCATAAGTAACCCCATGCAAGCCATTGTCTACTTCACGAATCTTATAGGTGAATACACCGTTTGTAGAAAATTTCACCTTGCTAAAGATAATATCTCCACGTGCATCAGCAGTTGTCGTTTGGACTACTTGATTATTTTCATCGATGAGTTCAAACTGGAACTCTCTGCTTTTCAAAGTTCTGCCGTTTAAAATTTTCTTAGCCTTAAAAATAACTTCATCCGAAAGCTTAGCTGTTCCAGTGCCTTCTGTTTGAGTAATGGCTGCAAAAGCTTGAATAGGAGTGTTGCGACCATTGGCATAAACATTAATATCGTTATAGACCTTAGCAGATGTCTTATCTACTTCGCCAACAATGCGAGTTTGATAACCAATAAATAGACCACGTCCTGTTAAGTTTCCTGCATCAATAGTAAAAGTATTACCGCTAAAGGTGACTGCTGTTGAGGGAGTAAACGTCTCACGAAGTTGCAAAGTCGAAGTGCCACCAAACCAGTTTTTGAAGTAGTAACCAAATATCGAGCCAGGCACAATTTCCTGATTAGCTGGAATCATATCAGTCACTTTTACATTAGGACCAGCTGTCGGTGAAATTAGGTCTCGGTTCAAACGAATGCGCCAGTTGATAAGATTTGGGTTGGTCTTTTCTTGCACTCCCCATTTTGAAGCTCCTAGCGGCTCCCCATCATCAATAACGACACGACTCAAAGTCACATCTCCATAACCTGAAATGTGCATTTTAGTTGGCTTATTAAAAAGCATTTTGTCTGACCAACCTGCTGTAAAGGCCAATGTTACTACTTTTTTCTTGTTCAGCCGAGTGAAGTAGTCTGAATTGGTAATCGTCGTAATCACCTTATGCTTGGTTTGATCAAAACGAATCTTACCAAGCACCTCTCCTCCTTCGCCTTCTAAATCTGTCTCCTCAGTCACAGCAAACTCAAATTGCTCTGGAATCTCATAGGTAATCTGGTCTCCATCCTTAATGACGACACTATCTGGAAACGTAAATGTCGGTGAAAAATAAAACTTCCCCTCACCATAAGAAGCTCCATCTACAACTCTATTTTTATTAATTTGAAACGTTGTATTCAGTGAATAATTTTTCAATTCCTCAGCTTGAACAGGTTTTGACAACTGCACACCACTGGATAACAATAAAAATAGAAGTCCAATAAAAACACTAAAATATTTGCTAATCTTTCTCACTATAATAATCCCCTCGATTTTATTTTCGTGATAACAATTCTATTTTGATTTAACATAAAAAATGCGCTACATCTAGTATAAACAAATTTTTTTAATAAGTAAATTACTTCGCTTTATCAAAGCTTTTATTTAATACAAAAGAGGCTGGTACAAAAGTCCTAGCCTCTCAATTGTCTTTGGATTGTCGAGCAAGACGCAGTGGTTGAGTGGGCTCTACTACGCTGATTTCATCAGCTTTTACAGCCCTACTCAACTGTGCGGAGGTGGGACGACGAAATCGAATTCTAACGAATTAACGATTTCTGTCCCACTCTCTTAAATATGATACAAGTCCTCAATCTTACAACCAATACGCTCAATATCATTCTGAAGTCCTCGTAGTTCAAAAGTATCTAACAAAGGAAAATCAAAACGCTGAGCATATTGTTTCGCTGTGAGACAATATTGATTGTTGAAATTACGATTACCACTACCTACGATACCAAAGCATTTTTTATAATTGTTTTCAAAATCAATAAACCTTGCTAAGTCATTGGTTAAGATTTCTACATCACCAGAGTCAACACCATTGCCACCTTCTAAATAAGTCGGTAAAAAAGCCACAAATGGATTATCCATTACAAAGAAATCCTGCCCCTCTTTGACCAAGTCTTTAATATTGATCTGCTCGACTTCAAGTCCTTCATGACGCTCTTGTAAAAAAACGGTTAAACGCTTGATAAAACTGGCTGTATTGCCACTTAAACTGATATACACTAAGGAAACCTTTGCCATTTTTTCCTCCTGAAAATAAAAATAACATCTATCGCTTCTTTTAAAATTGTAAGCTGATAAATGTTATTTGTCAAATCTTAAATAGTGGTATCCTCAGTGTTCAAATCTTTTTGCTGCCGAAAGATTTTAAAGACAACAACAGCTAAGAAAATTGCATTGAGTCCAACACCTGCAAACGTCAATACCTTAGGAATCAATTGAGCTGACTCACGAAATGTTGGTTCACTAAAATAATGATACAAAGGCTGTGACAGCAAATAGTTGTAGGCTAAGACTACTATCGTAAAAAGTGAATAACCAATATAAAATACATTGGCAAAAAATAAATTCTTCTTAATTAGCAAAACAAATGTTGTTACCAATATCAAAAAACCTACAATATGTATAGCAATCTGTACCGGATTGTGATTCAATACAAAAGCCGCATCGTAAAATTGATTATATTCTTGTGCGACATTGCCTTGTAGTTGTAATAGTTGTGCAGGATTCTCTACCTGCTTGCCTGTCATAAGGTCCCACAAACCAAGAAAGTTTCCTAAAATCGATACAATCAAAAAACTGTATAAATAGATCGGTTTCTTTTTCATATTATTCTCAATTCTATTTTAAAATGATAGAATCCGAGGGAAATATTTTAGGGAGATTCGTTTATAAAAAATTATTAAATATAGGAGATTAAAATAATTTTAGAGATAAGATTACTATGCTATTAAAAGCAAACTTCCCTTCGGATATCTATATACTTATTATAAAATATTTCCCAAAAATTACAACTTAAATTCCTGAAATGTCACGTTTTGTTCCTGAATGGTTAATTTTCCCTTTAAAATACGGCATGACACCAGAAAATAAGCACTTTATGATAAAATATTGTCATGAAACAAATCCAACAAACTAGCCAGTGGCTCTTTTTTGATGTGGGATCAACTCTAGTCAATGAAAACAAAGCTTATGAAGCTAGAATAAAAACCGCCATCGCTGGAAAAGATATTTCTTATCAAGAATTCTATGATAAGATGCTCAGCTATTTTAGAAAAAATAAAAAAGGCGACTTAGAAGCCCTAAGCTTCTATGGACTTGAGCGCCCAGCTTGGAGAACGGACTTAGAAACTCTCTATCCGCAAACCAAGGAAATATTGGAGCAGCTGGGGCAAGAGTATAAATTGGGAATTATCGCTAATCAATTACCTGGCCTAGAAGAGCGATTGAAGGATTTTGGGATTTTAGACTACTTTGACGCTATCTTTTCTTCTGCTGACCTTGGGTTGGCCAAGCCCGACCCCGCTATTTTCAAGCTGGCCTTACAAAAGACTAACTGCTTGCCTCATCAAGCTATTATGATTGGTGACCGCTTGGATAATGATATCGCTCCTGCCAAAAGGATAGGGATGAAAACTATATGGATCAAACAGGGCTTCAGTCGTCTAGCTCAAGTTAAGAATCTTGAAGAAAGAGCTGACTGGACCGTCGAAAAACTGACTGATGTGCTTCCCATCCTCTTGTCCTAGCTGGCCTTGTCTTTTAGCATTTTCTATTGTATAATGTAGTCATTTTAAATAGGAGGTCTTCTTATGAAAAAACTCACACCTGGTATGCACATTCGAATCGTCAGCCCCTCGTCGTCAATCGAACGCCTTGGTGGCTTTGAGGCCAATCTAGCCGCCAAGGAGCGCTTGGAAAAGCTAGGATTTACCGTGTCTTTTTCGGAGCATTATCTGGAAAATGATATACTAGGCTCTGCCTCCATCGAAAGCCGAGTGGCAGACATCCATGCTGCCTTCGCAGATGACTCCGTTGATGCTATTCTGGCCACTATCGGCGGTTTCAACTGCAATGAGCTCCTGCCCTATCTGGACTTTGAGTTGATTGCTAGAAATCCTAAGATTTTCTGCGGCTACTCAGACACAACAGCCTTGCTCAACGCTATCTATAGCAAGACCGGCATGAAAACCTACATGGGACCGTCCTACTCCAGCTTTAAAATGGATGCCCTGCAGGACTATCAGACCGAGAGCTGGCTCAAGGCCGTCAGCCAGACTTCTTATGAATTAACTCCTAGTGAAAAATGGGGCGACAATGCATGGTATCTACCTGATGCGCCACTGACCTTCCATGAGACGGAGTGGAAAGTTTATCACCACGGGCAAGCCCAAGCCACTGCTATCGGCGGCAATCTCTCCACCTTCTCACTCCTGCGTGGAACACCCTATGTCCCAACAGATGAAAACTATGTCCTCTTTGTTGAAGAGGCCGAGGAAGATGATTATGTGGAGTTTGACCGCAATCTAGCTGCCCTCCTTCAGGCCTATCCTAACCCACAGGCCCTTCTCATCGGCCGCTTTCCAAAAGAATGCCAGATGACAGAGGAGCTGCTCCTTTATATCTTGGACAAACATCCTATTCTAAAGACGATTCCCGTCCTCTATGACTTGGACTTTGCCCATACTCAGCCACTCTTTACCATTACTATTGGCGCTCAAGTGACGGTAGATACGGAGACGATGTTGATTAGAATTGATGAATAGTAAGAACTCCTCATTCCAGCTGGAATGAGGAGTTTTTTTATTTCTATTTGAAACGAGCTTAATGTCCACTAGGTCCACCACCCTGACTACCGCCTGGGGTTCCACCCCCACCGGGTCCATCAGCTGTGATTTCAGATCGAGTTTCACCATTGACCGTAATGGTTCCACCAGTGTATGTAGCTGTTCCGTCAAAGTCAAAGGCAGAGACTGTAGAAGTAATGTCGAGATTTCCTCCTGACATGATGATATCTCCGTTAGAGTCAAGAGCATCAGTGTCGCCTTGCCCCACCTCTACCTTGATGTCGCCACCCGTAATCTTGATGAAGATATTGGCTCCTGTCACTTTACTTGAGGCGTTGATGCCGTCATCTGTGGCATAGAGATTCAGTTTACCACCATTAATAGTCACGTTGGTCCCTTCTAGTGCTTCAACACTCTTAGAGACTGTAATTGTACCTCCGTCAATCACAGCAGCATTAGAAGCATGCATCCCGTCGTCACCGGCATTAATGGTAATCGTCCCAGATTGGATATAGAGATTCCCAAGTGTCGTATCTTCATCATTGTCGGCGTGTAGAGCGTCTTCATTTGCCGTCAAATCCAAGGTTGCATCCTTGATATTTAAAGCATCATTTGCAGAGAGAGCATTTTTATAAGCTTTAATTGTATAGGTTCCGCCAGTAATACGCAAATCATCATTAGACTCGACTGCATTTCCATAGTTGCCCTCAATCGTCAAACTACCAGAACCATTGAAAGTCAAGTCATCCTTACTATAAATGGCTGCGTCATAATCTGTATTGGTGTGGTTGGCAGAGTCAGAAATGCTATTCTGACTTCCTTCTGCAAGGGTAATGAAGGTCTTGTCCGCACTTTCAACCAGAATCGCTGCGTCCGTTCCTTTCATGGTTACACCATTCAAGACTATTTGGACCTTCTCTTGATCTCCCGCTTTGACAACGATTTGAACGTTTTCGCTACTTCCAGACAAGATGTAGGTCCCCGCAGCCGTGATTGTGACAGTTGATCCAGATACTGCTGCACCATTGCCAGAGACTTTAGCTGTCGAACCACTTAAGCTTACCTTAGTTGCACTTGATTCATCATAGGAAGAATCCTGATCCTTATCCGTAAAGTAACCTGAGCTATCTGTGGATGTTTTGTTTGACGTTGTTTTGCTAGTCTTAGCGCTCGTACTTGAGTTAGTATTGGCTTGACTAGTCAAACTACATGCTCCTAGACTAGCGGTTAATAAAACCAGCGGGACCATTAACTTTACTTTGTGGAAAATTGTTTGTTTACTTGTTTTCATGATTGGCCTCTTTCTCTGTACATTATAGTTCATTTTCTTTTGTGATATAGCGACTAATGGCAATCTCTAAATTACCATTACGGGTACGCAAAGCATCCATTAAAGCTTTTTCTGTCATTTTCCCATTTAATTGGATAATATACTTTAGTTTAAATAAGCTACCCATATCAGATGTTTTAACCATAGCCAGTTCAACATGATTCGTTGCTTGATCAAAAATATCATCGAACAAAACCTCATAATCCAAACTCTCGGGAATGACAATCGTCAACTGGCGCATGGCATGTTGCATCTGCCCAAAATTAATCTTTTCCAGTAATAAGATAGCTACAGACATAATCAAGGTAAAAGCTGTCGCAAATACCAGATAGCCCATCCCAATCGCAATCCCGATCGTCATAGCTAGAAATATAGATACCAACTCCTTAGCTCCACCAGGTGCTGAACGGAAACGAATCAAGCTGAAAGCACCCATCACAGCAACCCCAGCACCGAGGCTTCCGTTAACTAAAAAGATAACAATAGCAATCAAGGTAGGCAGGAGTGCTAAACTCATGACAAATGACTTGCTGTAGACGGTTTTATACTGGTAGACCTTGGCCACAACCAAACCTAAGACTAAGGCAACACCGATTGCCCCCATCATAGTCAATGGCTTTACGGCCGTACTGGTAAAAACGTCATTAAATAATTGATTTAGCATGGTTTACAACTCCTTTGTAGTCTGTGGTTTTCTTATAGGCAACGCCATATTTAGAGAAGGATTTTGGAAAGACCTGATGATGGTCCAAAATCTCACTCAACCAGAGTGGATAAGCTCCCGGAACCTTAATCTCCATAATGACATAGCCTTCTGGCAAGAGCTTATCCCCATATTTGCCGTCTAACAAGCTTAAATCATACGAACGATAGGTCAAATCATAGTCAATGGTGATCCGAACATTAGGATCTTCTATCCCCTTCATAGAATAGCGATTATAATAGATATACATCATAGGCTGAACCTCTTGATAGCGAGCCATCAGCCAGTCGATTTCCTTGCGAATCTGCGAATCATCTATCTGATCTCGATTACCCGCTAGATAGGACTCAGCGGCAGATAAGTCTGTTGAAATGCGGCGCTTATAAACTATCTTCCGTACTTTCTTTTTTATTTCCAGGAAAACCTGGCTGTCTTCTGTTGGTGTTCCATCGTAGGTTCGTACCCGCAATTTTTCTTTGAAATAAGGCTTTTCCAAAGACTCTCGAATCATTTGAAAAGTCGGCGTATCATAGTAGAGATTGCTGATGGTTGAGTAAGCATGGTCGTCTTCTACCATATATTCTTCAAACTCCGTCAGCAATTTAGCTAAAACTTCCTTTGAAATGACGTATTTTGTTTCAAATCGCTGAAATTTATCTTTAAATGTTTTTTTACCCATAGGACCTCTCCCCTTCTAGCTTCTTGATTAGTTACTTGGTTATTTTACGGACCAAAGCTTAAACGAAGTCTAAAAAAACTTAAAGAAAACAAAACATCCCCTTTTTCAGGAGATGTTGCTTAGATAAAAAGGAAAAGAAAGACAGACCTCTCTTTTCCTCTTAGGATTCAGTCAAAAGGCTCTCAACTCTTTTTGTTATCTGTTCGATAGACCAAGGCGCCAGCAACCATAAATAGAAGTAGGACAACTATCAGAAAGCTGACTTGCCCTCCAATCTGTCCACCCATCGAAATAGTTTGACGGAGTCCAGAGACAGAGTAACTCATCGGCAACCAAGGATTCATAGCTTGGAAAATCTTATTGGTTAACTCGATAGGATAAGTTCCCGCACTGGAAGCAAGCTGTAAAAGTAGCAAAATAAGTGCTGCGAAAGCGCCCAGCTTATTGTCCCATGTGACCAAGGCTGTTACAAGTGCCATAAAGGTCATGCTGGTTAGGATAATCAGACCAAGGGTCGCCAATTCGTGGTTGGCAGTTAAGCCAATCATGTGTACAGCAGCATAAACCAACACACCAGCTGCAACTGAAATCACGCCATTTACTTCTAGGCGAGCTTTGAACCAGTCCCATTTGGTCTTGGGTTCTTTTCCTGAAGGAAGTGTACTAAAGATGATATTGGTCGAAATAGCCGCTACAAACAGGGCTACCGAAATCATATAAGGCGCCATTCCAATACCATTTTTCTCTACCTTGTCTTTATCCGTCTTGGTCAATGCTAACGGATTTGCTAACGTTTTAGCATTGCTTTCTTTAGCTGAAAAACCTGATAGCTTAGTGTCTGCCTCTGTCAAGCCTGTGGCTAGTTGACTCGTACTTGTAGCTAATGTCCTCAGATGTCCTGTCAAACTTGTCCCTCCATCCACTAGCTGTTCTGATCCACTCATTAGCTGACTACTTCCATTCACTAATTTTCCAAAATTAGCTGTCAACTCTGGAGACTTATCTGCTAGGTAAGTCGCTCCAGTGGCCAGTTTATCAACGTTGGATAGCAAAATGGGATTATTGTTTGCTAGTCCAGTAGCCCCTTCAGAGAGCTTATTTACAGCAGTTGTGTACTCTGTCATACCTTGGACTAGTTGCGGCGCCCCAGTTGTCAACTTCTCATTTAGAGTACCGACTCCATCGGAGACTTGCCTTGCTCCCTTATTTACTATTTCAAGGTTGGCGCTTATTGTTGACAAGCCATCATAAAGGCCTGTTATCATCGTTGCGGCTTGAGGTATCACTTGAGTAGAAGCACTGTTCAGTTGACTTATTTTTGTCTGGCTAGTCGTTTTTATCGCTTCCAATGAAGTTTTCATGGTATTGATTTCTGATAAAATTGCCTGCGCTGATTGATTACTACCTGCTTGGCTAGTGCTAACGGCCGTATCAATCTCTGCTTTTGCTTCACTAGAAAGGCTTTGATAAGCGCTTGTGCCTTGAACACTGGCTAAAGCTGCTGCTTTGGCATCTTGGTTATTGTTGAGAATAGCCTGCACAGAGCTTGCTATACTGTTTAGTGAAGCTTCTATACTAGCTGTTGAATTGTTTGTATCTGTTGACATAGCTTGTATACTAGCATTTAATTGTGCCAATGAAGTCGTTACAAGTCTTAGATTGTCTTGGTTATTTGCCAATTTCGTATCTATCGAACTTTTTAAGGCAACAAGACCAGTACTCAGATTTTCTGCACCAATCGCTAAATGTTGGACTCCAGTTCCAGACTGAGAAATTTGCTGTACCCCTCCTAGCAAATTAGCAGAATTTTCAGAGAGCTGACTTGCTCCCGCTGCTACGGTAGCGACACCTGTTGCATAAGTAGTTAGTCCTTCTGATAAGCTACTAGCGCCAGCTGACAACTGTTTCACCCCTCCTGTATAGCTCTCTAAGCCTGCATTCAGCTGTACGGTTCCTGAAGCGAGATTCGTTGTCGCTTGGTTCAGAGTTTTTAAATTATCCGTCAGTATCTGACTACCTGACTCTAGTTGCTGGCTACCTGAAGTTAATTGTTGAGCACCATTAGAAGCCTTGCTTAAGCCCATTTTTAAAGTTCCCATATTCTTAAAGAGTACACTTGTATAGGTATTGGTCACATTTTGAGCAACGGTTTGTTTCAAAGAAGTCATAGCTGAATCACTCATCTTACCAGCAATAAAACTATGACCGCTTGATGTTTGATAGTCAATATTCATTTGCTTAGGCTCGTCACTTAGGATACTACCTGCACGCTCAGACAAGTCCTTAGGCAACGTGACCACCATATAGTAATCCCCTTTTTCTAATCCATCTTGTGCATCTTTCTCGCTTACAAAATGAAAGTCCAAATTCTTGTTTTCCTTGAGATTTGAAACAAGATCCTCACCTATAGATAAGGTTTTACCAGCTGTAATTACAGCTTTATCCTGGTTAACGACCGCCACTGGCAAGTGAGATACATTTCCATAAGGATCCCACATCGAACTGAGGAAAATAACATTATACAGAGCGGGGATGAGAGAAACCCCCAGCAACACAATGATAAAACTTGGTTTTTTAAAATTGCTTTCCATTCTCTTAACATACGCACCTCCAAAATTATACATAGTGTCTAAAATTTGATACAATAGATTATACATCAACCCCCAAATATTACAAGTCATTTTAACGAAAAATGGACATAGCGTTCAATTTTGTTTAGAAAGTTCAAGTGAATATGGAAAGCAATAAACGTAAAAAACTAAAAAATGATTGAACAGGCTATGGTTCATCTTTTAGAGAAAAAGAGTTTCGAGCATCTTTCAACCGTCGAGTTAACACAAGAAGCAGGCATAAGTCGTAGTAGCTTTTACACACATTACAAAGATAAATATGATTTGATTGAACGTTATCAACAAGGGCTTTTCCAGCAACTAGAAGCGATTTTTGAGAAGAACACTCAAAATAAACAAGCGGCTATTTTAGAGGTTATTGACTTCCTAGAAAGTGAACCTCTCTTATCAGCACTTTTATCTGAAAATGGCACCAAAGAAATCCAGACTTTCTTGCGGCATAAATTTCAAGTCATGCTGGATCAAGAGTTACAGGAGCAATTCAGCAATAAACACTATACCCAAATCGAAAAGGAATATAGCAATGTCTATCTTACCAATGCTTTTTTTGGTGTCCTACAAATGTGGATTGCGAGAGGAAAAAAAGAAAGCCCGCAACAAATGACGGACTTCCTTCTGAAAATGCTAGGATAGAGAGCAAGTGAGGTTCATCCTTATAGACTAGCTTACTTTTTTTAACTCTGATACATATTGTTGATACTGACTATTACGCATCAGCAACTCACTGTGACTACCTTGATCATCAAGGCTGCCATCTTCATTTAAAACTAGAATTGAATCAGCCTGTTGAACAGTTGAGATTCGATGAGCAATTGTTAGCCGAGTCTTTCCTACAGTCAAGCGATCGATCGCTTGAACAATAGTTTGTTCGGTCACTAGATCGAGATTAGCTGTAACCTCGTCCATCAAATAAATCTCCCCATTACTCATCAATGCACGCGCAATATTGAAACGTTGTTTTTGTCCCTCTGATAAGCCATGGCCACTATCTGATAAAACGGTATCCAAACCATTCGGTAATTGCTCCACGACCTCTACAAGATCCAGCTCCTCCAAAACCTCATAGAGACGTTCTTCAGAAACAGCTTTATTTTTTCCATAAAATAAATTATCGCGAAGGCTACCATGGAACAGCGTATTTTCCTGTGGAACATAACAAATCATTTGACGTACTTGCATTGGAGATAAAGCTCTTAATTCTTGTCCGCCAATCCGAATACTTCCATTGTAATGATGATAAAATTTCATTAAAAGTGAAAATAGTGTTGTTTTTCCAGCTCCGCTAGGCCCAATAATCGCCACGTTTTGTCCTGTTGGAATATCTAACCACAAATTTTTCAGAACAGGATCTTTTTGCCCTGGATAAGAAAAACTAACATCCTTCAAAGAAATGCTCCCCTCCTGAACAGGGGCGACATGGCACAACTCTTGTTCATCTGACTTTGATAGCAATTGCTTTGTTCGCTTTGCAACTCCGTTAACTTCTGCGAGATCATCTAAGATTTTAATTAATTCTGAAATCGGCTCTAGTAACTGTAAAATATATAACACAAATGCCATTAAACTTGAAATTGTCATTGAGCCATTTTGAACATTCAAACCAGCTACTAGTATAATAATCAACATAAAGATCATAGCTAGGCTATTCATCATTGCACTCTGAAAAGAGGATAAAAGTAGTATTTTTCTAAAATTATGAAAAAGTCTCCGGAAACCCTGTTCTGCCTCTTCTATTTCTTGTTGCTCTCCTTTTAACGTTTTTATCAAGCGAAAATGAGAAAATTTATGGCTTAACTTTCCTGTTAAATTTCCCGTCATTTCTTGATGTCTCACATAATAATTTTCTAACTTTTTATTAATTGGAATCATACCTAGTAACAAAAAAAGTATTAAAATAAAACTAAGTACTGTTAAATGAAAATTAATAAAAAAAGAAAACTTGTTGCGCCTATCACTATAAAAATATTTAGCAATGACTCCGGAAAAGTTAGAGTAACAAGTTTTAAAACAATAGTCATATCATTTGTCAACCGACTTGCTAAATCACCAGCCTGGAGTTCCTCTACATCTTGAACAAATTTGCCTAACAAATGTTTGTGTAAATATGTCTGCATACGTGACATGGCCCTATTACCACTCATCCCTAGAAGATAGGTCGAAAAAGCTTGAATAATATAAACTACTACAAAAAACAATGCCATCCCTAATAGCAAATGAGGCTGCGAAACTACGGAATTCATAAATTTTTGATCCATCAGCAGACCTATCAACTGAGGTAAGATTAAACCTAATCCTGTCCCTAAAAAACTAAGCAATAAACCAATAAAAAAACGTGGTTTATCTAGAAAATAGTAAATAATCCGAAAAAAATTTGTTTGATCTGGCATGTCAAAACTCCACTTTTTTAAATTTCTGAAGACTAAAGTAGTACAATAGACCACAATACAGTAATGTTGTTACTACCATTCCAAGAAAAGCAAAACCAAAATTACCAGTCTCTGCAATAGTACGATAACCGTTTGGAACTAGAAATCCAATCGAACCAAATAAAGGAAGAATCCCTGTTATAAGAATCAAAGCAATACCACTAATCATACTAACAATATTAGTACTATAAAGTGATATAAGGGTAATGCAAAAAATATAACAAAAATGCAGTAAAATTGTTCCAATAGTAGAGAATAAGGCATAATAGCCATCCGAACCAATCAGTTCTCCTGAACCAAAAGGTAGATGAATAATTCTCAGATAATAGACTCCGAACATAAGGACAGTAAAGTTTAATACAAAAATAAGGAACAAGGTCAAGATACTAAGTAGTTTAGCCACTAAAACTCTTGTCTTTTCTAAATCTTTATACAAGAAAAGCAAATGCTGTTGTATTTCACTTTTAAACACTGCAATGACTACAAAAAATAAAGCTAAGGTCGGCAGAGTCGAACTGAAAGTAAGATTGAAAATCCCATCATACATCTCTAAAAAACTTAATTGAACATGGTTATCAAGAGAAGTGATGTTCATAAAGCCAGTTTTCATAAATGTTGATATTAAGTACAAAAGAGGGCTCATGCTAAATGCCATAAAAAGCTTGCTTTCTTTTTGTTTCCACGTTGCATTTAGCACTGCTGAAAAAATTTGTTTCATTCTAGTCTCCTTGCGAGAAAATCTGTTTAAGTTGATTCTCTTTTATATCAATAGATTTGATTAACTGTTGTCGACCCAACATTGTAAATAGATTATTCAGTTTTTCTTGTGGACAGATCGTCGCAATCTCTAGACAGTTACCATCCATACGAATGTATTCTGAAAGATAAGGTTGTAAATCTTCGATAATCCCTTCTTCCGCTAAATGAACTAACAGCTTCGTACCATCCATCGCATTGAATTGATCTGCTAAATGTCCTTCCTTTATGTAGAGATAGCGATCACAAAGGGCTTCCAGTTCACTTAGCTGATGACTGGAGATCAACATCGAAATCTGACGTTTACTTGACCACTCTTTCAAGATTGTAATCAACTTTTGAACACCTATCGGATCCAACCCCACAAAAGGCTCATCTAAAATTAAGAAATTCGGCTCAGCTACAAGCGCAATTGCTAAGGCTGTCCGTTGTTTCATCCCAAAAGAAAATCCTTTTGGCTTTCTTTTTCTCGCTTCCCACAACTCAACCAATTTCAATGTTTTTTCAATATTGGGATAAAGGTTTGTTTTCCCATGTAACTGCAAGTAAAATTTAAGATTATCTTCTACAGTCATGTCTGGATAAAAAACAGGATCAATCATAATACCGACATCCTGTAAGAGATTTTCCTTAGAATGTAAGTCAATATCTTTATAATAAATCTCACCCTGACTCGGTTTAAGTGACTTAGCAATAAGCTTCATAAGAGTCGATTTTCCTGCTCCATTTTTTCCTATTAAACCGACAATTTCTCCTTTTTTTATCGTCAGACTCACATCTCGAAGTGAATAAAAATCATTGCCTTTGAATTGTTTAGATAGATGATTAATGGTAAGCATGAGTAATTTCCTTTTTATTTTTTGTAATTTAATGTAATAGTGTACAACCGAAATAGAGCTGTATAATATAAATGCAAAAGCGAGTTGTGAAAGTTCCATTGGAGACTGAGCAATCTGCACAGTCATTTCATCAGAAACAACTGTATTTCTCTCTACAAATAGTTGCCATAAACCTAGATTCTCAGAAAAATAAGCAAAGGCCGTATAAGAAACCATAGATAAAACAGGCAAAGTGATACCATATTTTAATAGCTCTTCCTTGCTTTTACACTTTACAAGCAACCAACTATGCAGAAGCAAGGGAAGCAAGTAGAAAACACTTGCTAATACGATTACAGGCAAAGAAGGCAAGAATGCTAGCATACTCCCTGTTATCAACACGTAATAAAGCACCAAAAATAAAACAAATAATGTCATAATATCTCCTTTTTAAAACAAAGCTGCTAATAAATTAATCAACCAATGAGCTGCAATAGAATAATGAAGTCCCAAATGCGTTGCAATATAACCGAGTAGAACCCCTACCGGTGTTCGAATTAAGAGATTATCCCATAGATTATAGTTTAAATGTAGCAGGATTCCAAATGCCAATGAGCAAAAAAGAATAGAATGAAATTTAGAGAAATTCTTCCGTAACATTCGGTACAGAACATAACGAAAAAGATATTCTTCGCAACTAGCTACAATCATCTGATGCCAAAATTCATTTCCTTTGATGAACATAGCATTTCCTACAAATAACAATAATAATAGAATGGCTGCTACTCGTGTGGAGAAGGTTACTTCTTTATATCTACTGTACAATTTATATTTTTGAGCTAGATAATGGGGAAGTCCCACAAAACAAACAGGCATAAAGAAAGCTAAAATGTAAAAATAACTGATAACTAGATGTTGATGGTCTATAAAAATCAAACTAGTCATGCCAATACTAAATAAAACAATAGATAAAATCAGAACTCCTAATGTAGTCACTAATATCGTTGAATTCGCCCGATTCATTGTACCACCTAAAATTCTATTTCTATAAACTTCCGATAAGCAATCACATACGAGCTTAATATATAAGTCAAACTAATGGACAAAGCTATAAAGATACTTATCCCTATTCCAACAGTTGAAATTGTATTAACATAACCATTTGGAAAAACATATTGTAACAGTTGCAACCGTGGTGCAATTACACTGAGTAAAACAAAGAATATGCTCATAACAATTGTCGCTGCACGATTAGCATACATTGAAAAAGCTATCGTAATAAAAACAGCTACAATATTAAGCATAATGATTGCTAAGAAACTAACCAACTCTTGTCCGAATAATGACGGATTACTCGAAAAAATCTGATCAGAAGTATTTAAAAATAGGTAAAAAATGAACACACTTGCAAGGAGACTAACGACCAGATATAGCAGATACAGCAAGCATAGACTTATAACTTTTGTATTAAAAATAACAGACTTTCTTAAATCCTTATATAAAAACATCGTCCCAGAGCTAAATTCATCTCGTAGGGTTAGATAGATAATGTAAGAAAATATCAATGTCGGTAGTACAAGCTTATACTGTGATTGTAAAACAACAATAATAAAAGTGAATAAACTTGCGCTTGATTTGGCCACATAAAAGGTCTCCATATCTGGACTATTTGTCAACAGAGGAACTATTAGTGGTAAGAAAGAAAATGCCATTAAAAATTTAACTTCTCGTCTATTCCATATGGACTTAAAGATAGGGAAAAAAATCTTCTCATCTGCCTCTCCTTGGGGGGAATTTTATCAATAAGATGAGGGTTAGCTGACTAATCCTCATCTTATTGATAGCTAATCATATCTGATTAGCTACCTTTTTTATAGGGTTACTCTGCGGTTAACCCGATAACTAATACTCAAAACACCAAAATTCCAAGTATGGCGTTTAAATAGAGTTTTAAAAACTTTCATCATTCCTCCTTATAATGTAACACGACGGTTTACTCGATAACTAATACTCAAAATGCCAAAATTCCAAGTATGGCGTTTAAATAGGGTTTTAAAAATTTTCATTATTCCTCCTTATAATGTAACACGACGATTTACTCGATAACTAATACTCAAAATACCAAAGTTCCAAGTGTGGCGTTTAAATAAAGTTTTAAAAACTTTCATCATATTCTCCTTTTTTATATTGATAAAGCAACCAAATGATTTATTGCTTCTCACTTATACTATTCGAAATAAAAATCCAAAAATAAAAAATCATTAAAAAAAATTAGTTGTTTTAAACTAATTAATTTTCTATTAAGTAACTCCTTATCTTTCCCTATGTCCACGGTGCTCTTCCATACTTCCATCGCACTCTATAGTCGCACTCACAATCCCGTAGGTTTTCACAAGCTGATGAATAGCTTGTCTAATTTGCTGACTTTTCTCCGCCTCTTTTAGGCAAATATGAATCATGGCATACTTATCAATGCCATCTGTCGTCCAGACATTTAGCTGGGCAATAGCTTGAACATTGTCCAGACTCCCCAGTTCTTGATAGAGCTGACCTAGATCAATATCGCTTGGAACATGATCCAGAAAGATCTTGATATTATCCCTAAACTTAGGTAGAGACTGACTGAGGATAAAGACAGCAATCAACAGAGATAGCAAGGGATCTAGAAAATACCAGTCTGTGAAGTGTAGGACGATTGACACTAAAATAACCGCTAGCCACCCCAGAATATCCTCTAGAAAGTGTAGACTGAGAATAGACTCATTGTGACTATGGCCGTGACTGACCACCTTGCTTGCTGCTAGATTGACCAGAATAGCGATAATTCCTAGGACCAGCATCCCGTTATAATCAACAG
Source organism: Streptococcus sp. oral taxon 056 str. F0418 (assembly GCF_000220065.1). GTDB lineage: Bacteria > Bacillota > Bacilli > Lactobacillales > Streptococcaceae > Streptococcus. Next base: position 1,292,409 of record NZ_AFQU01000001.1, on the reverse strand, counting down.
GTTCCGGGGCGAAGACCTTGGGAACATTTTCCCAGAGGACCAAAATAGAACCTATAATCAAAATAATGGACGTTAGAATGGCTCCTAGTAAACTATAACGCTTGTAGCCCAATGTATAACGGCTGTCTTCTTTTTTATTAGAAATCTTTTCTAAAAGCGTTGACAGACCAATCGCCAGCGCATCTCCCATATCATGGACGGCGTCAGCCAAGACAGCACTGGAATTGAAGGCCAATCCGAAAATAACTTCAATAATGGCGAAAGACACATTCAAAAGAAAGGCAATCATCATTTTTTGACTTGATTTCATAGCATCCCCTGTTACATCTGATATTTTTATAGTATAATATATTCAAAAGCAAACACTTTGTTCGATTCTATTATCCATCTTTTTAGAAAAGGAAACAAGAAGCAAATCTAGTCTTTTGTCAGATAAGAGACAAAAGACTAGATTTGTTTGAAAATGCTATGGACAGACGAGTAAAAAAATCACGCGCAGCCATTTACCAGGCCTTTCTCAGCCTCTTGCATCGCAAGAGCTATGAAGCCATCACTGTTCAGGAAATCATCGACCTAGCTGATGTGGGAAGGTCTACTTTTTATGCACACTTTGAAACAAAAGAAGCCCTACTGGAGGAGCTCTGTCAAGAGCTGTTTCAACATACCTTTATCGATCGCCCTGAAGGGAAAAACTTGACAGAAGCAACAACCCACATTTTTCATCACTTTCGAAAAAACCAAGATCGTATCGCTACTCTACTCTTGGCAAAAAACTCTTATTTTATTAACCGCTTAAAAAAAGAGCTAGAGCACTATATCTTTCCGTTAATTATGGAAAAAGGTTTGAGCAATAAGAAAGCTCTACCCGAAGATTTCTTGAGAAACCACGTAACAGCCACTTTTGTTGAGACGGTTTCATGGTGGCTACAACAGCGAAAAGAAATTGATGAAGAGGCTATTAGCCAGTATTTTCTGGACTTGATGAAATAACTCATCAAAAATTTATTCTTAGGAGATTTTTATGCAACAACGTTCTAAATTTTTTGTTCCGGGGATTATCATGATTGGGATTGTCCTACGAACACCTTTTACGATTTTACCTATTGTCTTATCAGATATTGCCGATGGACTACATGTCTCTCTCAGTTCACTTGGACTGCTGACCAGTCTTCCTTTAATCATGTTTGCTCTTTGCTCGTCTTTTGCTCCTCGCTTGGCACGACAATTCGGACTGGAGAAACTCTTTACTCTGGTTCTAGTTTTTTTGACTCTCGGCTCACTGATCCGAATCTTTAATCTCCCCCTACTTTATACAGGAACGATTATCCTTGGAGGAGCGACAGCTCTACTAAATGTTCTTTTGCCAAGTATCATACAGGCGAACCAACCACACCGAATCGGACTTTTGACAACTCTCTATATTTCAGCTATGAGTCTCTCTATTACTATCGTCTCTGCCTTAGCAGTCCCTATTGTCAATGTTAGCTCTTGGCAAGGGTTGATTATCACTCTAACTCTGATTTGTCTTTGCGCTTTCTTTATCTGGTTCCCCAACACGAAACACAATCACATGCTTGAGGATAAGGGAAGGAATCATCCAGTTACTAGCCTACTAAAAACAAAAAAGTATGGGCCCTCATTATCTTCTGTGGTCTACAATCTCTACTTTTTTATACAGCTATGACTTGGCTTCCAACCTTAGCTCTACAGGCTGGTCTGTCCAAAAATGCTTCTGGTATCTTGGCTTCCGTCTTTTCATTGGTTAGCTTACCTTTTTCGATGACGATTCCGAGCTTAACTACACGATTATCTGCACGCGGACGCTTGATTATGATTTCTTGTGTAGCTGCAGCAGGTCTGTCTGGAGTAAGCATGTTGCTCTTTCAAACGGACAACTTCCTTTATTGGCTCGTACTAAATTTATTGATTGGAATATCTGTTAGTGCTCTTTTCCCTTACCTCATGGTGACTTTCTCACTTAAAACAAACACACCAGAGCAAACTGCTCAATTATCTGGCCTAGCGCAAACTGGTGGTTATATCCTTGCAGCTTTAGGACCTAGCCTCTTTGGTTTTGGTTTTGATTTCTTCAAATCTTGGACTCCAGGCATTCTCGCACTGCTTATTTTAACAGGAATCATGACCGCTTCACTGTTTTACATTGAAAAGTTTGATAAGATTTTGTAACACAAAATACTCTATTTATCAAACTATAGGTAAAACGAACCATAAAATTGTATTATTCAACAAGGCATAATTCCTTTATCTTTACGGGATTTATGCTTTTTAAAATTTCTTAAGGTTAATCATAATTATACCCAGCAATATAGCTTCTCACTTACGGAATTAACTCCTATCTTATATCTCTAGAGGGCAATCTCAATATTTTACATTGAAAATGCGGTTTTTATATAAACGTCTATTTTCAGGATCAAGTCCTCTTAATTTACTAACTATTTCTAAATTTTCTCTCACAGTTAAGTCTGGATAAGAATAAGGCGTCTCAATAATATAACCTATTTCATTTCGAAGTTCTAAATTACTCAGATCTAACTTTTTTCCTTGGATATAACATTCTCCTGATGTAGATTTTATCAATCCTAGCATCATTCTCATCGTCGTTGTTTTCCCTGCACCATTCAGTCCTAAAAACCCTACTATTTCACCAGGTTTTATTGATAAATTCAAGTTGTTGACAACATTTTTTGTTCCATATCTTTTAGAAAGCTTTGCGGTTCTAATTGCTTCTTTCACCATTACCTGTCCTCCTTAGTAATTTGTTCCACAACTCCTTGTATGACTAACTTCAATGTAGTATCAAATTGTTCTTCGCCGATTTCCTCGATGTGTAATATAGTCATAGCAATCGTTCTAAATAAAGCAGAGACGATTTCTACCGATACATTTTCTCTAATGTTGATTCGGGACACAATTTTTTTAACCATCCTATCATCTATCAGATGATGATTTGTTATCGCCTCTTTTGGCAATTTTCTTATGAGTAATTCCATTTCATGATTTTTAAATATGGTATACATAAATGAATAGCGAAAATCTTGATAAAAATCATAAAGTAACTGTACCAGACGATTTGTATCTATCTTGGTTTCCATACCCAATTGTTCTGTCAGGTGATTCATAACATCTATTTGATATTCTTCTAAGACTGCAAAAAATAACATTTCCTTTGAAGAATAAAAATTATAAAAAGAGCCTTTGGAAATATCAGCCAAGGCCGCCATTTGGTCAACTGTTGTTTTCTTAACCCCATATCTTTGCAGACATTCCTTTGCGACTGTATGTAATTTCCTTTTAATTACCTCTTTTTCCTCAGCAGTAAAAGCAGCAACCATAACTTTCTCCTTTGTTCTCTGTGACGTTTTTTGTTTTTTCGGTCATAGTTTACCATATAAAATAAAGAATGTCAAAAAGACCTATATTTTGATCGTAAAAAATATAAGTCTTCAACATCATCCCATCATTAGGAAGAAATTTAAGACTTTTATATTCTTTTAGCAATAAAAAGATGCAGTGAATCTTCGGATTCATGACTTGAACTAAAAATCAATGATGCCACGAACCGCAGGTGGCTCAAGTAAATAAAAGATACACTAACCGACTATACAAAAAAACACCACTGTCATAATAGAACAGCGGTGTTTTGGAGATTATTATGAAAAAGTTTTAGGATTTCTAAACAAAGTTAGGAGGTCTTTGTTTATGTCTTTTATTGTACACAAGCTTTCTTAAAATAAACTTAAGATTATTTTTTAATTAATATTTCGTGCATTTTTTTGACATCATCTACGATATAAGTAGCACCAGCGGTTTCTAACTCTTCCCTACTACCAAAGCCATAAAGAACACCGATAGAATCAAGCTTTTGCGCTTGACCACCAAGTACATCATGCTCTCGGTCTCCAATCATGATGGTATGCGCCAAATCTGTGATTTGATTTTGTTCTAAGGCATACTGAATAACATCGCTTTTTTTACTACGTTTTCTGTCCATGGTCGCACCAGCGACAAAGTCAAAATAATCATATAAACCAAAGTGCTTGAGAATCTGAATAGAAAATTCTTCAGGTTTTGACGTAGCTACAATCAACTGTTTGCCAGCCTGCTTCAGAGAAGCCAGTAAGTCTGGAACGTCTGGATAGACCTCATTTTCATAAAGTCCCTTTTCAGAAAAGTACTCATGATAGTAGTCAATGACCTTTAAGCATTCTTCCTTAGAAAATCCGTAAAAGCGCTCAAAAGAATCCTGCAAGGGAGGGCCGATAAAAACTCTCAATGCTTTCTTGTCTGGTACTTCAATCCCAAATTTTCCTAAAGCATAGGCCACCGAGTTGGTAATTCCTAGTTCTGAATTAGTCAAGGTACCGTCTAAGTCAAATAAAATCGTTTGATACATCTTTGCCTCTTTCTGCTTTCAAAAAAGGGGACTAAACGTTCCCTTTGTCTTCATTTACTTATAAACTTGACCAAACACTTTCCAAGATATTGGTTTGCTCACGATCAGGGCCAACTGAGAAAGTAGAAATACGCACTCCTACTAATTCACTAACACGACGGACATAGTTTCGAGCATTTTCTGGCAAATCTTCCAGTTTACGAACACCTGTGATATCCTCTGACCAGCCTGGCAATTCTTCATAAATCGGCTTACAACGCTTGAGCTGCTCCAAGCTAGCTGGATAATGATCGATTCTTTGGCCATCCAAATCATAGGCTACACAAATCTTCACCGTATCTAGACCACTCAAAACGTCAATAGAATTAAGTGAGAGATTCGTAATGCCTGATACACGGCGACTATGGCGCATGACAACAGAGTCAAACCAACCTACTCGGCGCGGACGGCCTGTTGTTGTGCCATATTCATGGCCAACTTCTCTAATACGATTTCCTACTTCATCGAAAAGCTCTGTTGGGAATGGTCCATCACCAACCCGACTGGTATAAGCCTTGCAAACACCAACGACTTTGTCAATCTTGCTCGGGCCAACCCCAGAACCGATCGTTACACCACCAGCAACTGGATTAGATGAAGTTACAAATGGATAAGTCCCTTGGTCAATATCCAGCATAACTCCTTGAGCCCCTTCAAAGAGCACTCGCTTGCCTTGATCCAATGCATCGTTGAGAATGACAGAGGTATCCGTCACGTATTGCTTGATTTGTTGCCCATATTCATAGTATTCTTCAAAAATATCATCAAAACTGATTGCTCTACTATCGTACAATTTCTCAAAAAGGCGGTTTTTCTCAGCTAAATTACGATCCAAGCGTTCTCTGAAAATGTCTTTGTCTAGAAGATCTGCAATCCGGATACCAACACGCGCAGCCTTGTCCATATAGGCTGGGCCGATTCCCTTAATGGTTGTTCCGATCTTATTGTCCCCTTTGGCCTCCTCCTGTAGGCGATCCAACTCGATATGATAAGGCAGGATGACATGCGCTCGATCAGAAATGCGAAGGTTATCTGTCGTCACACCCTCCTCATGCAGGTAGTTCAATTCTTTGACCAGAGATTTAGGATTCACCACCATCCCATTTCCAATCACAGAGATTTTTTCTGGAAAGAAAATCCCTGACGGAATCAGATGCAATTTGTACTTCTTGCCGTCAATTACAATGGTATGGCCGGCATTGTCACCACCCTGATAACGGGCAATCACTTCGGCATTAGCAGAAAGAAAATCAGTGATTTTCCCTTTTCCTTCATCTCCCCACTGGGTTCCTACAACAACTACTGATGTCATAACTTTGTCTGAGCTAAGTCGCTCGTCCTTTCTTACATACATGGCAGGAGTCTCACCTGCTGGTATATCTTACACTTTATTATAAGAGATTCCAGTTGTTTTTTCAAGGATAGAGAGGTGTTTCATTAGTATTTTCTACTTCAAAAATAATTCAGACTTCTTAAAAAGGAGATTTTTCCGAATTTTTCAGCGAAAAACAAACTAAAAGTTCGGGATAATGATTGTTTTCTAATTATTTATAAATTATATGAGCATTAATGATACAAACTAACATTATTATTTTTAATGCCATTCTTTATTTTTGATAAAAACAAGAGTAGCTCCTCTCTTGTTTTCCAATTTTGTGTTAAAATAAAAGGTATGGACAAAATTATCAAAACTATCTCAGAAAATGGTTCTTTCCGAGCTTATGTGCTGGATAGCACAGAGACGGTTCGGACCGCTCAAGAAAAACATCAAACCCAAACAAGTTCTACCGTTGCACTGGGTCGCACACTGATTGCCAGCCAGATTTTGGCTGCAAATGAAAAAGGCCAGACCAAGATTACCGTCAAGGTCCTCGGGACCAGCTCACTAGGTGCGATCATCACAGTGGCAGATACTGAGGGCAATGTCAAAGGCTATGTGCAAAATCCCGGTGTAGATATCAAAAAGACTGTCACCGGCGAAGTTCTAGTTGGTCCTTTTGTCGGCCAAGGCGAATTCCTCGTCATCACGGACTATGGTACGGGCAATCCTTACAACTCCATGACTCCTCTCATCTCTGGAGAAATCGGCGAAGACCTAGCCTTCTACTTGACTGAAAGCCAGCAGACACCTTCTGCAGTTGGTCTCAATGTTCTCTTGGATGAGAATGATAAAGTCAAGGTCGCTGGCGGTTTCTTGGTACAAGTTCTGCCTGGTGCCAAAGAAGCTGAAATCGCCCGCTTTGAGAAGCGGATTCAAGAAATGCCTGCTATCTCAAAACTACTGGAATCCGATGACCATATCGAAGCTCTGCTAGCTGCTATCTATGGTGATGAACCATACAAACGCCTGTCTGAAGAGGAAATCCGCTTCCAGTGCGACTGCAACAAAGAGCGCTTCATGAATGCCTTGGCTACCCTGCCAAAGGCTGACTTAGAAGAGATGCGTGACCAAGATCAAGGGGCTGAAATCATCTGCCAATTCTGCCAGACAGCCTATCACTTTGACCAAAACGACCTGGAGGAACTGATTCGTGACAAATCTTAATACACCTTTTATGATTGGAAATGTTGAAATTCCCAACCGCACAGTTCTGGCACCTATGGCCGGCGTAACCAACTCTGCTTTCCGGACCATTGCTAAGGAGCTGGGAGCTGGACTCGTTGTCATGGAAATGGTCTCTGACAAGGGCATCCAGTATAACAACGAAAAAACCCTTCATATGCTCCACATTGATGAAGGAGAAAATCCAGTTTCTATTCAGCTTTTCGGTAGCGACGAGGATAGTTTGGCGCGCGCAGCAGAATTTATCCAAGAAAATACTAAAACCGATATCGTCGATATTAATATGGGCTGTCCGGTCAATAAAATTGTCAAAAACGAAGCTGGAGCCATGTGGCTTAAGGATCCCGAGAAAATCTACAAAATTATCAACAAAGTTCAGTCCGTGCTAGATATTCCTCTGACAGCCAAGATGCGTACTGGCTGGTCCGACAGTTCATTGGCTGTAGAAAATGCTCTGGCAGCTGAAGCAGCTGGTGTCTCAGCCCTGGCTATGCACGGGCGGACCCGTGAGCAAATGTATACTGGCCATGCTGACCTTGAGACCTTACACGATGTAGCCCAAGCTCTGACTAAGATTCCTTTCATTGCTAACGGTGATATCCGAAGTGTACAAGACGCCAAACAGCGTATCGAGGAAGTCGGTGCCGATGCCGTCATGGTTGGTCGAGCAGCTATGGGAAATCCCTACATCTTTAACCAAATCAACCACTACTTTGAAACCGGCGAAATCCTTCCAGACCTCAATTTTGAGGATAAAATGAAAATTGCCTACGAGCACCTTTGTCGATTAGTCAATCTCAAAGGAGAATATGTAGCTATTCGTGAATTCCGCGGACTAGCACCACACTATCTTCGTGGAACTGCTGGTGCTGCTAAGCTCCGTGGTACTATCTCACAAGCTGAAAGTCTAGCTGAAATTGAGGAACTCTTGCAAATTAAAAAATAATAAAAAACGTCTGGGACAAGTTATCCCAGACGTTTTAAGTAGCTATTCTAATGTATAGTAGTCCGTTCCCATATTGCATAAAAGATAATGAAGTAAGATACCATCTTAAAATTCAGTTTAGTCCTTCAATTCCATTTAATATAGAAAAGATTCACTAATTAAACACTTTACAGCTTACTGCTGTTGCTTTTCTTCATTCTCAATTTTCGTTTGTGACTTCAAACTTGAGTTGCCCAGACTTGACACCGACTTTCAATGTTTGCCCGGTCATCACTTCCCCTTTTAATAGCAATTCTGCCAACCGGTCTTCTACCTGAGTCTGTAAGGTCCTGCGCAATGGACGTGCTCCCATTTCTATATCATAGCCTTCTTTCGCTAGCAATTTCAAAGCACTAGCTTGGAATTTAAGAGTAATCCCTTGCTCAGCTAAGCTAGCAACCAACGGCTTGACCATGATCTTGACAACTTCTTGCATATCCTGTTCAGACAGACTATGGAAAACAACTTTTTCATCAATTCGATTGATAAACTCTGGACGATAGGTCTTTTTGAGTTCTTCTAGCATACGTTTTTCCATATTTTCCTGATCCAATCGAATATCTCTAGCTCCAAAACCGACTGTTTTATCATCTCGAAGACTAGTCGCTCCTAAGTTACTCGTCATGATAATAATAGTATTCGAAAAGTCAATTTTGCGCCCTTTGCTGTCTGTTAACACACCATCATCCAAGACTTGCAGAAGAATATTGAAAATATCAGGATGGGCTTTTTCAACTTCATCAAAAAGCAAGACCGAATATGGACGATTTCGAACTTTCTCAGTCAATTCGCCCCCCTCTTCATATCCAACATAACCTGGAGGTGCTCCATTAAGACGACTAGCAGCAAACTTCTCCATATATTCACTCATATCAAATCGAATGAGGGCAGATTCATCGTCAAAGAGTGTTTCGGCTAACGCCTTAGCTAACTCTGTTTTCCCAACTCCAGTCGGTCCTAAAAACATGAATGAACCAATTGGTCGTTTATGAGAGCGAATACCCGATTGATTGCGACGAATAGCTCTGCTAATAGCGGAAATCGCTTCGTCTTGTCCTATCACACGCTGATGGAGTTCTTTTTCTAAATGGAGGTATTTTTTAGCATCTGTCTGAGTCAATTTTTGAACAGGAATCCCAGATAAACGACTCAACGTTTCCAAAATATCAGCCTCATCTACTATTAAATCCGTTAAAACAGGTTGATTTTCTTCTTTAATTAAGCGACTTAACTTAGCAAACTGACCAGCTAAAATAGCCTGATCAGCTGGACTCAAATCACTCGGAGCTTGCCCTTTCGATCTATTGTTTTGCACCGTTGCGCTGGTCTCGTCTAAAAGATCGATAGCCGAATCTGGTAATTGCTTGCTCGTCAAATAACGGTGAGCATATTTAACCGCCGCCTCAATAGCTTGATCCGTAATCACAACCTTATGGTGCGCCTCATAATTCGTCTTTAACCCCTGTAAAATAGCAATGCTGTCAGAAACACTAGGTTCTTCCACAACAATCTTAGCAAATCGACGAGATAGCGCCGCATCCTTTTCAATATGCTTCTGATATTCCTCTTGTGTCGTCGCACCAATCGTTCGGAGCGTGCCACGAGCCAGAGCAGGTTTTAAGATATTGGCTGCATCCATCGTAGAATCAATCCCGCTACCAGAACCCATGATAGTATGAAGTTCATCGATAAATAGAATCACCTGACCATCTTCTTCAATATCATCAATGATATTGTTCATACGTTCCTCAAAATCCCCACGGAAGCGCGTACCAGCTACCACATTCATCAAATCAAGTTCCAAAACACGCATCTTTGACAACTCATAAGGCACTTGACCTAAAGCTACACGTTGCGCCAAACCAAGAGCCAAAGCTGTTTTTCCAACTCCAGCATCTCCTACTAAGACAGGATTATTTTTCGTTTTACGGCTCAGTACTTGTATCATCCGAGAAATTTCTCGATCTCGACCAATCACAGGCTCTAAACGTCCTGAGCGGGCTAGCTCTGTCAAATCTCTCGTATATTCTTCTAATCCACCACTTTGGGTTGGAGGCATTCCCATCATATTGGCCATATTTTGCTTTGCTTGTTGAAAACCTTTATGCAAACTTCGAATAGCCTTTATATTATCTTTTGTCCAACCAGCCTTTTGTTCAAGATTTTTAAGCAAATCCTTCATCCGCAAAACGCCTTCTTTATCCTCATAGCTAAAACCAACAAATTCTAGTATACGAGTAGCTAGTGTCCCTCGATCACTGATGATCGCATACAATAGATGCTCTGTTCCAAGTTCTTTAGCATAGGTAACTTCCGCAACAGCCTTTCCTTCTTCAAATAATGCTGTCAAGCGATGAGAAAAAGGCAAAATAGAAAAATCTGACTCCTTTTGAAAAGACTTTCTAACCACATGATAAGCAGCATCTTCAAAGTCATCTACCTCAAGCGGATAATCATTCAAAACAGATCCTGCTACACTATAAGGATAATTTGAAAAAGCCAGCAACAAATGCCAAGATTCCAGATAATCCGCCTGAAAGTGAGCCGCTAATTTCTGTGCATCTTCAAGACTAACAATTAAAGCTTTTGAATATTTCATCCAATTTATATTCCTTTTCTATCAAGTTGTTGTAAAATTTTCTTTAACATTCGAGCACGGATAAGAGGTGCACCTTCTCCCAAAACACAGTCCGTTGCTGTAGCTAAAAGAAGATTCCCTTCCCGTTCACTGATCACTCGTTCATCAAATAGAAGCTGCATTAAATCTGTAAAAACCTGCTGACTGACTCGCTCTCCTGCATGGTCTAATAAATCGCAAAGCATCTGATGATGATCAGAAAATTCTATTTTACCAATACGGATATACCCACCGCCACCACGCTTGCTTTCCACGATATAACCTCGACTTTCTGTAAATCGAGTCTTGATGACATAATTGATCTGACTAGGTACGACCTGAAAGACATCTGCTAGTTCGCTCCGCTTTAGTTCTACTATACCAGCTTGAGCTAATATTTCTTTGATATAAGCCTCTATATTATCTGAAGTATTTTTACTCCCCATGAAAATCCTTTCTAACCAACCAAATCACTCTTTCTTCTAGTTAGTTTATTTTACATTTGACATTGACTATCTTTGACTAATATTATATCGAAAATATTGTATTTTTGAAAGAAAAAGACCATGATTTCAATCTATAGTAATAAAGATTATATCTCTCTCATATGAAAATGAACTGCAGATTCAAAAGCTAACAATAAAAAACCTTGGATTTCTCCAAGGTTTATTTCGACATCTATTAGTTCTGTCCGAGAGCTGCTGCCATTGTTGCTGCAACTTCTGATTCAAAGTCGTTAGCAGCTTTCTCAATACCTTCACCCACTTCAAAGCGAGCAAACTCAACTACTGAAGCATTTACTGATTCAAGGTAAGCTTCAACTGTCTTGCTGTCATCCATGATGTATACTTGTGCAAGAAGCGTGTATGCTTGGTCCACTTTTGTATTATCCAAGAAGAAGCGATCCATTTTACCTGGGATAATTTTGTCCCAGATTTTTTCTGGTTTACCTTCTGCAGCCAACTCAGCCTTGATGTCTTCCTCAGCTTTTGCAACAACTTCTGCTGTCAACTGTGCTTTAGAACCATATTGGAGATGTGGAAGAGCTGGTTTACCAACCATTGCACGGCTTTCATTGTCTTGATCGATAACGTGGTTTAACTGTGCCAATTCATCTTTAACAAACTGCGCATCCAACTCTTCGTATGAAAGAACAGTTGGTTTCATTGCAGCAATATGCATTGAGATTTGTTTTGCAAGAGCATCGTCGCCACCTTCAACAACAGAGATAACACCGATACGGCCACCGTTGTGTTGGTAAGCACCAAAGTGTTGTGCATCTGTCTTTTCAACAAGTGCAAAACGACGGAATGAGATTTTTTCTCCGATAGTTGCAGTTGCAGATACGTATGCAGCTTCAAGAGTTTCACCTGAAGGCATTGTCAAAGCAAGTGCTTCTTCGTTGTTAGCTGGTTTGCCTTCAGCGATTACTTTAGCTGTTGCGTTTACCAAGTCAATAAATTGAGCATTTTTTGCAACGAAGTCAGTTTCAGCATTTACTTCAACAACAGCAGCGACATTACCGTTTACGTAAACACCTGTCAGACCTTCAGCAGCAACACGGTCAGCTTTCTTAGCTGCTTTTGCCATTCCTTTTTCGCGAAGCAATTCAATCGCTTTTTCGATGTCACCATCAGTTTCAACTAATGCTTTCTTAGCGTCCATGACACCAGCACCAGATTTTTCACGCAATTCTTTTACAAGCTTAGCTGTAATTTCTGCCATTTTTATTCTCCTATAAATATGTTTTAAAAATAGGAGAGCCGGGCCACGCCCGCCCTCCTAGGTTATTACTAATTATTTAAATTAAGCGTTGTCGCCTTCTACAACTTCAACGATTTCTTCAATTGAGTCTGCTTGCGCTTCAGAAGCTGCAAATTCTGCTTCAACAGCTGCTACAGCATCTTCTCCTTGACGACCTTCAATAATAGCGTCAGCCATTTTCGCAGTGATCAATTTAACAGCGCGGATAGCGTCATCGTTAGATGGAATGATTACATCAATATCATCTGGATCTGTATTTGTGTCAACCATCGCAACCACTGGGATACCAAGCTTCTTAGCTTCTTTAACAGCGATTTGCTCTTTATGTGGGTCAACTACGTACATTACATCTGGGATACGTGGCATTTCTTCGATACCACCCAAGAATTTTTCAAGACGTGCACGTTGTTTGTTAAGAAGCGCTACTTCTTTCTTAGGAAGAACTTCGAAAGTTCCGTCTTCTTCCATGCGTTTGATTTCTTTCAAACGAGCTACACGTTTTTGGATAGTAGACCAGTTTGTAAGAGTTCCACCCAACCAACGGTGGTTGATGTAGTATTGACCAGCACGTTCTGCTTCGTCTTTTACAGCTTCAGCAGCTTGCTTTTTAGTACCAACAAACAAGATGATTGCATCATTTGCAGCAGCATCACGGATAAAGTCATATGCTTGGTCTGCATATTTTACAGTTTGTTGTAAGTCAATAACGTGGATACCGTTACGCTCTGTAAAGATGTACTTAGCCATCTTAGGGTTCCAGCGACGAGTTTGGTGACCAAAGTGAACACCAGCCTCAAGAAGTTGTTTCATTGAAATTACTGCCATGAGTAAATTCTCCTTTTTGTTTATTTCCTCTTTTAGATTTCAGCTCGCAAGACCACCCGAAGGCAACAGCCCCACAATTCATCTAAAATGAAGTATTTGCCATTTACACGGCATCTACCATTGTAACAAATTTAAAATCATTTGACAAGCTCTTTCCCTTATTTTACAGCAATTTCTTTATCTATCTGTTAGTTTTTATTTTCTTTCAAGATTATTTCTATTTCGTATTTTCAGCAGTATTGACGAAAGCGATTTTTTAATGTAAAATAATAACTGTTGAGGCGGTATAGCCAAGTGGTAAGGCACGGCTCTGCAAAAGCTTGATCGTCGGTTCAAATCCGTCTACCGCCTTTTTCAGAATTTTATCTTTTTATCTTTTTTCAAAGATCCTTTCGAGGGTCTTTGTTTTTTTGATGTATACAAAAGAGGCTGGGACAAAAGTCCTAGCCTCTCAATTGCCTTTGGATTGTTGAGCAAGACGCAGTGGTTGAGTGGGCTCTACTACGCTGATTTCATCAGCTTTTACAGCCCTACTCAACTGTGCGGAGGTGGGACGACGAAATCAAATTCTAACGAATTACCGATTTCTGTCCCACTCTCTTTTGCTTATTTTTTTATTAAACTTTCTCCTTTTTACTATCAAACTCTGAAATCAATTTTTGATACCAATAAAAGCTATCTTTACGTATTCTCTCTAGACTACCTCCCTCTTCCTCATCTCGATCAACATAAACAAAGCCATAACGTTTTCCATAGCCATTGAGCCAAGAAAGCAAATCTGTAAAAGACCATGTGCAATAACCTAGCACCGCACAACCATCTTCTATGGCATTTTGTACGGCTGTAATATGATTTTCAAGATACTCAATTCGATAAGAGTCGTGTACTTCTCTATCTTCTGTCAAACTATCGTATTCTCCCAGACCATTTTCTGTAATCATGATTGGAATATCATAACGACTGGTGATGCGACGCAAAGCGATGCGTAAACCCGTGGGGTCAATTTCCCATTCCCAGCTGGTACGTTCCAAATGTTCATTTTTAACATGTTTAAATTGGTCCGGTTCTCCTGCTTCAGCATTTGGTACATTCGCTGCAAAGGTATGAGACTGATAATAGTTTACGCCTACAAAGTCTGGTCTACCAGATTTTAGAATATCAAAATCTCCTTCACGAATATCTAATTCTATTCCAAATTGATTTTTCAGATAAGCCAAGGCTGTTTTGGGGTAGCGTCCTAGTATATAGGCATCCATCCAATACCAAACATTGACATCTAACGATTGTTCTGTCGCTAGAACATTCTCAGGCCGATTATCCAGAGCATAGAGGACAGGAAAGGCAAAGCTTGGGCCGATTTGACCTTTTATATTCAACTCATGGAAACGCTTGATAATTGTTGCGTTTGCCAAATTGACAATATGATTGACTTGATGCATCCGCTTGATGTCTTTAATGCCTGGAGGGAAATAGCCATCTCTGTAGCCGAGGCCTACAAATACATTTTGCTCGTTAAGTCCTATCCAATACTTTACTCGATCTCCAAAATTTTCAAATAAGACTTCAGCATAATATAGGAAATCATCGATTATATTTCTAGACTCCCAGCCACCGTACTCTTCCTGCAAAACTTGAGGTAAGTCCCAGTGGTAGATTGTAATAATGGGTTCAATATTATACTTTAGCAGTTCATCAATAAGATTTGAATAAAATTCAATCCCTTTCTGATTAACTTCTCCTCGTCCTTCAGGCAAGATACGAGTCCAAGCAATAGAGAACCGATAGGCTTTCAAGCCCATTTCTGCCATCAACTTAACATCTTCTTTATAGCGATGATAGTGATCCACCGCCACATCACCTGTCGTGTTTTTAAAGGTTCTATTAGGCTGGCGGACAAAATTGTCCCATATAGACACACTCTTGCCATCTTCATCCCAAGCACCTTCAACCTGGTAAGCGGCCGAAGCCGATCCCCAGAGAAAATCTCTAGAAAACTTTGTCACATCAATCAAGCTGCTACACCTCCTTCTGCTTCTAAAGCTGCCATTTCAGCTTCTTGTTTAACAAGCTGTTCTTCGTATTTCTTAAAGAATGGATAATAGATCAACATAGCTGGAATAATCAAAATGTAATCCCAAATGAAATTTTGCCAACGAAGTGTTGTCAAGTAGTTACTGAATCCCATTGGCAACTGTGCACTGACAACGATCCATGCTGGAATGATAAAACCAGTTTGATAAGCAAAATAGGTCAGAATCATCATAATAGGCACATTAAGTACATAAGGAATACATAAGATTGGATTAAACATAATTGGCATACCAAATGTTACTGGCTCATTGATACCAAACCAACCTGGAATAAGTGAGATTTTAGATACGGCACTAATTTGTTTCGATTTAGATCGCAATCCTAATAAAACTAAAGCCCAAGTGTTACCTGTACCTCCGACTAGAGCCATAGAGGTGTATAGCAAAACTGGGAAGAATTGCATCGGTTGACCTGCAGCATGAAGAGCAGCATTAGTGGTTGCGGCTTGAATTCCTAACGGCGAGATAATTGGGATAATAATTAAAGTACCATGGATACCAAAGCACCAAAGAACCAAGGCAAGCATACACAGCATGACAATACCAGGAACAGAAGATACTGCACTAAGTGGGGCACGCAAAAGAGCCATAAATCCAGATGGAACTGTATATGCACCTGCTGTCAAAGCACCGATTCCAACATTCAACAAAAGGAAAAGAGTAATAGAGAAGAAAACAGGTAAAATAGATCCAAAGCTATCTTGCAAAAATTGTGGCACAACGTCTGGCATCTTAATCTTAATATCTTTTTCATAGCAGAATTTTTCAATTTGTACGACGACAAAAACAATAAAGAAGCTCACGAACATTCCTTGTGAACCAAGGAAGTCTAACTGAACACCGGAAAATTTTTCAGTGTCGACAAACGGCCCTGCCACCAGCATAAATGTTACTGCTGTATCAACCGCTGCCATGATGGGAGATTTCAACTTCAGATTTTTAGCATAGTTGTAAGCAAAAAAGATAGCTACCCAAATAGAAATAAAATCCATCGAATAACGGAAGGGCAAAGTCAAAGTATTATAGACCGCGTCTCCCGTCTTAAACCAACCTAGAGCCGTTTCGTTCCCAACTGCGGCCAAGACCTGAAATAAAGAACCTACCGTAATCAGTCCCAAAAGAGACCCCATACCAGCCTGTAAAGACTGGATAAAAACATTATTAGCTAGCTTATAACCAAATTCTTGAAGTTTAGTCATAAACTTACTATTAAACAATTTTTCCATCAGAAAAACCTCCTTAAGATATTTCCTCAATTAATTGGAAGATTTTTTTACAATCTCCTATTGCATATTCCATTGCTGGAATACTAGCTACCGGCTTGCTTACTGTTGATTTAACAGAATCCAGCTTATAGGACACCTGTGGTCCTAATAAAACAACATCATAGTCATTTACATAATCTTGATATTCCATCAAGCCAACCGCTTTGATGGCTAGTTCGAATCCTTGATCACTAGCATACTGTTCCATTTTTTTCATCAGTATACTTGTAGACATACCTGCCGCACAAATTAATAAAACCTTCATTTTCTTTCTCCTTTTTGATTGGAATGGAGTTCAATCATCTCAGTAATAAGATCAATAGCCAAAAGGCTAGTCATAAAATGATCTTGCGCATGTACCAGTAATATGCTCAATTCTTGGCCATTTCCTCGAGCTTCTTCCTGTAGTAACTCTGTTTGTGAATGGTGGGCTTTTTGAATCGCACTATTAGCTTCAACCATGAGTTCATCTACTTTATCAAACTCACATGCTTTAGCTTTTTTTAGCGCTTCAAAAGCGAGAGAGCGAGCTGCACCTGAGTTAGCTATCAAGGACATGGCAATAATTTCTGCTGAATTATTCCACTCTTCCATACAATATTCCTCCTTTCCAATCAACTTCTTATCCACAGTTTACTATAGCTCTGTATCACTGTCAAAAGCGCTTACATCGTCTATTTATACAGTTTTAAAACTTAGTGTATATACTTTTCCCAAAGAAGTATACTCAAGTTATGATAAAAAATAGTCACGAATTGGGTTAAAAATACCTAAACTAGAGCTTTTATAAGATACCTTAATTTCCACTTTACTATATTTCATCTCTTTCTAAAATTTAGTGTATAAAAAATAACAGTAATTTTTACTAATGTATAAAACAAAGAAAAAGCGTATAAAAAATCAACAAAACTTCCCCAGCTTGCTAAAAGGGGTTACTTTCTATAGTGGCTTATTATATACTTGATTTATGAAGATTATCAGAGAATTACAAATCACTTCAGAGGAATTTTATGACTTTCTGGAGAGTGAATTTCTAAATCAAATGAACGAATCTGACAATCCAGCAAAATATACAGGTAAACTAAAGAAAGGACTTCGCTATTCAAAATTGTCAGATAATGTCTTCACTAAGACCGATTATGAGATTCTAGAGTATCACCGCCATGAACGCTACGTCATACAAATTTCATCACATAGTGAAAAGCTCACTACATCCTACCATACAAAGCCTTGTTCAAAAGGGCTTGAAGTTACCTTGGAGCAAGAACAAAACAAGTTAACCAAAACTTCAAAGAATAAGGCGATTAAATGGATAGGAAATCTCTTGTACTTCGGACGTCTATCGGAAAATCTATATAAAATTCAAGGAGAAATCGAAAAAATCCGTAAAGAACAAGCTCAATGATAAAATTTGGCATCCTGCAACATTTTTGCGTGCTTTAAAGTATGCCTAGATTAAAAATATTATTTTAAGGAGAAGTATATGAAACAAGGTATTATTCCTCAGTATTGGAAACAAGAAGTAAACGGACGATATTTAACCAAAGCAACTCAGATTTTCAGCCCACTTCCTATTTTAACTGACACGATAGCTACTCATTTAACCACCAAAAATGGTGATCAACCAGCATTTCCGTCTATCTACTTTAACGAAGAAATTCCTAGAGAGATCGGCCAAGAGATCATACAAACATTCTCACTCCCGTATCCTTCCAATCCGGAAGCTCATATTGTCAAAGCGACAGAAGACGGTATTTTTGTTTATGCCTTGTCCCAGCGTGGGTTATTTTATGGGGCCATTTCTATTATCCAAATGTTACAAGATGGCTACTTACCCTATGGTCTAGCTTATGACGAACCTGTCTGTTCCGAACGTGGACTTAAGGTATTTTTACCTTCTAAAAAGAATATGGCCTTCTTTAAACAATTTGTAGATATGCTGGCTTTCTTTAAATACAACACTCTTATGATTGAAATCGGCGGTGCTATGGAATATAAAAAACACCCTGAAATCAATCAAGAGTGGGTTAAATATTGCGCGGACATGGCCGAATACTCTGGTAAAACCAAGGAAATCCAAGACTACACTTTCCCTTGGTACAAGAATGCCATCCACATGGAAAATGGCGATGGAGAATTTTTGAGTCAAGCAGACGTAAAAGAGTTAGTCCTCTACTGCAAGGAACGATTTTTTGAGGTGATTCCTGAAGTACCATCCCTCGGTCACTGCGACTATTTGATGCTAGGGCATCCAGAGATCGCCGAAATACCTGAAGATCCATACCCAGATACTTACTGCCCTTCTAATCCAGCCTCCTACGAACTTCTCTTTGATGTATTAGATGAAATCGTGAACGTTTTTAAACCTGATATTATTAATATCGGACACGACGAATACTACTCTATCGCCATGTGTGAGCATTGTAAAGGAAAATCCGGGGCAGATATCTTTGCTCAGGATATCATAAAAATTTATGATTATTTGAAAAAGAAAAACGTTCGTACAATGATTTGGGGCGACAAGCTGCTGAAAAATGCGATCGTACCTGATGCAGGACCTTTTGGTGGAGCAGAAATCGTCATGTACACTCCCCAATTCAAAAAAGATACAGGCAAAAAAGTTGGCATCATGCCGGCAACCTGGCAGGCTATTCACCAAATTCCTAAAGATATAGAAATTCTCCATTGGCTTTGGAGTCTGGATGAAAACTTAGAAGATGAAGTTTTAGAAGAGGGCTTCACTATTTGCTACGGAAACTTTGAGGGCTATCTCTTCCCGCATTGGACTGAACATTTGAAGAAAGGGAGCAAAGGGGCTATCATCTCTAACTGGAGCACCTTAAATGAAATCATCTTGCAAAGAAATATTATTTTCTTCGGTTTGGCCTATGCTTACGAGATGTTTTGGAATCATGACTATTGTGATGAGGACTATGCTACTATCCGTGATAAAACCCTGTCTTACCTCTTCCACTACCACTATCCTGAACTGCAAAATCATTCACGAACTCTTGAAATGCAGTCTCATCCGAGTTGGATTGAAGTCAGCTATGCAACGGATTACTTTGTAGAATATGAATGGTTTGTAGATGGAGTCTTCCCTGAAATGGAAACCTATCAAATTGGAAATATCCTTCTAACCTATGCTGATCAAACCGAGGTTACTGTTCCAATTATCTTCGGAGAAAACATTGGTAAAGCAAGTGTTAGCTGGGATCGTTCACTCAACAAAAATCCTCTTCCAGGCGAACCTATCTATAAAGTAGATGAGCAATTATTTGAAGTCTCTCTTAGAACCAAACCTTACCAAAAAGGTCAGCAAACTTTCTTCGCATTTCCTATTCAAAACCCTTATCCTGAAAAGGAATTACAAAATGTGGAAATCAAAGTGTCTCCTGATAAAGACTGCCACATTTTTATAGATGAAATCGCCTATTATTGTTAAATTAGAAAATTATACTATTTTCTTAATTAGAAAGATCTAAATTTATGAAAAATCAGAACCAAGAGTATGTTTTCCCTATTAGTATTAAGCCTGAGCAAACATACTTTTCGGATGCCAATCATAAGCCCTTCTTATGGTTGGGTGATACCTGCTGGCGCCTGTTTTGGGAATATACATTAGAAGAAGCTCAAACCTATTTAGAAAATCGTGCCAAGCAGGGGTTTTCTGTGATTCAGGTGCAACTGCTTCCTCAATATTTTCATCAATGTAACCGTAGAGGACATAAACCGTTTTTGGTAGAAGGCAATTTGCATTCTGTCAATCCTATTTATTTTGATGAAGTTGAGAAAGTTCTTCAATATGGTAAAAAGCTAGGATTGAACTTTGCTATCGCTCCCATTTGGCTCAGTAGTTGGGAGCAGGATTGGTATCAATATTTTCACGACCAAACCGTGCTTGATTATTCTGCTTTTGTTGCTCAACGCTATTGTCATCTAGATAACATCATCGCCTGGATTCATGGAGGGGATGATGACGCTTTGTCTCTTCACTCAACGATCCACCAGATCGCAAATATTTATAAGCAGGTCAATCCCAATATTGCTGCAACTTATCATGCTGGAATATCTAGTGGATGGGAATTTTTTGGCGATCAAAATTGGTTCGATTTTGGCATGGCTTATAGCTATGATAAAGATGACTGTTTTAAACAATTTCAGGATTTTAAAAGTCGTTATCCAGATAAACCTATTTTATTGGGAGAGAGCCATTATGAGGGAAATGAAGGCATTAGTACGGACATCCTTCGCCATTATGCCTACTCTTCTCTTATCCTAGGCAACTGCGGTCATACCTATGGTCACAAAGATATTTGGATGGGAACTATGTTTTGGGCACAGAGCCTTTGCTCTGCTGCTTCTCATCATATGGAAGTAGCTAAGGACATTTGGGAACATCTAGATTGGAGCAAAATGCAGCCCGACTTTAAAGGAAGATGGCTACAAACTCTTCGGTCCAAGATGCCTCATGCTAGCTCAAAACCTATTCCAACCAGCATAAATATAAACAGAAATGAACTTGTAGCCTATATTTCCGACTTTCGCTGGTTTAGATCGACACAGCCTGTTCATAAAGGGAAATGGATTGACCCTATATCAGGACGCGAAAAACAGCTTAACTGGTTAGAGGAAGATACTTTACAAATTCCAGGATACAATGCTACCGGACACACAGATTGGCTACTATATCTAGAATTAAAGGAGGTGAACAAGTGAGTGAAAGAAAACAGTTTATCCAGCAATTCTTACGTCTTAGCTTACCATTCTCATTGCAATTTTTGTTGGCTAGTGCTGTCAATCTAGCAGATGTAGTGATGATTGGTCAACTAGGAGAAAAACAAATTGCAGCAGCAGGTGCTGCTAATCAAATTTTTTTCCTCTTAACAATTGTACAGTTTGGCATTGGTAGCGGTGCATCTGTTTTTATGGCTCAATTCTGGGGGGCTCGGCGGATTGCCGATATGAAAAAAACCTTGGGATTAGTCTACATGCTAAGCGGTCTTATTTCGATTCTCTTCACTCTAGTTTCCTTGCTCTTTTCTAACCAGCTAATTAGCTTCTATATCCATGATGGTGAAGCTATCCATTTGGGAGCTCAATATCTCTCTATCGTTTGCTGGACCTACCTTATGACAGCCATCACTACTTCTTTGGCTACTATGTGCCGTTGTAGTAACGAGGTTTTCTTGCCAACCCTTACTAGCCTTTTATCTATGGCTACTAATATCATAGGTAATGCAATTCTTATCTTTGGTCTATTTGGGTTTCCCAAGCTAGGACTTGCTGGAGCTGCTATCGCCACTTTTATTGCTCGATTGCTTGAGCTTTGTTGCCTACTTTTTGGTGTTTATCGTACAAAAATGGCTGGAGCTGCTCGCTTATCAGAGCTATTTTCCTTCCACAAGGATTTCGTATACCAATTTCTTAAAAAAACCCTGCCTGTCGTTTTCAATGAAGGTGCTTGGTCTCTAGGAACTACCATCGGCCTAGCTATCATTGGACTTTTAGGAACAGAGGTTGTGGCTTCCACCCAAATCGCTAGTGCTATCGCTCAGATTGGATTCGTTTTTGTTCGAGGAGCTGGAAATTCCGTATCCGTTATGCTTGGAAATACAATCGGAGAAAACCACATCGAAAAGGCCTTACGAGATTCTAAACGCTTTTTAGCCTTATTGCCATTTATTGGACTTATCGTTAGCCTTCTCTTACTCTGGGCTATGCCTCTCGCTCTCAAACTTTATCACTTGAGTAGTCAAACAGAGCAACTAACTGTATTAATGATTCAACTAAATGCACTATTATTTATCCCCAAATCCTTCAGTGTTGTACTAATTGTCGGCATTTTACGAAGTGGCGGAGATACAAATTATGCTTGCTTGCTAGATGTTTTGCCGGTATGGCTCTTCAGCATTCCAATTGGTTATGCTCTTGTCACTCTACAAGCTCCAGTGTGGTTGATTTTTCTTGTGATTAATGGAGAGGATATTCTCAAGCCTATCTGGGGTATCCCCCGCGTCTTTTCTGGCAAATGGCTACACAATCTCGTACATGAACGTATATAAAAACACCTCAATGAGTAACTTGTCTTTAAGTTGAAGTAAGCTCCAATTCAAAGACAGTTCGCTTCATTAGGTGTTTTTCTATATTTTATTTCTCTATACTAAGATTTTATAATTTTCGTAGCATATGAATCATCGTGCTAACCTCGACATCATCTATAATAATCTTAAAACTCCTTTCTACTGTTCGCATAATTTTACGAATATGCTTGTAATCTTCAGGGAATTTTTCAATGACTTCTTCCGCCTCTTTAGAGAGTTTCTTTACGGCTTCTCTTGATAAAGAACGTTCTACCAAACAAGCGATATGTACAAATAAACCTATCGTTTGTTCTTCAGTCAATTGATAATAAAAGTTAAATTCATCTAAAACTGCTGGTAAAACCTTCTTCACCTTAGCAATCGAAGTATAAACAAACTGCTCCTCCAAAAAGCGATACACTTTTTCATAATCATAGGAATTCACCGCAACCGGCATAAACATCAACAGCTTATCTAAATGTTCCTTGGGTTGTTCAAAAACATCTTTGATGGAAATAAATGGTATCCCCATAATTTTAGGATCAAAGGTTCCAACAAAAGCATGAACCTGATAGGTCTTTCTTAAAGCCATTACTTCTTCTATCAACACTTCTTTATTGGCTACTGATAAGGCGATAACGCGGTAACCCAACCTTGAATATTGATCAATATAATGTTTCAGTTGAAGGGCACCACCTTCACTAGTGTAGCAGAGTGTAATGATAATTTTTTCTTGATCCCGATTTTGATAGAATTGGTTCATTTCCATATTAAAAGCGTGAAAAACACTATCAATATCGTTTTCTATCAAACAACGGCGAGCAATTCCCATACCAATCATTGTAATCGGAATTTCAAATTCTCTGATTTTAATCAAGGTTTCTGATCGAATTTTATCTAACATTCCTTTTATGGATCCCATATCGTAGAGCACGATCACCCCTAGGCCTTGATCTATTTTTTCAATATATTCTTTTAACTTCTCATAGCTATTTTCCACCGATTCTTCTAGCAAGATATCAAAACCATATACCTGCAGATTTTTTGTCAACATTTTAGTAGATTCCGCTAATGATTGAGCCACTCCTTTTCCATGCAACACATAGAGTAAGATTGGCCGCAAACTATCCTCTTTTTTTTCTGACTCAATGATAAACATAGTCAAAATAACAATTTCATCAATAGGAACTGTTATCTGGAAAGTACCTTCTAACTGTTTGGCAAATTTTGAACACTGTGCATATTCTACTGGATAATCTCGAATTACTTTTACAATAGTATCATTATCAAGTTTCCGATTTAAACTTCCTTTTTGCTCTATCATAGCACTAACATGAAGACTAATTCCATAATAAGCTGTCGGATTCAAGTCCCTATTAAGTTCTTTTTGTACGGTTAAAACAAAAGCTTGTACTAACTGAACCACTTCGGAAGAGACAATTGTTTCTAATTGACTAAGATTTTTAAGTTCATCTTCTTTTTCAACTAGAGGCTTATACTCAATATAGCTCTGAATATAATTTCTTACAGCTTCAAATACATCATCCTGCTCAATCCCTCTTTCTGCTAACTGAGCATACTCAAGCTCTATTTTACTATACAAATCATCTGATTCATTCTTCGCAAAATCCAATAACCCTAACTCTTTATCATAAATCAACGCTTTTCGCGTACCTATCAATTCATCAATTT
Organism: Streptococcus sp. oral taxon 056 str. F0418; assembly: GCF_000220065.1. Lineage (GTDB taxonomy): Bacteria > Bacillota > Bacilli > Lactobacillales > Streptococcaceae > Streptococcus. The sequence continues at coordinate 1,268,072 of NZ_AFQU01000001.1, read as the reverse complement.
TAACTGCATCGTGACCACCTAAATGCCGAATGCCTTGATAGGGAATTGGAAGATCATCGATGCTAATAGATAAATCATTTAAATCGCCCCTTAAACTTCTAACAAATGCATTAGCACATGCTGTTCTAACAGCATACTCCAATTCTTTTATGTTGCTAATATTTATTGATAAGATAAAAACATGAATGACATCACGCGGTACCTGAATATCCCGATCGGAATTCTTCGATTCAATAGAAAAGAAATAATTTAGCAACTCTAATTTTTCACTAATAGGTCTATTCACATATGAAGGCAATTGAATAACAACAGGAAATTTATTTGAAAAATGATCAGAAATTTTTGCATCACTCCCTATAATTACTAAACCTTTTTTTGATGCCTTTTCTGTTCTTTTTCTCTATGATTTAACCAAGAAATCAAACGGTTTTGATCAGCTAAAGGAAGAATATGGATGTTGTCTATAAATAAAATTCCTTCTGCAATCTTTTCAAAAACCGATGCTGAGGTATCTGATCCAAATAAAAGATGCAACAAATCATCCAAAGCATCCAAATAATCTAAACAATTAATTTTCTGAAACAAGTGAGGTTGTTCAACTGCATGATTTTGGAGGGCAAACTCCATCATTTTATCAACAAAGTAAGTTCGTCCAGAACCAATCTCTGATAAAACAAGTACCGGTAAAGCATAATTGGGATACAAAATAGCTGCCTGAGCTAGCTGTATCGCTGTACTTAAACTGCCATTCTCGCCAATAATAGCTGGAAAGTCTAAAGGATTCTCTATCACAACTTGTTTCAATCGATATCGGACAGGCCGTGTACTTCCCTTAACGAGAATGCCTTCTTTTACCAACTGGTTCAAAATAGTACTGACATTAGGTCGTTGCATTCCTAGGGCTATTGCAACAGCCTGTGTCTCAACGCCTTGGTTATTATTTTTCAATAATTCTTGCTCTAGATACTCCAATACAAGCGCTTTGGCACCCTTCATACTCCACCTCTCATAATATTCTTGTCTTTATTATATAAAAACGCTTTCTCGAAATCAATATAATAAATAATTAAACAGATTGAATTTTCCTTAACTAAAAAAGCCGCACAAAAGCAGCTTTCTTTTTTATAATTCAGCGATTTGGTTGAGATTCACTTCTGCAATCGTATCATTGCCAAACATTGAAATAACCATTTTTACTTTATTATTATCAATTTCAGTAATTTTACCAGTATAGTCAGTGAAAGCTCCATCAATAATCCGAACAGTATCACCAACATTGACATGGATATCAAACTCTTGTACCGTTTGCCCCATAGAGATTAAGATATTACGAATTTCGTCTTCTAATAGTGGGGTTGGTTTTGAACGATTTCCGTGCGAACCGACAAATCCTGTTACATTAGGTGTGTTCCGAACGACAAACCATGCTTCATCAGTCATTACCATTTCCACTAAAACATATCCTGGGAAGCGATTTTCTTCGATTTCTTTTGTCTTGCCATTTTTCTCCACTTGCACCGTTTGAGTTGGAATTTCCACGCGCAAAATATTCTCTAACATATTATATGTCTGAGCTCGCTGTAAGAGATTTTCCTTTACCTTATTTTCATATCCTGAGTAAGTTTGTAGTACAAACCAACCTTTGTCAAAACTATCCATTTTCTATCCTTTCTTTCGATCTCATTTTCTATTTAGAAAATAATCGTAAACCAAAGTACTATAAAAAAGCCTCTTGGCTTTCTGTTTTCTTATAGCTTAATTATACCATAAAAATAAGGAATGCCAAGCAGTTTGTCACTATTTTATAGAAAAAGAGCGTAGGTAAAACTTCAACAAAAATAAAAGAATATGTCTTCCTATGATATCCATAGAGTTAAAAAACGAGTAAAAATGCCAATCGGCCACTGCGTAATTTTATTTTTCTAAGACAAATTTAAGAGACTAGGACAAAAGTCCTAGCCTCTCAATTGTCTTTGGATTGTCGAGCAAGACGCAGTGGTTGAGTGGGCTCTACTACGCTGATTTCATCAGCTTTTACAGCCCTACTCAACTGTGCGGAGGTGGGACGACGAAATCGAATTCTAACGAATTACCGATTTCTGTCCCACTCTCTTTGTTCAATCTAAAATAAATTAAGCAACCGCAGTAAACCACGAGATACTAATAAATCAAATACATAAATAATCACAACAAAGAAAGCTGTGTATTCCATGATTGAAATAAAGTCAATCCAGCTTTGTTTTCCTGTTGGCCAAGTTGTATCTTTTAAAACTGTAAAAGTATCTTTAATAAATTTCACAACTTTCTCCTATCTAGTTTCTTTATGAACAGTGTATCTACTACAGTGTTTGCAGTATTTATTTACTTCTAGGCGTTGGGGTTTTGGCGTACTGCTCAACTTAATTGAATAGTTTCTTGATCCACAAACCGTACACGCCAGACTTGCTTTTTTTAATGCCATAACGCCTCCATCTTTCCTATTATAACAAGTATTTCCTTATTTGACAAGTCATTTCGCGCTAGCTTAGATGATCATTATTGAAGCTGTTAAGATAGAAATTCCTACTACCAACCAAACCAACTCTTGACTGTATCCCAAGCATTTTTGGCTCTACCAGGAATATCCGCTTCTTCAATTGCATTTTTAGCTTGATCTACCAGCTCTTTCGCCTTATCCTGTACATTCTGTAAGAAGTTAGAGTTACTTTGATTTTTCTCATCCCCATTTCCATAAGTATCTACAGGTGCAATGCCGTTTTGAGCATAAGCATTTTTTTCAGTGAATTGTGTACCTTCTGTATAAGGTAAAATGCTATTGGCTACATTTCGGAAAATAGCTGAAGCTTCATTCGCACTCGTCCCTGTCAAATAGTGGCTTTCGTCTGTTGTTGGGAAGCCTAACCACTGACTAATGACAATATCTGGCGTATAACCAATGACCCATTGATCCCCCGATAGGTCCGGATTAAAGCTCGTTTCGGTTGTTCCTGTTTTTCCAGCCATGGTGTAATTATAGGGTGCAGCGTAAATTCCTGTCCCATTAGAAAAGGTTCCCATCATCATACTCGTCATCTTTTCATTGTCTGATTGACTAAGAACGCGAGTAGAACTTGATTTATGCGTCTTAACGACTTGACCACTGGCATTTTCGATTTTAGTAATGAGGTGGGCATCATTCATAACGCCTCCGTTAGCAAAAGTGGAGTATGCCTGAGCCATCTGAAGAGGATTCGTCGTTACTCCGCCACCTAGAGCTACACTTAGGTTTTGCTCTACTTTTTTCATATTTAGGCCAAACTTTTGACCGTATTCAAATGCCTTTTTCAGCCCTAACTCCTTTACTGTCGCTACCGCAGGTAGATTGAGAGAGTCTGCTAAAGCCTGATACATAGGTACTGTCGGACTTGTCTGGATACCTCCATAATTATTTACCACGTATGTCCCATAAATCGTCGTGTGATTGTCCAACTCCTTATCAATGGGCCAACCAGCCGCTACTGCGGGACTATAGGCAATCAATGGTTTAATCGTCGAACCTGGACTACGAGACGATTGTGTCGCATAATTAAAAGATCGAAAACCAGCTGACTGACTATTGACTCTACCGACCAAAGCCCTTACTCCACCTGTCTTAGGGTCTAGTGCAACGCTACCAGACTCAGCCCTCGTACCATCAGCTTCTGCCACTGGGAAAAGACTTTCATTACTATAGATAACCTGTAAGCTGGCCTGATAATTTTGATCCAATTCGGTATAGATACGATAACCATTCTTTATAATATCTTCCTCTGTCAGACCATAGTCATGAATAGCCTCATTGATAACAGCATCGAAGTAAGATGGGTAACGGTAATCCTCTGACTTCCCTGTATAAGCATCAACAAGCTGACTTCCAATTCCATTTGCTGCAGCTTGATTAGCTGTATCTTGATTGATATAGCCTGCCGCTACCATATTTTGCAAAACAGTGTTTCGGCGATTGGTCGCATTTTCTATCGAATACAAAGGATTATAAATTTCAGGGCCTTTTAACATACCTGCAAGCGTAGCGGACTGATCCAGTGACAGCTGACTGGCAGACACTCCAAAATACTTCTTGCTCGCATCCTCGACTCCCCATACACCATTTCCGAAATAAGAATTATTCAAGTACATCGTCAAAATCTGATCCTTGCTGTACTTTTTCGTCAATTCTAAAGCGAGAAAAAACTCTTTGGCTTTTCGTTCGATGGTTTGGTCTTGTGAAAGATAGGCATTTTTAGCTAATTGCTGGGTAATGGTTGAACCACCACCTGAGCGTCCTGCTGTTACGATTGCTAGGAAAAAACGACCGTAATTAATTCCACTATTTTTGTAAAAGGAACGATCTTCTGTTGCAATCACTGCGTTTTGCAAATCCTTACTAATCTGATCTAACTCAACATACGTTCCCTTTTGCCCTGTTAAGCTCCCTGCTTCCTTTCCCTCCTTATCGTAAATAAGCGTTGTGGCTTTTAAAGCATTTTGTAGATCATTAACATTTGTGGACTTCGCTACATAAAAAAGATAGCCACCTACAATGAGACCAAAACCTAAGCCTAAAATCAAGAAGATTTTCGTTAAATGGTACTTTCTCCAAAAGCGTCGAAAAGGTCCTTTCCCCGTAAACTTTTGTGACGAACGACCCGCCCGAGACATCTGGTTCTCTGAACTTAACTCTGTTTCAATGACTTCTTCGTGTTCGTTTCCCTTTTTAAAATGATGGATAACTTTTTCAAAAAATTGATTTCTTTTTTTCATATTCCTTATTTTATCACCTTCCTAGAGAGGTTACAAGAAAGTACTATTTAAGTTTAGTTTTCTTTAAGAAATGGCAGAGCATTTATTTCACACTAAGAAACTGACTTTTAAAGTATGTGCCTTTTTGTTACAATAAAGCTATGCAATTTTTATTTAAAATTCCTGAAAAAATGCCCACTATGAGCATCAAAGAACTACTGGAAAATTATTTTCTCATTCCAAGGAAAATTCGACATTTCCTCCGAACCAAAAAACATGTACTTGTGAACGGACAGCCTGTGAATTGGCAAAGTACAATTCAAGCGGGCGACTCCTTGTCCTTAACTTTTGATGACGAAGATTATCCAACCAAAAGTATCCCGATGGGGAAACCAGATCTAGTTCAGGAACTATACCAAGATGAACATATAATCATTGTCAATAAACCCGAAGGCATAAAAACTCATGCGAATGAACCTACCGAGCTAGCTCTACTTAACCATGTATCTGCCTATGTTGGACAAATCTGTTACGTTGTCCATCGCTTAGACAAGGAAACCAGCGGAGCTGTTTTGTTCGCTAAAAACCCTTTCGTCTTGCCCATCCTCAACCGTTTATTGGAAAAAAAGGACATCCACAGAGAATATTGGGCCTTGGTGGAAGGAAGTTTTCCATATAAAAGCAAAATCTTTAAAGATAAAATCGGACGTGATCGGCATGATAGAAGAAAGAGATTGGTTGATAACAAAAATGGCAAATATGCAGAAACACATGTCACTCGATTAAAAGTATTTGACAAACACACTCTCGTGAAATGCCAACTTAAGACAGGACGGACTCACCAAATTCGAGTTCACCTCTCTCATCAGGGCTTCCCACTTGTTGGCGACCCTCTTTATAATCAATTACCTTCCAAACGTCTCATGCTTCATGCTCATCGACTTGACTTTATCCACCCTTTCAGTCTTGAAAAGATTTGTGTAGAGGCTCCGTCAGAAAGCTTTGAAAAAGGGTTAAAATAGGTGTACTGATCCCCAAAAATTAGACAAATAATTTAAATAAAGAATTTAGTCCTGTGCAATACATAACTAAATCCTTTCAATAATTATTCAGGCTCTATAATTTCTGTAGTGGGTAAAACCACTGTAAAAATTATGAAGCCTATTTTGTTGTAGAAAAAAAGTCCCATAAGACCTATAATGAAAAGTGACCAAACCATCATTAGAAAGAATCTTATGGAACAATTAAATTTTATCACAAACTTACTCGGAATAAAAGACAAGAACATCATAATCTTGGATGTTCTAGATTCTAGAACACATAAAAAAATCATCGCTAAACTGGATTATCCTGCCCCTAACTGTCCACATTGCCTAGGGCAAATGACTAAATATGACTTCCAAAAAGAATCTAAAATCCCCTATCTAGAATGCGCGGGATATAAGACACTCATGCGATTGAGAAAACGTCGTTTCCGTTGTAAAGTCTGTGGGAAAGTGGCTGTCGCAGAGACTTCCTTAGTCAAAAAGAATCACCAAATCGCAACTATCGTCAACCAGAAAATCACTCAAAAGTTAATTGAGAAAGTCCCTATGACGGCTATCGCAGAAAGTCTAGCTGTCTCTACTTCGACAGTCATTCGTAAATTGAAAGAATTCAAATTCGAAACAGATTTATCTTTCCTTCCAACTCACATGTCTTGGGATGAATACAGCTTCAAGAAAGGTAAAATGAGCTTCATTGCACAGGATTTTGATTCCAGAAAGATCGTAGCTATCCTAGATGGGCGGACTCAAGTGACTATTCGCAATCATTTCCTTCGTTATTCTAGACAGGTGAGAAGTTGCGTGAAAGTCATTACCATAGATATGTTTAGCACCTACTACGATATTGCCAGAAAACTTCGCTTTCGAATTTCTAGGCTCAGGCTGAAACAGTCCCCCAGACTGTTTCACTCCCTAACGCTAAAATCGTTCTCGACCGCTTTCACATTGTCCAACATCTCAGTCGAGCTATGAATCGTCTTCGCATCCAAATCATGAATCATTTTGATCGTAAATCGCACGAATATAAGGCACTAAAACGTTACTGGAGACTCATTCAAAAGGATAGCCGTAAACTCAGTGATAAACGTTTTTATCGCCCTACTTTTCGCTTACACTTGACCAATAATGAGATTTTCGAAAAGCTCCTTGCATACTCTCAAGAACTTAGAGAGCACTATGAACTCTATCAACTATTACTGTTTCATTTCCAAGAGAAACAAACAGACCATTACTTTGAACTGATTGAAGAAACTATTTCTTGTGTAAATCCTATTTTTCAAACTGTTTTTAAGACCTTTTTGGAAGATAAGGACAAGACTATGAACGCACTGGAACTGCCCTACTCAAACGTGAAACTAGAGGCGACTAATAACCTCATTAAGGTCATCAAGCGCAATGCTTTTGGCTTCCGGAACTTTGAAAACTTTAAAACTAGAATCCTCATCGCTTTGAACATCAAAAAGGAGAGAACCAAGTTGGTCCTCTCCAGGTTATAACTTTTCATCAAACCACCACAGTTGACAATGAATTCAGATTTTAAGGAACTCAAAAAATATTAAGATAAAAAAGATAAGGACTAAAAACCTTATCTCTCAGTAAACTTAAGCTATACCGGCGGCCGGGGTCGAACCGGCACGTCCGTGAGGACACTGGATTTTGAGTCCAGCGCGTCTGCCAATTCCGCCACGCCGGCTCAAGTTTAACTGGGGTAGCTGGATTCGAACCAACGCATGAGGGAGTCAAAGTCCCTTGCCTTACCGCTTGGCTATACCCCAATATTAATAAATAGGCGAGTGATGGGGATCGAACCCACGCATGCCAGAGCCACAATCTGGTGTGTTAACCACTTCACCACACCCGCCATATTATTAAACACGGGCAGTAGGAATTGAACCCACACTGAAGGTTTTGGAGACCTTAGTTCTACCTTTAAACTATGCCCGTAAAGGTTATGGAAGGGGAGGGATTCGAACCCCCGAACCCGAAGGAGCGGATTTACAGTCCGCCGCGTTTAGCCTCTTCGCTACCCTTCCAAAATGATATAAACAAAATGGCGCGAGACGGAATCGAACCGCCGACACATGGAGCTTCAATCCATTGCTCTACCAACTGAGCTACCGAGCCTTATTGCGGGAGCAGGATTTGAACCTACGACCTTCGGGTTATGAGCCCGACGAGCTACCTAGCTGCTCCATCCCGCGATAGTATTATATTCTCTAAAGGAGGATGTGGGATTCGAACCCACGCACGCTTTTACACGCCTGACGG